>NZ_VEVQ02000001.1 GCF_006491595.2 Flavobacterium jejuense
TTATCCTAACCCAGTTAAAGATATGCTTAATTTGGAGTATACTTCAGATATAACTTCTATTAGTATCTTTAATTTATTAGGTCAAGAAGTATTATCTAAAGAAGTGAATTCGACTTCTGTAAAAGTTAATATGTCGCAATTAAACAGTGGTGCTTATATTGTTAATATAGCTATTGATGGAGAGCAACAAGTAATTAAAGTTATTAAAGAGTAATAAAAATTTAATATATATTTTAAAAGCTCCGATATATTTCGGAGCTTTTTTTATTTTCTTAATTATATGTATAGATTACAATTAATATTTTAAAAATGTATCTTTGTGGTAAAATGAAATGTTATGATAAATATTAAATCTGCTACAGCATTAGAATTGTATTTTAAAAAATTTAGAGATAATATTATAGGTATTAACCAAACTTTTTCTTCACCATATGGAGAAAAAAAAATTATTTATACAGATTGGACTGCGAGTGGTCGTTTGTATAGACCAATTGAAGAAAAATTAATTAATGAGTTTGGCCCATTTGTAGCAAATACACATACAGAAACTACAATTTCTGGTACTGCTATGACTATGGCTTATCATAAAGCTAGATATATTATAAAACGACATGTAAATGCTAATAGTAATGATATTTTAATAACTGATGGTACAGGGATGACTGGTGTTGTGAATAAATTACAACGAATTCTTGGTTTTAGAATAGCTGAAAATTTAAAAAATTACACTCAATTTCCTAAGGAATTAAAGCCAATTGTCTTTATTTCTCATATGGAGCATCATTCTAATCAAACTTCTTGGTTGGAAACTATTGCAGATGTAGTAGTTGTTCCAGCTAATGCAGATGGATTGTTTTGTTTGGAAAATTTAAAGGGATTACTTGAAAAATATAAAGATAGAAGTTTTAAGATTGCTTCTATAACATCTTGTTCAAATGTAACAGGAATAAAAACACCTTATCATGAAGTTGCTAAATTAATGCACCAAAACAATGGTGTTTGTTTTGTTGATTTTGCATGTTCTGGTCCTTATGTTGAAATTGATATGCATCCAGAAAATGATCAAGAAGCTTATTTAGATGCTATTTTCTTTTCACCACATAAATTTTTAGGAGGTCCTGGTACTTGTGGTGTTATGGTTTTTAATAAAAACCTATATAAGAATAATGTTCCTGATTGTCCAGGTGGTGGAACAGTGAGATGGACTAATCCATGGGGAGATCATCAATATATTGATAATATTGAAGATAGAGAGGATGGAGGTACTCCTGGCTTTTTACAAGTTATTAAAGCTGCATTAGCTATCCAATTAAAAGAAGAAATGGGAATTCAGAATATATTAGATAGAGAGCATGAATTGACTGAAATAATTTTTAATTCTTTAGGAGAAGTAGAAAATATTAATATTTTAGCTCCACAACATCAAGATAGATTGGGTGTGTTTTCATTTTACATTAATGATTTGCATTACAATTTAGGAGTAAAATTATTAAATGATAAATTTGGAATACAAACTAGAGGTGGCTGTAGTTGTGCGGGTACTTATGGACATTACTTACTTCACGTAGATCAAGAAACGTCGAATTCTATTGTTTGCCAAATTTCTGCTGGTGATCTAGAGAAAAAACCTGGATGGATAAGAATGTCAATTCATCCTACTACAACTAACGAAGAGATAGAGTATGTATGTAATAGTATTAAAGAATTAGCATTACACCATAAGGAGTTTAAAATGGATTATTTGTATCATTCAAATAGTAATGAATTTACTCATAGAAATGATTCAAAGTTAGAAGTTAAGATGGTTGAATCTTGGTTTAATTAGTTTTAAAAAAAATCTATAAAGTATAAAAGCCGATCTGGAGCGATCGACTTTTATGTTGAACGTGTAACCACATTTCTGTGCGTTCGGGTGCAAATGTAATTTAATTTTTTAGATTTCAACCTTATTTTTTTATTTATTTTTGTAAACTAAAACTTTGAAAAAATATATGGAAAAAAAATGATTTTTAATATTACTTAGGTATTATGCTAAAAAAACTCATTTTAATTCTTATTTTTGCCAAGTTTTCAAAATGAAAAATATTATGGTAAAAGATTTATTTGAAAGAATTCAAAATAATAAAGGACCTCTAGGGAAATGGGCTTCACAAGCAGAAGGATATTATGTTTTTCCTAAATTAGAAGGAGAATTAGGACCAAGAATGAAATTTCATGGGAAAGAAATTTTAAATTGGAGTTTAAATGATTATTTAGGTTTAGCAAACCATCCAGAAGTAAGAAAAGTTGATGCTGAAGCTGCTGCTCAATATGGAGCTGCGTATCCAATGGGAGCTCGTATGATGAGTGGTCATACAGATGTTCACGAACAGTTAGAAAGAGAATTAGCTACTTTCGTTAAAAAAGAAGCCGCTTATTTATTGAATTTTGGATACCAAGGAATCATGTCAGCTATTGATGCATTGGTGACTAAAAATGATATTATTGTATATGATGTAGATGCTCATGCTTGTATTATAGATGGTGTTCGTTTGCATATGGGTAAACGTTTTACATATAAACATAATGATTTAGAAAGCATGGAGAAAAACCTTCAACGTGCAACTAAAATGGCTACGGAGACTGGTGGTGGGATATTATTTATCACTGAAGGTGTTTTTGGAATGAGAGGACAACAAGGTAAATTAAAAGAGATTATTGCTATGAAAGAAAAGTACAATTTCCGTTTGCTTGTTGATGATGCACATGGTTTTGGTACTTTGGGAAAAACGGGAGCTGGTGCGGGAGAAGAGCAAGAATGTCAAGATGGTATTGATGTGTATTTTTCTACTTTTGCTAAGTCTATGGCAAGTATTGGTGCTTTTTTAGCTGGAGATAAAGATATAATTGATTATTTAAAATATAATTTACGCTCTCAAATGTTTGCTAAATCATTGCCGATGATTCAAACTGTAGGTGCTTTAAAGCGTTTACAATTATTAAGAGATAATCCAAGTTTAAAAGATAAACTTTGGGAGAATGTAAATGCATTGCAAAATGGATTGAAAGATAAAGGATTTAATATTGGTGATACAAATACATGTGTTACTCCTGTTTATCTTGAGGGGTCTATTCCAGAAGCAATGGTGATGGTTAATGATTTGAGAGAGAATTACAATATTTTCCTTTCTATTGTAGTTTACCCTGTTATACCAAAAGGTATTATTTTATTAAGAATGATTCCTACTGCTTCTCATACTTTATCTGATATTGATGAAACTTTAGCTGCATTTGAGGCAATTAGAGAAAAATTAGTGAATGGAACTTATAAGAAAATCGCAGAAGCTACTACTATAGATGTATCTTAGTTTCTAAATTATATACATGCAAAAAAAACAGAGATTTTATAGTCTCTGTTTTTTTATTATAAAAAAAATATTATTTCTGTTTTTTGGATTCATCTAAAGAGGTTAAAGAACTTTCAGTTGTTATTTCGCTAGGACTTACTACATTGCCTATAAAACTTGCTGTATGGTATCCTTTTTTATCAGTATAAACGACTTGTACAGAAAAAACACCTAATGTTGTAGGTTCAACAGTTAAAATTTTTTCATTGCTATTTCCTACTATGTTTAATGTTCCAAGACTTTTTTTATTCTTACTATTTGTTAAGTTGTTATTAACTTCCCATTCATATGAATTTAACTCTTCGTAGCTATTTATTGAAAAGGTTGAAGTTTGCCCTAGAATAATAGTAAAATAGCCTGATATTTTTCCATTATTTGACTGAGAGAAACCGGTAAAGCAATATCCAATTGCTAATACTAATGTTAAGGTGATTTTTTTCATTTTCTTGGGGCTTAATGTGTTCCATTTGGTCTTGAACGTTAATATGACCTCATACAAATTTAATGTGCTAGTATAAATACACTTTTAGCTGTTTTTTCTTTTTTATAAATGTAATAATATATTTTTTAATATTTTAATTAAAATGTTAAAAAATACAGTTTAAATGTTGTTTTTTGCAGATTAAGTGTATTTTGTAGTTGTTTATATGTTAAATTAATATGTTTTTGTTTAATGTTTTTGAAGGGCTTTAAAAGGAATTAGTGTAGTTTGTAATTTAAATTTTTAGTAAATTAAAGGTAAAATAGATTTAAAAAAAACGACTCCTAATTTTTGATTAGTAAGTCGTTAGTAACAAGAAAATTTATTTATAGTTGTTTATTTGTTTGCTATTTCTTTTTATCCCTTACATATGTAACAGTATTTTCTTTTAAAGTAATTTCGTTTGGATTATTTACTACATTTCCCATAAAGCTTGCTGTATGGTATCCTTTTTCATCTATATATGATAAATGAATAGAAAATGTACCAACTGCTGTTGGTTCAATAAGTAGTGTTTTTTCCATATCATTACCTACGATTTTAAGTGTTCCTATTGTTTGGTTGTCTGAGGAAGAGCAATGATTGTTGATATCCCAATCATAACAATTGTCACATTGAGCATTTGGAGTTGCAGTGAAACTTGTTGTTTGCCCTAAAATAAGAGTGAAATAGCCAGTTATCGTCCCGTCATTACACTGTGAGAAACCAGTTGTGCAAAATCCAATTGTTATTATTAATGATAGAAGAGTAAAGTTTTTCATTTTTTTGAGGCTTTTTTTGTTCCATTTAGTCTTGAACGTTAATACGACTACATACATTTTTTTTTGTGCTAGTATGTAAACACTTTAGTAGTTATTTTTAAATATTTTAATGAACTTAATGTAAAAGTAGGTTGTGTATTTGAAAATAGTTTACAATTTTTTTGCCGAAATTGTTAAAGTTAATTAGTGTTAAATATTTTATTTTTAAGTATTTAAAAACAAGTTTTTACTAGTTAAATGATGATTGAGATTAACATAAGTTATTGTTTTATTCGTGAATATGTTTCAGTAAAATGTGGGTTTGTTTTAAAAAAGCTTTACCTAAGAGAAATCTCTTTTGAGTTTGTTATCTTTGTGCTAAGATTTTTTTTATGAGAAAAGTATATTTAGATAATGCTGCAACTACCCCTTTAAGAGCGGAAGTTGTAAATACAATGTCTTCTGTTTTAATGGAAAATTTTGGAAATCCTTCATCTTCGCATAGTTTTGGTAGAAATTCGAAAAATATTTTGGAATCATCTAGAAAGAGTATTGCTAAGGAGTTAGGCGCAATGGCTTCTGAAATCATATTTACCTCTAGTGCTACTGAAGCTACAAACTGGATTTTAAGAAGTGCAGTAAAAGATCTTGGAGTTAAGAGAATTATTACTTCGAAAATTGAGCATCATGCAACCTTGCACACGATATTAGTTTTAGAACGAGAATATAATATTAAAGTAGATTATTTACCTGTATTGGATGATGGTGTTTTGGATATTTCATTAATAGATGAATTATTAGATGAATCAGTTATATCGTTGGTTTCATTAATGCATGTAAATAATGAATCAGGTGAGATTTTGGATATAGCAAAAGTAGGTGAGTTTTGCTTCAAAAAAAAGGCCTATTTTCATTGTGATGCTGTGCAGGCCATTGGTAAGTTGTCTTTTAACTTACAGGAATTAGCTATTGATTTTATGGTTGGAACAGCTCATAAATTTCATGGTCCAAAAGGTATTGGATTTGCTTATATTAAAAAAGGAACTGTTTTGCAGCCATTATTGTACGGTGGAGAACAAGAAAAAGGTTTCAGAGCAGGTACTGAGGCAGTTCATCAGATAGCTGGTATGGCAAAAGCTTTAGAGTTGTCTTATGTTCATTTAGAGGAGGAGAAAAAGTATATAACAGATTTAAAAGAATATTGTATATCTCAATTAATAAAGGTTTTTCCAGATGTGAAAATTATTGGTAAACAGGCTTTTTATAATATAATGAATGTGGTTTTACCTTTTGATACTAGTAAAACAGCAATGCTATTATTTACTTTGGATATGAAAGGAATTGCAGTTTCAAGAGGAAGTGCCTGTCAAAGCGGTAGTAGTAAACCATCTCATGTGTTAGCTGAATTTTTGACTTTAGAAGAGCAACAAAAACCAAACATAAGAATTTCATTTAGTCATTTGAATACTAAAGATGAAATTGACTATTTGATAGAGGTTTTGAAAACAATTTAATTTGTTGGGAATAAAAAAGGAGATTCATTTATTTAAATCTCCTTTTTTAAATTTTTAATATAAACTTGGATATTTTGAAGGATTACTTTCGTTCATGATTTCGTATATTTTTTCGTAAATATCTTCGGTACTAGGTTTTGAAAAATAATCTCCATCAGTACCATATGCGGTTCTGTGTGCTTGCGCTGTTAGTGTTTGCGGTTCACTATCTAAATGATAGAATCCTTTTTGAGTTTCAAGTATTTCTTGCAAGATATAGGCACTTGCTCCTCCAGGTATATCCTCGTCAATTACTAATAAACGATTTGTTTTGGCTAAGCTTTTTACAATATCGTGATTAATATCGAATGGTAATAAAGATTGAGTGTCTATAATTTCTACATCAATACCTATTTCTAATAATTCTTTAGCTGCTTGTTCTATTAAACGTAAAGTAGAGCCATAAGAAACGATAGTTATGTCAGAACCTTCTTTTATGGTTTCAACCACTCCGATTGGTGTTTTGAATTCACCAATATTAGTTGGTTTTTTTTCTTTTAAACGGTATCCGTTCAAGCATTCTATTAATAGAGCAGGTTCGTCTGTTTCTAATAAAGTATTGTAAAAGCCAGCTGCTTTAGTCATGTTTCTTGGAACTAATACATGAATTCCTCTAATAGCATTAATAATCATTCCCATTGGTGAACCAGCATGCCAAATTCCTTCTAAGCGATGACCACGAGTTCTAATGATTAATGGAGCTTTTTGTTTCCCATGAGTTCTGTATTGTAGAGTCGCTAAGTCATCGCTCATTATTTGAATGGCATATAATAAATAGTCAAGATATTGAATTTCTGCAATAGGTCTTAATCCTCTCATTGCCATTCCTATTCCTTGTCCAAGAATTGTTGCTTCTCGAATTCCTGTATCAGCTACTCGAAGTTCACCGTATTTTTCTTGCATGCCTTCTAAGCCTTGGTTTACATCACCTATATTTCCAGTGTCTTCACCAAAAATTACAGTTTCAGGATGTTTAGAGAAAATATAATCAAAATTATCTCTTAAAATTAAACGAGCATCTACATCTTCATTTGAATCGTCATAAGTAGGTTTTACTTCTTTAACTGAAAAAACATTTTTATCGGATTGCGAAAATAAGTGAGAACTAAATTTTGGCTGAATTTTTTCAGTATAAGAGGTAATCCAATTTGCTAATAATGATTTTCCTTCTTCTTTTATAACCAAACGTAATACTTTTCTTGCTGTTGTAAGAATGTCTTTTCTAATAGGTTCTTTAATTGAAGTTAGATCGTTTGCTTGTTTTTCAATGAAAACTTTATTAGGACTAGATGTCGCAATATTTTGTAAAACACTTACTAGATCTTTTACTTCTCTTAATATTGGATTATTATAAGCTGCCCAAGCAACTTTTTTTCCTTCAAGAACTTCTTTTCTTGAAAGAGTATTTATTTCATTTATTTCTTCTTCTGTTGCAATGTTATTGCTAATCATCCAAAGTTTCATTTGTTCAATACAATCAAACTCTTTCTCCCATTCTAAACGTTCTTTACTTTTATAGCGTTCATGACTTCCTGATGTGGAATGACCTTGTGGTTGTGTTAATTCGTCAACGTGAATTAAAACAGGCACATGTTCTTCACGAGCAATTCGAGAAGCTTTTTCATATGTATCTACTAGAGTAGGGTAGTCCCAACCTTTAACCCTAAGGATTTCATAACCATTATCGTCTTCGTCTCTTTGAAAACCTTTTAATATTTCTGAAATATTCTCTTTAGTAGTTTGGTATTTTGCATGTACAGAAATTCCGTATTCATCATCCCAAACACTCATAACCATAGGAACTTGTAATACTCCAGCAGCATTTATAGTTTCAAAAAATAATCCTTCTGATGTAGATGCATTTCCAATCGTACCCCAAGCAACTTCATTTCCTTTTATAGAGAATTGAGAATGATTTTCTAATTTTTTTACATTTCTAAATATTTTTGAAGCCTGAGCCAAACCTAATAAACGGGGCATTTGACCAGCTGTTGGAGAAATATCAGCACTTGAATTTTTTTGCTGTGTTAGGTTTTTCCATTCTCCGTTTTTATCTAGGCTATGTGTTGCAAAATGACCTCCCATTTGACGACCTGCACTCATCGGATCAAAATCAATATCTGTATGACCGTATAGTCCAGCAAAAAACTGTTCTATTGTCAACTCATCAATTGCCATCATGAATGTTTGGTCACGGTAATAACCTGATCTAAAATCTCCGTTTTTAAAAGCCTTAGCCATAGCAAGCTGAGGTACTTCTTTTCCATCACCAAAAATACCAAACTTTGCTTTACCGGTAAGAACTTCTCTTCTTCCTAATAAGCTACATTCTCTACTGATTATAGCGGTTTTGTAGTCTTTTAGGACTTCAGTTTTAAAATCTTGAAAAGATAAAGTTTCTTTTGTTACAGGATTACTCATATAGCTAATTTTGAAGTTGCTACAAATATAGTTAAATGGTAGTAAAAAAGCAAGAGGGTTCTTGTTGAAATATTAATAATTATTACAAATACATTGTATTTAATATAAATACTGTATTTATTAGGGTTTTTAAAGTGGTTTTATTGATGATTATTCAAAAAACAGGCTAATAATTGCTTAAAACCATTTTCTAGTAAATAATGAAACTAAAGTTTTTGGACTTATAGTAATTATAAATCTTATTTTTTGTCCGTAATTTTTATCATTTAATTCAAAACCATTTG
Organism: Flavobacterium jejuense; assembly: GCF_006491595.2. Classification (GTDB taxonomy): domain Bacteria; phylum Bacteroidota; class Bacteroidia; order Flavobacteriales; family Flavobacteriaceae; genus Flavobacterium; species Flavobacterium jejuense. The sequence continues at coordinate 8,866 of NZ_VEVQ02000001.1, forward strand.
AAGATTGAACGGGTAAAAATAATTCAAAATAGTCTGGAACTAAGTTTAAATGAATACCAGAATCATATAGGAATTTAGTAGGTTCAAAATGATTTTTTAATAGACCAACATCTCCATATATCTGAACCCAATTCCAAATGTTTAAAGATCCATTTATTGTGGTCATCCAATTATTTGCAAAACGAGTGTCAAGTTTTGATTTGAAACCACCTTCTGAATAAACAAATTGTTGACTGAATAAACCAACCGATTCGCTTCTTCCTAATAAATTAGTTTGAAAAGTTAAATCTACAGGCTTTTCTAATCCAAAACGATGTGAGTTATTAGTAGTATTAGAATATATGAATTTTCCAGCAAAGAAGCGTAAACTAAGTTGTCTATTGTTTTCAAATAATTTTCTGTAATTAATTTCAGTGGTTATATTTCCAAAAGAATTAGAAATTTGTACTTGATTAGATATGTTAAACACTTTTGTAATTTCTGATTGAGAATTAGTATAAGCTGCACTAAAAACGGAAAGCTTAGCATCATTATTATTTAAAGATGAGTTTATTGGAATTTCTTTATCAATAAAAAATTGTTTAATTTGTATGTATTCTTTTTTATTTGTCCTAAAATCTCTATCTCTAAAAATAAATTGAATGGATGGAATAATTCGAGTATATTTTGCATTTGGAGCATAATGAGATTGATTTCCAGTTAGACCATAAATAATTCTGTATAGTTTACTATCATCTCTAATATAATCATCTACTGAAGCTGAAAAATTACCAATTATTGTTCCAGTATTTGTTGAATAAAATGGAGCTATGCTAAAATTAAAAGGCTTGTTTAACATGGATCTATTATTCAATCTGACGCCTAAAGAAATACCATCATAAAGATTATATTCAAATTCTGGCATATAAAATATTTGATTGTAATTTGGTTCCTCTAGATCTTTGTAAAAATTAAATTTTAAAGGTCTATGATTAAAGAAAAAACCTTTTAAAGATTTCCAGTTATTTCGTAAATTATATTCTGGAACTTCGTTGTTGTAATTTAAAACAAATTTTGTGGCTTCATTCCTTGAGAATACTAATGTAGTATCAGTTTTTATATTTTCAACCCATTCTTTTGAAATGATACTATCTTTTTTTAATTGGTAAACTGAAATAGGAACATTTGTTTTTGTTTTGTTTTTTATCCTTAAAATAACTTCATCTTCTGTTTTAGAAACTTTAGCTATTTTAAAATCAATTAAATCTCTGCTATTTATTATTGTATTAAAAAACCAATCTATATTTTTTGACGTTTTGTTTTTTAAAATCATCTCAAAATCAATATGATTCGTTTGGTAATTTTGATTTAAAATGATGAATTCCTTTATAGTATTTTCAACAACATCATTATCCAAATAACTATCTAAGTATCTTAGACTAAGACCAGCTTTGTATTTATTGGCTATTTGTTCATTAAATTTGATTAATTTGTTTTTTGATGTACTTAAAGGTTGATCTAAATTTTTTCTAGCCATCAACATATATAGGTAGTTATATTGTTGATTAAAGTCTAAATTAATAAAATGATAGGATCTTAACAGTTTAAGCTTGGCTAAATTTCCAGTCATTTTCATGTCAGGATGAAATTCGTCCATATATTGCATCATTACAAAAACCTGAATTGCATCTTGTATCCATTGGTCTTTTCTTGGGTTAAGTTGTAATGTGTTTTTTAAAAAATTGTTTGTGTAGGTTTTTAAAAACATTAATTCAAACATAAATTCGTCTGAGAAAGGACTTAAAAAGGAAGGAAGCTGATTTAATCCATAGAAAGGTTGACGATCATAGTCTTCTTTGGAAACAATTATTTTTTCAGTTTTACTAGTTCCTATTTTCTCTTTTATAAAATGCGTTATTTTGTCAATAATGATTGCTTTATCAATATCTTCTAGTTTTGATTCTAGATTTGTACTTACTTCAATTAGATCATTTTTATAACTGGTGAACTCTTTTTTTGGAGTTATACAAAAAGTTATGTCTAACCTTTTTTTTCCAGTAAAGGTATAAGTATCAAAACTAGCATTTGTAGTGTTTGAGTTTTCAGAATTTAAATCGGAAACTATAAAATGTCCTTTTGGAATTTCAAATTTTACAGTATAGTCTGTAGGTGCATTTGAAATATCGTCTAAATTTTCATTACTATATTTTACAAATTGCATGTTTTCAAAACGAGCAGGAGCTAAGAACCAGTTTTTTAAGTACAGCTTTCCATCGTTATTAAAACCATATTTGGTAAATCTATCATTTGGAATTTTTAGAGTATAGAATAGGGTTATTTTTGTACTTCTATTTGGCGTAAGTGGTTGGGCTAAATTTAAAATTACAATATCAATATTGTCTTTGTCTCTTTCCCATTCTAGGATTTTAAAGTTTTCATCGACTACATTTTTAATTTCAGTATACCCTCTATCTTCTTCTTTTGCGAGATGAAAAGCTCTTACATATTCATCAGAAAAACGTTTGGCTAAATTGGAGTTTTTTGAAGAAAAAGCATGATTCCAATCGTTTAAAATTATAGAATTAATAGTACTATTACTAGTATTTACATAATTCAACTCCTGCTGTACCATAAGGGTTTTCTCCTCTTGATTTACTCTAACAGTAATGGTTGAATTATGTTGAGAAAAACTGAGGCACGAAAATAATAGTAAAACTAAACCTTTAATTTTCAAAGCATTTTTATAATAAGATTACAATTTTAGTGAAAAGTTGCGTCATTTATGATTTTTTCATAAGAAAATGTCAATATATTTTTACAAATCTTTTTTTAAAGTAGGTAATGTTAATAAAATCAATATTTTAAGGTAATGTTAGTAAGATCATAATAGTTACCTTTGTAAAAAAAGAATTATGATGCCTCAAAAATTACTTTTACTATTTAGTCTTTTAACTGCTTCTATTTGTTCTTCGCAAATTTTTATCAATGAAATTGATGCAGATACAGCAGGTTCAGATCAACTAGAATTTATAGAATTAAAATCTACTAATCCAAATTTCCCTTTAGACGGTTATGTTTTAGTTTTTTTTAATGAAACTAATTCTTCTAGTTATTTTACTTTTGATTTAGATGGTTATACAACAGATATTAATGGAATTGCTCATTTTGGGAATAGTGCAGTAAATCCTTCACCTATGGGTGTTTTCTTTAATGGTGCAATTCAAAATGGTCCTGATGTTGTTGGTTTGTATCAAGCTAATCCTAGTGATTTTCCATATGACACATCCACTTCTACTGGAACTTTAGCAACTACTACAAATTTAATTGATGCTTTGGCTTATTCTAATTCAACAACTACTCAACCTTCAAATTTAATGACTATTTTAGGACTTACTGTTTGCACAGGGAGTACAGTTGCAAAGTCAGTACAAAGAAAAAATGATGGTACTTATGAGTCAAAAGCTCCCACTCCAGGAGTTAATAATGATGGCAGTGGAGTTGTAATTAATTATGTAACAGTTTCTACTTCTCAAGCTAGTTATACAGAAGGAGATAGTTTTAATATAGTGTTTACTACCGATACTCCTGTAACTAACCAGACCTTGGTTGTTAATTTTACCACTGCAAATGGTACCTTTATGGCTAATGATATTACTGGAGGTTTTACTGTTTCTATTCCAGTTGGACAAACTACTGGGCAAACGTTTGTAACTCTTACAGATGATAGTACAGATGAAGGTGACGAAGAAATGCTTATTGATGTTCAAGCCTTACCTTTTGGCTATTCTTCTGCCAATGATAATGTTATTATAAGAGTTTATGATAATGATTATGTGGTTCAAGCTTACGGTACTCCTTTAAACCCTACATATGGAATCGTTACACCAACAACACCAGCTGGTTATTACGATTCTTTAGAAGGTTTATCTGGTGCAGCTTTAAAACAAGCTTTACAAGATATTATTGCTGATCCTAATACGGTTCACGCCCATAATTATGGTGATATTGAATATATTTTAAAAGAATCGGATAAAAATCCTGAGAATTCTAATCAGGTTTGGCAAATGTATGTAGAAACACCTAAGCCTATAATAGATTATCAAACTGGTTCTAGTAACATAGGTGTTTGGAATAGAGAGCATATATTTCCACAGTCTCGAGGTGGTTTTTCAAGTGGTACTTCTTCCACAGCTGATGGTATAAATGTATGGTTGCCAACTGATGCTAATGATATTATGGCTGGGCATGGTGATGCTCATCATATTAGAGCAGAAGATGGAGCTGAAAACTCTACTCGAAGTAATAGGGATTATGGTGTGGATTATGATGGGCCAGTGGGAAGCCAAGGAAGTTGGCATGGTGATGTAGCTAGAGGTTTGTTCTATATGGCTGTTCGTTATAATGGTCTTAATTTAGTAAATGGAGATCCATCTGATGCTATTGCTGGTCAAATGGGTGATTTAGCTTCTTTATTAGCTTGGAATACGCAAGATCCAGCAGATGATTTTGAAATGCATCGTAATAATTACATTTATACTTGGCAAGTGAATAGAAATCCTTTTATAGATTATCCTCTTTTGGCTGATTATATTTTTGGAGCCAATTTTGGTCAACCCTGGTCTTTTTCTTTATCGAATGAGAATTTTGCAGCGAATTCTATTAAAGTTTATCCAAATCCAACCACTGATTATTTGATTTTTTCTGGTATTGAAGGTAGTGCCAAAGCGGGAATTTATAATTTATCTGGACAATTGATAAAGGAATATGTTTTTGAAAATGAATCTCGATTCACTATTGATTTAGCTTCTGGTATGTATCTTGTAAAAGTTTCTAATGGGAATCAATCTATTCATAAAAAAATAGTAGTAAAAAAATAGTAGAAAAAGCTATATATTATTAAAAACGACTAAAAGTCGTTTTTTTTGTTACAAATTGTTGAGTAGGTCGTCTTAAATTTATCATTAACAATAAAACGAATCCTTATGAAAAACTTTTTGTACACCTTAGTATTTGTATTTTGTAGCAGTATCATCTTTGCACAATCCTTTAAAAAATTTGAAAATAATAAAGAAGTTTCTTCTTTTGTTGTCCATAAAAACTTGTTTTCAGATATTGAAATTAGTGAAAAAGGAGGTAACTCAGAAGAGACAAAAATTGTAGACTTCTTAAAGAAAATAGAATTTGTAAAGGTTTTTTCTACTTCCAATGTTAGTCTTAGAAATGACATGAAAACTATTGCTAAAAAATACAAAAAGAATAAAAATTTGGAACAATTGATGCGATTTTCAGAAAATGGTAAAGAAGCTAGTTTTTTAATGAAAACTAATAAAAAAGAAGAATTAGAAGAATTGATGATTTTTGTAGAAGGATCTGGTAAAAGTGATAGTGTTTTGATTCTTTTTTCTCTAAGTTAGATTTTTTATGTAACTGAATTAGTTAAAACCTGTAAGATTCTGTCTTACAGGTTTTTTAATTTAATAACTCCCATTTATACGTTTACTATTATCTTTTCTTCTTAAAAATGACTATTTTAGATGAAGTAATGTATTATCATGACACGTATAAAAAAAATAATTCTATTCTTTTTTGGTATTATCCTTTCTCTAGGTATACTCAATTTTGGAATAAATCTTTGGATTGAAATTCAATTGCCTCAAATTATTAACGAGAAAAATGATTCCGATTATCAAGTTTCTTATGAGGATATTGATTTGTCTTTGTGGCATGCTAACATAAAAATGCATCACATTTCAGTTGTTCCAAAATCGAATCTTAAAAATACAGACCAAAAAACAGGAATTTACGCTACAGTATCTGAAATTGAAGTGGTTGATTTTAATCTTTGGGGTATTTTATTTGGTGATAAAATAAAAGCTAAACAATTAGTAGTAATTCAACCTAAAATTATTTTGTATAAGAATACTAAAAATGTTATTAGTGACCCTAAAAGTATTCAAGCTAAAGTGATTCAGCCTTTTGAGAAAATAATATTGGTATCTGATATTATTTTAAGCGAAGGTACTTTAACAGTGAAAAACAACACTACAAAACAAAGTTTAGCTGGGTTTAGCAATCTTAATTTAAAATTAGAAGGCATCGTTTTGAATGAAGAAACGTTACAAGAGAAAATTCCTTTTACCTATAAAAACTATTCGCTAGTTTGTGATAGCTTATTTTATCACGTGAATGATTTTTATAAAGTGAGTTCGCATAAAATGATAGCTACTGATTCGTCCTTAAATATAGCGGCTTTTCAATTGCTTCCTAAATGTAGTAGAAAAGAATTTGTGCAACAAATTCCGAAAGAGAGCGATTTATATACTGTTTTTGTGACAGATATTGCACTTTCAAAAATGGATTGGGGATTCAAAAATGATGTTTTTTTCTATACTAGTAATGCGATACATATTAATGCGCTAAATGCTAATATTTATCGAGGCAAAATGCCTGAAGATGATTTGTCTAAAAAGAAATTATATAACAGCCTATTACGAGATCTATCTTTTGATTTAAAGGTAGACACGCTCCAAATTACCCATTCAAAGTTGGTATACGAAGAAGAAAAAGATTTTACAGAAGGTCCTGGTAAATTATCTTTTACCGATTTTAATATGACAGTTTTAAATCTTCAAAGCGGTTTTCAAAAAAGCAAAGTATCTGATACCAAGATAACTGTACAATGTAGATTTATGGAAGAATCTATGTTAAATGTTGACTGGAGTTTTAACACATTGGATGTATCAGATGGTTTTAAGATTAAAGGTACTATTTTAAATTTTAATACTGAGAAATTATCGTATTTTACAAAGCCCTATCTTAATGTTATTGTAAAAGGAACCTTAGACAAAGTTTATTTTAATTTTGCAGGTAATGATGTTAGTAATAAAGGTGATTTTGCTTTGCAATATGATAATTTAGTAGTTGATGTTTATAGAAATAATAAGCGACAAAAAATTAATAAATTTTTATCTGCTATTGGGAATTTGTTTATTAAAGACGACTCTGATGAAGCTTTAAAGACGACTGAAATTGAAGTTGAACGCAAACCAGAGAAATCATTTTATAACTTTTTATGGATAAGTATAGCGGAAGGACTTAAGCACATTTTGATTTAAACGAGATGAAAGAAGCACATCTGAATCCAAGTAGTTTGTCAAATATCCTTTATTTTTTAAAGTCATTGTACTTTAGTGTGATTAGTCGTAGTTTTAGTCTTGTTTTTACGTTTTAAATTTTATACATATTGCACTTGTAGTTGTAAAATTAAGTGCTAAATTTACAAAATAGCCACAAACTAGAAGATGAAACATTCCAGCGTTATAAGTTATATTTAGAGGATAAAAAAGAATATGCAAACTAGCTCACGATATAAAATAATAAGAGTTAAAGCGCTAAACCCTTAGTTGGTAAATATTGAAAAAAGTCAGTCAAACATATAATTTGACAATCATATATAGAATAACGGTATAATTGTATTTTTTGACTAAGTATTAAACCGAAAGTAAGTACATTTTTTACCTTACTATTCTTATACAAAATCTAAATGCAGAATGAAAGAAGAGTTTAAGCAATATATAGCATCATATCTCAAATTATTTCCACATTCAAGCTTAGAGGAATTAGAAATTTTACGCACACAATTAATTATAAAAGAGTTTGATAAAAAAGATTTTTTTTTTAGTAGTGGAGAAATTCAAAGAAATATGGGTTACGTGTGTGAAGGGTTATTGAGGAGGTATTATATAAATGAAAAAGGAAATAAAATAACAACGGGTTTTGTTAGGGAAAATCAATATGCAACGGATTATCCTGCTTTCATAAGACAAAAACCAACTAAGTATTTTATGGAATGTCTTGAACCATCAATAATTATAGAATTGTCTTACGAAAACATACAGGAAGGTTATAAAAAATTTAAGAACAATGAAAAGTATGGTAGACTAACTGCAGAATATGTTTTGACAGTTCAAACTGACCGAGTTGAAAGTTTTTTATTTGAGAATGCCGAACAAAGGTATTTAAACTTCATAGATCGAAACCCTGACCTTATTAATAGAATAAGTTTAACTCATTTGTCTTCATATCTAGGCATTGAAAGACAATCATTGAGTAGGATACGAAATAAAATTGCAAAAAAATAAGATTGTCACATATGTGTCAGGTACAATTCAATATTGAATCAGATCTTTGTAATGTAAAACAAAATATTTCAAAAATGATTTCAAATAAAAAAATTGTCAAAATAGTATTTGCTGTACAATTAACGTTCTTACCATTTTTTATGTTGGGACAAAGTAAAACGACAGACATTGCTCTTCATAAAATGGTTCAGCAACGAACTGAACTTATGTTTGATAGTCTTGTAAAAATCCGAAGAGATTTTCACACTTATCCTGAATTAGCAGAGGAAGAAGAAGGAACCTCAAAGAAGATAGCATTTTATCTAAAATCATTGGGCTTAGAGGTATATACTCATATTGGAGGTTATGGAGTAGTTGGAATTCTAAGAACCAATAAAAAAGGAAAACGAATTGCTTGGAGAGCTGATATTGATGCTCTTGAATCGAACCACTCAGATGTAGTCAATTTTTCATCAAAAAATAAAGGCGTGAGACATATTTGTGGACACGACGTGCATACAACCATTGCACTTGGAATAGCAAAAGTACTAACAAGCTTAAAAGAAAACCTTAGAGGAACTGTTTATTTTATATTTCAACCTTCAGAAGAAAATTGGGTAGGAGCAAAAGCTATGATTGATGACGGTTTGTTTGATCTTATTGATCCAGAAGAAATATACGCATTACATATTGGACCGATGTCTGAAGGAATTATTACCACAAAGGCAAGGAACCCTTTTGCAGATTATAAAGGAATTGAAATTACTTTCGAAAATACAAAGGGTAAGAAAAACATAATTGACTATACAAAAGCCCTTTTTTTGAATCTTCAAAATGTTTTACCTGACAGTAAATTCTGGGATAATAAAAATCTATTAGATCCAAATATAGGATTAGGAAATCCAAATACAATATTTAAAGACTATCTCACGGTTAATCCAAATATCGCTGTTAAAGAAACTGATAATGAGATTTCAGTTAGAGCATATTTAAGTGCTGAAAAGGAAACTCAGTTGGAGTTGATATTAAATCAATTAAGAATGAAACTTAAGAAATCTAGATACTCTGCACAATTTTTGGATATTAAATTTTATAAAGAAACTGCTTTAGTGCTTAATGATGAACAATTAACCTCAGAAACGATGTCTAGTATTGGTGAGATTTATGGAAATGAACACGTTCTTCCACTTTATGGGGCTATACCTGATGGTCGTGGTGATGATTTTTCTTTATTTCAGCGAAAAATTCCAGGAGTCTATTTTTTGCTGGGCGCTTCAAATTTTGAAAAAGGAATAATTTCAATGCCTCATTCGCCAAACTTTGCTGTAGATGAAAGTTGTATTAAAACAGGAGTAAACTTTTTTTCATCAATGATAATAGAAAGACTAAAACAATAAAGTACAGTTGTTACATCTTATAAAACTAATTGCTTACGAGAATTTTTATTCGGTTTTTATTTGCTAAATTTAGTACTTAAAAACTCGCAATTAATCTTATACAATCACGTTGTGCAATATTTTAAAAATAAAAGAGTAAAGTTGAAAATTATTTTAGTTTTTGTTATTTTTACTTTGTTTACGAACTGTAAAGAAGAAAATATAACACCCGAAGAGGAATTAAATAAAGTTCTTTCTAATATTAATAATAGAACTTCTATAAGCTACGATTTGGATTACCGAATTAAATATTTTGACTATCCAGATACAACAAATATTTCTGCCAAAACAATTATTGTTAAAGAAAAATCGGATTCGCTTTTTGGTGGTTCTATTTGGTATTGGAGAAAAGATAGTATAAGCGATTACATTAAATACTATGATTTAAACTCTTTTTATATTATAAATAATATTACTAATAGAGTAATACGATATAACCCTAAAAAACCTATCCCTTATGGTTTTACTAATAATTTTGACGGTAAACTATTAAAAACTTACTTTCTTCAAGATAAAAGTTTAAAAAAACTACTTCAAGATTCTATCTACAAATCAAAAGTGTCTGAAGAAAGAGGTTTATTAAAATTGAGTTTAGTTTATCCAGATGAAGATGAAATTGTTAATCAAGAAAAAGAAATATTTTTTGATAAGTCATTACAGACAGTTAAACAAATAATTTTCAGAGCAGAATTGGATAACTTACAAGAGTATAATGAATGGAATTTGAACAATATAGATTTTAATAGTTATAGAGCAGAGGATCTTGAAGAAAAATTCCGAATGATAACGAAAGACTATGTATTCACAGAATATGAATCACCTTTAAAAGAAGAAAATTCTCCATTGACAAAAGGAGAAAAGGTAGAAGGTTTTATAGGAGAATATTTAACAAAAAACAAATCCGAATTTGACCTTGCAGCTTTTTCAGACAATACAATTATTCTCGATTTTTGGTATAGAACTTGTCCACCTTGCATCAAATCAATACCTCAATTAAATAGTATCTATTCTAAATACAAATCTAAAGGAGTTAAATTATTTGGATTAAATGACATTGATACAGATTCTATTTCAAGAAAGCAATTAATACCTTTTCTTCATAAAGAAGATATAAAATATCCACTTGTACTAATTGACAAAACCATTTCGGAAAAATATAAAGTGAGAGCATATCCGACTTTGTATATAATAAACAAAAATGGAGAAATTGAATATTCTAAATTAGGATTTTCTGAAAATATGGAAAAAGAAGTTGATAGTATTTTAAAGAAGATTTTGAAATAAAAAAAATATTTTATAGATTAAATAAAAGTTATTTTCTGAGTTTTATGTATAAAGTATTTATAAACAACATTTTATTTTTCATATACATAACATTAAGCAATTAAAACAAAAAATCTGTTAACCGAATGTTCCAATGAAGACCTATAAAAACAGCCCTCTAAAAATTTAGAGGGCTGTTTGTTTGTGACTATTTATTTTTTAGATTCTTCTATAGAGACTTTTCTAAATTCTTTTAATAGTTTTTCTAGCTCTAAAGTTGATTTACGCGCTCTTGGTCCAGCAGCTTTTACTCCATTTTCAATCAATGATGCCGATTCTGCTTTGAATGTTTCGAATTCAGCATTGATTTTTTCAATTAACTCTTTCATGATACTTTTTTAAAATTAGAGGGCAAAAATAGCATGTTTGTTTTTAAAATTTAAATAAATTACTGTTAAATATTAGTATTATTTAGGTTAGTAGTAGAATCAGGTTGCCTAGTATGAAATCGAAGCAGGTTTATCTTTCCTGAAATAGTATGAAATTTATCTTAAGAAGTTATGTCTTCTATAAGACTTTCATAAATTTACAAGATAACGGAATTTTTTTCAATTTGTTTTAAATCTATGTGCTTGTTTATTAGTGTTTTTTTTTGGTTCTGTATTGATTTTTCAGGACAAGTCAATTCTATAAAATAATAATTTATGAAAGCAAATATAGGAATCAAATAGGAATCAAATAGGAATACTTAGCTAAAATAGCCTATTCCTTAAGTCAGGTTTTAGTAGAAAGTAAGAATGTTAGGATATTATACACCAGCTTCATTAAAGGAATTTTTGAAACTAACCCATCTTACTGAGCAAACCAATACAAAAAAAAAGTATATGTTTCATTTAAAGATTTGGGAACTAGTGATTTTATAACAGAATTAATGGAAATACATGAAAAAACGGTTTGGATTTTACATTCACATTTAAAATAATATTATGATTTTCAGTATTTCAGCCTTAAAAAATACACCTTTATTGTAGCTTAAAAAGTTTTACGATGTTAAAAAAAAGGTATATAAACGATTTTTCTATTATGTTTCTTTACTTGTTATAGTCAAACTAGTGGGAAAGTTTATAAGATATGATCCTTCTAAATCATCGATACAGATTATTTAGGAAGGGTCAGTTTATTTTTTCTAAAATAAGTTTACATAAAAAAGGGTAGGTTATGGGATCAAATAAAGATTTTTTTGTCATTTTAAGTTAAATCTATTTCTAAATGCTTAGATGTCAAATTTTATGTTTTATCTATACTTGGAATTTTAATAAATATTATAACTATTTGAAATTAATGAGATTACATGTTTGTTTTTTTGATTTTTTTCTAGAATATAAATCTCTTTTTATCTCAATTTATTCAGGTTTTCGATTGAAAATAATTGTAGTTACTACTACAATTATTTGTTTTTTAATTTCTGTCCTGCTATTTCTAAATTTTTTTGAAATAATTCAAGATTTCTATCTTTATTTGCAATGGCAATATTAACTGCTTGTTGATAGTTCTTAATTGATGCTTCTAAGTTACCATTTATCATTAGTAGTTCAGCATAACTATCGAATGCATTTGCAGAGTTCTGATATAGGATTGTATTTGCTTTTAAAATAGATTCTGCTATTTTGTTTTTTTTGTATGTTATTAAATAGTCATACCCTAGATTGTTGATATCTCCTTCATCAAACAAACTAACTTCTTTACATTTTCTCAAATTTTCAAGAATTATGTTGTCTGTTTTTCCAACGGTATAATGGTTTAGTTGGTTGTTTAAATTGGTAAATAGCTGTTTGAATTTTTCATTTCTTTGGGTTCTATAAACTTCTGCGGCTTTCTGAGCAAAGTTAAGTGTTTTTTCATAAGAGTCTTCTAAGGATGTTGCTACTTCTGGAATAACTCCAACTCCTTCCCAATTAGTTTTAGTAACAGGGTTGATAGCTTTTCCTTTAGGAATAAAAACGCTTAAATTATCATTGATTCTTATACTATTTCCTGGATTAGCACCTCCACCTGTAGTTTGCCCTACTAGAGTTGCCCTTTTTTGAGTTTGCATATTATATGAAAATTCTTCTGCTCCAGAGAAAGTTCTTTCGCTTGTAATAATAAATAAAGGAACATTCTCTCTTTTATGTCCTCCAACTTCATCTAATGTCCAAAATTCTTCTGTTGTATTCCCTTCTCTCCAATAAAGACTATTTAAAAGCAATTTTTTATTAAAGAAATAACTACATAAATATTGAACCATTCTAGGGCTTCCACCTCCATTTTTGCTTAGATCTATGATAATTGCATCTGTTCTTGACATTAATTTCATATAAGCATCTGCAATATCTTTTCCAGTTTCCATTCCAGCAAAGCCTCTTAAGTCCAAATAACCTACATTTCCTTCTAGAATTTTAACAGTTTTAAATCCTGCATTTGATTGTCTGGATCTGTCAATTCCAGCAATATGTTCTTCAATCATGCTCTGTTGAGGTTTTTCTGATGTTGTATAGGATTGATTTGATCTTATACGCATGTGTTTGTCTTTATTAATAGCTTGTACAGACTTTGTCAAGGCAGCTGCAAAAGTTTCGTTATTTTTAAATTCATCAAAATAACCTTCTAACATTTGTGTTTTTAAGTGCTCTTCAGTTAACTTAGCAACTTCTGGGAACACGTAGAAATCATTCATTAATTGAGCAAGTTTTTGAATTACGTTTTTTTTGTATTCTTTGGTTAATGAATTGTCCTGTGCTTTAGATAAATTTACATTAAAAAGTAATGTTATAAACAATATAGATAGTTGGGTGTTAATTCTCACTTTTTTCATTTAGTTCTTATTTTTATTATGTTATTCTTTCAAACGGTTCAGGTTATTTATTTTTTCTTCAATGTTTCTATTCTTTGCTTATAATAATCGGTTGCATTTATTTCATAAGCTTTTGTAGCCAATTTTAATGCTTTTTTATATTCTTTGTTTCTTTCATAATAATCTGCCATTGAATCGTATGCATTTGCACTTTTAGGATAATATTCAATTGCCAATTCAAAAAACATTTTTGCCTTTTCTGACTGTTGCATATCTAAATTCATATAACCAGACATATTTAAAATTTCTTCTGGATAAGGCGGAACCGAATAACCAAAATAATTTTTAAGTTTACTCTCTCTATATTTTACTATTTTAAATAAATCCTCTTTTGGAGTATCTGGTGAATTGAATTTATCTGTTTCTTCCCATTGATACCATTCAAAATCAAATATCAAACCATCCATAATAGATGGAAAAGGAATGGTGCCGTGTAAATCTCTTGGATAAAATTTCCATTTAAAAGCCAATTCATTTTTTTTATTTTCCTTTATAATATCTGAAAAAGTAATATTAGATCTTGCAAATAATGTAAAGGTTGATGTGTCTTGCATAACATTTTCTATAGTAATCAGTGGGTTTTGCATATGCAATTGCCCACTTAAGGACATAAACAAAGATTTTCCTTTATAATTATGACTTGATAGTATCTCTCTTGATTCATTAATTAATTTTTGACTGTCCCAATCTAGACTTGGATCGATAGCTAAATAGTTTGAAAATAAATGTGGGTGATGAATTAGTGTGTAAATAGTAAATAAGCCTCCGTATGAATGCCCAATTAAAGTTCTGAAATGGGTTACAGGATATTTCTTTTCTATAAAAGGAATCAGTTCAGTTTCTATGAATTTAATAAAATTAATAGCGGCTCCATTTTCTTCATTAAATGGCATTCCATACATCTCTTTTATATTTGAAGTTGTAAGGTCTCTCATTCTATTCTTACTATTTGAAATAGCAACTAGTATCATTTCGGGTGTAAAACCTCCACTATAATAATCTTGTACATTACTAACTGTCGGAAGAAATATTTCTCCATCTAAAATAAAAGCGACAGGGTATTTCTTGTCACTATTAGGATTATAGTTAGTTGGTAGTTGTACATAAATATCTCTAGATTCTTTTAAGGTTTGTGAATAAAGACTATCTAAAACACCTATTTTTTGTAAAAAATGATTGTTTTCATTTGTCTGAGCATTTCCAAAATGTTGAAAGAAGATAGCAACTCCTGTAATTAAGAATATTTTAAATTTTTTCATTAGTTATTTTTTAATAAAGGTTAATGATTTGTATGTGTTTAGTGTTTAAGTATCTTATAGTTAATATGTTGTTTTTTATCTAGTTGTTGTTTTTCAAATGCCTAGGTTCTACTATGTTTTTTTCTTTTAAGCAAAAGACATTGCGGCAATTGTAAGTAATAGCAATTGGTGTTTTACTATTATTTTAACTTATAAATTAGTTGGAGTTATAAATTTCAACTGCCTTTTTCATGACTTTCATTTGAGTTTGAATAGAATTTCTTCTTCTGTAATCACTTTTAGTTTTAAAAGCTAAAACAACATCTATTTCAGGATAAATAGTAATATTTTGACCTAAAGCTCCCTGAGCCGAATAGGCATTTTTAAGTCTGTAATCACCTGTATTTTCAATTAACCACCACATATAACCATATCCTAAGTCTAGTCCATCTTCTTTAAGAATTGGTACACTTTTTTGAGTTTCCAAATAGGAGGTACGTTGTGTAATTATTTCATTAACCCAGTTTTCTGAGATGATTTGTTTGTCTTTCCATTTTCCTTTTCTAAGCATTAGTAAACCAATGCGAGCCATATCTCTTGTTGAAAACCACATGTGGTAAGCAGGAAATTTTGATATCTCATAGTTCCCGTTTTTTTGTTGAAGCGATTTGTTCCAATCTTGCATTTGTAGGGGAATTGCAAGTTGAGATTCTATTTCATCATAAATAGTCCGATTCGTTTCTTGTTCGAAGATATATCCGGCAACATTGAAATCCCAATTGCTGTATAACCAATGAGTTCCTGGGTTTACAGAACCTCTTTCTGGAGCATATCTACGAAAATCTCCACCATTGGAACCGCTTAAGTATACACCTGACTTAGCAGAAATTAAATCTTTTATTTCAGCCTTTTTTTCTATAGGAAGAAGTTCGGATACATCGTTGATGTTTAATTCTTCTAGTGTTCTATTAAGATTTATTGTGCCATTTTCAACATATTTTCCAAATAGCATAGCAAGAATACTTTTTCTGCATGATGCTATATAGCTGTTTTCTTGTATATCTCCATATTCTAGTACTATTTGCCCTTTATGAACTATAACCAAGCCAGTAATATTGGTGCTATCGATTAGATAACGAGTAAAAACAGAGCGTTCTACATCTTTCCATCCGCTTAGAGAAGGATTTTTGTTTTTTGACCAGTTTTTGTTGGGATAAATTTGTGCTTTACTGGTACAGCAAAATAAAAGTGAAGTTCCTAATAATAGAAATAATAGTGTTTTGTAATTCTTCATTTTATATTGAATAAAATTTTATTTAATATCATGTCAAGTTGAATCAATTCTTGTTCTGTAATCCCAGCAAATGCCTTTTTTCTATTCTCTGCTATCACAGGTTCTAATTTGCTTAAAACTTCTTTACCTTTAGGAGTGATTTCTATTTTAAACCTTCTGCGGTCTTCAATATTCATAGATCTTTTGAGAAAATTTTTATTAACCATTAAATCTATCATTCGGGTTAATGAAGCATTATCCTTAAAAACTAATTCGGCTATTTCTTTTTGACTTAATCCAGGAAAATCATTAAGATATTGCAGAATTAATTTTTGATCGATTGTGATATCATCAACTACTTTTAAAAAATTTCGTTTAGAGAATTTTCGATAGCTTTTTATTGTTTTTTCAATGGTATAAAAAACTGTTTTAGATGGAATTTTCATACTATATATTTGATACAAATATAATTGATATATCAAATAAAAAAAACTTTTCTTTCTTTATTTTAAATTTGTTATACGTAAAATGTAGTAGGAGAGTAGTTTAAAGTGGTAGTTCATTTTAGAATTATTTTTAAAGCTACAGTAAGTGTAAAGACTTATTAAATATCTAAAATTCTATTTTAACTTTTACACTTAATAATTTATTACAATGATTTTATTTATAATCTCTGTTTATCATGTTTACTAATATCTCATTTTTATAGCTATTTTCGGAATAAAACAGATTATAATGAGCTAGAAATATGCTTCTGGAAAATGAAAAAGAAATACTTATAGAAAAGCTTTAGAAAGTAAGCTTATTAGGTTTTGATAATTTTGAAATAATTAAAATTTTGATTTTCAGCACTTTGGTTTTTAATTGTATACTTGTTGTCTACTTTTTTTACTAGTAAAACATGTAGCGTTTACCTAATGTATACGTAATTTATATTCGTATTATCTATCTCTATTTTATTTTTACTATTCAATAATATTTTATAAAAAAATAAGATGATAGTCCGTTTATTGAGGAAAAATTACTATTCATTATTTTTTATGAAAAATTATTTTCAAAAGAATTTTTCAACTAAAAAAAAAATTATGAAGCCTGAAACGAAATACACTAAAAGTGGAGAAATTAATATTGCTTATCAAGTTTTTGGTTCAGGTTCTATTGACTTGGTCTATATTCCAGGGTGGGTTTCTAATATTGATTTAATGTGGGCTTGTCCAGAGTTGGTTAGCTTTTTAGTGGAACTAGGGAAAATAGCCAGAGTTATTCTATTTGACAAGCGCGGAACTGGACTTTCTGATCGTGTTGTTGATTTTTCTACTTTAGAAGAACGTATGGATGATATTAGAGCTGTTATGGATATTGTAGATTCTAAAAGGGCTGTTTTATTTGGCCATTCTGAAGGTGGTTCTGCATCTGCTTTATTTGCTGCCACTTATCCAGACCGAACCATCTCCTTAATTACTTTTGGAATATTTGCTAAACGCATGCGTGCTCCTAATTATCCTTGGGCACCCTCAACTGAAGAGCGACAAAGGTTGTATGATATGATAGAAAACAGTTGGTGTGGTGGTGAAATGCAATTGGAAACATTAGTGCCTTCTAAAGCTACAGATAAGGATTTTATGAATTGGTTGGCTAGTTACTTTAGGTCTGGTGCAAGTCCTACGGCAGCTATGAAGCTTACTAAAATGAATACAGAGGTAGATATTATTGATATTCTAGGCTATATTAAAGTACCAACTTTATTAATGCAACGTACTCATGATATTGATGTGAAAATTGAGGAAGGGAAGTTTATAGCTAAACATATTAAAAATTCGAAGTTTGTTGAGCTTGACGGAGATGATCATCTTTTTTGGGTTGGAAACACACATGAAGTTTTGGAAGAGATGAAAGATTTTATTAGAAATACAAAAGCGGATGAATACACAAAAAAAGGATTGTTAACGGTTTTATTTGGGCAAATAGTGTCTTCTTTAAAATCTAATTTTAAACTTGATATGATTATTGAGTTTGTAACAACCTTTGGAGGAAGTATTATACATAAAGATAAGAATTGTTTTGCAGTGGCTTTTGAAGTTTCTAGTAAAGCTGTTAACTGTAGTACCGATTTATTAAAAGCCTTACAAGATTTAGAAATATCTGTAGCTATGGGAATTTATATAAAAGAAGGTTTTCATGAAGGTGATAAGTGTCTGGATGAAAAGGATAATCATATGGTTACGTCAATACTTTCACAATTAAATCCTAATCAAATCTTAGTGACTCAAACAGTTAAGCATTTATTGTCAGGATCAGGCTTCGATTTTACTCAGGATACTTCCATACTTGATTTCAAGTCTAATAATTTATGTAAACTATATGATGTAACTAAAAAGTCAAAATTAAACAATCAAAATGATACAGCTAAACCTTATGTTTTTTGTTCTTATGATTCGTTCTTAGAAGATGCTTTGCAGATTATTGATGAGCATTTGGAAAATGATGGTTTTGGTGTAGAAATGCTTAGTAGAGAAATGCGATTAGGGCAACGTCAATTACAACGTAAAATTAAAGAAACTACTAATAAATCACCTAATCAATTGATTACTTCTATTCGTTTAAAAAAAGCTAAAGAAGCTTTACTTACTTATAATTATACTGTTTCAGAAATAGCTTTTCAATTTGGATTTACAAGTCCTTCTTATTTTTCCAAATGTTTCAAAAAAGAATATGGTATTTGTCCTACTTCTGTTTTGCAAAAGTTTGAAAATAAGATAGAAAGCCTTCAGTTTATGATGTCGTAAATGTAATAGGATTGTGCGGAATTGTTACAGTTGATCGTTGAAATTACCTCTAATTTTGATCCTGTAAGATATCTGATTTCAGGTATTAGTTTTAATAAAATTCAAACGCAATGATTCATACCACTCTTGGCATTTTAAAAGATAAGCTTAACGAATACTTTGGATTAAAAACAGACGTAGATCATAACCTTATTAATTTTATTGAAAGTAATAATAATGATCCTGTAACTTTTGCTACAGATTCAGTAACACCGTTTTTGATTAATATTTCAGAGGACCGCAAATTCAGAAATCCAGATCTTTACTCTGGAATGGTTCAAGATGGAATAAGAACTCAAATAAATCCTGAAATAAGAATTGAACTATTGGTTCTATTTGTCTCAAAATTCAATGATTATTCCCAAGCTCTTAAATTCCTTTCTTATGTAATTAAGTTTTTTCAAGCAAACCGGGTTTTTACTCAAAATAATACCCCAGAACTTCTAGATGAGAATATAGAAAAATTAACTATAGAACTTGTGACTCTTCCTCTTGAAGAGCAAAATCAAGTATGGCATTCTTTGAATACTTCTTATCTGCCTTCTGTTTTATATAGAGTTCGACTATTATCATTCATAGATGATATTACTATTAAGGTCACAGGAAGTTCTATAAATGATTTACAAATGAATATAAAAGAAACAACAACAACATGAGATACCGTGTTTTTTTTCAAATAGAAATTGTTCATCCTTATTTTTCTACTGCTGCAGCGGATCTCATTATTTTACCAGATGCTCAAACAACATTGTTTTTAAGTAAGCAACGTTTTCTAATTAGAAGGACAATAAATGGAATAAAGATATTAAGAGCTATTAATGAGAATGATGAAAAGTTGACTGCTATAGAAGTGGAAAATGTATTTGTTTTTAATATTTTTCCAACATCTGAAAATGTTAGAGAGTTTACTGACACCTCTATGGTTGAAACGGGTAAGATGTTATTATTTTCTAATGAAGGATTAAGTAAAGGTAATGTTGAGTTAATGAAATCTAAAACCTTTCAAGAGGGGAAATATCAAAATTTTCCTGCAATAGCTAGAGTGGAAATAAAGGGAGGAGAAATTATATCTCAATCAAATGGTTCACCTCATTTATATAAAGCTCTTTTTCAATCAAGAGCAATAAAATGGAAATATTATTTTGTATCTAACTCAAAAACTACCGATTTAGCTATTGCAACAAGAGATCAGCAACTGAAATTTACTCAGTTAGAAATTAAGGAAGACTTTTCAGATAAGATAGTCCAATCTCTAACGTTAAATTTTCAAGATACTAAAATTATAGTTTTTGAATCTAATATCGACATTCCATACAGTAAAACACCTATAAAAAATATAAACCTTAAACAAAATGGATTAATACTTATTAATCATTTGCCTAATCCAGAAGTACAAGACAATGGTATTCAGATTATTAAAATTTAATAAAATATGAATATTTCAAAAAGAGTTTAAAGTAATAAAAGAGTTTTATAAAAAATAAAATTGTAAACATTTAATAAACAGTAATAAATATGTCTAATTTTTTTACACCCGATGTGTATACAGAGGAAATCCCTCTTTTACCACAGTCAGTAGCAGAAGTATCAACAGCAGTTCCAGCTTTTATTGGCTATACTGAAAAAGCAACAAAAGAAGGAAAATCTTTAGCCAATAAAGCTATTAGAATTTCAACTTTATTAGAGTACAAAGAGTTTTTTGGTGGAGCTAAATCGGTATCCTTTGATGTAACGGTTGCTAGTGATGAAACAATAACAAATGTTAAGGTTGAATCACTGCAAAATAAGCTATACTATGCTATAGAACTTTATTTTAAAAATGGAGGAGGCGATTGTTATATAGTATCTATAGGAAGTTATTCAGACACTTACAACAAACAAGATTTTTTAAACGGACTTGAAACATTAAGTAAAGAAGACGAGCCTACTTTGATCATGCTAGGTGAGGCAACTCATTTACAAGAAGTGGATTATTATGAAGTTTGTCAAGAAGCTTTAAAACAATGTGCAGACTTAAAAGACCGATTTTGCATTTTAGACGTTCAGAAGAATGAGGGAGATGCCATAGAAAAGTTTAGAAATGGAATAGGGGCTAATAACTTAAAATATGGAGCAGCCTACACACCTTATTTACAAACTTCCCTTAATTATGTGTATAGTGATAGTGATGTGAATATATCTAGTTTATCTTCTTCTTCAGAAAGTACTCTTAAGTTTGATTATGATAATGCTATCACTATCATATATAAAGGTGATGCGGAAGATAATCCGAAATTTAAAATTAACAAAACAGGAACATCCTTTGGTTTTTCAATAAATGATACGAAAGTACTAACTATTTCTAATGTAGGAGAAGGAAAACCAGTGGAAGAAGTACTTGAGGCATGGAATAATTTTCCAGATAGAGGGAATTTCGAAATACTATTAATAACAGAAGGCACTACAGTAAAGTCTACGGATCTAATTACTTTAGAAAAAGTTACTACTAGTGGAGAAACTTTTAAATTAGATAGTAAAAAAGGAACCGCATTATACAGTAAAATTATAAGCGAACTAGCAAAACAACGTATCATATTGCCTCCTAGTGTAGCTGTATCTGGAGCTTATGCAACCACAGATCGTGAGAGAGGCGTATGGAAAGCTCCAGCAAATATAAGTTTAAATGGCGTTGTTGCACCTGTAGAAAAGATAACGTCAAAAGAGCAAGAAAGACTTAATGTAGATGCTACATCTGGTAAGTCTATCAATGCCATACGGAGTTTTGTAGGTAAAGGTACAATGATTTGGGGAGCAAGAACACTTGCAGGTAATGATAATGAATGGAGATATGTTTCTGTCCGTAGATTATTCAATATGATTGAAGAATCTACAAAAAAAGCGGCTCAGTTTGCTGTTTTTGAATCTAATGATGCTATTACTTGGTTAAAAGTAAAAGCTATGATTGAAAGTTTTCTTTATGGAGTTTGGCAACAAGGTGGTTTAGCAGGTTCTGTTGAAAGTCAAGCTTATTTTGTAAATATTGGTTTGGGTAAAACCATGACGCAACAAGACATTCTTGAAGGTAAAATGATCGTAGAAATAGGTTTAGCAGCAGTACGACCAGCAGAATTTATTATACTGAAATTTTCACACAAATTGCAAGAGGCATAATTAGGATACATTATTTAACTAGAAAATATTAAAAAATAAAAATATCATGGCTTTAACAAAAGAACAAATTAAAACCGATTATCCTCTTCCTATTTATAATTATAGAGTAGATATCAACGGAGAATCTATTAGCTTTTCAGAGGTTTCTGGGCTAGAATTATCTTTCGAAACTTTTACGTATAAAGAAAGTTATGCATCAGGAGGTAAAGTGGGACCAAATATTATGTACATGCCTGGACAAATTCAACCTGTTACTATTTCGATGAAAAAAGGGTTAGTAAAAGGGAAAAGTATTCCTGTTTTTTATAATTGGATTAATTCAATTCAACTCAATCAAGTGGATAAAAAGGATATTGTAGTTCATTTATTAGATGAAACTGGAACTACCGTAGTAAGCTGGAAAGTAATTGATGCTTTTCCTACAAAACTGACAGCACCATCTTTTGATGCCAATTCAAACGATGTTGGTATTGAGTCTATGGATTTAATGGCTTATCGAGTAACCATGGAAGAAGTTTAGTTTTAAATGAACTAAGCTAAGTTACCAGATTTTACTGGATGAATTTCTAATGGATATAAAAATCATTTTTAATGGCAATAGATAAAAAAACAATTATAGATAGTTATCCTTTACCTGTGTATAATTATCAGGTAATCATTAATGGTAGTGAGGTAATGTCTTTTTCAGAAATTTCAGGATTAGAAATAGAGCGAGAGCATGTTTTATATAGACACGGGTTTAGTTGGGTTGTTGGAGATCACTTGATTAGAGCGCAACGTAAGCCTATTAATGTTAGCCTAAAAAGAGGTGTTGTTAGACAGCGAAGCTATTTGTATGATTGGATGACATCTGGTACAAAAAAAGACATTAGAATAGAACTATGTGATGAAGCTGGTATAGCAGTAGTAAGTTGGGAAGTGTCGCGAGCACTTCCCCTCAAACTAGAGGCACCTTCATTTGGAGCAAGTAACAACGATGTAGCGATAGAAAGTCTAGATTTAATTGCCCACGATTTAAGGATAAAATATAATAAAGAGTAGTATATGTCAGAAGTATTAAAAGCAATAAATTTTGCAGATAGAGAGCCTACATTATCGCACAGGTTTGGCGTTTTTTTCTTAAAAGGAGGCCTTATACCAAATCCAATAGATTTAAGGTTTCAACGGGTTAGTGGTATCAGTACAGAAGTACAGTTAGAGACCATTAATGAAGGAGGAGAAAACCTGCATGCACATCGACTACCTTCCAGAATGAGTTATAACAATTTGGTACTAGAGCGAGGATATATAGCTAGTGCGATACCTTCTCCACTAAATATAGAGTTCAATGCAGCATTTTCATTTTACAAATTTAATCCATCAGATGTTTTGATTACCCTGTTTAATGAAAGTAGTGTTCCTATCGGTGGATGGCTTTTCAAGAAAGCCTATCCAGTAAAGTGGTCTGTATCCGATTTAGATGCGCAGTCCAATTCAGTTGCTGTCGATACAATGGAATTAGCCTATACCAGATTTCAAATTTTAAGAATGTAATATGGCTGTAGAAATTAAAGAAATAGTAATCAGAGCAATCGTGTCTAGCACTGTTCAAAATGGAGCAGATAATAACGAAGGATATTACTCTAAAGGGAATAATGATGCTTTGGTGCAAGAATGTGTAGATCAAGTTTTAAAGATATTGAAAAAGAAAAATCGAAGATAATATGTCAATTATAGATAATTTAAATCCATTTAAACTTCAAAAACTGAGAATTTGTTCCTACGAAAAAGCAGCTAGAGAAATAGGAACAGGAGAAGAGGTTGAGGTTATGTTCAATCCAGAGTCTGTACAAAAAAGATTTAATAATGGATATTATAATGTACCAGTAACACCTATTGGTCAGGGTACGGTAGATTATTCACATAGTGCACCATCATCAGTAAGTATGAAGCTTATTTTTGATGATACGCAAGTAAATGAATATGCACATGTGATAGCGATAAATAAATTTAATTCTAACTATAGAACGGTATCAGACAGAATTGATGAGTTTTTAAAACTTATCGTAAAAAGAAAAGGTGCCACCCATGAAACACCGCATCTTACCATTAGTTGGGGAAAGACCTTGAATTATCAATGCAGACTCCAATCTTTGGATATTAACTACACCTTGTTTGATAGAAGTGGTAGTCCATTACGAGCTGAGTTATCGGTCTCTTTTATAGAAGATGATTTGCCTGTAGCACAGGTTGTTAAAGCCGAGTTAGAGTCTCCAGATTTAACACATTATAGAATGGTGAAAGAGGGAGATCAATTACCTCTTATGTGTGAGGCTATTTATGGTTCCCCGAATTATTATATGGAGGTGGCACGTGTTAATAAAATAAAAGACTTTAGGAATCTTAAACTAGGACAGGAAATTTATTTTCCACCTATAGTGAAGTAATTATGGCAATAACTGAAACGATAAAAAGTGATGGACAGACTCTGCAATTGGGTACTTATGAACTTATTTCTATAGATACAAATAAGGAGTTTAATAAAATACCTACTGCAGAAGTTAAGTTATATGACGGTAGTGTAGCGAAACAAGAATTTAAAACATTAAATGACAATGCTTTTTTACCAGGATCTAAAATTGAAATTTTTCTTAAAAAAGAGGGCGAATTAGCTACAGAGGAAAAAGTTTTTGAGGGTATTGTAGTTAATCAGGGATTAGAGCGGTCGATGGATAGATCTATCTTAACAATAGAACTTTATGATATGTCTTTAAAAATGACAGCTTTAAGAAGCAGTACTATTTATAAAAATGAAACTGATAAAGAAATTATAAAAGGTTTAGTAGAAAAACATGAATTGAAGGTTGGAGAAATTGACAAAACAACAACTAGACATGCACAAATGGTACAATACTATGTTTCAGATTGGGATTTTATGCTATCTAGGGCAGAAGCAAATGGTCAATTAGTAGTAGCAAATGATGGAGAAATAGAAGTTGTTTCACCTAAAATTCAAGATCCTTTTTTAACATTAAAGTTTGGTATTGACCTGTATGACTTTGATTTAAAGTTTAATGGTCAGGATCAATATAAAGAGGTGGTTGCTTTTGGTTTGGATATAAAGGTTAATGCGATTAAAAAAGGTGAAAAGGAGCAAAAGGATAAAGAATTAACTTTCACAAATCCTAAAAAAGGAAATGAGTATAAATTAGACACTATAGGGTATAATGATATTTCTAATATAGCTTCGGTAATAGGAGCGGAACAAGCTCAAATAGTCCATGCGGCTCCCTTACAGTCTTCTGAACTCCAGGCTTGGTCAGATGCTCAAATTATAAAATCAAGACTGTCATTAATACAAGGTGCAATCAAAATATCTGGTAACGGAACAATAAAAGTAGGACAAACTTTAAAAATGGAAAATGTAAGTCGCTTTAATGGCAGTCATATTATATCCGGAGTTCGTCAGGTATATACAAAAAACAAGGGTTGGTATACCTATCTGCAAATTGGTATGGATAGGGCATGGTTTACATCAAGAACAGATATGGTAGATCCACAAGCGGCAGGTTTGCTTCCAGGAGTTAATGGTTTGCATTTAGGCACAGTCACTGGACATAAAGAAGATCCAAATAATCAATTTTTTGTATTGGTAAGTATTCCCGCTTTTCATAAAGATAGTAAACCAACAGAGGTGAGTGCTCTATATACTTCTCTTGATGCTGGTGCTAATCATGGGATTTTTTTTCCACCACAAATTGGAGATCGGGTGGTCTTAGGGTTTTTAAATGACGATCCTAGACAAGCTATCATATTAGGAGCAATGCATAGTTATAAATTGCCAAACACAGTCAAAGAAAAGAATAAATACAGAGGAATTTTTACAAAATCAAACTATAAGTTGCTTTTTGATGAAGAAACTCAAATGGTCATACTCTCTACTGCTGATGAGAATAACGAAAAAGAAAATAAAATTTGTATAGACCAAAAGCAAAAGTGCATCAATCTAGAAGATGCTCACGGAAACAAAATCGAGTTAAATAAAAACGGAATAACGATTACAAGTATAAAAGACTGTCAAATTAAAACAGATGGTAATTTTAGTATTGAAGCAAAAGGGAATGTTAAAATTAAAGGAAAAAAAGTTGATTTACTATAAATAAAAAAACTAGAAATGAGAAAATACATCTAGAGTTATCAGTCAATGAAATAGTTATAATATCAGTAAGTTTAAGTCAACAAACCTACTCAGCTCTGGCCGATTTAATTCGGAAAATATAATAATAATGTTTTTAGTTACAACTTACTGTAGGAGATAATCTTATAGTGAATGAATAAAAATTAAAAAATGATAAAGTATGGAAAATAAATTTTTAGGAAGTGGTTGGGCTTTTCCTCCTGTATTTGCATCAGGTGGAACAACAGTAGAAATGGTTTCAGGTGAAGAAGATATCAAGCAAAGCCTTCAAATTCTATTATCTACTTCACTAAAAGAACGAGTAATGCATTCAGGATTTGGTTGTGACCTTAACCGTTTCTTGTTTGAAGAAGTAGATCAACGCTTTGTTAATGATATTAGTAATATGGTATCAAGATCGATACTTCTTTATGAACCAAGAATAAAGGTAGAAGGAGTGACTGTTAAGGATATGGATATAGAAAATGGAGTAGTACATATCGCTGTAGATTATATAGTTCGTACTACAAACAATCGTTTCAATTTGGTGTATCCTTTTTATATTAATGAGGCATCAACTGGAGCTTTTACCCTTTAATAAACACATTAATTAATAATGAATCAAATAATTAGGAATGGTGATAGCGTCGTTTTCTCAAGTTCAGGACCTATTATGTTACTGCCTCCTTTACCAGTAACAGCTATCAAAGCTACTGGAGAAACAACTATTAATGGTAAAAAGGTTTGTATAGAAGGAGACGAAAAGAAAGTAGAGATATCCTGTTCTTATACCGTGCCACCATTTATGATACCAGGTTCTGGAAAATTAAAAATACAAAGCTTAAGCCCCGAACAGTTAACTAAGAAAACCAAAAGTGGTACTAAAAGTCTTATTTTGAAAGGTAAACTATTTATAGCCATTTTTGAAGTAGAATCTCCAGCGAAACAGCCTCCACCTACAAATGCACCTGATCCTTTACCATTCTATATAGTTAAAGGAGAATTTATAGCAAATAATACTAAAATAAAGGCTACTTAATAAATATAGTTTTAGAAAAGATGATCAATAGTTTAAAATCTCATAACCTCCTTTTTAGGGATGGAACCAGTCAGGAAGATCGTAAAACAGATGCTATCCAACCAGACTACATACCAGTGGAAGAGCGTAGCATGGAACAGTTAATTGCTGAAGCACAACGTTTAGCCAAAGAACTTCACTTTTTTAATACCAATAACGAAGTGATACTTGGAGAAACTTGGGAAGCTTTTTTAATTGATGATCCAATAGTTTACAACAAAGAACCAGAAATTGGAAGTCAAAGAAGAAATTTACGTGAACAATGGGCTAACCAATTAGCAACTTATGTTGAAGATCCAGAACATTTTCTAAAGGATCAGGAAAAGGTGAAAAAGTTATCTAGACCTCATTTAGTTTTGTTTATGACTTTTTTGAAGTTGCTAAACTATGTAAAATCTCAGATTAATGGATTGACACAAAAACACCTTGACTTTTATTTCAGAGAACGTTTAGGTCTCACACCTAAAGAGGCTGTTCCAGATGTAGTGCATGTTTTGCTAGAATTAGTAGAAAATTGTGAGGCTTTAGAAGTAAAAAAAGGAACGGTATTACTGGCAGGAGAAGATGAATTGGGAAACGAGTTGCACTATTCTACTAATGAAAACACTATTATTAGTCAAGCCAAAATAACACAACTAAAAAATATTTTTGTAGAAAAACAGTTTCTTACCATCAAAGAAGTACACATAAATAATGAAAATACTGAGGATTTAGGGCTTACCAGTATGATGGAATTTGCGTTGGGACACCCAAAACCTGGAGATGCACTTCCCGAGTTACCAGATGGTGTAAATAATCTTGAGGCACTAATTGATTCAGTACAGAAAGGAGAAGCTAAATCACTTTCTTATGTTTCAGAACAATTATTTCTTTCAATAGGTGATTTTAATGTAATTATTCAGAAGAATCAAGAAGAGAAAGAAGGCTTACCAGTAGATTGGCAAATGGTGTACACTACGCTTGATGATGCTTATAAAAATAAAACGAAACACATAAGACAACAGGAATTAAAAGTAATTCATGAAGAACAAGGGTTTGACCCAATGCTAAAAAAAGTATATGGGAATCCAGAACCAGGAGATAACTTGCCTTTATATCAAGGCCACCAAGCTTCTTTTAATACTATTTATGATGATTTAAATACTGTAGGTCAAAATTCAGATTTAGCTTTAGAATATATAGTGGAGCATCTTAAACTTAAAAAAGAAGATTTTAATGTTGTGATAGAGACTAGTAAGAATCAAAATGCTTCACAAGAGGATTGGAAAAAAGTTTATTGCCTTCTAGAATTTGCCGATCGTCAAATACGATCTGTAATCTTATCATCACCTAGTATAGAAAAATTTTCTGACATCTATGCTACGTCAGACGCTACTGCTTTTACCTTTAGTCAATATGGAGAGGAAGAAGAAAGTAAACGTTTCAAGACTTTTGGTAATAAAGTAGAAACTGAATCAGACCAAGAACTACAACCAGCGACAATAGGTTTTGCGATTAGTTCTCCTACTTTATTAGTAAAAGAAGGTAAAAGAACAATATCGACATTGTTAGATTTAGGATTACAAAATGTTACTATAGATAATTTAGAGACCATTTTTGATAAAAAGACCCCTTTTAAAGTACAGCTCTCAACTAATAATAAATGGTTTACACCTGAAAAAGTATCTTTTACATTAGGAAATTATCTAGGATTAGAATCTGAGGGTATTTACGATATAGTGGTTAAAGATACAATCCTTACAATAAATAGTGGAAAGAGTTTTGATGATGAAGATATAGGTAAATTTATGGTAAGTGATACCAATGTTATTTATGAGATAAAAGAATTTATTTCTGATACCAAAGTAAAAGTAATTGAAGTGGGTGATCTTACTGAGAATTTGGATAGATCCCAAAAATATGCTGCCAATCAAGTCTACTTAAATGCTTTAAAAATAGAAGTAGCACTTCAAGAAGAAGACTTTCCTGTCGTTCCCTTTGAACAAGATAGCGCTTCTTCGTTTATTCAATCAGAGTATCCATCAATGATGGTGCTATTAAATCATTTTTTAGAAGATGCAATAAAGCAGAAAAATTATACAAGCTATTATAAAGAACTAGCACATCTAGTATTGAAAAAAGCACATGTTCGAGTAGCTGTTGAAAGTATAAATAATATCACCTTACAAAATGATCATTATAGTATCGATATAAAAAAACCATTTGAACCTTTTGGTTTTCAACCCGAAACAGGAGATAGTTTTTACTTGGCCAATGAAGAAATTTGCTTAAAAAAACTAGATCAGTTGCGTTTGAATTTACAATGGATAAAACAACCAGCATCTTTTAAAGAATATTACAAAAATTATTGGTTAATAGATAGTGATAATCCAGCACTTAAAGAGGATGAGTACATCATTACAGATAACAGCAACTTTAAAGCCACTCTTTTTTTTCATGACAAAAATGTTGAGGTACCTATAAAACCTATAGCGTTGTTTTCTAATGAAGGTAAAATCAATATAACCAGTATGGCATCAAGAATAGAAGAGACCACACCAAGTTATCACTATAAGTCAAACACTACCGCAAGAGTAGACGAAGAAGAAGTGCTCGAATGGGATCGTTATTTTAAATTAGAACTCGATCCTATAGACTTTCAGCACACGATATACAATACCTTATTTACGAGGCAAGCCTTTTCTATAAAACCAGAAATAAAAAGTTTAAAGATTGAAATACCTTATCAGCCTAAGCTTAAAAATATTCAAATTGGATATACTGCTTATACCGATATTTTAGTAGAAAAAACAGCTACCAAAAGTGTAGATGCACTTTTCCACATTCATCCTTTTGGTTTTGATGCTTTGGATATAGCTATAGAACCTAATTTATTACCTAAGTATGATGATGAAGGTGCTCTTTATTTAGGTTTGGAAGCGCTTAAAGTTCCTCAAACATTATCCATTTTATTTCAAATGGCAGAAGGAAGTGGTAATCCAGATGTAGAGAAACCAAAATTACAATGGAGTTATTTAAGAAATAATGAATGGATAACTCTAAAAGCAACAGCTATCATATCAGACAGCACAAACGGACTCGTTAATACAGGAGTTGTTAAGATTAGCATTCCAGCGGATGCAACTAAAGGAGGCACATTGATGCCAGAAGCTTTACATTGGCTTAAAATAAGTACACCTAATACTATTACTGGAGTGTCTGATACTATAAGTATTAAAAGTCAAGTGATTAGTGCTACGTTTTCAAGTACTGTAATAGCTCCGTCTCATTTTGAAAAACCACTGTTAGCCAATACAATTACCGAATCTTTAGTTCCTATTCCTGAAATTGAAAACATTATTCAACCTTTCACTTCTAGTAAAGGAAAACCAGCCGAAGAAGGTAATGCTATGTATGAGCGTATTAGTGAACGACTTCGACATAAAAATAGAGCGCTTACTATGTGGGATTATGAACACATGGTTTTAAATGAATTCCCTCAAGTCTATAAGGCAAAATGTCTTCCGTCTAGAGAGCAATTAGGTAAGGTCGATGTTATTGTTATACCCGATATAAAAGGAAAACTTCCTTTTGATCCTTTTGCACCAAAAGTAGCAGCAGATACGCTATTTCAGATTCATAATTTTCTGAACAACCATATGCCTATACATGCAGAACTAGAGGTCATTAATCCTTTTTATTTACAGGTGTTAACTAGATGCACTGTAAAGTTTTATCCAGAGTATGACCCAGAATTTTATAAAGAAAAATTGGTAGAAGAAATAAAACGCTTTTTGTCTCCTTGGGCATACGATCACGATAGTGATATAAATATTGGTGGTAATCTTCATGCAAGTGTACTTATTAATTTTATTGCAGAACGTCCTTATATCGATTATGTAGCCAATTTAAAATTATTTCAAAGTGAAGATGGTATAGACTTTACAGATGTTAGAAGTAGTAATGATGGTAAATCTATAGTAATCCCTTCTCGTCCAGATATGGTGATGGTTTCTGCTGCCAATCATTTCATTGATATAGTCGATGAAAAAGGCTATGATGAAGACAGTTTTGAAGGGATCAATTACATGCAAATACAACTAGACTTTGAGGTAGCCAATGATTTTAGTAACAAGACATAAACAAATCATTAAAAAAACATATAAAATAATAAACACATGGAAATTGATAAAAAAAACCGTACAGAACTTAAACACTATTTTAAAGCAAATGATAAGCCTACAGAAAAGCAATTTGCAGATTTTATAGAAGCGGGGATTAATCAGGTAGAAGATGGAATAGTTAAACTACAAGGTAACCCATTAGCTATTGAAGCACAAGGCGAAGATGTAGGAACTCAGGAAGTTTTGGGTTTGTATCGAAGCTTTAGTGAAGATACTCCAGATTGGACTTTTAATCTTAATCCAAGAGTTGACTCAGAAAACCCTAGAAGTAACCAACCTGGATTGAATTTCAAAGACAGTGTTGGGAAGAGTCGTTTATTTATCAAATCGGGTACTGGTAATGTTGGAATTGGTACTATAGAACCTAGTGCGAAACTAACCATAAAAGGTAATAATGACGCTTCTTTATTAGCAGTAGTGGATGCTACTAATGAGCATAAAACAATTTTAGAAGTAACGCAACAAAATGGTGTCTCAATAAAAGGTTCATTACATGTTGACGGAAACTTTAGGGCTAATAATATTTCTAGTAATATTGATCTGGATAGTGATAAAGCTAGTAATGATGCCATTGCTACACAAAAAGCAGTAAAAACTTATATAGATACTCGTCTTCCTAAAGGACTAATCTCTATGTGGTCAGGAAAAGACATTCCTGTAGGATGGGCCTTATGTGATGGAACTAATGGAACTCCTAACTTATCAGGAAGATTTATTGTAGGATTTGATAAAAATACAGGAGACTATAATGTAACAGGAAAAACGGGAGGAGCGAATCAAGTACTACTAACCACAGGACAATTACCAGCTCATAGTCATGCTGGAACTACTAGTAATTCAGGCAATCACGCACACAGTTTCACAGGGGCAACAAAAAAGGGAGATGGGACAGGAACAGGAAGTTCAAACGCTTATTATGGTGCTTTAACTAGGACTACTGCTGCAGCAGGTATTCATAGTCATTCTTTTGAAACAAACCCAACTGGAGGGAACCAACCTCACGAAAACCGACCGCCTTATTATGTATTAGCATATATAATCAAACTCTAATACGGAAACGGCTAAATCCGTTTTTAGATCCAACTTAAAATATACTATAAGATGACAGACTTAGTAACTATATCCAAAGAAGTACCAAAAAATTCCGCCTTGAGTTACGAATTTCTACGAGAAGAAGGAATTAAGTTAATTCAACAATTAGGAGGAAACACATGGACAGACCATAATATCCACGATCCAGGTATTACAATATTAGAACAAGTATGCTATGCTATTACTGATTTGGCTTATCGTATGGATTATGATATTAAAGAGTTATTAGGTAGTAATACCAACAGTTCCTATACCGATTTGTATAGTGCTGCAACCATATTGTCTACAAAACCAGTTACTTTACTAGATCTGCGAAAAATAGTAATGGATATAGAAGGGGTAAAGAATGCTTGGGTAGAAAAAGTAACACAAAACGAGATAACTAATGAACTGCAAGAAACGTTTGTACCCAAAGGGTTGTATCGTGTATTTGTTGAATTAGATCCCTTGTTTGAAATTACAGGTACTCAATTATTAACGAATGTAAAAGATAGATTGCAAGCTAGTCGTTCCATATGCGAAGATTTTGAAGTAATAAAAATTCTAGAACCTCAACAAATTAGATTAGAAGGAGCTATTGAAATTGCAGATACGGTAGATGATATCAATCAATTGGTTGTAGCTATATTGCATAGAGTTGCTACAAACTTATCTCCGCAAATTCCTTTCTATACCTTACAGCAGTTGTTAAAAAAAGGAAAGAAAACTGAGGAAATCTTTGATGGCCCATCACTTGATCATGGGTTTATAGATGAAGCCGACTTACTAAAACACGAAAGAAAAAAAGAAATACAAACCTCAGATATTATTCGTGAAATCATGGATGAGGTGGAAGTTTTAGCTATTGATGAATTAGCCCTTGCTACAGGATCTAATCTAGTTAGAACTTGGATCTTACCACTAGATACCACCAAAGTTCCTAAACTTGATGTAGAAGGTACCTTAGAAAAATTGCTTTTTATGGCAAAAGGGCTTACCGTAAATCTAGATAAAGTACTTATCAAAACCTTATATAATGAAAAACAAAAAGAAGGATTTTCTAAAAAATTACCCATAAAGGAACGTGATATTATTACAGAAGAAACAAAGGAACAGCATTTAGAAAATTATTTTTCTATTCAAAATCAATTCCCTTCTAATTACGGTATAGGAGTGATGGGATTACCAGATTCAGCACCAGAAAGTAGAAAGGCTCAAGCCAAACAACTAACTGCTTATTTGGTGTTTTTTGAACAACTCTTGGGCAATTATTTCTCTCAGTTAGCCAATTTTAAAAAGTTAATGAGTTTTGACGATCAAGATACACGTACCTACTTTAATCAGTCGTTACTTGATAGTGTTGCTGGTTTAGAAGATGTTTTAGTAAGCAAAGAAAGTTATGAGCAATATCTTGAAGAAAGGACAGCAGATTCTACCGAAGAATTAAAACGTAAAAACAAGTTTCTAAATCATTTATTAGCTCGTTTTGGAGAAAAATTTACAGGATATGGTATGCTGTTGCAAGATGTTTCTGAAACTACACATGCTACAGATAAAAAGTTGATTAAAGACAAAGTTACTTTCTTAAAAGAGTATCCTATTTTAAGTGCAAACAGAGCTACAGCGTATGATTATACCAAAACCTATTGGCAAAATGATAATATTTCAGGTTTGGAAAAACGTATTGCTAGAAAATTAGGTATTGAAGAGTATACTCGTAGAAATCTTGGAGATGGAAATACAGAAGGTTTTCATATGGTAGAACATATTCTATTAAGACCACGCAAATCTTATCCATTTGCTCTTAATGTATCCTACAGTCCAAAAGAAATTATCAGTTTTGAAGCTGTAGAAACTAATGTTGCAATGACACGATGTATGGTTAGCAGTCATACATTAAAAATAGGTGAAGAGATACAAATTTCAGCTAACGAAATCTATCAGGAAAATTATACTATAAGTAGCATTGGAGATAACTATTTTGAAATAGAAGCCCCTTTTCAAGAAGCAACTGCTACTGGTCTTTGGCAACATGAACAAGATATACGTTATTTTATTAAAACAGCAAACATAGGTGTTTTTAAAGAAGTTGCTTCTTCATCAGATCGTACGTTTTGCGAAGTGGGTAAAAACAGCTTACAAGTAAATGATTTTATAGAAATAACCAGAACACAACACTATAATGGTGTGTACCAAGTACTCGCAGTATTTGAAAATGGTTTTGAAATAGCGGTACCTTTTAGCGAAGGAGAAACTACTGGAAGATGGATGCCATTGGCAATACCAAATGATCCTTATTCCTTACAGTTGACTTTTGTGTTCCCAAAATGGATGGAAAGATACCAAAATACTTCCTTTAGAAAATTTGTGGAGCAAACTGTAAGAGAAGAGACACCAGCACATATCACTGCGTATATTAAGTGGTTTGATAGTACAGAAATGCAAGATTTCGACAAAAGCTTTCAAACCTTTTTAGGACGTATTAATAACCAAAAATAACAGTTTATGATCCGTCAAAAACATATTATTAATAAGCAGATTTTAGAAATACAACTGCCTATAACAACAAATGTATTTGAGGAACAGCAAAAGTTGAGTACCTTATATAGAGAAAAATGGATACCTATAATTGATACTTTATTGACTACTAGTTTTGGAGGAACCCAACAAAAATCGTTACAGATTGATACATTAACTATCGATTTAGGAGTGTTAGAAATGAAAGACCTAACCACTGTATTTGAAGAAAAACTGAAAGAAGAACTCGCAGCTGTTGTGATTTCGCAATCCGTTACCGAAGTAGAAGCAGAAAAAATATCCGAAACAAAAAAAACACCCTTACGCATCTTGGGTTATTTTCTAAAAACGAGTCTATTACCTTGGTGGGCTACTGCATCTAGCAAAGTATTTTTGCAAGAACAAGTAGCAGTATTGATTCAAACACGTGAGACTGGTTTTATCAAAATGCTATCCCAACTTCATCTCAATACAGTATATCTGGAACGATTTTTACTCACTTGTACAGCAGAACAGATTTTAGAGTGCCTTCAGTTATTGACTGATATTTCCCTACACAATTTAGAATTGGTAAAACAAGAAGGACTAAAAGAAGTAAAAGAACAACTAGCAAAAAAGAAAAAAACAGGGAACAATAGCAAGATAGAAATTACCTTTTGGAAAACTGTTTTTCACCAGATACTGTTAGTTGAAAACTATGAGAGCTTACTAAAAGAAAGTGTAGCACAAACCCTTTTAGCATTAGGAATTCATTCCACAAAAGAACACACTGAAAATCCAAACAAAAACAGACATCAAATTCAAGTATTGATAGAAAAACAACGAAACGAACATCTTGATAATTCCGTCTGGCAACAATTTTTTAGTCAACTAGCTGTATTTGCACTCAGCTCTTCTTTTTTACAAGTACCATCTCATTTATTAAAGACGTTTGAGAAATTATTGGTAAACCTTGATTTAGAACAAAATAAGAATAAACAAGAATTGGCTCTAGCAAAAACAAGTTTAGAAAAAAGTAGTGCCAGTTTAACAGAAACCCTGCTGCTACCTATTGCACAACATGTTCAGTTGATACAAAAAACGATCCAGAAACTACAACCAGAAGCTAAACCTATGGTTATTGAACAATTGCAATCGTCTTTTGAAGATACTGATTTTATTACGGTGCAAAATGCAGGATTGGTACTTTTATGGCCTTTTCTACCACGGTTTTTTGAAAATTTGGAACTACTAAATCAAAAGGAATTTAAGGATGTATTTGCTAAAAATAAAGCCGCTTGTCTGTTACAATATATAGTAGAAGAAGACGAGGAAAGTCTATTTGAAGGGTTACTGCCATTAAACAAAGTACTCTGTGGTATACCTCTTTCTGATACTGTTCCAGTGGAACCCTTAAAAGAAGATGAAAAAGCTATAATTGATGGTTTATTACAAGCTGTGATGCAACGAGGACCGCATTGGAAAAACTTATCCATAGCTGGATTTCGTGCCTCTTATTTGCAAAGAGAAGGATTGCTACGCAGTCGAGACGGTCATTGGCTGTTACAAGTCAAAAAAGAAACTTATGATATTACCTTAGAAAAATTACCATGGAGTTTTAATACTATAAAATTACCATGGATGAACGAAATTATACTAGTAGAATGGATGTAGTTGTTTTAAATAAAGTAATCGAACAGAATGCAGTGGTCGTAACCCGAGAACTAGAGTGGCTAAACCTAGTTATAGAAACGCAGTTGGCACTTCATTTCCATCAGGAAACACCGTATCAATCGATAGCTGAGTTGCCTGTTCCAAACATAGCCCATGAAGAAGGTTATTATGCCGAATTTCTGCAAAAAAACCAACTAAACCCAGCAGAAAGGTTGGTGCTTATATTGGCATTGGTACCTCATATAAAACCAGCAGTATTGGATATTCTAATGACCAAAAATACCCATTATGACCGAAGGTATAGTGAGTTTGGAGGTCTCTTTTTAGAAGGACATTCAGGTTTAATTCCTACAGCAGAAACCGCTCTGTTTATTTTGGCAGGAGACGATTTAGGAAAACGCTTGAGCTATCATTATATTTTTAGCCCTAATCATATTTTGACTAGCAGTCAGATAATCAAAGGGGTTGGGCAGAAAAAAGGGATGCCTAGACTTAGCGGTACTTGGTTGGTTGCCAATGAATATGTAGAACCTCTTATAAGCGGTGAACCCTATCATCCTTCTTATAGTGAAGACTTTCCAGCGCAACTAATTACCACAAACATGGAATGGGATGATATTATCGTGAGTAAAAAAACGGCTGAAAGTTTACTGGAAATTCAGCAGTGGGTGGAATATGGAGATATATTGATGCATGACTTAGGATTAAGCAAACTCCTAAAACCAGGGTATAAAAGCCTTTTTTATGGTCCACCAGGAACTGGTAAAACCATGACGGCAGCCTTACTTGGAAAAAGTACTAATAGACCGGTTTATAAATTAGACCTCAGTATGGTGGTTTCTAAATACATTGGAGAAACCGAAAAAAACTTAGCCAAGGTATTCGACCAAGCAGAAAAGTACAACTGGATTTTATTTTTTGATGAAGCTGATTCCCTTTTTGGCAAACGGACACAAGTAACTAGTGCTAATGACCGTTACGGAAATCAAGAAATAGGCTATTTGTTGCAACGCATAGAAGATTTTCCGGGTGTTGTTATTTTGGCATCCAACCTGAAAGAAAACATTGACGATGCCTTTACCCGTCGTTTTCAATCGATGGTAGCTTTTCGAATGCCTAATGCAGAAGAACGTTTTCAACTGTGGCAACAATCTTTTTCTGCTAAATTGCCCTTAGATCCTGCCATAGATTTAAGAGACATTGCCGAAAAGTATGCCTTAGCTGGTGGTGTGATGATTAATGTAGTACGAAAAGCCACATTAAGAGCCGTAACCCAACAACAGCAAACCATATCACAAAAAGAACTTGAAACCGCCATACAGCAAGAGTTACAAAAGGAAGGTATTATTTTGAATGGATAAAAACCGTGAATTTGAGTAGTTAGTATAAAAGCATCTCGATACATTTTTTGTTCCGCTATTGCTGCACAAAAAACACTCGATGTGACGCAAAAAAAGTAAAACATGCTCGTCAGGCGGAGTGATTTTTCGGAATGCTAATGGAGAAAAATTGTATCGTAACCCAATATAATAAAAAGCAAATAAGTTATGAAAACACAAAACGACATAACCCAAGAAAAAGAAACTACTCCTGTACAAAGAATACAACAAGAAGCTAGCGATGGTGGTACGGCACAATTGGTAGACAACCGAGAATCTACTACTATTCAGCGTAAGTTGCAAGACTCCATGAGTGCTGCTACAGAGAATACTACAAATCCAATACAACGAAAAAATAACACAGGCTTGCCTGATAACCTAAAAACAGGAATAGAAAATCTTTCTGGTTATAGTATGGATGATGTAAAAGTACATTACAATTCTAGTAAACCAGCACAATTGCAAGCTCATGCTTATGCACAGGGAACAGATATTCATTTAGCATCAGGACAAGAAAAGCATTTGCCTCATGAAGCTTGGCATGTGGTACAGCAAAAACAAGGACGAGTTAAACCTACTAAGCAATTAAAAAGTAAAGTTAATATTAACGATGATACAGGTTTGGAGAGAGAGGCGGATGTGATGGGGGATAGAGTAGCTTCAGCTGTATTTCAATCATTTCATAATAAATCAGTATCTACAGGGGGAAGTGCTAAACCCTCGTCTAGTTTTATTGTACAAAGAAAAGAACAAGGAAAGAAAAAAAAGTCTAAAGAATCTCAGCTAAGTAATCTTACCTCATTTGGTCCGTTTTCTAGATATTCTAAACAAAAAAAACAGTCAATAGAAAGAATGTTAACCACATTATTTATGAATTATGGAGTTTCTTATAAAACTGCCAAAAATGTCAAAAACCTATTGGTCAAGTTGAGCATAGATGATCTTCGAGTCTTGGAAGAAAACATGAATAATCTGATCGGAAATGATGTAAGTATTCAAGTAATTGAGAAAGTATTTTTACCTCTTACAGGGATTAATTTGTTTGAACAAGAAGAAGAGAACGATAATAAAGAGACCAACGAACATAAACTGAGCATCAAAGCATTTCAAGAATTATTCTCACTAGGTAATATCCTTGGAATAATTCTATTGTCTAATGGTGATGCATTTTATAATACGACCAGCGAACTACCGAGAATTATAGATCGACAAAACGTCAAAGAATTAGATAATATTTCCGCACAATTAAATGAAGTAGATGTTAATAAGGGAGCAAGACTATTAGAGATTATCAATGATATAAATAAAAATGGCACAGAAAGGTCATTGTTGGATTTAAATATTGCATTGCGTAGCGTAAACTCGCCAAAAGAGAATGTAATCCAAGAACTTATAAATAACCTTCCTAATACAGAGGAAGCACTTGAAGCCGTTGAAAAGCTAGAAGATGAATTGATAACAAAAAGTGATGATACGACTATAGGGCTAACCATTAATTTACATAAGATATTTCATTTGAAGAAAACCGAAATATTGGAGACTTTGATAGAGAATGAAGTTAATAAAAAAGATGCAAACCCTTTACTTAATCCATTAAAAAGTATAGGTAAGGAGAACTATTGGAAAATGTTAATTGATGGGAATGTCCATAAGTATAAAGACAAACACTTTTACAACAGATCCAAGGGTTTTATGGCATCTATGATGAAGGGGCTCTACCTAATTGTTAGAGAGGCTGGTAACGAGTTATCCGTTGATTTTCTGACACTACTGCACGATAAAGCTACTTCAAAAGTGACAAATGAAGGAATAGAGGGAGAAATTTTAGAAAAACATATAGACTTTGAGAATCTTGAAAAAGATACTGATTTAATCATAGACAAACCATTATTCTTAAATGCTAAATTTCTTCAAACCCCAGGGATTAAGAATCAAAGTAATAGATGGGGTATAAATCAGGGAACACCTGAGGGGAGCAAAGAGTTGGGCGAATTAATAGCTGATTTAGACAAGCAATTAAAGAAGTCTTATTTTCTTAAAGACCCTGGAGGAAATGGAAATAGTTGGCATTCAGGTAAAGGAATTAATGTAGAAAAATCAACGGAAAAATTGCTTCAATATTCCATCGATAGATATAATGCTGAGATTGGAAATGCAAAGACTAAGGATGAAAAGTTGGAAATCATTATTGACTGCTGCCGGCGATTAGGTGTCATTCACCCATTTTTAGATGCCAATGGACGGACCATTCAAATATTGCTACTAAACAAACTACTACTCGATAATGACCTTGCTCCAACGGCTATGTATATGCAGGATTTTATGATTGGAAGATCTAAAAAGGAGTTAATACATCTTATTAAACGAGGTCAACAATATTTAAGAGATGAGGTTTCTACGATCGACCCATCAGGTAGTTTGACTAAAATTAGCCTCTCGTTATCAAATGCTTGGGTGTCGATGAAATCTTTTTTTAAAAACAAAAAAAAGAAGGAAATGACAGATGTTATAAAACACTTTGATCGCCTAAATAATCCCGGTGGAGGAGATTGTCTGTTCCATTCAATTTCGCAATTGCTTCAACATCACCGAGGATTAACAATAAGTGCATTCAAACTCCGGAAGAGTGTAATTAAATTCTATCGGCAGAAAGAAAACAATGCGTGGAACATTATCACTGAAGGTAGAAGAAGTGTCAGAACTGGGGAAAATACATTTGACAACCAGAAAAACTATTTCAATTTTATGAAAAAGGAAGGAAGTTGGGCTACTGATTCAGAAATAGGCGCGTTAAGTGAATTATACCATATAAACATTTGTATTGTACAACCAGGGAATCAATACCATGAGGTATTTACTGGATTTGGTAAAAGAACTTTTGTTCACGCCGACTCGCTTCTTAATCTTCAAAACACCATATGTATTTATCATCAACAAAATTTACATTTCGAAGCACTTGTCCTTAACAATGGCTAGTTTGCAAAATATACCTATGAAAACACATACCGATAAAACCCAAGAACCCAAAAAAGAAACTATACAACGTGTACAACTAGAGTCTAGTAATGGTGGTACAGCACAATTGGTAGACAACCGAGAGTCTACTACTATTCAGCGTAAGTTACAAGACTCCATGAGTGCTGCTACAGAGAATACTACAAATCCAATACAACGAAAAGCCAACAAAACAGGCTTACCAGATAACCTAAAAACAGGCATTGAAAATTTATCTGGTTATAGTATGGATGATGTACTTGTACATTACAATTCTAGTAAACCAGCACAATTACAAGCTCATGCTTATGCGCAAGGCACTGATATTCATTTAGCACCAGGACAAGAAAAACATTTGCCTCATGAAGCTTGGCATGTGGTACAGCAAAAACAAGGACGAGTTAAACCTACTAAGCAACTAAAAAGCAAAGTAAATATCAATGATGATGCGGGGTTAGAGAAAGAAGCCGATGTGATGGGAGAAAAGGTAGAAAACCCAAAGGCATTCAAACCGTTAAGAAAAACAAAATTGTTAACATCTCGATATACATCAATACAAAGAAAGTTAATACCCGGTGTTAAAGATGGATATGACCTGAAAAAAGCGAAAGAAGAATTAAGAGAATTAGAAGAAAAAATATTGAATTTTACAGATGATAATGACAGGGTGCGACGACTTATTCTGAATCCAGATGTAGACATTATTGTAAATTTTTCTAATGTGGAGGATCAATATGGAGGGGCTTATTATAATCCGAAAGACAATTCTTTAAACATAAACATCAATCAAACCGAGTCAGTTCCAAAGAATGAAAACAGGGAGCGTATACTAGATACAAGCAAAACTCCCCCGCAGTCTAATTTCAAAATTGTAACGCCATCTAAAAAGAATAAAGGTACTCATTTTGGTTATATGTCGGCTGCAACAACCCTATACCATGAGTTAGGTCATTTTGTACAATTTGATCAATTAGGAGCTTCCGCAAGTGTAAAAGCAGATTCCACTGCTGGTCAATATTTAATTGAAGCACATAATATACTAATAACAGAAAATAAAATGGCTTACCAGACTGGAGAGCCATTGCGCACGGACTATCGCAGTACTGAAGGATTGAAAAAAAATGAATTACCAGAAGATTTTAGCCAACGTGTTGATTTTATTTCATCTAAAGAAGGTTTTAAGACAGTAAATCCTCGTGTTGATAGAGTAATTGGTCGTTCTGCTACAAAAGAATTTTTGGGTTTATTTTTAGATTATTTTACTAATACTATTGGGCCCTGGTATGAAAAAGAACTTAAAAATAATTCTACTGAGTTGTTTAAAAAAGAATATGAAACTATAGTAATACTTTTTATGGATGCCTATTGGGTAGTGGGTAAGAATATGAGAGAGTCGCAGAAGGGGTTACTTTTAACGATGATGGATAGTGTTTACTTATTAATAAAAGGGCATGATTCTGAATCTGAGATCTTGCCTCCGCAGCCGTAAGGTGTGCTGTCAGAGAGTCGAAAGATTCTTATAGCTATAAATAAGATGATAGGAGTTAAATATACTGATTCTGTTTACAGAAGCTAATTCCCGCTCTACGAAGTCTCCTGACTTCGGAGCATTAAGAACAAAGAGAATAACACAACGTCACAAACAATAGTAGGCTTTCCAAAAAAATAAAATAGCAAAATATTTTGTTTTATAAACTATGAAAACACAAACGGATATAACCCAAGAACAGCAAAGTTGTCCTACACAAAGAGTACAGCAAGAAACTAGTAATGGCGGTACAACACAATTGGTAGATAACCGAGAGTCTACTTCCGTTCAGCGTAAGTTGCAAGACTCCATGAGTGCTGCTACAGAGAATACTACAAATCCCATACAACGAAAAAATAACACAGGCTTACCCGACAACCTAAAAACAGGTATTGAAAATTTATCTGGTTATAGTATGGATGATGTAAAAGTACATTACAATTCTAGTAAACCAGCACAATTACAAGCACACGCTTATGCACAGGGCACGGATATTCATTTGGCATCTGGACAAGAAAAGTACTTGCCTCACGAAGCTTGGCATGTAGTACAGCAAAAGCAAGGACGGGTAAAGCCTACAAGGCAGTTAAAAAGTAAAGTGACTATTAATGATGATGATGCGTTAGAGAGAGAGGCAGATGTAATGGGAGGAAGGGCAACACAGTTCATCCCTACTACAGTAGTGGAACCCACACAGTTAAAAATTAAAAAATCAATAGGTTCCAATTTTGTGCAGCGTTATAAAACAAAAGAAAAAGGTCTAACCGTAGCTGGAGAGCTTCACAATAAATCACCACAGCATAGAGAAATTGAAGGGGAGTTTGCTAAAAATATCAAGAAACAAGAAGGAGATACTAAATCTGACAAATGGATTTGGACAGAAGACCAAATGCCTGGAATTAAGGAAGGAGAAGCTATTAAAAGTGAGAACCCTAAACATTTAGCTGTTAGTGACATTGATAGAATCAAGTATTATTATACTATTCTTATAGAAGAACTAAAGAAGGAGGGTACAACTTCACATGGTTCCTTAAAAG
The DNA here is from genome assembly GCF_006491595.2 of Flavobacterium jejuense. GTDB lineage: Bacteria > Bacteroidota > Bacteroidia > Flavobacteriales > Flavobacteriaceae > Flavobacterium > Flavobacterium jejuense. The sequence goes on from NZ_VEVQ02000001.1 coordinate 52,619, forward strand.
TATATATAAAAGCAATTGTCACTGCGAAAAGTGAAATAGAACGAGATTTAGAAAATGCAGGTATTCGAGATACTAATCTGTTTAGCGAGATTCAAGACATGAAGAATCATGATTTTACTAGATACCTTGTATTATGTGAAACTGATTTTGAAGAGGGTGATAGAAAAAAAATTTTAGAAGAGAAAGATAAAGAAGGTTTTATTAAAATTATTGATAATATAGATATAGCTATTAGTAAATTGATAAAAGATATTCCGCATGGGAGAGAAATATCTCATAATTTCATTCGTTCTAGAGCGATGCATGAATTGGCTAATAAAAAACGCGAGGTAAATGGTATTTGGTTAATTGGACAGTATCATGTTCAGGAAATTCAGGAACACTTTAGAAATACTATTAAATATGATTTGGTTTCTATTTTTGATTTCAATGAGGATATTAGGGAATATTCAAAAGGACTTAAAGGAAATCAAGAAAAGGATATAGGAAATAGGATGGGAGAGATTGCTATAGCAGCTAGACTAATTAGATCGAGTATAGATCACTTAAAAAAAGAAGAAAGAAAAGAGACCGATGATCGGTTTTATATTGAAAGGTTTGTTGATAGTATTTATACTTTAAATGATATACAAGAAAAAGACATTACAATTAGTAATCCTATAAAAAGTATTATAACGGAGATCAATAATAAATTTGCCTTTATGATTTTATTTAGGGGTATGAATGATGCTTTTTTTACACATCATCGTAATGCTGTACTAAAAGTCATTACAAATAAAAATTATGAAAGGGTATGTGAACTAGAAGAATTGAGTAAAGGCGCTAGTATTTTATAACCAAAAGATAGAAGTATCAGAATCAAATAAAAAGCGAAGCAAAATAGATTTTTTTGGTTCGCTTTTTTATTTGTTGTAATTTATAGTTTTCGTAGCTATAAATTCAGTAATTGATATATTGAGTTTAGTGTCTGTTCTATTAAATTTAGTAATTGACATATTAAGTTTAGTATTTGTTCTATTAAATTTAGTAATTGACATATTAAGTTTAGTATTTGTTCTATTAAATTTAGTAATTGACATATTAAGTTTAGTGTTTGCTCTATTAAATTTAGTAATTGACATATTAAGTTTAATGTTTGCTCTATTAAATTTAGTATTTGCTATATTTTATTTAGTTTTTGTAACTATAAATTTAGTAATTACAATAGGTTAAATCCAATCGACTTAATAATACTCTTCTCACCTCCTTTTATAAAACCAATGTCGTAAAATTCCTCTCATTTGGCGTTTTTGTGATAGTACTTCCAAAGGCATCTAAGTACATTTGAATAGATTTCACATGTATTATTAATTCTTGTAAAGCAAACAAAAACATGAAAGCCACTAGTATTCCCAATCATGAAAGCACCTTTTTTGAAACAGGTAAAGATTCAGACGGAAAACAATTTCTGTTAACTCAAATGAGCATACCTATAAAGGGGAGCGAACAATCCATGCCTTACTTACAGTGTAGATGTATAAATGGAGATAGTTCGTTTTATTATCAAGAAAAAAACACCAAAACGCAAATTGTATTGCATTATACAGCAGGGTATTTAAAAGGCGATGTAGCGGCTTTGTCTAAGCCAAACAATCATGTATCTACTCCGTTTATTATTGCAAGAGAGGGTACTATTCTTAATTTGTGGTCTTCTGCTTATTGGTCTTATCATTTAGGTTCTGGTGCTATAGGTGGGAATACTTTGGGTAGCCAACGTTCCATTGCCATAGAACTCTCTAACATTGGTTACTTAAAAAGAATTGACAATAAATTAGTCACTGTATACAGCGATACAGATGTGTATTGTGACCTTCAAGAGACTCAGTACTATACCAAGTTAGAGACTCCTTTTAGAGGCGAACTCTATTATGCCAAATTTACACCAAAACAATACGATAGCCTACAACTTTTACTTCGTTATCTAACAGCTGAATACAACATTCCACACGTCTTTTTACCAGAAGACAAACGATATGTGACTGGAAAAGAAAGTGAGTTGGTAAATTTCAAAGGTATAGTGTCACACGTCAATTATAGGTCTTCTGGTAAATGGGATATTGGCCCCGCTTTTGACTGGGAAAAAATTGGAGAAAGATTTTAATTAAATAAAATTTACATATATGAAAAATACTTATAAAGTGCTATTCTCCTTTAGTGTTTTGGTTTTTGTAACGAGTTGTTCTAGTTATAAATCAACCAATAATGAGCTTGATGCTTTGTTGGTTGCTACCCAACAAACCATGAATCAATTGGCAGAAAAAATAGCAACAACAGAAAAAGATAGTCTTACCACTGCCTTTATAAAGTTGGAAGAAAAGAGTAAAGAATTATTTCCTGCATTAGTACAATGTAATGCTAAATACAAGCTAACAAAAGCGTATATGACTACTTTAGAAGAAGCACAAAAAGTCTTAGTTCGGTTAGATGACAATTTTGCTAGCATGGAAGATAGAGCCTTTGTTTTAAATGCCATCTATTTGGATTATGATAGCAAGTTAAAGTCCATTAATAGCAGTGCTACAAGTGATGCCAATACTAGAATAAAAGTTACTGTAGATTCTAATGAGGACGATGGCTTTTTCGTTTTTGGAAAATTATCTTATGAACAGGATTTAGCCATCAAGCGGTTTCGATTTAACAGACCTACGCAAAATGCTTCACTAGAAGTTGTGCCTGGGTATTATTTATTTTGGTTGGAAAAAGAAGGACGAGTAGGAACACCAGAACTGCATCTTATTATGAGTGATGGTTCTGGAGAACCCCAAAAATTGGTTTTAAAAACACCTAAATAAGACCTATATGATTGTTTCTAAAGTAAAAGAAGTTTGGAAAGAAATTACGCTACTGAGTACTTGGATTGTCTCCGTAACTGGTGCTTTGGTTATTCCTTTACCATCTTGGTACTCCTCAGACAAAAGTACCTCTTTTTTGATGGAGTTTGGAGTGTTTATAGCTACAGTAATTGCTGGTTTTCTCATTTTATTTTCTTTGAAAAATAAAGTTATAAAAATATGGATGCGGTTGTCTATTCTCTTTTTTGTGCTCTTTATAAGCAGTTATATGACATATTACTTTACAAGAGAAGCCAAAACATTACCTTATGTAGAAAAAGATATTGTAATAGGAAATGTATTGCTAGAAAATAATCCATTTGAGCGTTTTAAAAAAACACATGGATTTTTACCCGATAGAAATGAACGTATGCTGATTTTGTTAGGCGATTCAGAAAGAGCTTGGACCAAGAAAAGTATTATGTCTAATAGGATACAACTAATGTTATTTTTATTTCTGTGTTATTTGTTTTCTGCTGGATTTATTATTTCATTCTGTAACCTAATCATTTTGTATCAACAAAAATATAAGATAAATGATGAAGAAGTAGTAGATACTAGTATTTCAGAACCTGAGGAGCATTAATAAGAAGATTAAAAAGACAGACAGATGAAAAACATTCCCATTCAAACCATTCTTCAGAGTATTGCACTACTGTTTTTAGTCATCATAGGCTATTTTATGTTTACTGCTAGTTCCAATTGGCAAGTAGTAACAACAGAACTTGAAAAGGCAAAAGAAGAACTGAAATTTGCTACAGATTCGATACTCGCAACGAAAGTACAATTGGAAAAAACAAAACAAGAATTCCAACAAATGAAAGTTCAGAAAGACTTTTTGATACATACAAGAGATTCTTTGATACTTTCTTTCAAAAGAAACAATGCTAAAGATTGGGAAGATTTACAAAAGATTAAAGATTCTATAGTCCTTACGAATGAGAAATTGGACAAAGATCGTCTCTTATTAGATGGTCTTTTTGGTTTACATCAATAAAGTTTGTTGGTACTATTCTAAAAAAATAAAATCATGAGAAAAATAGCCATTGCTTTCCTTTTGGGAACCGTATCCATCACATTCGGTCAAGAAATGGATACTTTAAAAATAATAGAAATTCCTGAATCATATGCCAATCGAATTGGAGAACCTTTTATAGTAAAACAAGACAGTCTGTATCTCTTTAGAACAGCAGATGTATATTTGGTAAACAAAAAATCCTTTTTGGCCATTAAAAATGTGTACCAAAGTACGATTAATCAAGATAAAATGACCAAAGATCTTATTGAAAAGTATACAGAAACCCTTAGTAGAAACATTGATCTTGAACGTAGATTGGAAATCAATTTTACCCAAACGGATAGTCTAGACCAAATAGTTTATGAAAAAACCCAAGCTACACTGAATAATACCCAAAAAGCATTAGACTATACCGTAAAAAGTCTTGAGAGTGCAACCACTAGCTTAGAACTTGTTGAAAAAGCCACTAAACGCGAAAGAAGAAAAACGGTTTTTGAAAAAGTGCTCATAGGCGTTGCTGGAGTAGGAGTAGGTATTTTAATTGGTATTTCTTTATGAGAACGAGTACTATATCCTTTTATAATATAAGTTACTAATATGATAAAAATACTATTATATTTATGTAACTTATAAAAAAAATAGTGTTGCCATTAAAGATTTTATAAAACACATGAAAGAGTAGTTACCTTTTTATGTTTTTTTTACTTTTTATGCTAATTCAACTTAAATTTGTAGTTGGTCAATGCATTTATAAAAAGTAATAATACATAAAGATAACAGTTCATGAATTTTTTACGTTTTCTTTTATCCCAATCAGAAAGATATTTATTCCTAAGAAAGTTTGCCTTCTATTTTGTCGTCATATTATCTGTACATTTTGCAGCAGCAGCAGAGTCTCAAGAAGAAAAACCTTTAGATAGTCTACTTATTCAATTAAAAAAGCATAAAAAAAAGGACACTATACAAATAAATTTTCTTAATGCTATTGGCTATAAATATTGGATTATAGATGCTAAGGAATCCATTCGTTATGGAGAGCAAGCCTTACAACTATCAGAGCAATTATCATATGCCTTTGGATTAGCAAAGGCAAATCGTATAATAGGTGTTGCTTATTGGTCTCAAGGTTTTCAAAATAAAGCTTTAGCTTATTTAAAGGTTTCGCACGAACTCTACAAAAAAAATAATGATAAAGCTGGTATTGCCAATACTAGACTTAATTTAGGTATGGTGTATGCAGATCTTAAAAATTATAAAAAAGCCTTACATTATTATGAGTTAGCTATTGATGAATTTACTGCTTTAGCATTAAAAGGCCGTATTGCAACTACATTTACGAAGATGGGTACAATGTTTATTGAGCAACATAAAAATACTGAAGCGTTAAAATATTTGACGGATGCTTTACAAATGCATATTGATGATGACTATACATATGGTATTGCTGAAGTTCATAATAAATTAGGCATTTTGTACCTTAATAAAAATGAAATTGAACTCGCTTCTTACCACATTAAAAAATCGATGGAAATAGGTAAAAAAGTAAATGATATTCATGGTTTAACGAATAATCTTATCCTTTCTGGAAAAATTTTAAGACTTCGTAATAGAATTGATGAAGCTACTAAATCGGTTGAAAAAGGACTATTATTGGCACAAGAAAATAATTTAAAACAATTCGAATTAGTTGCTTATGAGGAGTTAAAAGAATTAAAGAAACAACAACATAAACCTTATGAAGCCTTAGCTTTTTATGAAAAATATGAATCACTAAAAGACTCACTCTTTACATTAGAAAAATCAAAACAAATTGCTTACATAGAATTTGAGAACGAATTGGAAAAAAAAAACAATGAGCTTTCGAAGCTTGAGGCACATGAAAAAGCAAGTGAAATTATAAACCTTATATTAATTATAGGTATTGTAATTTTATCTCTTGCAGGTTATATCATTTATTATGTATCCCAACAACGTTTAAGGAAAAGTAAACAATTAGCTTTAAAGAACAAAGAGTACTTAGAATCTGAACAAGCGCTTACGCAAAAAGAGTTGGAAAATTCAGAATTAAAAAGACAAGAATTAAGACAACAATTGGATTTTAAGAATAGAGAACTTACTTCTTATGCTTTAAATTTTATAAAGAAAAATGAAGTAGTACAGGAATTACAACTTACCATAAATACTCTTAAAGAATCATCAGCCATTAACAAGGATAAGTTAATAGCCGATTTAAAAAAAATCATAAGGAAAAATTTAAGTATCGACAGAGACTGGGAAGATTTTAGTAGATTTTTTGATGATGTACATCAAGGATTCTATTCCAATTTAAAAATGAATCACAAGTCATTAACTGTAAATGATCTTAAGTTGTGCTCATTAATTAGGTTAAATCTTAATACAAAAGAAACCGCTAGTATTTTAGGCATATCTCCTGAAAGTGCAAAAACGGCACGCTATCGTCTTCGTCAGAAACTAGGTATAGATGCTAAACAAGACATAGCTAACTATTTGGTCAATCTTGAATTTGAGCCTAATAGTAAGACTTAGAGGATCTTCTTTGTAATAAAATAGTGTTTTTGAGTTCGTTTTACATAATTGGAGGTTTCCTCCAGAACTATGTTTTTTATGTATCGTTATTTCAGGACGAAACATTTCAATTGGTACTCCATTTGTAAGTATTACAGTTGTTGCAAAAGTGTGCTGAGCAATATTGGAAGTTAGTTCTTTTTCAATTTCCCAAACTCCTGCAATTTTTTTTAAACAAGTATTAATTTTTGTAAACCAAATAGTTTTGGTTAGTCAGTAGTTCATTCTTTAACCAATCATAATCTTTTAGCTAACTTATAAGCCTCCTAAAAATCACGTCTCGGTGTGTCTTTTGGTGTTTTTAGAAGTTCGATTTCTCTTTAAGGACTACAAATTCTTTTACGATTTGACGTCTAATTGGCAAGACCCATTAATGCGAGTATTTTTGTACAGAGAAGCAGAAGAAAAAATGTATCAAAAGCCATTTAATGATTATTACTAAAATTCATTAGACTTTGATAAAATACTATTAATTCCTGTAATTCAAAAAGGGTATATTTATAATCTTTTATGTAATTATCAAATTAACCGCAATTATTTATGAAATCTATTGCTCTTAATCGATTTTTTTTCTTTTTAGTATTTTCAATATCTTTTTATATTTCGGCACAAAAGCAAACCGAAAGAGAGTTGATTTTAATCGATAAAAATTGGCGTTTTTCTTTTGGACATTTATATGATACTCAAAAAGATTTTAATCATGCAACAGGCTATTTTTCCTATTTGGCCAAAACTGGATATGGAGATGGTCCAGCGGCTTCAGGTTTTGATGATCGTGCATGGCGAAAGTTAGATTTGCCTCACGATTGGGCTGTAGAGCAGTCTTTTAGTGAAAAAGCAAGCTTTAGTCACGGATTTAAAACTGCTGGAAAAAATTTTCCAGAAAAAAGTATTGGTTGGTATCGAAAAAAAATCAATATTCCAGAAACAGATAAAGGACGAATTATTTCTTTAAAATTCGATGGCGTTTTTAGAAATTCAAAAGTGTTTTTTAATGGACATTATCTTGGAACAGAAGAAAGCGGTTATAATAGTTTTGAATATGATATTACAGCATATGTGAATTACGGAGGAGAAAATACAATTGTTATACGTGTTGATGCTTCGATGGAAGAAGGCTGGTTTTATGAAGGTGCAGGAATTTACAGACATGTTTATTTAAAGAAAACGAATCCAATTCATGTTGCAGAAAACGGAACTTATGTTACCTCAGAAATAAAAGAGAATAACGCTGAAGTTACAGCCGAAGTTACAATTAAAAATAAAAGCAATTATAAAGGTACCATTGAAATTGTGCAAATGATTTTTGATTCTCAGGGAAAACAAATTGCAACTGTTTCTAAAAACGCGACAGCTCCTGATTTTTATAAAACAACAAATTACATTTCAAAATTACAAGTAAATAATCCATCATTGTGGGATATTGAAAATCCGAATTTGTATCTTTTAGTAACTGAGATTAAACAAGACGGAATGAATATTGATCATTATGAAACTTCTTTTGGAATAAGAACAATGAAGTTTGATGCCGAAAAAGGGTTCTTCCTGAATGGAAAATCAGTAAAATTAAAAGGAACGAACAATCATCAGGATCATGCAGGAATTGGAACTGCCTTGCCAGATGAATTGCAATATTTCAGAATCAAAAAACTGAAAGAAATGGGGTCGAACGCGTATCGTTGTTCGCATCACCCACCAACTCCTGAATTGCTCAAAGCTTGTGATGAATTAGGCATGCTGGTTATTGATGAAACCAGATTTATGGGAATTAACGACTATCACTTAAATGATTTAAAGCGAATGATCGAACGGGATCGCAACCATCCGAGTATTTTTTGCTGGTCCGTTGGAAATGAAGAATGGAATATTGAAGGAGGAATTGTGGGTGAGCGTATCACGAATGTCATGCAAGGATTTACAAAAAGCATAGATTCTACAAGACCTGTTACAGTTGGAATTAGTAGTGGTTTTAAAAGCGGAATATCATCTGTAGTAGAAATTATGGGTTACAATTATTTGGGTAATGGCGATATAGATGCTCATCGAAATAAATTCAAACAACAACCAGGAATGGGAACTGAGGAAGGTTCGACATTTGCAACACGAGGAATTTATTTTACAGATGATGCCAAACAGTATCAGAGTGCTTATGATAAAAAACCGCGTCCGACATTTTACAGCATTGAAGAAGGCTGGAAATTTTATGCAGCGCGTCCGTATTTAGCAGGAATGTTCATTTGGACAGGATTTGATTATCGTGGAGAACCAACGCCTTATGGTTGGCCGTCTGTAACTTCTTACTTTGGGATGATGGATGTTTGCGGTTTCCCGAAAGACAATGTGTTTTATTTGAAATCTTGGTGGAGAAATGAACCAGTTTTGCACATTATGCCACATTGGAACTGGAGTGGAATGGAAGGAAAGGAAATCGACGTTTGGATCTATTCAAATTGCGATGAAGTTGAACTTTTCCTGAACAAAAAAAGTTTAGGCAAAAAGAAAATGGAACAATACGGACATTTAGAATGGAAGGTAAAATATACACCAGGAACTCTTGAAGCGATTGGTTATAAAAATGGAAAAAAAGTACTTTCTGAAATTCAGAAAACAACTGAAAATCCAGAGAATATAAAGCTTTCGGTTGATAAAGAAAACCAGACAAACAGCAATGTTGTAGTAGTAACTGTTGAGACAATAGACAAAAAAGGCGCACATGTTCCTACTGCAGATCATGAAATCTCATTTTCGTTAAAAGGTGGAAAAATTCTTGGAGTTGGTAATGGAAACCCAACATCTTTAGAAAAAGATCAATTTATTGATGATATTGAACTTGTTGCTATAACTAATTTTGAAGAGAAAAAACTGGTATCGACTGACTTAAATCAAAAAGTGGCAGATTCTGAGAATGATTGGAACGAAGCATTTAAAGACAGAGATTATAAAAATCAGGCTCCAGTTTATGTTTATAGAGGTAAATTTGATTTAAAGAACAATCTTAAAACAAATACGGTTACTTTCTTTTATAAAAAAATTGGTTTAAATGCAGTAGTTTTGGTAAACGGAAATAAAATTGCACCAAGCGTAGAAGATGACCAAAAATATGTTTTTAATAGCACTGTTTTAAAGAAAGGGATAAACACCATTCAGATTATTGCTCCACCTTTGCAAAAAATAAAAGAGTGGGATGTTATGAATACAGATCCTGGAATTATTCAGGTAATAACACCGTCAGAACCTTGGAAACGAAAGCTATTTAACGGATACGCACAAGTCATTATTCAAAAAGAAGAAAATGCAAGTGAAGTAATTTTATCGGCTACAGCCAAAGGTTTAAAAGGCACAAGTTTAACTTTGAAAAAATGATTTCATGTTTAGTCTAACCTCGTGGTTATTACGCAAGTCAGCAATTGAAGACAGAGAGTTATCATATAATCAAGCGGGTTTACCGCAACCATAAATTTTAGGAGATGTTATGTATTGGGTGTTATCAAATGAATTTGTTGATGAAGATAATGAAGCAGAGTTAACTGGAAATAATCAATTTAAGTGATGATATATCTTTTGATGATGAGGTTGTGATCGATGCATTTGTTCCAAAAATAGTCCTCACTTTAAATAATGATAGTCGCAAGGGAAACATGACGGATCATTTGAGTATTGATGAAGCTTGTGATTTGGTTTTTTCTAAACGACTTCGTGACTTACTACAAAATATTGCTGTGGATAACATTCAATATTTTGATCTCGATATTGTTGACCCTAAAACTAATAATATTTATACCGATTACAAAATTGCAAATGTGGTTGGTTTAGTTGACTGTGTGGATAAGAATGAATCAGATTTGAAGTATTTTAATAGTGTAAAAGATGCTGTTGTTAATGCTGGTATCACTGGCTGTGTTTTTTATAAGGTTGAAGAATATCATTAAATTTTTGGCTGTTTTACAGAGATAGATTCGTAATGATTACGCATCAAATTGTGCTAACAAAACAATTAATGTAGTAAATAAAGATGCTGTATTTGGTACAAAGGAGCTTGATGTGGATAGTAAATCGTTAAATAAAATGGAGCTTTTTAAGAATTTACTATCTGATTCTTCTTTACAAAAAAAAGTGTCTGTAAATAATATGATTTTACCTTCGAAATTACACGTTTTATCAAACTGTTGCACACTATTTTATTAATAAATAAAAAGTGTTGGGTTCAATTTTTAAAGCATTAAAATCAACCATGTGAATAACATTTCCTTTTGTAAACCAAATGATTTGATAAAAACCAATTCGATGTGGTATAATAATATCCTTTTTAAAATTTGTAGTGAATTGCTTTAACTCCAGTATTTTCAAATTCTTGAGGGAGACCTTCTTTAAAACTATATTTTTGTATTTCTTTTGTCACAAAATTTTAATCCCGTTTACTCTTCAGTATTAAAAGCCATAATAGAGTAGTGGTTTGACTATCTCAATCCTTACTAATTGAACTTTATATAATTTAAATTGGAATACTTATTTATATTATTATACAAATATAATTCGTTATTTCGGAAAATAGAGTTCGATTGTTTGTAGTATTACATCTCAATTTATGTATCTGCTTTTCCAAAACCAACTGTTTCTCTGTACAATTGTGGGGAAACATCAGCGTTTTTTTTGAAGAATCTACTAAAATAAAATTCATCATTATAGCCTAATTCGTATGCTATTTCTTTGATGCTTTTGTTGGTTAAATACAATTCCCTTTTCGCTTCAATAATAATACGTTCAGCAATTAAGTCGGTCAATGTTTTGTTGAAATAGGACTTTGTTATTTTGGCTAAAGCTTTCGGGGAAATGGCTAACATATCAGCATAATCACTTGCAGCATGTTTGGTTTTGAAATGAGTTTCTATATAATTTTTTAAATTTTGAAGGATAAAAGGTTCTTTAATTTCTGTAGTTTCAATTTGATTTTCAGGTTGTTGTTCGGTTTTCAATCTGGAAGCTGTAATTAAAACTATTTTTAGATACGATATCAAAAGCTCATATTGTGCTAATGCTGGATTCTGCATCTCTTTTTTAATTTGGTCCATAAGCATTTCAAAAGTCGATTTTGATATTTCATCGATAGTTACATAAGGAGGATTGTAAATGTTATTAAACAAAACCCCGTTGCAGGCTACTTCTTGTTGATGTTTGTGGATACAAAAGAAATCGGGGTGAAAATTCAAAATAATACCTTCCAAATGAGATGCATTCAGCATAAAGGGTTGATAAGGAGTGAATGCAAATAAAGTCCCTTCAGTAAATTCATATTCTGAAAAATCTACTTTTGCATTACCATTTCCTTTGGTTATCCAAATTAAGGAATAATAATTTAGTCTTTGTAAATGATCGAAAGGGTTGTTTTCTTTAAAATAAGACAACTTGAATGCTAAATTACCTGTTTGAGGATTGATTAATGTAAAATTATTCTTTTGTATCATTGATCCGTCTATTATTTCAACTTTCTATCTTTTTCTTCTATTGCTATATCATTGATGCTAACAAAACGTTTTTGCATCAACCCGTTTTCATCAAATTCCCAGTTTTCATTTCCATATGCTCTCCACCATTGCTCATTCGCATCTTGATATTCATATTCAAAGCAAACAGCCATTCTATTTTCTCTGAAACCCCAAAGTTCCTTTTTTAATTTGTAATTTCTTTCTTTTTTCCATTTTTCAGTTAAAAATTGTACAATTTCTTCTCTTCCATTGATAAACTGTGTTCTATTTCTCCATTCAGAGTTTATGGTATAGGCTTTTGATACTGTGATGGGATTTTTACTATTCCAAGCTTCTTCTGCTTTTTGTACCTTTTCAAGAGCAGTTTCTAAGGTGAAAGGAGGTAATGGAAATTTTTTTTCTTCTTGACTCATATTTGTTGGATTTTATAAAAAAGGAGAATGTGTATTGCTACTTTCTCCTTTTTTAGTTGTTTATTTAAATACTTTGTGCGGCTGGAAAATCTATTGGCACTTGCGTTAGATTGTGTAAGTAGTTCATGGCTGTTTTATCACTTACTAGCAGTATTACGTCGACCAAATTTTCTTTTGTATATCCTTGTGCAAAGAAATTCTCTACGTTTTCATCAGAAGCCTTTCCACGATTTTTAGTTATGTCAGCTGCTAATTTTACCAATGCATCTACTTTTACATTGTCACTTTTCCCTTTGCGAATGTCAAGTAATTGTTCTTCTGTAAAGCCATTCATCTTCCCTAATACTAAGTGTGCACTTTGACAATATACACAATTATTTACTTGGCTGACGATTAAATTTATGGCTTCTTTTTCTTTGTTAGACAATGATGTTTTTGCGTTTTGATAGTTCAAAAATCTTTCTAAACCATTGTCAGAGTAGGCGATAGTCGCATAAAGATTTGGTACAAAACCTAAGGCTTTCTTTAAATTATCAAAGATGGCTTGGTTTACTGGAGCCACTTCTTCTCTTGTAGGAACGTTAAATTGTGTTTTTACTGAATTTTCCATTTTTTATACTTTTTAAATTGTTTGTCCTTATTGACCTTACAAAATTGCGTATCTCTAGCATCATTTAAAATGGACTGATTTCGTTAATGAATGGACAATTTTCCTTAGTTGAAAAAGGGACTAAATTATGATATAGTTTTTTATGTAATATGGGGTTCTACATGCTCTATTTTAAGTCCTGTGTATTCACAGAACTCCAGCATACTAATAAGACTGTTTTTCGGTTTGTTAGCCTCTTTTCGAAGGTTGTTTAATAAGCGGGTGCTTTGTCTGTAGCTTTTTCCTGTAATGCGTTGTATGTCTTTTGGATACACACATATTCTTTTTACTTCTCTTTTCATACTCTTTTCATACTTTATCTATGCTTCATCTATACTTTATCTCTGTCTTATTTGTTGTTAGGAGGTAGTCGAGCTTATAGCACTAAAGTACTTTTTTTTTGAATGGGTTTGCAGTGACTTTTATTTTTATGGTAGAAAATAATACCATTTGATGTTCTTTTGTTCTAAAAGTGTCACTTAGCCCTTTTGTTTTCCCTTAGTATGACATTATGGACTGCTAACTTTATTAAAAAAGGGTATGTTTAAAAAAAAGTATTTTATATTTTATTGCTTTTTCTTCTTATCCGGCTCAATGTTTCCGGTTTTGCTCCAATAAAAGAGGCAATATATTGTAATGGAATTTGTTCCATTATTTGAGGATTTTCAGCAATAAAATCGTGGTATCTTTTGGTTTGAGAATCTAAAATAAATGAGATTTCTCTTTTTTTGCCACTTATATAAATATGTTCATACAGTTTTAGAAATAATCTTCGAATGTTTGGGTTTGTTTCCATTAGTTGTTCAACTGCATCAAAATTCGCTTTATAGCATTCACAATCGGTTAATGATTGAATGTTGAAAAAAGTAGGCGTTTGTTTTCTGATAGAAAATAATTCTGCATAGATGCATGGGCTGCATAAAAACTTAGTTGTAAATTCTTCGCCCTCTTTTAGGTGGTATATTCTAAAAGTGCCTTTATTGAGAAAAAACAATTCTTTAGCATAGTTCCCTGACGTTAGTATATGATCCATTTTTTTTATGCTTACCAGCTGAAATAGAGCTTCTAGGTCTATAAAATCTTTTTCATTGAGTTGTGCAAAATGTGCCGTGAACGACTTTAAATTTTCCATTTTTACAAGTTTTTAAATATTCGATTTTTTATTCTGCTCAATGTTTCTGGTTTTATGCCAAGATATGATGAGATGTACCGTTGTGGAATTTCTGCAATTACTTTTGGGCGTTCCCCAAATAATTTTATATACCGCTCCTGAGGGGAATCAAAAATAAAGGAATGTTGTCTCATTACTCCAAAAAGGTATAAATGTTCTAAAAATCTAAAAAAAAGATATTCAAGGTTTGGGTATTGGTCTACTAAATTATCTAGGTCGGAAAATTCGGCAACCATGCAATTTGAATCTTTCAATGCTTGCACATTCATTTGCGTAGGTTTGTGTTCCCGCACTGCTATTAAATCGGTCATGATGGTTGGACCAAAGTAAAAGTTAGTAGTAATTTCATTGTTTCCATTGTTATAATAGCCTCTCATGAGACCGTCATTGATGTAAAAAATAGTTGTAACTTTGTCATTTTCTACAAAAAGATGGTCTAATTTTTTTATACTTACAGGGCTAAATATGGCTGTAAAAGCTGCTATTTCTTCTTCACTTAAAGTGGCAAATCTCGATAAAAATAATTTTAAACTATCTGTCATGTTTTCTTATGTATTACCATTGGAATTGAACATGTACTCCTCTTCAAAAATCATTTTGAAAAAAAAATCATGTTTTTCTGATTTTGCATTTAGTCGTATAATGTCCTCAAAATTAGCCATAAAAACAGTGGCTTTTTTTGTTATTACAAAATTTCTTGTTGACGGTGTTCTATTTGTAAGTGCATTTAAATCTGAAAAAAGGATAGGATTGTAATACAATTTCACGTTATACTTTCTATTATTATTTTCCCTATACGATTTTAAAACACCGCTGTTTAAAAAATAAATATTTGAAATGTGTTGCCTTTTTTTAATCACAAAAGCATTTTCATTGCATGCTATGGGTTTAAATAGGCTTGCCAATGTAACTAATTCAGTAGCATTAAACTCCATATATTTTCTAGTAAATTGTTGTAAACTGTGTAGCATGATATTCGTTTAAAGCATTAAAAATTTAGAGCTTGCATCGCATTTTGGTGCTTACAAACTCTACATTAACTAAAATTAAAATAAAACTAACTATTCTTAAAATTGAAATTTATAGCCAAAATCTGGTTGGAATCCGATTTGATTTATCTGATTTACTTGCTGTGTTACTCTGTTGTACTCTTTTGAAAAAACATTACTGTTGTTTGTTATATTTTGAAAATCTACATAGAATTGATGCGAACTCTTCTTTTTATTGCTATTCCATTTGAACCCAAATTTTAAGTCAAGTCTTAGATAAGCGTCATATTGTTCGCTGTAAGCATTAGTATCGTCTCTTATTTCATAGTTAGCAGCAATAGAAGCTGCTAAATCTACAGGTGTATAATACCTACCTCCAGCTGTTGTGAATTTTGTATTGATGGTAAAGACATTTTTTTTAGCTTTTCCTATTTTGAATTCTTTGCCCGCTAATGCATTAAAAACATAGCCATTATTGAACGGTGTGTTTCTTTCTATTCCATCGCTACCAGTATATTTGCTTTCAAAAAGAGAAGTTGTAAAAAGTAAATTATATCCTTTACTGAAGAATTTTTCTAGTGTAAATTCAACTCCTTGATTAAAACCTTCACCTTTACTTACTAAAGCGTTTTTATCGGTAGAAAATCCAAAATCAGCACCTTCAGTAAGGGAAGAATAACTAGATGGATTTTTTTCTACTGCTGCTTTATCAATCGCTTGATAATAGACTTCAAATTTTGCTCGCCATTTATCTGCAAATCTAATATCATACCCTAACACATAATGAGCACTTCTTACCAAGTCTAATTCTTTATTGCTCTGAACTAGATTTCCACCACTATTTTCATTTAAGAATAATAATGGAGCAGCAACATTTTGATGATGTAAACCGTAGCCAATGTTTATAGCGCTCTTGTTGTTGATGGCATAAGTCAATGCTGTTCTAGGTTCAAAAACAAATTCTTCGTTCAAAGAAAAGTATTGTCCGTGTAAACCCGCATTCAATGTTACCTTTTCAGTTACTCTGAATTGGCCCATAGCATAAGGTTGTACAATAGTGTATGAACCCTCATTATTTATGAGATTTACAAAGTCAGGTTGCCCATCACTATTGTTATCCTCTTGTCTGTCTCGGTCTGATACTGTATTTTCTAATGAAAAGTTTTCCAGTAATACACCTGTTCTAAAAGTAATTTTTTTAGATATTTTTGAATTGAAGAGTGTTGCAAATGTGATTCTGTTTTCTGTATTGTCCACTTCTGTCCATCGTACTTTGAATTCAGACGGTGTTTCTAAATTAAAATACCTGTCTTGGTTAAAACCGTTGCTAGATGTGGAACCACTTATTATGGTTTTTAAATAGGATTGTGACCCCATATCGATTGTATGTTTTACCCCAAAAACACCGAACCCAGAAGTTACAAAACTATCTTCATCTCTTGTTGCAAATAAATCATCATCGGATAACTCCACCTCTTTTCCAATTAAGTCAATATTTGAGTTACCAAAAATTCCAAAAACCGAAAAATCACCAAATTTACCTTTACCAAAATCAACATTAAATGAGAGGTCATTGTAATTTGGCTGTGCAGTTGTTCCTGCCAATCCTAAGGAACCTACGATACCATAACGAGCGGCCACAAGAAAAGAACCTCCTTTTTTTCCTAATGGTCCTTCTGCCATTGCTTCTGCACCAGGAAAAGCGGCTACACCAACTGTATACTCATATTCTTTGTTGTTGCCTTTTCTAAGCCCTAAATCAAAAACACCTCCAAGTGCATTTCCATATTCAGCAGGAAATGCTGAAGTTATAAAATCAGAGTTGGCTAATAAATTTGGATTTAATGCTGAAACAGGACTGCCTGTAGTTCCTAAAGTTGAAAAATGATTTGGGCTAGGAATTGGAATGCCTTCTAATCTCCAAAGTAAACCAGTAGGAGAGTTTCCACGTACTACAATATCATTTCTACTATCATCAGCAGTTGATACACCAGCAAAGTTTGAAGCTAATCGTGCCACATCACTCCTTCCACCTGCATATCTATTTACTTCTTCTGGAGAAAATTGTCGCACTGAAACAGCAGCTAATTTATTGATGGATTTCGCCTTGTTGTTTCCATCGGCTACAAGTACAACTTCTTCCAATGAACCGAATTTTTCTACTAGCGCAACTGAAACAATAACTTCTTTTCCAGTAGTTACATCAATATCTGGAAGGGTTGCACTTTCATAACCTAAAAAACTTACTCTTATTGTTTGTCTGCCTAATGGTACATTTCCTAATTCAAAATTTCCTTTTTCATCTGTTGTATCCCCTATACTAGAATCGCTTACTAATTCAATAGTAGCACCAGTAATACTTTTTTCGGACTGTTTGTCTGCAATACTTCCTCTGATGACTCCGGTTTGAGCCAGAGCGGTTGCACTAAATAAAGACAAGCCTACAATAACTAATTTTCTCATTTTCTTGTTATTTGATTTTAGACAAAACTATTTCAATATGTTTTAATCAAAATTGACCAAAGTCAATAAAATGCACAAGAAGGTATTTGAAAAATAAGGCGTTAGGTTAGTTGGTTTCCATTTTTGTATCTCTTGGTTTTGATTTCCTTTCCTCAAGGTAGTTTCAAGTTGAAGTAGCTTTTCTAGTGTACTTTTTTCTTATATATGGGTTGTCTTTAGACTGTTTTGATTTTCTTGTTTGTTTTGAGGTACTCCATGCTATTTGTTTTAGCTACTTCTACTGTATTTATTTGTGAACAACACCTTACGGAGGATTTAACATTTTATGGTGTAAAAGTATGCCATTTGATGTCCTTTTGTTCTAAAAGTGCCATTTGGTATTCTTGCCTAATTTTTGCCTTTTTCTTTTTTTCAATTTTGTTATCAGATCAATCGGAAGTGTTGCAACCAAAAAATAGATTGAGCGAATTGTTCACTGATTTATTAATTAAAATTTTTAGAATTATGGCTAGACAGAAAGGCATAATAAAGTTAAAAGGTACTATCGGGGATATTACTTTTTACAAAACGCAAGATGGTCATTTGGCTCGTGAGAAGGGTGGGATTGATGCTAGTAGAATTGCTAGCGATCCTGCGTTTCAAAGAACGCGTGAGAATGGTTCGGAATTTGGTAGGGCAGGGAAGGCAGGTAAGCTTTTGAGAACTGCTTTTAGACCATTGTTATTGAATTCTGCTGATGGTAGAATGGTTAGTCGTTTGACGCAAGCAATGGTTAAGGTGCTTCAAGCGGATATTACCAGTGATAGAGGTTTGCGTAACGTTATTGATGGGGAAACAGAACTATTATTCGGTTTTGAGTTCAATATTAGAGGAAAACTAGGAACTACTTTATTTGCTCCTTTTGTTGCTTCTATTGACAGAGTTGCTGGTGAAATTAAAGTTGACATTCCTTCTTTTATTCCTTCAAATATGATTGCTGGTCCAAGTGGTACAACCCATTTTAAAATCATTTCTGGAGGCGCTGAGGTGGATTTTGAAGCTGAAACTTATGTTGTGACTACTTCTGAGACCACAATTCTACCATGGGACGGCATTGCAACTGCATTAATTACGCAAACGAATGTGGTAACTGCTAATTCAACGAAGCCTTTGTTTTTCGTGCTTGGTGTTGAGTTTTATCAACAAATTAATGGTCAGATGTATCCGCTTAAAAATGGAGCTTATAATCCATTATCAGTTGCTAAAGTTGATAGTGGTGTGTAATGGTTTTGTTTTTAACTAGAACTTATTTCCCTGAAGGAACAAACGGAAAAATTCAATGTGAAGGTAAATTGATTTGTAATACAATTGAGCTGCCTTGGAAGAAAAATGAAAAGCGAGTTTCTTGTATTCCAGAAGGGAAATATTTTATAAGAAAGCGATATAGTACTAAATTTAAGTGGCATTTGGAGGTTGTTGATGTAAAAAATAGAAGTTTTATTTTATTTCATCCTGCTAATAATGCTTTGCAAGAATTGAATGGTTGTATTGCTCCTGTGACGAAACTTTCTGGACCAGGTTTGGGACTTATGTCGAGAAAAGCATTTGAGAAACTTAAAACGTTTGTTTATGGTGCTTTAGACAGAAAAGAAAGTGTAGAATTGATTGTTGAATAGATTCCCATTTTCATGGGAATGAAAAAATATAAATTATGAAAAAAATATTGAATAGAGCTACATCTCCTACTCCAAAGTTTTTTAAAGTGCTTCGAAATATTGGTTTAGCTTTGGCTGCTGTTGGTGGAACGATTTTGGCTGCTCCTGTGGTTTTGCCTGCAATTGTTATCACCATAGGTGGTTATGTTGCTGTAGCTGGAGGAGTTTTGACAGCTGCAAGTCAGTTGACTACAACAAATGACAGCGAATAACCCTACTTTAATGGGAACCGCTGGAGGTACATTTTTAAGTGTGATACCGAATATTAATTCTCATGATATTGCTAAAACTATTATATTAGCATCTGTTGGAGCAATTGTTAGTTTTACGATTTCGTTACTACTTAAAAGCCTACAAAAGAAGCGCAAAAAATAAGTTTAGCCCTAGTTGTGGTGACCGTTGGGTTAAACAAAATGAAAGCCAAGTCGCAAGACCTGGCTTTTTGCATTTACTATCGACACAATTACTAAATATTCAACTAAGGAATCTATGATTTTTATTAAATTTTTGAATTTTAATACTTTCTCTTGTAAATTGTTTAAGCTCAGCTTGATGTTTCCAAACCTTACTTTCCAAAATTGCCGTTGTTAAATCATTTGCTGAACAACTATTATTTTCTTTCCATAACGAGCATTCATCCTCGTTAATTTGCTTATGAGTTTTACTGTATTTTAGATTCGACTTATTCTCTATTTGTAACATCGTATTTACAGGAATATCCATTTTTTCATCCGTGAGGATCTTGCACTCTTTTTGTACTAACATATTGTACAGATCGTTTTTAAGAATAATCATTAATTCAAAAAGACTAATTTTATGATGTTCATTCCTGAAAATTAAATTATCAGACTGGTATATGTTTGAAATTATGATTGTAACTATTTTTAAATCTTTCAATTCACAATTAATCCCCAGATTCTTACATTTTTTTATTTCATCATAATTATTTATTATATAGTCTTTTGCTAAATTCAATTGTTCTGAAGCTTTTGAATTGAATTTTAATACTTCATATTTTGAAGTTTTCATAATATCCTCCCCAATGTAGGTTGATTTTAATTCTAAAATGAAAAGCGTATTTTCTTTAAATGCTAGAATGTCGATTTCACCTGGTACATTTTTATTTTTATAAACGTGACTAGAAATACTGCCAAATTTTGCTTTTTTAAAAATTTCTGAAATGTATTTTTCAGTCTCAATAGGTTGTTCACTTAAATTTAAGCTATTTTCTTTTACTATCTTTCTATGCAAAATGATTTCCCACCTAGTATCTTTTAGGAAACTGGAAAGCCAAATATACTGATTACCAATTTTAATTAAAGGACGTTTTTGAACGTCAATTTTATGGCTAGTGAGGTCGGTTGTTAGGTATTCTATAATTATTTGTATTTCGTCTTTTGACCATTCAAAATATTGATGGCATTTCTCAACTAATTCATTTTCCTCAAAACTTACTAAGTAATCTATATCAAACGTTTCTTCAAATTTTTGAGGTACTTTGTTTTTAAAAACTATTTCATTATTAATAATTGTTCTACCTTGGGGCATTAGAAATAATGAAAATGATTTTAATAAAATCAATACTTTTTCTAAATCAATTTTTTCGTCAGTATTTTTTTTATCAATTATGACTGGGATTTTTAAATACTTAAAATATTCAATGGAGGTATAAATACTAAGTTCTAATTGTTTTGATAGCATTTCTTTTTGTTCATTAATTCGTTTTACTAGTTCTTCATTTTCAATTACTTTGTTTGTAAAATATACTTCATCATAAATCCCTTTCTCTAAAGTTTTTCTGTATAAACAGTACTTTGTATTTGTTAGCAATTCTGCTTCTAAATTCTCTATCATTTCAAATTCAGCTAAACCAGATAAGTATTTTTGAATTTGATATTCGCTGTTGTCTTTTGCGAAGAAAAATTCTACTAGTTCTCTAAAAGTCTTCTTTTGTTTATCTATTTTTTCGTTTGATACTAGTTGCTGATTATTAAGTGATTCGATAGCTCTAATAGGAGGAAGTTGTTCCTTTGCAATTTTTTTAAAGTTGATGCTACTATACTTGTTTTTAATTTTATTTTTTACGCATCCTCGCTTTTTTATATTTAAAATAATGTCTAAAATGTTAATTAAATGGGCTTTATAGCTAGTAATTAATCCAGTATTATTTACTGTTTTCTTGGAATAACGTTTAAAATGTTCGAAATAAGAAATCATTTGTATTAAGATATCTTCGTAGTCTATTTCGTTGATTTTGTTTTCGAATATAACTGTTTCATTCTTCCAATATTGTCGGTATGCTCTAATGTAGTCTAGTTCTTTATATACTACTTTTAAATCGTTTGATTTTACGAAAACTGAAAAAGTAATCCAATGAGAATCCATTTTAAAAGCTTCCGAAAGTTTTATAATTCGAATTAACTCGGCTGAATATTTTGAATTAATAAATAATTTTATAAAATCGAGGTTAGCATTTTGTGGTCTTGAGAAATATGCAAACAATAACTCTTCCAAGTAGGGTTCATTAATTAATTCTTTGAACCACTTTATTGGTAAATTGGAATGCCAAAATAATTCAGAACAACTATTTGGCCTTGAATCAGAAAAGTAACTATTTTTTTTAATAAAAGGTACAACTTGAGAAAAACTGGCATTCTCTAGTTCCTTTATACTTGTAATTATTGCATTTTTGTTCATTACTTAAAATTTAAAGATTACCTAATAGGTTATTTCAAGTATTAAACAGAGCAAACGTAATAATTTTATTTTGCATTTTCACTATTTAATTGACCTTATTCTTAAAAATTTTGATTTGCAATTTATATTTTTTTTAGGAGTACTAACTATTTTATTTGTTACAATACCTATACAAAATAACTCTTCTCATGTCATTAATTAGACTTAAATTTTCGTTGAAACGTTTTTCGCTTTGTTCTAGAAGCTTTAAAGTTTGCACTTTCTTAAGGTGTTCTTCGTGGTCTTTTATCTCTTGGTTGACTTTGTTTGAGAATTCTTTTCTAACATCGTTTAAACGTAAAAACGGGATTACTGAACCGCATAAAAAGGGAAACCAAAATTTTGTTTTCCAAAGGGCATAAGCTGTTAAATTGACATTATCAAAATCTTCTTGATTTTCGAAAATGATTACAAAGCTATTTGTGAAAGGTTCTTGTGCTGGCTTTCCGCTGTTTAATCCTTTGTTTAAAATAAAAATGTGTGGGTTTTTGTAAGTTGTACCTTTTCTGTGTGTCTTAATGATAAATTTTAGCATACTATCGGTTTTAATAAATTCAAACATGTTTCGATTTTCCCGATGTACTCCGAAGTTTTGTGTGCCTCACGATGCTCCGCACAAATATTTCTTCAAAAGAAAAAAGGAAAAAAAAGAAAGCCGATATTTCTAGTGGAAGGTTTCAAAAAAGCAAGTTTTTTGGATAAAATACTACTCTAAGGAGTGATTAATAAAGAGTAATTTATACATAGGTTAGTTATCTGCTGAAAATGTAAGAGTGGAGATTTTATCCAAAACCGAAGGCTTGAACTTGCTTTTTTGAATACCTGGAACAAACCTTTGTTTTCTTTTTTTTTCTTATTTTTTTTGAAGTTGTTATTTTTTTTGTTATGAATGGTAGTGGTGATTAAAGGGTGTGTAAGGGTAAAACAGGATGAAGGAACATTGAAAACAATCGTTATAGCGTTCATCCTGTTTTACCCTTACACACTCTTTACTGGATTTGATTTTTGTGAATGCCAATTTGTGAGTGATTAGCTAAGAGTGAATAGTGATTAGTAGTGCTGAATTGAAAGGGAAAAGCATTTACAAAAAACAATTATTACTAGCCTAGTGCGATGGTGCAGTAGCGCAGGGAAGGGTATTCTTTTTTATTTGCTTAATGGATTTTTGTGATTGCTTTTATGAATAGCTGATGCCATGTGGAGTTGTCAGTATTCAGTTTTTAGTGTTCAGAATAAAGGTTTGTATTAATTTTTAAGGCATCAGCTATTGTGAAAGTAATTAGTTTGCTGTTTCTGGTAAATAAAAAAGAATACTCTTACTGGCTTTTTTGATTTTGTGGTTGCCTTATTTAGTGTTCAGTTTGCAGAGGCAGTAAGAAGGGGGATAATTTTAAGAAAATGTGAAGGCACTCACAAAATTGCGAGCGTGGGGTGCGGGGCTTTTTTACATAATGTTATTATAATGGGCTTGACCCCTTGCCCGAAGGGATTATAATGCTACATTATGTAAAGAAGCTTGGGAGAAAAAAGTACTGGCATGAGTTGCGAAGCGTACGTGTTTTTGTTTTGTGCGGTGGACGAGCTCTTTGACTGATGGCTTATTGATTTTTCTCTGTAGACAAAAACGTTTTAGCCAACAGGCAAAGTGCTTGATTTGTGGTGGGACAAAAACCATGACAGTAATTTTTTTGGTGCGGTGGGAAGGTGAGGGAATTGAACTTAAAGCTCAATACATATAAAAAGTAGAAAACTAGAGTCAATAGATAATTTATTACAAAATACAAAATTTAACTATTAAATACAACAAATAATTTGGAATGAGTAAGCATTATTTAAGTTTAAATATTTAAACCTTCCTTTACAGATATAAGCTTTTAGAATATCTAATTTAAGACTTTTATATCAGGAACTAAATTATAACAATATAGATTTTCATATTGTTTCCTTTTTACACTTTCATTAAACAAAGGTTTCTAATTGGAGAGATATGATAAATGTCATTTTTTAACTTAATAAGAATTATAATATTTGTATTGACAAAAAATTTATTTAATTATGTTAATTATGCAAATAGATTTAGATTTACTCTTTACATGGGGTGCTGTTTCAAAAAAATATTACAAGGATCATGTCATTTTTGATGAAGGTGAAAGTGCTTTATTTTATTTCCAAATTATAGAAGGTACTGTTAAAATGTATTGTTCAAACGATGATGGAAAAGAATTTACACAAGGAATTTTTGAAAAAGGCTGCAGTTTTGGTGAGCCACCATTGTTTTTAGATGAAATTTACCCTTGTACTGCTGTTGCAACAGAAGATAGCGTTGTTATTAAACTATCCAAAGATAAATTTTTGACTATAATAGAAGAATATCCTGAAATTAATAAACGTTTTATGCAACTTTTAGCATTAAGGGTTTTTAGAAAAACATTAACCAACAAACACATTATCAATCAAAAACCTGAACATAGAATCAATGCTTTTTTGATGGATTACAAAAAAATAAATGGAGTTTCAGATCATGAAAAACTTCAAATTCCCTTTACAAGACAAGAGATTGCTGATTTTACAGGCTTACGTGTAGAAACTGTAATTAGAACTTTATCACAAATGAACAAATGCAATAAAGTCGAAATAAATAACCATAAAATATTTTATTAATGAAATTAAACTTCTCCTACTGGATTAAATTTTCATTATTTAATTTATTATTAGTGGCCTCATTAGGGCTTTTAATGCGCTACAAAATTGCCTTTGAGTTTCCTTTTTTAAATCAAAAAAACATTCAACATTCACATTCGCACTTTGCATTTGCAGGGTGGGTTTCTCAAACTTTAATTATTTTGATGATTCATTTTTTGTCAAAACAAAATGTTACTGTAAACCTTGAAAAGTATAAAAAGATTTTTATTGCCAATTTAGTTTGTGCTTACGTAATGCTTTTCAGTTTTATTTTTCAAGGCTATGGATTAATTTCTATCTTGTTTTCGACTTTATCACTATTTGTTTCGTTTTGGTTTGCCGCATTTTTTTTAAAAGATTTAAAGATAATTTCTAAAGATAATTTATCAAAAAACTGGTTTAAAGCTGCCTTGTTTTTTAATATTATTTCATCGTTTGGTACATTTGCGTTAGCTTATATGATGGCAACTAAAAACATTACTCAAGACTTCTATTTATCTTCCATCTATTTTTATTTACATTTTCAATATAACGGTTGGTTTTGGTTTGCTTGTATGGGTTTATTTGTGAGTCAATTAATTCCAAATTTAACTATAGAAAAAACAAATAAAACTGTTTTTAAATGGTTTTTTATCAGTTGTATTCCTGCGTATTTATTATCTATTTTATGGCTCAAACTTCCTATTTGGATATACATAATTGCCGTTTTTTGTTCTTTATTACAAATTGGAGCATGGGTAAAATTTCTTAAAAGTAGTATTTCTTCATTTTTAAAAAATTATCCTGTTGCTCCTTTTTTTAAATGGATTTACATCAGTATTATAGTTTGTGTTTCTATTAAATTTTTTCTTCAATTAGGATCTACTGTCCCTTTAATTGGAAAATTAGCATTTGGATTTAGACCAATAGTGATTGCTTATTTACATTTGGTTTTATTGGCTATAATTTCAGGGTTTTTATTGGTTTACATATTTACAAATCGATTGGTAATTCAAAATAATACCATCAAAAAAGCATTAGCTGTATTTATTATTGGCATTTTTTTAAATGAATTGGTTTTAGCGGTTCAAGGAGTTGCTTCTTTTAGTTATACTTTAATTCCTTATATAAACGAAATGCTTTTTGGAATAGCAATACTATTGTTTTTTGGAGCGTTCAGAATGTTTTATTTAAATGTAAATAATGGATAAAAAAACTAATTTTATGATTTGACTCATAAAATTTAATCTAGTAATGTTGGTACTTTGTAGTATAATATTAAAGTACAACCATTATGAAAAAAACAATCTCATTTTTAGCCATTGCCTCTTTATTTTTTTTAGGAAGTTGCAAAGAAAATAATGTAACTCCAAAAGAAGCTTCAGCTTCAGAAAATTCAGTTGATTTAAGTGTTGGACAAGAAGGTGTTCAAGATGATGTTTCAAATCCTAATATTGTGCAAGTAGCCTCTGGAAGTAAAGATCATACTACTTTAGTTGCAGCAGTTAAAGCAGCAGGTTTAGTAACTTCGTTAAGCAATGCAGGGCCATTTACTGTTTTTGCACCTACAAATACTGCTTTTGACAAATTGCCAGCTGGAACTGTAGAAGGATTATTAAAACCAGAGAAAAAAGGTGATTTAGAAAACATTTTAGGTTTTCATACGTATGTTGGCAATCTAAAAACAGAATATATGCAAGACGGTCAAATGTTTGACATGGTTTATGGTGGAAAAGTAACGATTACAAAACAAGGTGAAAAAACATTTGTAAATGGATCAGAAATCGTTGCATCCATTGAAACTTCAAACGGAATTATTCATGTAATAGGTGATGTACTATTACCAAAATAATAGGCAAAAGATAATTATTAATTCAATTTTCCATTTTTGGTTAAAAAAGCATAGAATAATATTCTATGCTTTTTTTTTACTAATTAAATAGTTTTTTAAACTAAATAAAAACATGATTATAATCATATTATTAGTATAAAAAAATCATTCAATTTGTCTAAATATTATAATAACATATAAATGGAAAAGCATGTATATAATTTAAGTTTAAAGTGGGAAAATGACAGAAAAGGAATCATGTCATCTCCAGAATTACCAACAATAATTGAAGTTGCAACTCCTCCAGAGTTTGATAAAGGAATGTCTAATATTTGGTCTCCAGAACATTTGTTTACAGGTTCAGTTTTGAGTTGTTTTATGACAACTTTCTTAGCAATAGCTGAATTTTCAAAATTTGAATTTATTAATTTTAAATGTGATGCTCAAGGTGTTTTAGAAAAAATAGAGGGTAAATATTTAATGACAAAAATTATTCTTTCAGCTGAATTAACAATTGATGATTTAGAAAAAACAGAAAAAGCGCAACGCATTTTAGAAAAATCGGAAGCCGCTTGTTTAATTTCAAATTCTATTAAAAGTGAAGTTGAATTAAAAACAGTTATAAATATTGAAAATTAATGTTGTCCATCTAAATAGCTCATTAATCTAGTAGTATTGATTTTCATTTTTTCAAACCAAATTTTTAGCACCTTTAATTTTAGAATTAGAAATAAATAATTTGCTAAAAAAGCTAATAATATCTCTTTTGAAAAAAAGCTATTCCACCTCAAAAGATTCATGAATTTGACAGCTTTAGTGGTAAAGATAAAGTCAATATTCTTTCAAAAAACAAGAAAAAAATCTAAAAATAGTTAATAAAATTTATATGTCTAACAAAAAAAACACACATACTTTTCATATTCCAGTTATGGGGTTGGCTTTTACCATTGACAGCCCAATTCGTGTAGCTCAGTATGGAATTACTTCTACAGTTTCAATTGCAGATGATGATTTAATAGAAAAAATGCGCGCTTTCTACAGTGAAAAATTTAGTATTCCCTATCAAGAAATTACGCAAAAATTTCATGATTATCGTGCTGAAAGAATTACTCATTATTTGAATTTAATGGATACCATTGTAAAGGGTAAATTTGAAAAATTCAAATGTGAATTAGCAGAAAGTAAATCTGCTTTAGAAAATTATATTGCTTTACTTCCAAATAAATCGGAACTTAAAAAAAGGTTTCAAGTATTTGTTAATGAAGGAATTTTAATGAAAGATAACTTAGTGAACTTTATTGAAAAAAACATCTCGTTAGGTGAAATAGATGTCAACATTATGACGAAACTAGATAAAGATAACTTTGATGAAAAAAATCAACTCCCAATAGAATTTAACGACGCTCATGCTTCTTTAAGAGGGTTTGCCAATAGCAACCTCAATTCTTCGGTAGTATTATCTGCGGGAATGAATCCTAGATTATATAGTTATTTTGAGAATTTCACTGATTTTTTTCCAGATGAAGAAGGTTTTTTACGTAAAAAAATAATTTTGAAAGTAAGCGATTTTCGATCTGCATTAATTCAAGGTAATTTTTTATCAAAAAAAGGACTTTGGGTTTCTGAATATCGTATTGAATCGGGTTTAAATTGTGGTGGACACGCTTTTGCAACAGAAGGCTATCTATTAGGTCCTATTTTGCAAGAATTTAAAGATAAACGAAACGAATTGCTTCAATCTACAAACGATTTATTAATAAAAGCATTAACGTTAAAAAAAATGTCATTACCTAAAACTATTTTACCAATGAAAATTACCGTTCAAGGTGGTGTAGGAACAGCAGCAGAACATGCCTTTTTATTGGAAGAATTTCAGCTAGATTCTATAGGATGGGGTTCACCCTTTCTTTTGGTTCCAGAAGCTACTTCAGTAGATACAGAAACTCGAAAACTGCTGGCAAACGCAAAAGAAAATGATTTTTATTTGAGTACTATTTCACCACTAGGAGTTCCTTTTAATTCAATTAAAGGAGTTTCAAACGATTATTGGAAACAAAAAAGAATAAATGATAAAAAAGCGGGAAGTTCGTGTCCAAAAAAGTTTTTAGCTTTAAATAAATCTTATGGTATTCAAGGGATTTGCACTGCTTCTAAAAGATACCAAGATTTAGAATTAGAAAAATTAGATCAACAAAAAAATGAAATTTCAGTAGTAGAATTTGAATTAAAACAGCAAAGAATTACTGAAAAATCTTGCCTTTGTGTTGGTTTGGCTAATGCCTCTTATTTAGAAAACAATATCCCTATAAAAGGACAACAACAAGGTGTCGTTATTTGTCCTGGTCCAAATTTAGCTTATTTTGATAAAGAATTCTCTTTACAAGAAATGGTGCAACATATTTACGGCAACAAGAATATAATGCTTCAATCAGATAGACCTAATTTGTTTATCAAAGAATTAAAAATGTATGTA
The DNA here is from genome assembly GCF_006491595.2 of Flavobacterium jejuense. Classification (GTDB taxonomy): domain Bacteria; phylum Bacteroidota; class Bacteroidia; order Flavobacteriales; family Flavobacteriaceae; genus Flavobacterium; species Flavobacterium jejuense. The sequence goes on from NZ_VEVQ02000001.1 coordinate 81,656, forward strand.
GATTATTTGAGAAATGAAGTTACTAGTTTTACTAATGAAGTAACTGCATCTCAAATAAAAAAATGGAATTTGTACAGAAACAACATTAATGAAGGTATAACATATTATCAAAATTTATTCCAAAATACTTCTTTTTTGAAAAATAGTCAAGACACAATTAATCAGCAGTTAAATCTTTATAAATCAGAAATTAACTCAATATCTTTTTAATATGAGCAACTGGCATAAATTAACACAAAACGATAAATTAGGACGCATTACTAAAGCGTTGACTGAAAATGTAAACTTTTCAAAAGATGTTTCCTTAGGTTATCCAGCTTCAAAATTAGATGGAAAAGTATTTTATGATGATGCTTCTTTTTTGAAAGACGCACCAGTTTTAATGACTTATGTTGCTAACCCAAATAATATTGGTTGTCATACTATCGGTATTTCCGAAAAAGCATTTAAAGGAACGCAAGAAATTGAACGAGAAGTCCTTGAAATTCTAGCCGTAGATATATTTAATGCCACAACTAATGAGTATGATGGCTATATAGCAACTGGTGGAACAGAAGCAAATATCGAAGCTTTATGGGTTTATAGAAATCATTTCATGAATACTTATCAAGCAAAATTATCAGAAATCTGTATTCTAGCTTCAGAAGACACACATTATTCAATTGCAAAAGGTGCCAACTTACTAATGATTGACTGGTTGCGAGTTGAAGTTCATTTTGAAAACAGAACTATTGATGAAACGAAATTAGAAATACTACTACAAGAAGTAATATCAAAAGGTAAAAAATATTTTATAGTAGTAGCAAATATGGGTACAACCATGTTTGGTTCAGTAGATAATCCTGATATATATACTAATCTCTTAGAAAAATACGATCAACGTTTTAAACTTCATATCGATGCTGCTTACGGTGGTTTTGTATATCCTTTTCTGACTCCTAAAAATCATTTAGACTTTACTAATAAACTTGTTTCTTCAATAACAATTGACGCACACAAAATGCTACAAGCTCCTTATGGAACAGGAATTTTTATATGTAGAAAGAATTTGATTGAAAATGTGTTAACTAGAGAAGCAGGATATGTTGCAGGTATGGATGTAACCTTATGTGGTAGCCGTTCTGGAGCAAACGCTGTTGCTATTTGGATGATCTTAAAAACGTATGGTAAAAATGGTTGGTATGAAAAGGTAAAAACCTTAGAAATGCGTACAAATTGGCTTTGTACAAGATTAGACGAATTGAATATATCTTATTTTAGAGAACCATTCATGAATATTGTAACTATAAAATCAGCTTTTATTTCAAAGGATATAGCATCTAAATTTGATTTGGTTCCTCAATCACATAACAGTGATAATAAATGGTATAAAGTTGTATTAATGGAACATGTAGAAATTGATAGCTTGAATGAATTAATAACTAGCTTAGAAATTAGACAAACAAATTTTATTTAAGTATTTTCAGGAATAAGAGTTAAAATTTATAAATACTAATGCCTGATAAATGTCATCTTTTTGTTTAATTCTTAGGCTTAATTTTGTCTAAGTATTAAAAATATTAAATTTCTAAAATATGAAAACAAGTTATATAAAAAAGATTTCATTATCCTTATTTGTAATAATGGGCGTAAGTACATATGCACAAGAAATTGAGGCTAATTTGCAAATACGACCTCGTTACGAATATAGAAATGGTTTCAAAAGTCTTATGCCAGATAGCGAATTACCAACATCATTTATCTCGCAAAGAACAAGATTGAATTTTAACTTTAAACAAGAAAATATAAGTGCAAAACTAACACTTCAAAATGTAAGAACTTGGGGAGATGTTAAAACGACTACAACTAATGATGCAAATGGAGTAATGCTATTTGAAGCTTGGGGTCAATACAATTTTAATGAAAAATGGAGTGCTCGATTAGGAAGACAAGTTATTTCTTACGACAACCAAAGAATTTTTGGTGAAATTGATTGGATTCAACAAGGACAAAGTCATGATGCAGTAGTAGTTACATACAAAAAAGACAAAAATCATTTAGATTTAGGTGCTGCTTTAAATGCTGATACAGAAGGTTTATACCGAGATTTATATGTTACCAATTATAAAAACATGCAATATGCTTGGTATCATACTAATTTTAGTGATTTACAAATGAGCTTATTAGCATTAAATACTGGTTTTCAATATGAAGAACCTATAACTACTAATTTAAAAGTAGATTATTTGCAAACTTTTGGTACGTTTTTAAAATACAAAAAGAATAAATTAGATGCAGATTTAGGTATTTATGCGCAAACAGGTAAAAGTAGATTAGCTACTAACAATACATCGGTAAGTGCTTATAATATTGGTTTAAACGTAAATTATGCTTTTACTGATAAGTTAAAAGCAGGACTTGGATACGAATTATTATCCGGTAAAGATCAAACAGATACGGATGACAAAATCAAATCATTCAATCCTATTTTTGGAACAAACCACGCATTCAATGGTTTACTGGATTACTTCTATGTTGGAAATCATAAAAATACAGTAGGATTACAAGATATTTTCTTAAAATTGAATTACGCTTCAGATAAATGGAAATTTAGTGTAACACCACATATGTTCATGACGGCAGCAGATGTAGTCGACCCAACAGATGTTACGAGAACAATGGATAGTTATTTAGGTACTGAAATTGATTTACTTGCTTCTTACGAATTGCATAAAAACATTGGGATTTCAGCGGGTTATTCACAAATGTTTGGTTCGGATACATTAGAAGTTTTAAAAGCTGGAAATAAAGGATTAGATAACAACTGGGCTTTTGTTATGATTAATATCAACCCAAGAATATTTACTTCTTCAAAATAGTTAATTGGTTGTTAGAGATAAAAGACTATGTCATTCATTAGGCATAGTCTTTTTTCGATTTATAACTTTTTTAAATTTTGTCCTCATTTTATCTTAAATTTGAAATTCAAAACCACTATTATGATTTCCGTACAACAAGCTAAGACTATACTAAATAATACTATTCCGAATTCTAAAGAAGTGGAACTTCCTTTGCTAAAAGCTTTGAATTATTGTTTGGCAAACGATGTTTATTCGTCTATAAATATGCCACCATTCAGACAATCTGCAATGGATGGATATGCTTTAAATATACAGGATTCGTTATCGTATAGTTTAATTGGCGAAATTAAAGCTGGTGATGCGCATAAAATGGTTTTAAAACCAGGTGAAGCTATTAAGATATTTACCGGTGCTGCAGTTCCAGATTCTGCAAATGCAGTAATTCAAATTGAAAAAACGACTTGTACAAGGGAAGTACTTCTTTTAGATGGAAATGTTGCTTTGCATACTAATATTAGACCTATTGGCGAACAAATTAAAGAAAATGAAGTTGCCCTTACAAAAGGTACAATTTTAAATGCTGCAGCAATTGGCTTTTTAGCAGGATTAGGGATTACAACAGTTACGGTATTTAAAAAGCCAAACATTGGAATTCTTGTAACAGGAAATGAATTAATTAAACCAGGGAATGCCTTAGAACATGGTAAAGTTTTTGAAAGTAATTCTATAATGTTACAAGCTGCTTTATTGAATGCTAATTTTGATGCGATTACAACTTACGAAGTAAATGATGATTTTTCGAATACCAAAAACAGTATTGAAACAGCACTTCAAGAAAATGACATTTTATTAATTTCTGGCGGAATTTCTGTTGGAGATTATGATTTTGTTAAAAGTGCTTTGGAAGAATTAAAAGTAGAAACGTTATTTTATAAAGTTAATCAAAAGCCAGGAAAACCTCTATTAGCTGGTAGAGTAGAGGATAAGTTGGTTTTTGCTTTACCAGGAAATCCGGCTGCAAGTTTAACGTGTTATTATATATATGTCGAACCCATTTTGCATCGTATTACTGGGAAGTTAAATCCTCAAAATAATCTTGTTCAAAAAGAAATGACACATGATTTAGCAGTGAATAATGCTAGAAGTCAATTTTTAAAAGCTAATTTTTTAGATAATAATGTTTCGGTTTTATCACACCAACAATCCTCAATGTTAAATACTTTTGCGCTTTCAAATTGTTTAATTCATCTTCCGGAAGGAAACTACGAATTAAAAAAAGGTTCAAAAGTTGACATTTATCATATTTAAAAACATTCTCATTTCGTTATCTTTGTAAAAGTATAACGAAAGAAGTTTATTTTGAAAATCAAAAGTAAAATTTGGATAGAATCTAATAACGGAATTCTTTTAAGTGAAGGTCGCGTGCAATTACTTAAAATGATTGACGAAACAGGTTCACTTAATAAAGCGTCTAAAGCTTTAAAAATTTCGTACCAAAAAGCTTGGCGTTTAATTGATGAAGTAAGTAAAACTACAAAGCAACCTATTATCGAAACCAAAATTGGTGGCGCAAAAGGTGGCGGAACAATATTAACTCCTTATGGAAAATCGTTAATTTCTATTTACGAAACTATAAATAAAGATTGTTGGCAGTTTTTAGACGAACAATTAAAAAAGCACGCTTTATGTTAGTCTCAGAAATCTTAAATTCACCATTATTACTTTTACTATTACCAATAGTTGCCTTTTTATATGCAAGTGTTGGACATGGTGGAGCAAGTGGTTATTTGGCTTTAATGAGTTTGTTCGCTTTGCCAATTGCATTCATGAAACCAACTGCTTTAATTTTGAATATTTTAGTTTCAGGAATTTCATTTTACTTTTATTACAGAGAGAAAAACTTTAAATGGAACTTATTTTATCCGTTTGCTATTACATCTATACCGTTCTCTTTTTTAGGTGGATTTTTAACTGTAGATTCTAAAATCTATAAAATAATATTAGGAACATTATTATTATTTGCTGTATTTCGATTATTAGGTTTCTTCGGGAAAGAAAAAGCGGAATTGAAAGAAATAAACATAAAATACGCATTATTAATTGGAGCAATAATCGGATTCTTATCTGGCTTAATTGGTATTGGCGGAGGAATTGTATTGAGTCCGGTTTTACTATTATTAGGTTGGGCAAACATGAAACAAACTGCTGCAGTTTCTGCATTATTTATTTATGTAAATTCAATTTCAGGTATTTTCGGATTTTTATCAAAAGGAGGCGAAATACCAGCTTCCTCTACTCTACTTGTCGGAATAGTTTTCGTTGGTGGATTATTGGGAGCGTATTATGGAAGTAAAAAATTCAACAATATTGTATTACGGAATGTCTTGGCTTTTGTTTTAGGAATAGCAATTATTAAACTCTACACTATTTAATGAAAAACATTTCAGCATACATAATAGCAGGTGGAAAAAGTTCTAGAATGGGTTCAGATAAAGGTATGTTGCTTTTAAACGAAACTGTTTTTATTGCACATATTGTAAAAGCTTTACAAGAAGCTGCTATTCAAAATATAACTATTGTTTCAGCTAATTCAGATTATGATTTTTTGAACTGTAATCGAATTGAAGATATATATTCTGACAAAGGTCCAGTTGGTGGAATTTTTACTGCCTTATTGCATTCTAAAACAGAACAAAACATCATTTTAAGTGTGGACGTTCCTTTAATTTCAGCAGATATTATTACTTGGTTGATTGCTAATATTGATGATGAAAATCTAATTACACAAGTAAAAGTTTTAGACAAAACGAGTCCGCTAATTGCGGTTTATAATAGAAAAGCAGTAAATATATTTGAAGAACATTTAAAAAAAGAGCAATTAAAATTACGAATGGTTGTCGAAGAAATTCCACATCAAACTATTGAAGCTCCTGAAAAATGGCATTCTTTATTGCAAAACATCAACACAAAAGAAGACTATCAAAATTTAATAAAATGACGATAACAATAAAATATTTTGGCTTAATAGCCGATATTACAAATGCAAGTGAAGAATTGTTTAATCTTGAAAAATCAGATTTTACAACAACCGATTTGATGCAACAATTGCATGAAAAATATACAGGTTTACAAAATGTTTCTTTTGCAATTGCTGTGAATAAATCTATTACAGCATCAGAAATAAATTTAAAAAATAACGATACAATAGCATTATTACCTCCTTTTGCAGGTGGTTGAAAAATAACAATGGAACATTCAAAACGATATGCACGACAAATGGCTCTTCCTGAAATTGGAAGTCTTGGTCAGCAAAAAATACTAAATGCAAAAGTGTTGGTTATTGGTGCTGGTGGATTAGGCTGTCCTGTTTTACAAATGTTAGCCGCTTCTGGTGTTGGTACACTTGGAATTGTGGATGGTGATGTTGTAGATATAACAAATTTACACCGTCAATTACTTTATACGACTGATGATTGCGGTACTAAAAAAGTGGATGCTGCAGCCAATGCAATTCACAAAATTAATTCAGATGTAAAGGTAAATGTGTATCCTGAATTTATTTCTGAAAATAACATTGCAACTATTGTAAAAGGCTATGAAATACTGCTAGATTGCACGGATACTATTGCAACGCGATACCTTATTAACGACATAAGTGTTCATTTGGGTAAACCAATGATTTACGCTTCTATCCATAAATTTGAAGGGCAAATTAGTGTTTTTAATTACCAAAATGGGCCAACATATCGTTGTTTATTTCCTGAGAAAAATTCGTATGAAGTTCCAAATTGTGTAACTACAGGAGTTTTAGGTGTTTTACCTAATACTTTAGGAATGTTACAAGCAACGGAAGCCTTGAAAATCATTTTAGAAATTGGAGAAGTTCTTTCAGGAAAGCTGCTTATTTACAACGCTTTGAATCTTTCTTTTAACGAATTAGAATTTAGTTTAAATGAAGAACAAATTCATATTGGAACTAAAAAAGGAAAGCAATTAGAAAGTTCAAATATGCAAAATCATGAAGTTAGCAAAGAATTATTTTTAGATTTTTGTTCCAATGAAAACTATACGATTATTGATTTGCGCGAAGTTCATGAAATACCAAAATTAGACTATAAAAACATCATCAATATTTCGTTTTTAGAAATAGAAAATCATCTTAGTAATTTTAATAAAGACCAACCTATTATTCTTTTTTGTCAGAGTGGAATTCGAAGTAAAAAAGCAGTAGACTTATTTTTAGAAAACGGATTTACAAACATAACACATTTACAAAAAGGCATTCAAAACGTACAATTAGAAGTTATTTAAAATATTAGAAAAATGGAAACATCAAAACCTATAAAAAAATCATTTGTTCAAGGACCAATTTCAGCAGAATTCATTGGCAACTCTATTGCTAAACACCAAACTAAAACTTCTATTGGAGCACATAATATTTTTCTAGGTCAAGTTCGTGCCGATGAAATAGATGGAAAAACAGTTGCAGCAATTGACTATTCAGCTTATGAAGAAATGGCGGAACAAAATTTTCATGAAATACGTGAAGCTGCTTTTGAAAAGTACGACTTAACGTGTTTACATATTTATCATAGTTTAGGATATGTAAAAGCAGGCGAAATTTGCCTATTTGTATTTGTTTCAGCTCCAAGAAGAAAAGTAGTATATGAAGCATTGAACTATTTGGTAGAAGAAATTAAAGAGAAAGTAGCCATTTTTGGTAAAGAAATATTGGAAGACGAAACCTACACTTGGAAAAAAAATAACTAATCATGGTAGATATTACGCATAAAATCATCACACAAAGAACTGCAACGGCTCAAGCAATTGTAAAAGTTGGAAGTGCTGAAACTATAGAAGCAATCAAAAATAAAACTGTTCCAAAAGGAGATGTTTTAGAAGTTGCAAGAACAGCTGGCTTATTTGCGGTGAAAAATACTTCAAACGCTATTCCAGATTGCCATCCTTTGCCTATTGAATACACTGCAATTGCTTATGATATCCAAGAAATGGAAATTCATATTGAAATCACTGTAAAAACTATTTATAAAACAGGAGTTGAAGTGGAAGCTATGCACGGAGCAAGTATTGTTGCTTTAACTATGTACGACATGCTGAAACCTATTGATAAAAATGTAGAAATTTCGACAGTTAAATTACTACATAAAAAAGGTGGAAAATCTGACTTTAATGATGCTAAAAGTTTAAATCTAAATGTAGCAGTAATTGTCTGTTCCGATAGTGTTTCAAAAGGAAGTAAACAAGATAGTGCAGGAAAAGCAATCACTTCTAAATTGAATACTTTAGGTTTAGATGTTACCAATTATATTATCATCCCAGATGAAATTACAGATATTCAAAAAACAGTAAACACATTAAAAGAAAGCAAAACAGACTTAGTTATTTTAACTGGTGGAACAGGTTTGTCGAATAGAGATGTAACTCCAGAAGCAATAATTCCTTTACTAGACAGAAGAATCCCAGGTATTGAAGAAGCAATTCGTTCGTACGGACAAGACAGAACGCCTTATGCAATGTTATCTCGAAGTGTTGTTGGATTTATTGGATCTACTTTAGTAATTGCTTTACCAGGTTCTACAAATGGAGCAAGCGAATCGATGGACGCTATTTTCCCATCTGTATTGCATTTATTCAAAATAATTAATGGTTTTAACCACGGAAAATAAGATGTTGAAAATAGAAGATTTACACGGTCGAGTGCACGATTATTTACGAATTTCAATTACTGAAAATTGTAACCTTCGTTGTACCTATTGTATGCCTGCCGAAGGAATAAATTTAACTCCAAAAGCACATATAATGACGGCTGATGAAATTGAAACTATTACCAAGACATTTGTATCACTTGGAGTGAAAAAGATCCGTTTAACAGGCGGAGAACCTTTGGTTCGAAAAGATGCTAAAGATATTATTGAACGTCTTGGAAAACTAAATATCGATTTAAACATTACCACAAACGGACTTTTAGTGCATGAATATATAGATACTTTTAAGGCAGCCGGAATTTCTTCGTTAAACATAAGTTTGGATACTTTACAAAAGGAAAAATACAAACAAATTACCCGACGGGATCATTATGAAGCGCTTTGGAAAAATATCGAATTACTTTTAGAACATAATTTTACAGTAAAACTAAATGTTGTTTTAATAAAAGGCTTTAATGATTCCGAAATTATAGATTTTATTAATCTTACCAGAACCTTAAACATCCAAATTCGATTTATAGAATTTATGCCTTTTAACGGAAACCAATGGGACAAATCGAAATTGGTAACTTATGCTGAAATTCTAGAAAAAGTAGATAATCATTTTGAAGAAAATACTATTCTTCGAATGGAAGATAAAGTAAATGACACGGCAAGAAATCACAAAATAGAATCCTTTAAAGGAAGTTTTTCGGTAATTAGTTCTGTTACCAATCCTTTTTGTGGTACTTGTAATAGAATTCGTTTAACAGCAGATGGGAAATTAAAAAATTGTTTGTTTTCTAATACCGAAAATGCGCTCTTAGATACTTTACGAAAGGGAGAAAGTATTCTGCCTATTATTGAAGCTAACATTAAATCTAAATTCCCTGTAAGAGCTGGAATGGAAGATGATAATGAGTTCCAAAACCCAAAACTTTTTTCTAAAAACAGAAGCATGATAAAAATAGGTGGTTAATAATTTTTTTCTTGTTTACTGATAAATGTCATAAAATTTAAAACCTTAGATAACTAATTTTACATAAATTAATTATTTAAGGGTATGAGTAATTTAAAACAATCGCACAAAATTTTATTTATAAACACCTTAGCATTTACTATATGTTTTGCTTGTTGGACGCTAAATGGTGTTTTAGTGACCTATTTAATAGATAAAGGAATTTTTAATTGGACTGTTATTGAAGCAGGATGGTTAATGGGAATTCCTATCTTGTCAGGAGCAATCACTCGGTTGCCAATTGGAATTTTAACCGATAGATTTGGTGGTAAAAAAGTATTTACATGGTTGCTTTTTTTATGCGCTATTCCATTGTTTTTGATTCCTTTAGCCAACTCTTTTTGGGGTTTTGCTATTTTAAGTTTATTATTTGGAGTAGTTGGAGCTAGTTTTGCAGTTGGTATTGGATATACGTCTATTTGGTATCCAAAAGAATGGCAAGGAAGAGCTTTAGGGATTTTTGGAATGGGAAATGCAGGTGCTGCATTAACTACTTTTTTAGCTCCTTCTTTATTGAATTATTTTTCAGAAAGTGACCCAGAAAATGGTTGGAAACTTTTACCAATTACATATGGTATTGTACTTGTAGTTATAGGATTCTTATTTGTTTTCTTAACAAAAGAAAAAATAATTCAAGGAGAAACTAAAAGTATTAAAATACTTCTACAGCCTCTAAAATCAATGAGAGTTTGGAGATTTGGAATGTACTATTTCTTAGTATTTGGATGTTTTGTTGCTTATTCTCAATGGTTATTACCAAACTTCATGAATGTCTACCATACTACTTTAGTTATGGGAGGTGTATTTGCAACACTTTTTAGTTTACCTTCAGGAATAATTAGAGCTTTTGGTGGTTATTTATCGGATAAATTTGGGGCAAGAAAAGTTATGTATTGGGTATTGGGTTCTTCAATGGTAATCAGTTTTTTATTAATGTTTCCTAAAATGGAAATTTATACTGCAGGCCCTGGTGTTTTATCGGGCAATAATGGTATTGTAACTAATATTTCTTCTAATAAGTTAAATGTAAACGATAAAGAATACGTTATAACTCCGAAAATAGAAAATAAATTATCCGAAAAACCAATTTTCCCTGTAAAATCTACTTGGCAAGAAATTGTTGTTGCAGAAAATCAAACTGTTAAAAAGAAAGAATTAATAGCAAAAGGAGTTACACATATTCAGTTTGAAGCAAATATGTGGGTATATTTAGTACTAGTTGTTTTAATTGGAATATCTTGGGGAATAGGTAAAGCTGCCGTTTATAAACATATTCCAGAATATTTTCCTAAACAAATTGGTGTGGTAGGTGGAATGGTTGGGCTTATTGGTGGACTTGGTGGTTTTTTCGGACCAATTATTTTTGGGTATCTGTTAACTTCTACAGGTTTTTGGACAAGTTCTTGGTTTTTTATTTTCACAATATCTACAATTTGCCTAATTTGGATGCATAAAACTATAATTAAAGCAATTCGTAAAAATAATCCTGAATTTACAACACAAATCGAACAAAAGTAATAGTACAATCAATTCTACCTTATTAGTTTTAAATTTAAAATAATAATTTATGTCAGTAAATATTAAAGATTGGAACGTAGACGATGAAGGTTTTTGGAAGTCTACAGGAAAAAAAATTGCAGATAGAAATCTATGGACTTCTATTCCTGCATTGTTATTAGCATTCTCTATATGGATTATGTGGGGAGTACTTATAAAGTACATGAAAGAATTTGGTTTCAATTTCGGAATGACCGATGGGTTAGTTGCGGGAACTACAGAATATATAAATGCATTAAAAGAAGTAAATAATCTTTATTATACGTTACCAGCAATTGCCGGTTTAGCAGGTGCAACTTTACGATTACCTAATTCTTTTTTAATCTCATTAGGAGGTGGTAGAAATGTAGTTTTTATAACAACTGCCTTATTACTTATTCCAGCAATTGGAACAGGTTTAGCCTTGTCAGATGTAAATTCATCTTATCTATTTTTCGCAGCAATGGCTTTGTTTTCTGGACTTGGTGGTGGTAATTTTTCTTCTTCAATGAGTAACATTTCGTTCTTCTTCCCTAAAAAAGCACAAGGATATGCGCTAGGTATGAATGCAGGGCTTGGTAACTTAGGAGTTGCAGTTATGCAAAAAACAATTCCATTTATAGTAACATTCTCTTTATTTGGTGGTACTGCTGGTGCAATTGCAACTGCAAAAGGTGCTCCTTTTGAAGGAATGCAAAATGCTGCATGGATTTGGGTTCCACTTATTGTATTAGCTTCTTTAGCTGCATTTTTCGGAATGAATAATGTATCTACAGGAACTCCAAGTATGCCCGATACGGCTAAAGGGGTTTCAAAAACATTATACATGATAATGTTAGGTTTAGTTGCTGCTGGTATTGGTGCGTTTATGTTGGTTGGAATTCCTTGGGATTCTTTTGGAATGAAAGATTCTGCAATGTGGATTGTTCTACCTATAGTAATTGTTATTACCGTTTTATTAATGAAATACGGAACTCCAGCTGATATAAAAGAGAACCTAAATAAACAATTTTCAATACTAGGCGATAAGCACAATTGGATAATGACAATTATCTATACAATGACTTTTGGTTCTTTCATTGGTTTTTCAATGGTGTTTCCAAAATTAGCGCAAGATATATTTGTGTATTCAAACCCACTAGACCCGGAATGGGTAAACCCTAATGCTCCTAATATTATGCTTTGGGCATTCTTAGGTCCAATGTTTGGTGCTTTAGTTAGACCAATTGGAGGAATTCTTTCTGATAAAGTGAATAGTGGTGCTAAAATTACAATGTGGAGTACAATTTTTCAAATTATAGCGGCATTAACGGTTGCTTACTACGTAGTACAAGCAAGAGGTTCTGAAACTCCAGAATTGTATTGGTGGCCATTTTTCGGTGCATTTATGGTTTTATTCTTAACAACAGGAATTGGAAACGGATCTACTTTTAGAAGTATTCCTTATATTTTTAGTAAAGAAAAAGCAGGTCCTGTATTAGGTTGGACTGCTGCAATTGCTGCTTATGGAGCCTTTATTATTCCGAATGTATTTGGACAACAAGTTACAGCAGGAACACCAGAATATGCATTATACGGTTTTGCAGTTTACTATTTAATTTGCTTATTTCTAAACTGGTGGTATTACCAAGGACCAAAAAGAGAAGTGGATAATCCATAAATGAATTCTATACCTTTAAAAAAAAGAAAAGTAATTTGAATTCATTCTAATTGAAAATTTAATTAAGTTTATACAACATAAAAAAGACCAATGAAATACAAAACATTTAATACAAAAGCACTTCTTATAGCTACTGGTTTATCTATACTTATAATTTTTTTGGTGTTTTTTGGATCTAGAAATCTACAAAACTTCGATGCTGCATTAATTACCTATTTGTTTGGGACACTATTTGCTTTTTTTGGTATTGTATATCGCTATTCTGTTTGGTTACAAAGACCACCAACATGGATTTATTTCAAAAGAGGAATCAGCTATTTAGTAACAGGAAAAGTTTTTTCTCATCTTTGGTTTGTTTCTAAAGAATCGATTGAAAATATTGCTTTTCAAAAATTTATTTACCCTAGAGGAAAATACCGTTGGGTTGCGCATTTTATGATAGCAATTGGTTGTACTTCTGCATTTTTAATTACTATTCCTTTAACTTTTGGGTGGATACATTTTAGTTTAGCTCCAGGTGGAATTGACATTTACGAAGCCCATTTTTTTGGTTTCCACATGATGTCATTTAAATTAGGTTCTGTTATTGCATTTTTAACTTTTCATGCCTTAAACTGGTCTTCTTGGTTGGTAATTTTAGGTTCTCTTTATTATTTGAGAAGAAGACTTACTAATCCAGGTTTAATTGCAACTCAAACATTTGAAGGTGATTTACTTCCTTTAATTTTATTAATTGCAATCTCAGTAACGGGTCTGGGATTAACTTATTCCTATCAATTCATGAAAGGTTTTGCTTTTGACTTTCTTGCTGTTACGCATGCGGTTACTGTAATTATGTTTCTAATTTGGATTCCGTTTGGGAAATTCTTTCATATTATTCAAAGACCAGCACAAATTGGTGCTCATATTTATAAAAATGAAGGAATGAAACAAGGGATGGCTATTTGTGAACATACTGGAAATGAATTTGCGACTAATCTTCATATTAATGATTTAAAAATTGTTACAAAAGAATTAGGTTTCAATTTCGATAGAGAAGATGGAAGTTCGCATTTAGATTTAAGTCCTGAAGGAAAAAGATCTCGTCTAGCACAAGCGCATTTGAAAGCAAGACAAGAAGGTGGAAAATTATTTGGTTAATAAACGATTATAAAAAAATAGAGCATGGCAAAGTTACCAGTTCCGGCAGAAAAAATTATAGAAGAATTTGGACCTCATTTAAATTATTCACCAAAAGATGGATATGAAGGAAGAGACGAACCAGATAAAGTGGTTGAAACGCATTGTTGCTTTTGTGGTATGCAATGTGGTATAAAGTTATTAGTAAAAACCAATAAAGTAGTAGGTTTTGAACCATGGATGGAGTTTCCTTTTAACGAAGGGAGATTGTGTCCAAAAGGAGTTCAGCGTTATTTACAAAATAATCATCCAGACAGAATTTTAAGCCCATTGAAAAGAGTAGAAGGAAAAGGTTTTGAACCTACTTCTTGGGATGAGGCTATGGATAAAACGGTTTCAGAGATAAAACGAATTCAAGAAAAATACGGAAATGATGCTTTTTCTATGCTTTCTGGAGTTTCTTTAACCAATGAAAAAAGTTACTTAGTAGGAAAATTTGCTCGTATAGCACTTAAAACAAAAAACCTAGATTATAATGGTCGTTTATGTATGGTAAGTGCTGGTGCTGGAAATAAAAAAGCTTTTGGATTAGACAGAGCTTCAAATACATATGCCGATTTAGAATATGCTGAAGTAATTATAGTTGCAGGAGCAAATATTAGTGAAACTTTCCCAACTTTAACCCATTGGATTTGGAAAGCAAGAGATAGAGGTGCAAAACTTATTGTTATTGACCCTAGAGTAATTCCATTAGCAAGAACTGCCGATGTACATTTAGACGTAAAACCAGGAACAGATTCTGCATTATATGGTGCTATGTTGAAATACTTGGTTGATAACGATATGTTAGACCATGACTTTATAGACAATTATACTTCTGGATTTGATATGACTATTGATGCCGTTAAAGATTATACTTTAGAATGGGCTGAAGAAGTAACTGGAATAAAGAAAGAAAAAATAAAAGAAGCTGCAGAACTTTGGGGTAAAGCCAAAACAAGTTTCTTATTACATGCAAGAGGAATTGAACACCATTCAAAAGGAGTTGATAATGTTTTAGGTTGTATTAATTTAGTATTAGCAACAGGTAGAATTGGAAAACCATATTGTGGCTACGGGACTATTACAGGACAAGGAAATGGACAAGGTGGTAGAGAACACGGACATAAATGCGACCAATTACCTGGAAATAGAGATATTGAAAATCCAGAACATAGAAAGTATATTTCTGACGTTTGGGGAATTGATGAAAAAGATTTGCCTGGAAAAGGATTATCTGCTTATGAAATTATTGAAGCCATTCATAGAGGAGAAATAAAAGGTTTAATTTCAATTTGTTTTAACCCTTTGGTTTCTTTACCAAATAGTAATTACGTTCGTGAAGCTCTTGAAAAATTAGAATATTATGTATGTATTGACTTTTTCTTAAATGAAACGGCTCGTCATGCGGATATTGTTTTAGCTGGTTCTTTACAGGAAGAAGAAGAAGGAACAACAACTTCAGCTGAAGGTAGAGTTATTAGAATTCGTCAAGCTGTTACTCCTCCTGGAGACGCAAGAACAGATACTTCTATAATATTAGAATTAGCAGAAAGATTAGGCGTAAAAGATAAGTTTACATATGATGACAGTGAAGCTATTTTCAATGAATTAAGAGTTGCTTCTAAAGGTGGTACTGCCGATTATAACGGAATTACCTATAAAAGAATTGAAGACAACATGGGAATGTTTTGGCCATGTCCTACGGAAGACCATCCGGGAACTCCAAGGCTTTGGGAAGATAAAAAATTCAAAACTCCAGATGGAAAAGCACACTTTAATCCTGCGCCATATAAATTACCTGGTGAAGTTACAGATGAAAGTTTTCCAATAATTTTAACAACTGGTCGTGTAGTTTCTCAATATTTAAGTGGAACACAAACACGTAGAATTGGAAAATTAGTAGATCAATATCCAGAACCATTATTAGAAATTCATCCAGAATTGGCTAAAAAGTATAATATTCAGCAAAACGAACTTATTAAAGTAAGTACTCGTAGGGGTGAAGGAACTTTTCCAGCTAATATTGTAGAAACTATTCGTAAAGACACGGTATTTATTCCTTACCATTGGTCAGGTTTAAAGTCAGCAAATTTACTAACACCTGGAACATTAGATCCAATTTCAAAAATTCCAGAATTTAAAGTGTGTGCTTGTAAATTAGAACCTTTAAAAGAACAAGCAAAGCCATCAAGTGAAACAAAAGCTTACGCAAGCATATAATCTATAAAAAATTAAAATATGAATTATACTAATTTTAATAAGAATGAAGAATTTTTTGTAGATATGCAACGTTGCATTGGCTGTAAAGCTTGTGAAATGGCATGTGCTGAATGTGAAACCAATGGGCAAGAATCTTTGATTCATGTAAATTATGTAGATCGTGCAGAAACTATCCAAACAACGGTACAAGTTTGTATGCATTGTGATGATCCTGTTTGTGCAAGTGTTTGTCCTGCAGATGCTATTTCTAAAGATGAATTCGGAATTGTACATACTGCAAATACAGAAAGATGTATTGGTTGTTCCAACTGTGTAGTTGCCTGTCCGTTTGGAGTGCCAAAAAAAGTAGAAGAATACGATTTAATGATGAAATGTACAATGTGTTACGATAGAACAAGTGTTGGTAAAAAACCTATGTGTGCTACTGTTTGTCCAAGTGGAGCATTGTTTTATGGTACAAGAGAAGAAATTAAAGAAATGCGTCCAAACAGTTCTCCAGTAAACACATTTGTTTTTGGAAAAGAAGTTGTCAATACAAAAGTAAATATCATGATGCCGAAAGGTAGTAATGAATTAATAATATATTAAACCTAAGTTATGCCTGATAAAAATAATAATGAAAATTGGAAAAAAGATTTTCCTATTCATAAACAAGATGCCACACAAGTTAGCCGTCGTGATTTTGCTAAATTTTTAACATTAGTATCTGGTGGTTTAATGGTAGGAAGTGGTTTAGTAGCTGCTAAAGCTTATTTATCACCAAAAGAAAAAGTAGCAGGAGAACATTTTATTTGCGACAAAGACGAAGTACCTGTTGGAGGAACTAGAGGTTTTGTTATAGAAGGAAGTACAATTCCATATATACTTATTCATTTAGAAAATGGAGAATTTAGAGCTTACGAACAAAAATGTACGCATTTATCATGTTCTGTATTTTATGCTCCAGGTTCTGGAAAAATTGAATGTCCTTGTCATAAAGGCTTCTTTGATGCCATGACAGGACAAGTTTTAGAAGGGCCACCACCAAGAGCATTACCAAAATTAGAAGTATTTTTTAAAGAAAATAGTGTTTTTGTGAAAGAATTTGAAGAAACACTTAGTTAATTAAACAAAAGTATAATTATGAGTAATTTTAGAACAAGTCAAAACAAAGCAAATCCCAATAAATTAAATACAATACTTTCCACTTTAATATTTGTTTTAATATTAAATGTTAGTTTACAAATTTGGTTACTTTATACTGCATTAAATAATGCGTTAGACAATAATAGGGAGATTTTAATTCCAGCATTTATAGCCTCTTTTGTAATCTTTTTAATTGGCTTTAGTTGGTTATATTATTTACCAAAAGGGAATAGAAGTGCTTAAAAAAATACCGAAACAGTGTTTCGGTATTTTTTATCTAATTACTATTGTAGGTTTTTTACTCGTATTTAATACTTCCATTTTTAAACTTATAGAATTGGATAAAGGTGTTAAAGTTTCACTTCCGTTACTGAAATTTTGGACGTAGAAATTACCCGTATATCCTTTTTCATTAAGATAATTTTGCATTTCAATTAAATCTGAATTGGTACAAAGGTTTGAATGGTAGGTTGTTCGTATTTCGTATAGAATCTTAGAAGCTTTTAAAAGTTGAAATGAGGTTTCAAATTCGACAAACAAGGAGGATTTTGTAATTGTTTTGAATTTATTGGGTAACGCTTTAAAATCTAATGCTACATAATCTATTAAATTAGTATTAATTAATTCTTTTAAAACGTTTGGATTACTTCCATTAGTATCAATTTTAACTAGGAATCCCATTTCTTTAATTGCTTTAATGTGATTTAATATGTTTTTATGAATCAAACATTCACCACCACTAAAAACAACTGCATTTAGCAAGCCTACTCTTTTTTTTAAAAAAGAAATTACCTCTGTAAAAGAAATTGTTCCTTTCCCCAAAACAATTTCTGGATTATAACAATACAAACATCTCATATTACAGCCTGCATACCACAATATACAGGCTGATTTATGTGGATAATCTAAGAGTGTAAAAGGGGTTATATTACTAATTACTTTTCCTATCACGCATTTTCTTTGAAATGAACGCGTTGCCTATGTTCTCCTTTTTTTCCAATATTAAAACTTTCAACAGGTCGATGATAACCCATTACTCTGGTGTAGACCAAACATTTTTTTCGTAATTCTTGATGCTGTTCTAGTATTTTGCTAGTTTTTGTGTTCATATTCTAGTTGTTTTTGATTTTCAATAATTGCTTCATCGCATTTTGGGCAATATTCATATTCTCCATTTAAATAACCATGCACAGCACAAACACTAAATACTGGTGTAACTGTTATGTAGGGTAATTTAAACTTTGTAAGCACTGTTTTAACGAAGTTTTTACAAGCTTCGGGTGAACTTATTCTTTCATTCATGTAAAGGTGCAATACTGTTCCTCCTGTGTATTTACATTGTAATTCGTCTTGCATAAGTAAAGCTTCAAATGGATCTTGGGTAAAATCTACAGGTATTTGTGAACTGTTTGTATAGTAAATATTTTCATCCATTCCTGCTTGCAATATTTCTGGAAAACGTTTTTTATCTTCTTTTGCAAAACGATAGGTTGTTCCTTCGGCTGGTGTTGCTTCAAGGTTGTATAAGTTTCCTGTTTCTTCTTGGTATTCTTTCATTCGGTTACGAATATGATCTAAAATTTCTATACTCATATTGTTTCCATAACTTGAGGTTACATCGTGCTGATCATTTGTAAAGTTTCGAATCATTTCATTCATTCCGTTTACACCTATTGTTGAAAAATGATTGCGAAAATGAGGTAAATAACGCTTTGTATAAGGAAACAAACCTCTATCATACATGTCTTGAATGAAGATTCGTTTTTTCTCTAAAGTAGCTTTGGCAATCTCTAAAAGTTTATCTAACTGTTCGTATAAACCTACCTCATTCTTTTTATACAAATACCCAAGTCTTGCCATATTAAGGGTAACAACACCAATGCTTCCAGTCATTTCAGCACTTCCAAAAAGTCCGTTGCCACGCTTTAATAACTCGCGTAAATCGAGTTGTAAACGGCAACACATACTACGAACTGCATTTGGTTTATAAGCATCTGCATTTTCAACTTTTTCTCCATTTTCATCTATAGTATATTGACTTCCAATGAAGTTTTGGAAATAAGACGAGCCTATTTTTGCTGTGTTTTCGAAAAGAATTTCGGTGTTTTCTCCATCCCAATCAAAATCTTCGGTAATATTTACTGTTGGAATAGGAAAAGTAAACGGTTGCCCATTTGCATCCCCTTCGGTCATTACCGTATAATAAGCTTTGTTGATTAGGTTCATTTCCTTTTGAAAATGCTCGTAACGCATTTCTTCTAATCTTGAAACGCCTCTTTCTTTTGCTTTTTGAATTAAATGTTCTTTTTCAATTCCTCTAAATAGATGAATGTCGTTTTTTGTTGGAATTTGGTCTTTTAAATCGTCAGGAATCACCCAATCTAAGGTAATATTTGTAAAAGGAGATTGTCCCCAACGAGCTGGAACATTCAAATTATATACAAAACTTCTAATGGCTTTTAAAACTTCTTCAAAAGATAAATCATCTTTAAAAACATAAGGAGCTAGATAAGTATCAAACGAACTGAAAGCTTGTGCACCAGCCCATTCACTTTGTAAAATACCCAAGAAATTTGCCATTTGACCTAAAGCTTCTCTAAAGTGCGATGGTTCTTTGCTTTCTACACGACCACGAACACCATTAAAACCTTCGTTTAGCAAAACGCGTAAACTCCAACCAGCACAATAGCCTGTAAGGCAATCTAAATCGTGAATATGAATATCTCCATTTCTATGTGCATAGCCTTCTTCTTTAGTGTACACTTTGTCTAACCAATAATTTGCAATTATTTTTCCTGCTGTATTGTTAACTAAACCAGCATTTGAATAGGAAGTATTGGCATTTGCGTTTATTCTCCAATCGGTTTGCGAAATGTATTCTTCAATAGTTTGTGTGCTATCTACATAAGTAGTATCATCATTTAAACCTTCAACATGTTCTCTTTGTAGTTTTCTAGTATGACGAAATAACATAAAAGAGCGCATTACTGAGAAATAATCTTTTTCAAACAATGCTTTTTCAATGCAATCTTGAATATCTTCGACTGCACAAACTTCTTTTTGTTCTATTTGGTTTATTACTGTTTTATATATAGTTTCATCATATGGAATGGAAACGCTTTTAAAACTTTTTTCGATTGCATCTTTTATTTTATAACTTTCATATATTTTATAATTTCCATTTCTTTTAATTACATATATTTCCATTTATATATTTCTTTAGATTTTTTGTTATTCTATTTTATGATGCGAAAAGCTCTTTTTCCATTTCAATTGCTTTAATAAATAGAATATTGTTTTCTAAATGAATATGTTTGTGTAAATCTTGTTCGAATTCTTGTAACATTAAAAACGTAACTTTATAGGTGTTACAAGCATCTGTAGGAGGTGTATAATTATTAGTCAATTCAGAAATTCTAACAAAGCGATCTCCTTCATTTTCATGTTCATCTTTCATCATAGCGATTGGGTTTTCTACTTTTCCAAAATGAGGAGGTTCTAAATTTAAATTACCACGGATTGCATTCGACATTTTCTCGATGAATGGAAATAAAATTAATTCTTCTTTTTTCATGTGTTGTGCCAATTCACCTGCGCTACTTTTGAATAATTCATTGATTAGCAATAATTCTGGATGAGCGTTTCCATGAACCTTACATAATTTATCTAAATAGGCTAATAGAGTAGGTGTTTTTTCTTCAATATAACGGTGATGATTTTTTTTAATATAATCAATTAGAAAATCGACTGGCCAAGATTGAAAGTCTGTGGAATCACTATTTTTAGATTTTACTATTTTATCAATTTCTTTTTCAATTAGTTCAGCATCCAATCCTTTTTTACTACACGCTTCTTCAATAGTTCTATTGCCTTTACAGCAAAAATCAATGCCATATTTAGAAAATACAGAAGCTGTTCTAAAATCGTTTGCAACATATTCTCCGATGGTTTGTTTTTCTAATATATTCATAATTTCTATGTTTTATTCGTTTTTGTAACTTGATTTTTAAATTATAATCTGTAACAATATTACAATCAAAAACATATTAGTTTTTATGATTGAAGTCATAACCAGAACTAAATATTCACTTTTATTTTGTAGAAGAAAAATGATGTATTAAAAAAGATAGATAAATGGAAGAAAAAATAATTCCTACTTTAGAAAAAGGTCACCCCGTTAGTATTTATTTTCAAGAGAATGATTTAATAAATAAGTTAATAAATGAACTAGTAGAATCAGACCCTGAAGATGATTTTCAAAAGTTCTTTAATGTTTTTAACCAATTAGCAACAATTGAAAAACGTTTTGTTCGAAAAGAAAATCAACTTTTTCCTTTCTTAGAAAAATACAATTGGAGCGGACCTTCAAAAAACATGTGGTCTTTTCATGATACTTTAAGGGAACAATTTCGATTATTAAGAGGTTATGTAGCAACAAAAAACTTTGAAAAATTAAAAATAAACTTAGAATATCTTTTAAATGGTATTTATCGATTAATGGAAGTAGAAGAAACAATGTTATTTCCGATGGCATTAAACCTTTTAAAAGAAGAAGATTGGATTACAATGCGAAAAGGAGAAGAAGAAATTGGTTGGATGCTTAAAGAAACACCACCAAATTACCCAGAAAATCAATATGTACATCCTTCGGAAGATTTTACAGAACGGAATTTAGACTTTGCTACAAAAGAGGCTTCTCATTATGATGAAGGATATATGACGATTGAACAAGTTAATTTGCTTTTTAGAACTATGCCTTTAGATATTACTTATGTAGATGAAAATGATAAAGTGATTTTCTATAATCGCGGAGAAGAAAGAGTATTTCCAAGAAGCGCAGGAATTATTGGTAGAGAAGTGAAATTTTGCCACCCACCAAAAAGTGTAGATACGGTTTTGAAAATTTTAGAAGAGTTTAAAAAAGGGAATAAAAATGAAGCTTCGTTTTGGATAAACTATAAAGAACGATTGATTTACATACGCTATTTTGCGGTTAGAGATAATGACAAAACCTATAGAGGTGTAATCGAAATGTCGCAAGATATTACCGATATTAAAAAAATAGAAGGAGAACAACGATTATTAGATTGGAATTAAATTTTTAATACAAGAAGAAAAATGAGTACGAACCTATTAAAAGAAAAGATTCTTCAATTAAAAAAGGAGAAAAATGCGGTTATATTAGCCCATTATTACCAGGAAGAAGCCATACAAGAAATTGCAGATTATGTTGGCGATAGTTTGGGTTTGTCTCAAGAAGCTGTAAATGTTGATGCCGATATTATTTTGTTTGCAGGAGTTCATTTCATGGCGGAGACAGCCAAGATTTTGAATCCAAATAAAAAGGTAATTCTACCCGATTTAAAAGCAGGTTGCTCGTTAGCCGATTCTTGTCCGCCCGATTTATTCAAGGCGTTTAAAGAACAACATCCTAACCATATTGTAATAACCTATGTGAATTGTTCGGCTGAAATTAAAGCGCTTTCAGATATTGTTTGTACGTCTTCCAATGCATTAAAAATTGTGAATTCTGTTCCAAAAGATGCACCTATAATATTTGCACCCGATAAAAATTTAGGTAAGTATATTATGGAACAAACAGGACGAGAAATGGTGTTGTGGGATGGTTCTTGTATTGTACACGAAGCTTTTTCGATTGATAAATTATTAGAATTATACAAACAACATCCAGATGCTGAAATTATTGCGCATCCAGAATCGGAAACACATATTTTAAGAACCGCAAAATACATTGGTTCAACCGCCGGAATGATAAATTATGTAAAAGAGTCATCATCTAATAAGTTTATTGTTGCCACCGAAGCTGGAATTTTATACAAAATGCAACAACAAGTACCCCATAAAACATTGATTCCTGCTCCTTCACACGAAGATAATACGTGCGCTTGCAGTGAATGTGCTTTTATGAAAATGAACACCTTACAGAAGGTTTATGACTGTTTGTTGAATGAATCTCCTGAAATTAAAGTACCATTAGATATTCAAGAAAAAGCACTATTACCAATCAATCGAATGCTCGAATTATCGTAAACATGAGAAAAACCAATTATTTAGTTCTAGGTTCTGGCGTTGCTGGGCTAACTTTTGCAATTAAAATTGCGGAACACTTCCCAAATAAGCTTGTTACAATAGTTACGAAAGCCACCGAAGAAGAATCGAATACAAAATATGCACAAGGTGGTATTGCTGTGGTGATGAATCAAATTGAGGATAATTTTCAAAAACATATTGAAGATACTTTAATTTGTGGAGATGGTTTATGCAATGAAGAAGTTGTAAAAATGGTTGTGACGGAAGGGCCAAAACGAGTACAAGAATTAATAGATTGGGGAACACAGTTTGATAAAAACAGAGAAGGTGCTTTTGATTTAGGAAGAGAAGGCGGACATACAAGTAATCGTGTAATGCATCATAAAGACCAAACTGGTTATGAAATTGAACGTGCAATTTTAGCAAAAGCACATCTTCAAAAAAATATAGAAATTTTAGATTATCACTTTGCTACTGATTTAATTACTAAAAATAATATTTGTTTTGGAGCAACTGTTTTAGATGAAAAAACAAATGAAATTACCTTTTTTCAGTCCGATTTCACTTTACTTGCAACTGGAGGAATTGGTCAGGTTTACGGACATACGACTAACCCAGAAATAGCCACAGGAGACGGAATTGCAATGGCAAAAAGAGCAAACGCTACTATAAAAGACATGGAATTTATTCAATTTCATCCAACAGCTTTATTTAGCAACGACTTAAGCTCTACTTTTTTAATTTCGGAGGCAGTTAGAGGTTTTGGCGCTTATTTGCGTAATAAAGAAGGTCAACGTTTTATGTTAGATTGTGATAAACGTGGTGAATTAGCGTCACGCGATATTGTGTCGCAATGCATTGAAAAAGAGTTGAAAAAATCGGGTAATGAATGTGTGTATTTAGATTGTACGCATTTAGATATAATAGAATTTAAAAAGCATTTTCCAATGATTTATGATCGTTGTAAAGCCATTGGAATTGTAATTGAAAACGATTGGATTCCGGTTATTCCTGCGCAACATTATGTTTGTGGTGGAGTAGAGGTAGACACAAATGGTAAAACTTCTGTTGAAAATTTATTTGCTTGTGGAGAATGTTCGCAAACGGGTTTGCATGGTGCGAATAGATTAGCATCTAATTCATTACTCGAAGCAATTGTGTATTCGGATAGAATTTTTAATTATTTAAAAGAAAACACCATTACAAATTCAATTGAAATTCATTCAATAGAGAAAGACACAAAAAATCAATATTTTGATGAAAATTGTATTGTTTCTACAAGAAAAAAATTGCAAATAATTATGCAAAAAAATGTGAGTATTGTTAGAAATAATTTAGATTTAGTACTAACTAAAAATCAATTAATTTTATGGAAAGAATCAATTGATAGTTTAAAACTAAACTATAAAGTTACTAAGGAAATGTATGAGTTAGAAAACATGATAGATGTTTCCCTTTTAATAGTTTTTCATTCTTTAAAACGAACAGAAAACAAAGGTGGATTTATAAAAAATTAATCCACCGCTTTTTGCATCATCATTTGCGAAATGTTCATTGCACGATTTTTAATTTCATCTGCTTTTTCTCCTTTAAAAAGTGCATCAACTGTAGCATTAAATAATTTATTCCAATGATTGAAATGCTCTTCACTTAATTTACTTTTTTGATTCAACTCCTTATGTTTTATCATTGGGTTTCCTTCAAAATTACCTGTACTGAATAATATATTTTCCCAAAAATCATACATTTTAGGTAGGTGTAAACTCCAATTTACTTTAGCTACATCAGTAAACAAATAACCAATAACGCCATCAGTAATTACAGTATCGTAAAAAGTATTTACCAAGAGAATTATATCGTCTCTGTTTTGAATATCATTTTTCATATATAGATATATTTAAATTTTGGAAATATGGTATTACCATGAAAATCTTTATTAGTGTTATAGAATCATAGCAATTTCATAATGGAATATTATAAGTCTTTATTTTTAAATTTCCAAAGGGATATAAAGTAAGGTATTATAGCCCATAGGCAAAGTAACAAAAAGGATAGAAACAATCCGAGTGAAGTACCAAAAAAATCTTTAAAAATTGCTCCAGTATAGCCCATCATTGCAGACACGTCTAATTGTAATAATATTTGAATGCGTGCCAAATCTATAGGGCTAAATGCCGTAATACCTACCATTGCATTTTCAATTGGATACTCTGAAAATTGAAATAATAAAAATAAAACAATACCATCAAAAAGTAAGGCAAAGTAAAGCCAAGTCATAATGGCAATTCCAATTCCTTTTGCTTTATCACGTGTTATAATGGAACTTAAAAAAGCTAATGCTACAAACACGATTGTTATTAAACTTCCTACTAAAAGCATCATTAAACCTATTGCAGTTGGTGCAAATATTAGTAACGGAATTCCTGCTCCTACGAAGAACGAAATTACCATAGATGAGGAAAGTCCAATAAATAAACTCATCCAAATTTTCACTCTTTTTATGGGTTGACTTAACAAAAGCTCAATAAATTCGGAACTATTATATAAGTAAATGGTTGCAAATAGTATAGAAACTAAAGGAACTGTGAATAATATTACATTCAAAATGGTTAAAATTCCTTTGGACGAATTGTCTTCTAAACTAAAAGAACCCCATGATAATATGGCTAAAATTAAAGTGTAAGCCAATACAATTTTGTTTTTTAGAATATCAGAAAGTATGATTTTTATGATTCTGTTCATGATATCGTTTCGAGTTTCGGGTTTTGAGTTTCGGGTTTCTTCTGTTTCAAAACACTTGCAATGGCTTTTGAAATTTTACTTTCATTAGTTTCTTCTAATAGTGTAGCTACTTTTTTATGAAAATGAACTTCTCCATCTTGCATGAAAATAATTTCAGTGACCAAATCATCTAATTCACTTAACAAATGTGAGGTGATAAGAATTAGTTTCCCTTTCTCCTTTTCCTTGATGATTTTTTCTTTTAAAATTTCCGAAGCTAATGGATCTAAACCTGCTGTTGGCTCATCTAAAATCAAAACTTCTGGATTGAATAAAAAAGCTATTGTAGCACTTACTTTTTGTGTTGTTCCACCAGAAAGTGTTCGCATTTGTTTGTCAAACATTTTTTCTAGTTCAAATGCTTTTATCAAATCTTCATCTAAAGCCTCATTAGAATTTCTAATGATTTTAATCATTTCAATAATTTGTCCGATGGTCATGGTATCAGGATAACGACCTATTTGCGGCATATATCCTATATCATTGCGGTACAAATATTCGTTGGAAATGGATTTTTCGTTAAAATGAATTGTTCCATTATCTGGCAAAACCATACCTAAAACGGCTTTGATTAAGGTTGTTTTTCCGCAACCATTTGGTCCAATTAAGGCTATACATTCACCTTTATTACAAGTAAGATCAACGTTTTTTAGCACTTCTAACTTGCTAAATTTTTTATTTATATTTTGAATTATTATCATATTGGCAAAGACTTCATTAAAGGCTTATTATCTATAAAATTATCGGGTGTAATGCTTGGTAAAACTTTCTCCGATTTATCTAAAAGTGTAATCATAAAACTACGATACAACAACATGGTTGATGGATTACTTTCAGCTAAAACCGCAAATAAACTCAATGGGTGATAAGGTACGTCTCCAAAACCGTTTTTGTCTAAATCGTAGCCTTCATATTTATCCCAATAATTGGAATCAAAATTATTTAGGACTAAACTTCCGTTGGTTCCCATATCGAAAGTATTTCCTATAAAGTTATTGTTTACGATTACATTATCATCACAACTAGCTTGAACAACCATTGCCCAACCGTTTTCTTGAAACAAATTGTTTTCAAATTTCATTCTGTTGGAGCCTTCCATATAAATGGCAGTTGTGTTTTTAATAAACTGATTGCCTAAAATATAACCATCGTTTAGTTCTTTTAATAGTATTCCGTAAGCAGATTGCCCCCAATTTTCATCAAATTTATTATTAATCATTTTCACTTCTTTACTATACATTACAGCAACTCCAGCTCCATTGTTTCTGAAAGTATTTGTAATGTAAGAATCGTTGTGCGAAAACATAAAATGCAATCCATAGCGAATATTATTTTGGCTACTATTTCTCCAAATTACCGAATCGTAAACAAATTCGAAATAAATACCATCGCGATGTCCTTGAATGTTATTCCCAATGATTTGAATATCGTTGCTTTTCCAGCAATGTATTCCGTTACCTAGTTTTTGTTCTTCTTTTCCGTAAGCTTTTAAAACATTGTTTTTAATGATGCAGTTTTGTCCATTTTGAATGTAAATTCCGAAAAAATTATCATCTAAAATATTATTTTCAATAAGGATATAATTGTGACTATAAATTTTAATAGCTGCTGGATCTTCCATAGAAGCATAAGAGGAACGAATTAACTTTAACCCTCTAATTACTACACTATCAGCTTTAATAGAAAGGATCTCAAACTTTTTTTGACCGTCTAAAACTGGATAATCTTTTCCTAAAAGGATAATTTTTTTATCTATTATAATATTTCCTTCTTTGTATGTTCCTTTATGGACCAAAATAGTATCTCCAGGTTTTGCTAAAGCAATAGCTCCTTTAATAGATTTGATTTTTTTTGTAGCACCAACTTCTATTTTTTGTCCGTTCACTACAAATGAAAAAAAGCATAAAAAAAGTATGTAATTGATAGTTTTCATTATTATTTTTTGATCACATTCTTCCAATTGATTTCTGTTGCTTCTAATTTATCCATAAAAGCAGTAGCTTCTTCTTGACTTGAAAATGCAGCAATATTTCCTCGCATAGGACTTGAGATTGTTCCTCCTTTTAAATAAAAAGCAGTTTCGGCAGGAATTAATATATTTTCAGCATTGTATTGATTAATAAAATAAGATTTTACTTGCGTTTTGTTTTCATCTACATAACCTGTTAAACAACTTATATCATCGAATTTATAAATTCTACCTTTTGTTGTGATTATTTCTGAACCAAATTTTCCATCGGCAATATTCATTTTACAAAATGCGCATTGGTCTACGTTTAATTTTATAGGTTCTACCTCTTTTTCCTTACAAGAAAGTAACATTAAAAAACTTGCAAGTGCTACTAATGCTACTTTATTTTTTTTCTTAAATTTACTACTTAAGTTAAATTCTTTGAATACAATTATGAATAGTAATAATCCAGCTCCGATTAAGATCAAACCTCCACTATCTGGAATGGAATAAGCACCAAAATTTAATAACTGTTTGTATCCTATAAGTGGTGGTTGATAAGCCATTCCTGGTACAATTATGGCTGCATTTGGATCTAAATTATGTCCGTATTCGTAATTCCATCTGTAAAAATCGATAGCAGCTAAAATTACAAATAAAACAAATAGACCAAACAATACAATAACGCCTTTCTTTTTATTGAGAAATACCAATCCTATCGAAAACATTCCGAAGAAAATCATGATATAAGGCAAGATTTTAAATTCGATAAAGTTTTCTGTGTGTAATGTTGCCATTCCGATGTAGTGGTTTAATCCGTTGATAATTTCTACGTCACCACCAATTTTATTAGCATGTAATTTTAAAACTAAACCTTCTGGATATTGTGGTGCTTCTAACTCAATTTGCCACATTGGAAATAACAATGAAGCAAAAAATAAGACACCTACTATCACAAGCATAACTTTTGATAGAATTGATATTTTAGAAGTGTTCATAACTTTTTGATTTAAATAAAGGGAACAGTAGAAACACTGTTCCCTTTTTAAGTTTATTTATTTAACTGCAGGCATATTAGTTCCAACACTATAAGTAAGAGGTGTTGCACTACCTTTAGGTGATACTCTTACGTAGCCTTGCATTTCTTGGTGAAGTGCACTACAAAAATCGGTACAATAAAACACTGATGTCCCAACTTTTTCTGGAATCCATTTTAAAGTAGAAGTTTCTCCAGGCATGATTAGTAGTTCAGCCGTTTTAGCTCCTTTTACTGAGAACCCGTGAGGCACATCCCAATCCTGCTCCAAGTTGGTTATATGAAAATATACTTCATCTCCAACTCTAATTCCTTCAATATTATCGGGTGCAAAGTGAGAACGTGTAGATGTCATATACACATGAACTTGATTGCCATTTCGCACTACTTTAGACTCTTTTTCACCTTTTGTAACATAAGGGTGTTGGTTTTCTTCAATTTTATAGAATTTAACCTGACCATTATTTCTGATTAAATCGGCTGGAGCTGCTTGTGCATAATGCGGTTCTCCAATAGTTGGGAAATCTAACAATAACTGCATTTTATCTCCTGTAATATCATATAATTGAGCTGATTGCGTTAATTCAGGTCCAGTTGGCAAATATCTATCTTTAGTTATTTTGTTGTATGCAACCATGTATTTACCAAAAGGTTTTTTACTATCACCACCTGGAATCATTAAGTGACCTACTGAATAATATGTAGGAACTCTATCTAAGACCTTCAATGTTTTGATATCCCATTTAACAATTTCAGAAGAAACAAACATAGTTGTATAGGCATTTCCCTTTCCATCAAACTCCGTATGTAAAGGGCCTAAACCTGGTTTTTGAACTTCACCATGTAAAACGGCATCATACTTAAGAACAGGTATTCCGTTATAATCTCCTTCATATGTTTTTTTGTCTATAGCCGCTAACATTTTAGTATAACTAAATACAGGTATTAAAGCCGCTAATTTTCCACTACCTGCAATATACTCACCTGATGGGTCAACATCACATCCATGCGGTGACTTTGGACAAGGAATCATGTAGCAAATATCTTTAAGTTCCATTGCATCAAGAACTAAAACATCTTCTTTCATTTCTGAAACTGCAGAATGTGTTTTTTCATCCCAATAGTTATGCGCATATTTAGCTTTTTCTTTTTTCCCTTTTCCATCTTTGATATATTCTTCTGCTTTTTTCCAGTTAACAGCCATGATAAAATCTTTATCTTTTTGTGAAGCGTTTACTTCTAAAAGCGTGTTAGCTTGTTCTGAATTATAACAAGAGAAGAAGAACCATCCATGGGATTTACCCTTACCTGCATGCGATAAATCGAAATTTACTGCTGGCAAACGCAATTGGAAAGCAATATCCATTTCACCCTCTTTACCTACTTTTACAAAACTAATATGTGCTTTGTAATTTTCTTTGTACGTATTAATTGGCACATCACCATCTTCATAATCACCTGGCACACCAAAACGTGTTCCAGCAACTACATATTCGGTATTTTCAGTAATAAATGGTGAGGAATGATTACCTGCACTATTGGGTAATTCTATAATCTCTGCCGTTTTAAAACGTTTTAAGTCTAATCTTGCAATACGCGGAGTGTTGTTCCCGTTGATAAAAACCCAACGACCATCTACTTCACCATTTGTTTGAGACATTTCAGGATGGTGGGCATCGTCCCAAGGAATAAACCCATGAGAAGTGTTCAACATTGGTTTTGTTTCTTCACTAAAACCCCAACCACTTTCTGGATCAACAGAAAAAACAGGGATTACTTTTAACATTCTTCCGCTTGGCAAACCGTAAACACTCATTTGTCCACTAAATCCCCCCGAAACAAAGTTATAAAATTCGTCATATTTCCCTGGAGCAACATAAACTTTTGAAGCTGCATCACCGCTTACTGCATTACTAGAATTCTTTGGTTTACAAGAGGCAAAAAAGGCAAAGATTAAAGCGATAACAAAAATTGCTTTTAAAAATCTATTTTTCATATACTTTCGATTTTAAATTATTTATTTTACACCATCGTTTTTACGCATGTACTCTACAATTTCACGAGCTTCTGTATCGCTTAATGACTGATTTGGCATACGTACTAAACACAATTCTAATTGTGCTTGTAATTCTGGGTCTTTATCTATCATTGGATCTGGATTTGTAATAAAGTTCATAATCCATTCAGGTGTCCTACGTTCAGTAACACCTTTCCATCCGGGTCCTACTAAACGTTCGTCGGTCATTTTGTGACAAGAGGTACATTTAACTCCAGCTACTTCTTCCCCTTTAGTTGCCATACTTTGATCTAAAGTGGCACCTAATTCTACATTAGTGTGTTTTCCTTCTCCTCGTTTTGGATCATAAGAGGATGCATCAATTTCGGAAGATTCTTCTACACTAGAAGAGCCTGTAAAGTTTTCACCTCGTTCTGTTTTACTTTTTCCGCAAGAAATAATAAAAACAAATAGTATTGCTAATAAAAATAATCTGTTCATGATTTTTTTAGTTAAAATTAATACTACAAATTTCTAATTTAATTACCTGTTCTAATATGATTGAAATCATATTATAAACTTTTTTCAACTTGTAATTTTGTCCTATAAATAATTTCAAACTATTGTAAAGTTGAAAAATATTGTATTCATAGTTATAACTTTTATTCTATTTAAACCAGTATTTCCTGTTTTAGATTACCTAATTAATTATGACTATATTTCTACACAATTATGCGAAAACACTTTAAAACCAGAATTAAAATGTAATGGTAAATGTCATTTGAAAAAAGAATTAGCTAACGAAGCTAAAAAAGAGAATCCTAATTCAAATGAACATAAAAATAATTCTATAACTTTTGAAGTTTTGTATTGTGAAAACATTTCTTCTTTTATATTTAACCCTATAGTTTATATCGATAAAAAGGTTCAACCTTTATACAATTGCATATACTTTCGATTAAATAGTACTTCTATTTTTCATCCACCTATTTTAGCATAATTATTTTTCTATTTATTGATAATCTTATCAATTTCATCAGTTAATCTTTGACTGATACCAACAACTTATGTCTAAAAATAAATAAAATTCAAAATGAAAATTTTAAAATATACTTTCCTATTTCTATTAGGAACAATGATTTCTTGCTCTTCAGATGACGATAATACAACAACTCCAATAGCTTCTGAGCTAGACGGAATAAACAAAATTCAAGAAATAACAAATGATACTCACGTAATTGAATTATATAGTGCTAATGGTGCTTTGGAGCAAGGTTACAATGCTATATCACTTCGAATCAAAAATAAAACCACAAACGAATACGAAAAAAACGCAACTATTTCTTGGATGCCAGTAATGCACATGGCTATGATGAATCATTCTTGTCCAAAATCGGAAATTGTAAAAACAGCTTCAAAAGAAACATTATACAACGGGTATATTATTTTTCAAATGGCTCAAAATGCTACAGAATATTGGGATTTAAAAGTAGATTACACTATTGCTGACAGTGATTATACAGCTACTGCTGTTGTAAATGTTCCTGCTTCTGCAAAACAAAGCGTAACTTCTTTTATGGGTTCAGATAACAAAAGATATATCATTGCAATGATTGAGCCTAACAATCCTAAAGTTGCTTTGAATGATGTAACATGTGGACTATACAAAATGGAAAACATGATGTCTTTTCCTGTTGTAGATGATTTTAAAATTAAAATTGATCCAAGAATGCCAAGCATGGGAAATCATGGGTCTCCTAATA
Organism: Flavobacterium jejuense; assembly: GCF_006491595.2. Lineage (GTDB taxonomy): Bacteria > Bacteroidota > Bacteroidia > Flavobacteriales > Flavobacteriaceae > Flavobacterium > Flavobacterium jejuense. The sequence goes on from NZ_VEVQ02000001.1 coordinate 114,499, forward strand.
ATGTAGATTTAACACAGTCAACTGATAAATTATACAGAGGGAAACTATCATTAACAATGACTGGTTATTGGAAAATTAATTTACAATTAGTTAATGACTTAAGTGAAGTTTTAAAAGGTGAAACAATCAATGAAACTAATACATCAAGCAGTATTTATTTAGAATTAGAGTTCTAAACAAAATATTAAAAAGGTCAAAACATTATTTTTGGCCTTTTTAGTTTTTCGAATCTTACAATAATTGATTTTCGATTCGTAGAAAATCTTTATCTCAAAAAAATGAAAAATTTATATTTCATTGTTATATCGTTTAGTATTTCTTCCCTTTTTGCCCAAAAAAAAGAAGTAGATTCTTTAAAAAAAATTGATTTAACGGAAGTTATTCTTATTGGTAAACAAGCGCAATTAGAACAAAAACAGTTTAAACCTCTAGCTACGATTGACGAATACCTTCAACAAGCCGGAACAGTCGAAATGATAAAAAGAGGTGGTTATGCTTGGGAACCAAATATCAATAATATGAGTACCGAAAGAACCGTTGTTACTATTGATGGTATGCGAATTTTTGGTGCTTGTACTGATAAAATGGATCCAATTACAGCTTATGTAGAAGTTTCAAATCTTTCGGAAGCTGAAATTTCTTCTGGTCAAAGTGGTAGTTGTCATGGTCCTACTATTGGTGGTTCATTGGATTTAAAAAGAAGTAAAAGTAACTTTGGTACAAAAGGTATTAATGGATATGTCAATTCTGGATATGAGTTTAATAACCAACAAAAAATAATTGGTGGTGCTTTAAATTATTTGAACAGTTTGTTTTTTATAGACAACAATATTATGTTTCGTGATGCAGAAAATTACAAAGCTGGTAATACTAATGAAGTTGCATTTTCGCAATTCAGAAAAATAAATATGTCAAGTACAGCGGGTTATTTATTAAATAAAAATAAATATTTTGAAGGATCTGTTATTTATGACAAAGCATCTGATGTTGGTTATCCTGCTTTACCAATGGATGTTTCTTTAGCGAAAGCTTTAATTACTTCATTAAAATTTGAATATTTACCTTTAAATTCAATTGTAAATAAACTTGAAACCAAAATTTATTACAATACTATAACTCACACAATGGATGATACCAAACGTCCAAATGTCCCTATTCATATGGATATGCCTGGTTGGAGTGATACGTATGGAATGTATTTGAATTTGAATGGAAAATTGAAAAAAAACAACTTTTTAGCTACTTTGAATTCATTTTACAATCGTTCAAAAGCCGAAATGACAATGTATCCAAATGACCCAAACGAAAATATAATGTTTATGTTAACTTGGCCTGATGTTGTTACTTTTTATAACGGAATTTATTTGGATAATACTTATGCCGTTAATACTAATTCAAGTATAAAAATTTCTGCTGGTATTGGAAATCATCTTAATCAAATTAAAAGTATGTTTGGATTAGAAAGTTTGCAAATTTTTTATCCAAATATGGAATCCGAGAAATGCAGAATACTTAAAAGTTTAGCTTCAAATTATAATTGGCAAAAAGAAAACTTTGGCTTTAATTTTGGATTAGCTTATGGAGAAAGAGCTCCATCAATTTCTGAAGCTTATGGATTTTATTTATTTAATAGTTTCGATCGATTTGATTATGTAGGAAATCCTGCTTTAAAAAATGAACAATCTGTTGAAGGTTCTTTTGCTATTAGTTACAAACCTTCAAGATTCAAAACTTCATTGACAACTTCGCATTTTCATATTTCAAATTACATTATTGGAACACCTGATTCTTCAATACTTCCTATGACAATTGGATCAAGTGGTGTAAAGATTTATAATGGTTTAGATTATGCAACATTAATTAAATCGGTTTTTGATTTTGAAACTTATTTGTCAAACGATTTAAAATGGATGAATCAATTGACTTATAGTTATGGAAAAGGAAGTGATAATGAAAATTTGCCTTTTATTAGTCCTTTATCCTATAGTAGCAAATTATTGTTTAAGAAAAATAAATTTAGTTCTGAAATTGCAGTTTTAGGGAATTTAATGCACAATAATTATGCTCCAAAATATGGTGAAATTAAAAAACCTGATTTTGCTATAATAAATTTCACATCCAATTATGCATTTGACATAGATAAAAGCAAACTAAACCTAAAGGTTGGAATTGAAAACATTTTAGATAGTGAATATTCTACTTTTGCTGATTGGAACAATATACCAAGAATGGGAAGAAATATTTTTGTGAGTGTTCTTTATCATATAAATTCGTTTTAGTAAAATATTTATGTTAATAATGACTATTTAAGTCACAACACAAATTGCGAAGTATACGTTTTTTTTGTTGGGGAGGAAGGAATGGTTTATCAGAAAGTGCCAAAAAGTGTGACTGTATTTTTTTAAGAGCATTTGAAAGGTGGTTGTATGTTAGGCTCTTTGTCACTTTGTAGTATCTTAAAAGAATGACTTTAAGATTAATTTATATTTTTTAACTTTTATGATTGAATTTTAGGAAAAGTTGTTTGTAGGTATTTGTCAAATTAATAATACGATTGTTATTTAGTTTTGACGAAGATAGCATCATTTAGGGTGAAGAGTTCATATAACCTCGATTTTTTCTGCAAATAATAAAAATTAACGAAATGAAGCAAACAGCAGCATTGATGCCAGGAATAATTGGACTGGGAGCGATTTTTGTGCAGGTGAATGAGGTAATTAATATAAATATACGTTTTTTCAACTTTTCAAATACAACTTTTCAAATACAAGCGTTACTATGGCAAATACCATAATAAATTTTCAATACTAAATTTAGGAGGATTTGAAAAGCTTGACAGAATGTTTGGTTTAATCTACCTTAAATACTATTATAAAGTTATTTATAATTGACCTCCAACGCCTTTAAATTTCTCTACGAATGTGGCTATTTTTTGAAAAACACTTTGTTTTTTTGTCAAATATTGAGGGTTTAAAGGACTCATTTTTGGTAAAATCGTATTGAGTTCTGTTCCGTTTTCATTGGCAAATTCACGTTTTAATGATGTAATTATGTATCGTTTTGCTTCTTCCTCATTTAAATTTTCCTCAGTTATTAATTCTGAAGCCTCTTTTTTCTGTTTTTCCTGTGCATATTTGAAGAAAGAGTCTATTACATTGGCTTTATCTTGAATAACCTCAAGGTCTGTTTCATTAATGAAATCTACCACTAAACTTTCTTTTGCTCTGTTGCCAATACTTGCTCTAATTACTCTACGGATTTCTTCTATCAAAGTGGCTTTGTCTTTGTTCTTTTTATTATGCTCAAAAATTAATTCAAGAATATAATCAAGGTTTATTTCTTGTGATTTAAGCAAGTCTATTTCAAATACCACATCATCCCAATCAATATCTGATTCTTCTGATTCTTTACCGTTTTTCTCACGTCTTAACCAATCTCGAATATCATTATATGTTGAGCGATAATCTTGAATGGTTCTTTCAGGCAACAAACTAATCTCTTGCATTGTTGCTAATTCTTCGTCTGTTATAAAGTGAGCTTCTTTAAATACTTCCAAAGCTTCAGCATTATTTATATCTATTGCTTGAAGTGCTTTAAGATTGGTAAACTCATCATAATTTTGAAGTATGTTTTCTACTCTCAAGTACTCACCAAATAGTTTTGAAAACTCTTTTTTGTCTTTTTCTGTTACAATTTCATCTGGGTTCGGGAACTTTTCATTTAATTCATTAACAACATCCTTTAAACCTCTTCGTGCTTGTCCTGTTGAAATATCTGTAAAGCCCTCTAAATATTCTTTGTAACTTTTTTCAAGTACTACATTTTTAGTGTTTTTATCGCCAAATAATGTTATGGCATCCACAGTAGCAGTTTCTAAATCTCTGAAAGTAATAATGTTTCCAAAGGTTTTTGTAGCATCATATATACGATTGGTTCTTGAAAATGCTTGCATTAATCCATGATATCGTAAATTCTTATCTACAAATAATGTATTTAGTGTTGGTGCATCAAAACCAGTAAGAAACATTCCTACTACAATAATTAAATCAACTTCTTTACTTTTAACACGTTTGGCAAGGTCACGATAGTAGTTTTGAAATTCTTTGCTTTCAACACCATAACTCGTTTTAAACATGACATTATAGTCATTGATAGCTTTACTTAAAAACTCTTTTGCACTACTATCCATTGCAGTTGGCTCAAAGCTTTCATCAGGTATTTCACCTACAGCACTTTGCTCTTCGTTAGCAGCAAAGGAAAATATCGTTGCAATATTTAAAGGCTTTTCACTTTCCTTTTGTAGACAGTTTAATTCTTCATAATAACATTTAGCTGCATCCACACTACTAACAGCAAACATGGCATTAAAACCTTGTTTACCTCCTTGATTTCTGTGTGTTTTTATTCTATAATTATTGAGAATGTATTGCGAAATTTCTTTGATACGCCCAGGATGTAAAAATGCTTTTTTGTTTTCTGCAGCAGTTAATTTTTTCTCATCTTGTTCTGTTTCGATACCCTTAAACTTTGGACGCACATTATTGTAATCTACTTTGAATTTTAGTACTTTTTCATCTCTAATGGCATCTGTTATTACATAAGAGTGCAATTCTCGACCAAATACACTTGCTGTTGTTTCAGCACCTAAAGCATTTTGTGGAAATATTGGAGTACCTGTAAAACCAAATTGATAGAATTTTTTAAACTTTTTGTTTAAGTTCTTTTGTGCTTCACCAAATTGAGAACGATGTGCTTCATCAAAAATGAATACCACTTGTTTTTGGTAAATAGCTAAATCTCCCTCGGTTTTCATCAGGTTATTCAACTTTTGAATAGTTGTGACTATAATCTTATTGTCCTGTTTTTCAATATTTCTTTTTAAACCAGCTGTACTATCAGAACCATTGACACTATCTGGAGAAAAGCGTTGGTACTCTTTCATGGTTTGAAAGTCCAAATCTTTACGATCTACCACAAAAAAAACTTTATCTATAAAATCTAATTGTGTGGCTAAGCGAGCTGCTTTAAAACTTGTCAATGTTTTACCAGAACCTGTAGTATGCCAAATATAACCTCCACTTTCGGTTTTTGACCAAATCTTAGATTGAAATGAACTCTCTATTTTCCATAACATTCTTTCTGTTGCGGCAATTTGATAAGGTCTCATAATTAACAAGGTATCGCTTGTATCAAAAACTGAATAAGTAAGTAATACATTTAACAACGTTCTTTTCTCAAAAAAAGTTGTTGTAAAGTCTTTCAGGTCTTTAATCAAAGAATTATCTGCTTTTGCCCAGTTCATAGTGAAATCGAAACTGTTTTTATCTCGTTTAACTGTGTTAGCAAAATAACGGCTATCTGTTCCGTTTGATATTACAAATACTTGTAAATATTTAAAGAGTGAATTTTCACTATTAAAACTTTCTTTACTATATCGATGCAGTTGGTTGAATGCTTCACGAATTGCTACCCCACGTTTTTTTAATTCTACTTGTACCAATGGTAAACCATTCACTAAAATAGTTACATCGTAGCGATTTGAATGCGTTCCTTTTTGTTCGAATTGTGAAATAACCTGTACTTTATTACGAGCTATATTTTTTTTATCGACTAGATAAATATTTTGGATGTGTCCATCATCAAATACAAAATCGTAAATATAGTTTTCCTGTAACTTTCTTGTTTTATCTATACTACTATCACTTGGTTTGTCTAAATATTCCTCCACAAAACGAGACCATTCACTGTTAGAAAACTCCATATCATTGAGTACTTGTAGATGTACTCTTATGTTGGCTAACATAGCCTCCAAAGTCGTCAGATTAGGATTTTCATACCCTTGATTGATTAAGTCTTGGATAAATTCTTTCTCCAAAGCGGCCTCTGTTTGATAAACAGTTGGTGCTTCATTTACCTCAGAATACTTGGTGTATTTATCTAAAACAATAAAATTGTTCGATTCTGCTATGGTTTTATACTGTGACGCACTCATATTTTAATTCTTATTTTTTTAATTTCTTGGCAGTAGTATCTATTTGTTTTATAAAATCTTTTTCGGCATTTGAAAGCTCATTTTTCGTCTGCTCTTTGTATTTACCATATTCTAGATGTGCTTTATCTAATGCTTTTTGATGGCTAATCGTTCCTGAATGCGTCAAAATTTCACTTCCAGTCATGTTTATAAAGTTGTCTAAACGGTTTATCCAATCTTTCATATACATTGGTTTTCTGTTAAGGGCTTGTAATTCTGCTAATTCTAAATAAGCCGTTACCATTCGGTTGAGTATATCTAATTCTTTTTCGTTTAAATAGTTTTTAGCTACTTCAATTTCTTTTTTTGTTGGTTTTTCTCCTTTAAAATTGGTTAACCCTAAATTAGGTTTAGTAGCATCAATGCGTTTATAAATAGTTTCGGCTGCTGTTTCTCCGTGTGCTGCCCAGTGCATTTTGTTTTGAACCGTTTTAAAAAATAGGATTGATACTTCTGCTTTACCGTCATAATCTATACTTGTGGCATAAATGTCGAGTACTTTTCGCCAAAACACTTTTTCAGAGGAGCGAATGTCTCTGATTCTTGCCAATAACTCATCAAAATAATTGCCACCGCCTGCTTCTTTCAACAGATCATCATTTATTGTAAAACCTTTTACAATGTATTCTCTTAATCGTTGTGTTGCCCAAATACGAAATTGTGTGCCACGAAGCGACTTTACTCTATATCCAACAGAAATGATAACATCAAGGCTGTAAAACTTTACTGGTTTGTCTGAACTACTAATGTGCAAAATTTGCACATTGCTTTTTTCTTCCAGTTCGCCCTCATTGAAAATATTACCTATATGCTTGGTTATTACGCTTCTGTCTCTTTGAAACAGTTCTGCCATTTGCTCTTGATTGAGCCAAACGGTTTCGTTTTCTAAGCGGGTTTGGATTTTAGTTTGCCCGTCTTCGGTTTGGTAAATGATGATTTCACTTTGCATAACCACTATTCTTCTAAATTATCTTTTGGAAATGTTAGTAACAAATCTCTATAATACTCGTATTGTTTTTTTCTTAATTCTATTTCTTTTGGCAAACCCTCGCTTATAGAATTTGTTAAAATGTCAAATTTGTCTAAAATAGATACTATGCGTTCTTGTTCTTCTTTGGAAGGAACAGGTATTTTAATTTTAGCCAAATCATCTGCATTTACACGTCTGACTTTTGTACCTGTTATAAAAGGTCTTTTCTGTTTTTGAAATTGCTCTGTTTGAAAAAAGTAAGTAACGTATTTTGGATTCAAATTATGGCTATAAAAACAAGCATCACTACTTATAGCTATTTCTTCATCTCCAAGCCAAGCTACTGCTTTACATACATCCTCATCATTTTCACTGGTGGTTGCAATTACTAAATCTCCATATTTTGCCATTCTTGCTTTCTTCGCAAATTCTTCAGAAACAAATGATTTGGTTTTATCTGCATATGTTCCATAATACGTATAGATTTGACCGTAATGAATACAACCAACTCCTGTTTCTGTAAAGTCTTTTTTCTGCAAACCACCACCACGAATAAATTTGCCGATATTTTCATCACCTAAGGATAAATGTTTTACTTCTTTTTCATTAAAACGCAACAATTGCTCTCTGTAAAATTGGTATTGTTTTTGACGTGCTGTAAGCTCTGCTGTAAGCTCTGCTGTAAGCTCTGTAAATGAATCAAGAATTCCAACAATTTTTTGTTGTATTTCGAGTGATTTTTTTCGGTTTTCTGGGCAAGGGATTGGGATTAGTTTTCTAGAATAATTACTAATCCATTGACGCTTATGGTCGCCATCAATTAAGTCACTTGGCAAGGTATTTAACCAATAATAAATATATTTTAATAAAGCTTTAGATTCATCTTTAGATGTTATCATTTTCATTGCTGATGACTTAGCTTTAAAATCAAAATCAACCCATTTATTAGCGGTTGTAAAATCATCAAAAATTATAACAGGGTTTTCTGAGGCTTTATAAATACCATCAGTTTCATCAGTATATCCGAGAATAAAAGTCTTACCAGCAGTCAATACAGGAGTTAGAAAATTATCATCATAATTTTTTGAATCCACTAAATAATCGGTCGGTTGTTCATAATCAGCAAATTCGCCCAATGGCTTCCATTTGACTTCAACATCTTCTAATAATTTATCTAAATAACTCATGCTTCAATTTCGTTTATAATTGTATTGATATCAGCACGTAGTTTATCAATTTTTTTTACTGTTTTTGCAACTTCTTTGTTTAATTCAACTATATCAATCTTCTCACGATTGTCTTTTGCTTCCACATAAGAACTTACCGATAAATTATAATCGTTTTCTTCAATTTTGGAATTTAAAATAGATTTTGAAACAAACTTTACATCTTCTTTGCTATCAAATAGCTCCATTATTTTTTCAATATGTGCATCGGTCATCAAATTGTTGTTGGTTACCTTTTTGAAAAAATCTTCACCACTTGCATCTATAAACTGTGTTGTATTATCTGTTTTATGTTTTGAAAGCACCAGAATTGTTACTGCTATTGAAGTACCATAGAACAAATTGGGTGCTACAGAGATGATGGTTTCTACAAAATTATTATCCACCAAATACTTTCTAATCTTTTGTTCGGCACCACCACGGTAAAAAATACCAGGAAAACAAACTAATGCCGCTCTTCCTTTACTTGAAAGATAGCTCAATGCATGCAGTACAAAAGCGAAATCTGCTTTTGATTTAGGAGCTAGCACACCAGCTGGTGCAAAACGGTCATCATTTATAAGCGTTGGGTCGTCATCACCAATCCATTTTACCGAATAAGGAGGATTCGAAACGATAGCATCAAACGGTTTATCATCAATAAAGTGAGGATGATGCAGTGTATCGCCTAAAGCTATATTGAACTTGTCGTAATTGATGTTGTGCAAAAACATGTTCATACGAGCCAAATTATAAGTAGTATGATTTATTTCCTGGCCAAAAAATCCTTCTTCAATGATATGCGCATCAAAATGCTTTTTTGCTTGAAGCAGTAAAGAACCAGAACCTGCCGCAGGATCATAAATTTTATTTACTTTTTCTTGTTTGTGCATTGCCAATTGTGCAATTAATTTTGATACATGCACCGGTGTAAAAAACTCACCACCCGATTTACCAGCATTGGCTGCATAATTGCCAATAAGAAATTCGTAGGCATCACCAAAAAGTTCTATTTCACTTTCTTCAAAATTACCAAAGTTTAGTTCTTCAACACCTTTCAAAACAGAAGTTAAACGGCTATTTTTGCTTTCAACAGTGTTACCTAATCGCGAACTAGTTGTGTCAAAATCGGCAAATAATCCTTTTATATCTTCTTCCGATGGATACCCATTTGCAGAAGTTTCAATTGACGTGAAAATTGTTTTTAAATCAGTATTAAGATTTGGATTGGTTTTAGCCGATTTCGCAATATTTACAAACAATTGACTTGGATAAATAAAGTATCCTTTTGTTTTTACAGCGTCATCAATTATTTCTTGTGTAATGTCTTTATCTGGGTAATTAGCATAGTTGACACTATCATCACCACCTTCGATATAATTTGTGAAATTTTCACTTATAAACCGATAGAAAAGAGCCCCTAAGACAAAGTGTTTGAAATCCCACCCATCTACTGAACCTCTTACTTCATTGGCAATTTTCCATATTTTGGCTTGTAATTCAGCTCTTTGTATTGTGCTTGTCATTTATTTTGTTTTTGTAACTTTATATTTTTCTTATTTAAAATAGTACTATTGTTATTTGGCATTTATATACAATTAAACAAATATATAACAAAGCAATGGAATGAAAATTATGAAAACCGTAATCTATGCCATTTTTTTTAAATCTTAATCCTCTTGAAAGCCACATAAGAATATAGATAAGTTATGTATTCGTCTAATTCTATGAGTTGTAATAAACCGTTTGTATTGTTAGCTATTGGTTTAATTTCAATATTTTTTACATGCTTTTTAAATGCTACTTCACCTATTACAAGAGCTATCATTGTTTCTATTGCCTCATATAGGTTTTTTGTTTCCTTGTATGGATGGAATACAGTGATGTTTATTTTTTTTGAAGTAGTATTGAAGTCATCTAACTGAAGGTATAGGTCACTTATTTTTACTTTGATTTCTGAAAAAACAAAATAGTCATCTTGCTTATTCCGGTAGGGTTCTTTGTTGGCTATTGGTTTTATAAATGCTGAAGGTATTAGCTGTGTAAGCTTTGGTATCGTTTCTTCTAAGGCTATTAATTTTGGGAATAGTTTCCTTTGTCCGAAGGCAGTTATATATAATTTTACTCCTTCTCTTTCACAAACGATTATGTAGCCTAGTCTTTTGGAAACATAGTTGAGGTTTCTTTCCAGGTGTTGCATAACTTCGTCTGTTTTGATTCCTAATGCCATTGCATTGTAGATGTTTGTTTCGTTATCTTCTATCCATCTCCAGAAGTTTTGGATGGTTTTTAATTGTCTATTGTTTAGTATTTTGTTCATGATTATACTAGTTTACGGTTAAAAGTTTTAAGTGTGCAGTTTTAAATTTTTGCTAGTTGTTTATTTTCTTTTATCCAAACTCTCACTTTCAAAACTTATCAGATTAAACATATTTCTCATTCTAGAGCGCAAACGGTTTCCGTAATGTTTTTCAATTTCTGAAGCTGAGAGATTTGTAGTAAGATGTGTAATTGAATTGTTCTCTATGAAGTTTTCATAACGACTTATAAGTATTTCTGCCATTACATTACAATCGTTACCGAAATGTTTTATTTGTTGTTCTGCTCCTAAATCATCAAAACAAAAACCTGATAATCTAGTTTGATTCATCGCTTTCATTGTGTAGGGTTGTAAAGCTTCATAGCCTTGTTTTGCAAACTCATAGGCTATTTCTCTACAGGTTTTGATTTTGTATTCGTACTTCTGGTACATGAACGGTTTTAGTAAATGTATAATTGAAGTTTTACCGCAACCAATAGGACCTGATAATAAAATACCTTTATTGACATCAATTCCTAGTTTTAAAGCATTTTCTTTATCTCTGATGGCATAAATTAATAGTTTTAAGATTACTGGTTTGTCTTCTTCTTGAATTTTGAAACTATGTCCATAGGTTTGTTTTCCATGGTATTCTAAATAATTATAGCATTGTATTACGTCATAAATCTTATAACTTTTTTTGATTTCGAATGTGCTTTCTATTTTAAAGTGGTTCTCCATAATTTTTGTGTGTTGCGGTTTGTAAATGATGTGGTTGTGGTTTTTGTGTTCCTACGAAATTTTGTGTAGGTCTTTTATTAAAGTTTTGACTGTTTAGAAGCCAATTGCGTATGGCTGCTTTCCAATCTTTCATTTTTGTTTTTCCACCTACGAGCCATCCATTACTTTCAAAATGGTTGTAAAATTTCTCTGCTTCAATCTCTGGTGCATTTTTTTCATGGAAATATGTTATTACTTCGTTTTTGTCAGGAGGAATTGATTGCTGTTTTGTACCACTTCGACCAAGCTCAGCAATTACCTTTTTTTCGCGCAACTTTTTTTGGGTTTCTTTTTCATTTGTATCTTCTTCTATTTTTAAATTCAATTTTTCATTTTTTTGAATTTGTTCGTTTGCAAGGTTTATAGTGTTTGTATTGTTTATATAAGGTACATGTTTAGTACTTGTTTGGTGCTTGTTTAGTGCCTGTTCATTAAGCTGTTCATTGACTAGGCTATTTTTTAATAGGGTTGCTTCTTTATTTATGAAGTTTTTAATGTCTTTTTTCACTAGTGGTTTCGTATAAAAATCAAGGCTTAGCACATTGAGCGTTGATCCTTTAAATGGATTGAAAGAAGGGTTGTATTGTATGTATTCTCTTTCTTGCAACTCTTTAATGCATTTGTGATACGTTGCTGTTGATGAAATTTTGCTAATACGCATTAACTCATCTCTTGAAATTGATATAGGGTTTTGAAATCTGTTTTGATTCCATAATTGAAAAATAGCCATGTATAGACTTATGTGTGTAGGGTTGAGGTCGTAATCTGTGGTTACTTTTTCAAAGAATCCTGTGAGGTGTTTTATGTAATTCATTTTGTGAGTTATTAGTTATTCTTTTTTGAGCTTCTCGATACTATTTTTAAAAGAAAAAATTGGCATTTTTACTTTTAAAAATCACTTCCATTGACGTTTTAATTTAATATATTGAAAATCAATTGTTTAAAATATTTTAAAACGTCATTTTATATTCCTTTTTTTAGCGTAAAAATGATACCTCGAAGTGACGATTCATTAGTGCTTACCTACTTAACTTTTATTGGTTTAGCATTTTTTCTATGTCCTCGTGTTTGTAGTACAGTATGCCTCCAATGCGTTTGTAGTTTAAAGTTCCATTTACTCTAAGATTTTGTAAAGTACCTGGAGAGATGCGTAAGAGTTTTTTAACCTCAGCAGATTTTAGCCATTGTGCTGGTTTTTCTACTTTGCTTGTGCTGTTATTAATTTCATTTAGTAGTACATTGCCAAAATTTAGTAGGTCTCTTTTGGTTACTATTTGATGATTTAATAATTCGATGTTTTCGATTTCTGGGAAGAGTTTTTTAGCCTGTAAATTCATAATGAAATTGTTTAAATTGTTACAAGACAAAACAACCTCATTTGAGTGATTTTTATTCCCAAGGTATTCCCAAGTTGGGAACGATTTTTATACAAATGGAAAGAAAGTTAGTAGCCGTGTAGCTTTACAACTTTAGTTGTATTGATGTGATTAGAAGTAATTTCAAAAAGTGATTTTAAAAAGCGTCATAATAGAGAATTCCCAACTTGGTAAGAGGTTGGGAATTACTTTTCTTCTTCATTTATTTTGTGATTGAGTGTGTCTGATAATTGGGTGAGAAATTTGGTTCGATCTATTTTTCTTGCTTTGATATCTAAATAGCTCCTATAAATTGATTCTTCAATTTCGATATTAAACATCTTACTGAAGTATGCAGCTATTTCTTTGATATCTGAATTCCCATTATTAAATGACTTAGTATGATGCAATGAATACACAAGTTCTACTAAGTCCACTTTTGAACCAGACCAGTTTAAAAGGTTGTCATTACTAGGGTGTATAATTGAGCAATTAGTTTCTAATTCTTCAATTCTGTTTTCTAAATATGTGGTTAATGTATCGTAAGCTATCATCGTTGCTATTAAATAATCATGACTAGTTGATAATTTTGAATCATAATTAATATAAATGCAATCATCATGCAGAATGTTTCTACTATTAGATCTAATAAAGTAAAGTTGGTCATTATGAGAGGCTCTAGCTCTATAATATTCAAAAAACTGTTTGTTGCTTTTTGAATGTTTATGAATCTTATTTAAAGACTTCTCATAGTGCTTAATTTTATTTTTCTTTGAAGCTGGTAAATTACTTTCGATATTTAAAATCTCCTTGTAGTAAATTAGTTTAGCAACTATGCTAGGTTTAATTATTTTAAAGAAGTGTATTTCTTCTTCTGGAGTATTAAATTTATATTTTTTTAACCATGAAAATAGTTCTTGTAGTTCTTGCTCTATAAAGGCTATTACTGCATGACATTTTTTAATAATACTACTATTTTTAGATTTAATGCTCTCGAATTCTTTTTCAAACTCGGTAAAAAAGTCATAGGAATAGTTATCCATAATAACAAACTTAAAATGAAACAAACAAACATAATATGTAACAAACAACTTCAAATAAAACTAAAACTTGTTGATTTTATTGTTAAAATGTTTCTAATGTTTTACTAAATTTTATGCGAATATTTAAGACTTTTGTCGATTTTATTATATTTATATTCAAATTTAGCTCTTAGGACCATCATGTCTTCACTTACTTTTTTATCTAAAACTTTTGCATAATGCTGGGTTGTTCTTAAATTTTTATGTCCTAGCATTTTACTTACGCTTTCTATAGGAACACCATTTGTAAGTGTTACAGTTGTAGCAAAAGTATGACGAGCAATGTGAAACGTCAATTCTTTAGGAATTTCACATATGTCTGCAAGTTCTTTTAAATAGGCATTCATTTTTTGGTTGGATAGGATAGGGAGTAAGCGATTCTCATTTAAGCATTGTGGGTGTTTTTCATATTTTTCAATAATCGATTGGGTAACAGGTAATATGGGAATTTTAGAAGCTGATTCTGTTTTTTGACGATGAGTTGAAATCCATTTTTCTCCATCGATTCCGATTATAATATGTGATTTTGTCAAGTTGAAAACATCAATATAAGCTAGTCCGGTAAAGCAACTAAACAAAAACATATCTCTTACTAAATCCAATCTTTTTATTTTGAATTCTTTGTTAAGCAAAGTTTCTATTTCTTCCTGGTCTAGATAAACTCTTTCAACTTCTCTAACTTTTCCTTTGTAATTTAGGAATGGGTCTTTGTCAATCCATCCGTTAAAGTAACATTGTTTGATTATCTTTCCAAAGTTTCTAATGTACTTTATAGTCGAATTATTATTACAATTTTTGGAGTTTCTTAAATAATAATCAAAGTCGTTTATAAAGGCAATATCAACTTGCTTTATTGATATATCATTAATTGAATAGCAGTTTTTTAAAAATTCTTTGGTATGACTCAAGGTCGTTTCATATTTTTTAAAGGTATTAATTGAAAATTCTCTACCGACCAATTCGTTCATTTTTTTGTTATGGTCTTCAAAAATTACAATTAGTTTTCTGGTTTTTTCTTCAATGCCTAAAAGTTTGTTTTTAAAAGTTTGTGCATTGATTTCCTGATTATTATTAATCATCCATTTTTCTGTTTCGTAAGCTTTGTTTCTTAGAATGTCTAGATGACTATTTATTAATCGGGTTTCTTCAGAATTACCTTTCATTTTACCTGCAGCTGTATTCCATTTTGATTTTTCTACAAATCTTGAAATGCTTAATTCTATCCTTGTTCCATTTATGGTTATTCTTTGGTAAATGGGTAATAAGCCGTTTTTGGCTGCTTTAGAACTTTTCACGTAGAAAAGGATTGACATTTTGTGTTTCATTTTGTGGTGACTTATTATAGTTATCAAATTAGTTTTTTATTCTTCTATAGTCAAGATGTTTATCTTTTGAACAGCTTGCTATAATTGGGCTAGCTTAAAATTCGGTTACCCAAGATTTGAATTTTTTAGGGTAACCGATTATAGCACCAGTCTTTTGAGATTTTATGAATAATTTGAATACTATGAAAAACAAAAAAGCCTTTAAATCATATGATTTAAAGGCTTTTAGCTTAAAATGAATTTTAAAAAGTGGAGTCGGAGAGAATCGAACTCTCGTCCAAACAAGCAATCGAAGAGCTTTCTACGCGTTTAGTTTCTGTTTAAATTTTCGACAAAAAGCTAGACCAGAAACAGCCACTCTTTGCTTAGCTTTATTAATGTCAGAAAGGATTTAAAGCTTTACCTTTCCTAGGTTTACTTTTACGGTTCACCTAAATCAAACTCCATAAACCAAGGATTTCGAGGTGAATCTAGCTTTCCGACCTTGTCGGAACTAGGCAAATCTTACTATAATTCAGATTAAGCAGCTAAAGCGTAATTATTTTCGCCGTTTGTGTGTTTGTACGATTATTATTTACGAGCCAAAAGTACAATGCTCGACGTGCTTACTTCTCAATTCCACTCGCTGTCAAAACCAGTCGACCCCAAATGAAGTTAGAATTTAGAAATCAGAATTTTGAACTTTTTGAAAAAGGAATTATTTCATTTCTCACGTTCAGATTATCTATACATCTAAAAGTGTGCCAAAATTACACTATTTTTTCCATTAAAAAAAAGTTGTTTTTAGAAATCTATAAAGTTATATTTGTAACATTACTTGTAAAACTTAACATAAAAATAACAAATGAAATTCGGAATTATAAAGGAACGTAAGAATCCACCAGATAGACGTGTGGTTTTCTCACCAGAGGAGTTAGTTAATTTAAAAAAACAATTTCCTGAGGCTTCTATTACGGTAGAGACTTCAGATATCAGAATTTTTCCAGATACTGATTATGTTGAAAAAGGGTTTGAAGTTACTGAAGATGTCTCTGGTTGTGATGTTTTATTTGGTGTTAAAGAGGTGCCTATTAATGCATTAATTCCTAATAAAAGTTATTTTTTCTTTTCACATACTATTAAGAAGCAACCTTATAATAGAAAACTTTTAAAAGCTGTTTTAGATAAAAATATAACCTTATACGATCATGAGACGATAGTTGATGCCAATAATGCAAGGTTAATTGGTTTTGGTCGCTATGCTGGAATTGTTGGAGCTTATAATGGTATCAGAGCTTTTGGGATTAAGTTTGATTTATTTAATTTGACAAAAGCAGAAGATTTACCAGATCAAAAAGCTTTGATTGAACGATTAAAACGCAATCATTTGCCCTATATTAAAATTGTTTTAACAGGAAGTGGAAAAGTAGCTCATGGCGCTAAAGAGATGCTGGATGCTATGAAAATTAAGCAAGTATCTGTTGAAAACTATTTAACTAAAAAATATGCTGAACCTGTTTATACTTTTATAGATGTTCTAGATTATAATAAAAGAAAAGATGGAACCCAATCTGGTAAGCAAGATTTTTACAAGAATCCAACCGAATATGAATCAGATTTTGAAAGATTTTCTGAAGTTTCTGATTTATTTATAGCAGGTCATTTTCATGGTAATAATGCTCCTGTTATCTTGTCTAAAGAAATGCTTCGTTCACCTAAATGCAGTTTAAAGGTTGTTGCTGATGTTTCTTGCGATATCGACGGACCGATAGCTTGTACTTTAAGGCCAAGTACAATTGCAGATCCTGTTTATGGGTATTTGCCTAGTGAACACAAAGAAGTTTCTTTGTCTCATCCAGCAGCTATTTGGGTTATGGCGGTTGATAATTTACCTTGTGAATTACCCAAAGATGCTAGTGAAGGTTTTGGAAAACTATTTTTAAATCATGTTATTCCAGCTTTTTACACTAATGATGCTGATGGTGTTTTGGCTAGAGCCAAAGTAACCGAAAATGGAAAGTTGACACCACGATTTTCTTATTTGCAGGATTATGTAGATGATAAAGAGTAAGTTTTAAATGAAAAAATCCTAAATTAATTTAGGATTTTTTCATTTAAAATAACTTATGCTATATTTGATTAGAAAATAATCTGATGAAAAATACTTGCATTTTTATATTTCTTATATTCTTTTTTGTATTAAAATTATTTGGTCAAGAGACGTTGCCTTTTGTTGAAAATTATTCAAAGCAGGATTATGCTGGTGATAATCAAGTTTGGAGTTTAACTCAAGGGAATGATAGTGCTATGTATTTTGCAAATAATAGCTTCTTGCTTCGTTTTGACGGTGTAAAATGGGAAAAATATACTTTGCCCAATAAATCCATAATTCGTTCTGTTTTTTCTTATGGTTCTAAGATTTATTCTGGTTCTTATAACGAATTTGGTTATTGGGAAAGGATTGAAGGTAAGATGATTTATACATCACTTTCAGATCAAAAGAACTTTTTTGAAAATAATTCAAAAAGTGAAGAAATTTGGAAAATTTTTGAAGTGAACTCTAAAATCTATTTCCAATCGTTTAATGAACTTTTTATTTATGACAATAAAACAATTATAAAAAAAGATTTTCCTTCTCAAATATCCTATTGTTTTATTGTAGATAATTTTGTTTATGCTGCAACAGTAAGGAAAGGAATATATAAGTTTGAAAATGATTCTTTTGTAAAAATTAATGCTTATTCATTAATAGACAATAATATCATTTATGGAATTGAAAAATATAAGAATCAGTATTATTTTTTTACACAAAAGAATGGCGTTTTTGTAGAAAAAGAAGGTAGTGTTTTATCGGCATGGAATCATTCAATAAATGAAAAACTAAAATCTCAAATTATAATTTCGGCTACCATTTTTGAAAATAAAATGCTGATTGGCACAGCATTTAACGGTTTATACGTAATTGATTTAAAATCTAATGCGTATTACAATGTTAATCGGTCTAATGCATTAAGAAACAATTCAGTTTTAAGTGTTTTTGTTGATAAAGAAAAAAATATCTGGTTAGGTTTAGATAATGGCATTTCATACCTCTTACAGAATTCACCTTATCAAGTTTTTTTAGATAATACAGGACAATTAGGAACCGTTTATAGTATTGCAAAATATAATAATGGATACCTCTTAGCTACAAATCATGGTGTGTTTAAGGCTATTGATAACCAGTTGGAATTATTGCCTAATTCACAGGGTCAAGTTTGGAATATAACTAAAACTCAGCATCAATATGTAATAGGACATAATGAAGGTACTTTTACATATTCGGATACTAATGGTTATAAAAAGGTAAACGAATTAGTTGGTGGATGGGAAATGGTTAAGGATAACTATTCAAATGCTTATATTCAATCCAATTATATTGGTTTATATAAATTCTATAATACTGATTTTACTTCATCAAGAAAGTTAAATGAAAAAATGAAACCAGTTAAGGATTTCATTCAGTTGACTCCTTCTGTTTTTTTATTTACAGATGGTTATAGAGGGCTTTACAAATTGAAACTAAATGAGAAAGACGACTCTTTTGAAAAAATTACTAATCTTACACAGCAAAACAGTATTTCAAATGATTATAGTGTTAAGCTTTTTAAATATAAAGGGACAGCTCTATTTTATATAGACGACAATTGGTACTTTTTAGATACGGTAAACGATAAATTACTTCTTCATAAAGCATTTAATGATAATTTTAAAGATATTCAAGAAATTATTCCAATTGATGATAGCAGCTTTATGGTTAATAAGGAAGGTATTCTATATATTATTAACCAATTTGAAGATACTTTTGTTTGGATGCCTATTCCTTCAGAGTATTATAAAGGTAGGTTGATTAATAACGAGACAAAGATTTTTAATATTGATGAAAAGTATCTGTTAAATATGGATGATGGCTTTCTTCAAATAGATTCATTAAAATATAATTTTAAAAACCAAAGAATTAAGATTGAAGCTTATACTTCTCAAAATAAGTTGATTTATGAAAACGAATCTATTGCTTTTAAAGAACAATTATTGTTGTATGTTATTTCAGAATATTTTGGAAGTAAAAAAGCCACTTTGTTTTACAGTATTGATGATGAGAAAGTGAATGATATAGGAAATGGTATTTTAGAGTTTAAAAATTTATCTAGTGGACATCATATAATTAAAGTTTTTACTATTGATCAAGGTAGTTATAAAGAAGTAGCACTATTTAATTTTTCCGTTTTGAATCCTTGGTATTTTTCAATTTGGATGAAATTATGTTACCTCTTTCTAGTTGGTTTAGTATTCTTTTTATATTACAAATGGAATAAAATCAAATACACACAAAAAATTAGACTAAAAGAAGAAGAACTTCGACATAAAAATGAGATTGATAGGTTGGAGATTGAAGCAGAAAATAAACTAAAACTGCAAGAATACGAAAAGCACATGCTTGAAAATCAGGTTCAAAGTAAGGCTAACGAATTGGCAGGAAAATCACTTTCTATAGTGAAACAAGCGGAATTAATTGAGAGTATTCAAAAAATATTGGATTCAGAAACCTCTTCTGCTTCTCTGAGATCCAAAATTAGTAAAGCTATTAAGATTAATACGATTAATAAAAATGAATGGAAGTCATTCGAAGATAATTTGCTAAAAAGTAATGAAGATTTTGTTAAAAAGATTTCACACCAATACCATAACCTTACCTCTAAAGATATAAAACTGTGTATTTATTTAAAAATGAATTTATCTTCTAAGGAAATTGCTCCACTAATGAATATTGGTTACCGAGGAGTGGAACTACATAGATATAGGCTTCGTAAAAAAATGGCTCTAGATTCTTCAGTTAATCTTAATTTGTTTATGAATAATATATTATAGCGACTTTTTTTTTAGGAATTACATATTTTTTAAGAGGAAAGTATATCATATTATTACACATCATTTATACATCATTTGTATGTTTAATTGATGTGTTTTTATTTAATTTTAATTGTATTAAATATCTGATTATTAAATATTTATGCTTTTTTAATTAATTTTTGATGTAGTATTGTAGTGCTAAAAAGTATAGTAATTATAACGTTGTAGCTGTATATTTGATTAATTAACCTTAACAAAAAATTAATAATTCAAAATGAGAAAATTTTATTCATTATTAATCATTTTAATTTTTTCATCTGTTTCTTATTCTCAAGATATAAATGGAACTATTAGGGATGAATTTGGTAATTCCTTGCCAGGTGTTACCATACATACTTTACAGTCAAATAAATTTACAACATCAAATTTCGATGGAACTTTTAAGCTTCCTGGAAAAGTTGATGAAGAAGTTAAGTTTACAATGATTGGAATGGAAGATTTAGTTTTAAATGCTTCTAAAGACATGAGTGTTGTTATGCTACAAAGTGTAACAGAATTAGAGGGAGTTGTTATGATTGGTTATGGTAGCCGAAAAAAAATAGACAATACTTCTTCAATTGTATCTTTAAATGCAGAAGATGTAAGTGAACGAAAAGTACAGAATGCTCTCCAAGCTGTTCAAGGAAAAGTAGCTGGTGTTACTATTAGTTCCAGTGATGCTCCAGGTTCACAACCTTCTGTATTGATTAGAGGTATCAATTCTATTGAAGGAGGACGTAGTCCTTTATATATAGTTGATGGAATGCCAGTAGGTAATATTTCTAACATTAATACAAATGACATTGCAACTTTTGATGTTTTGAAAGATGCTTCATCATTAGCGATCTATGGAAATAGAGGAGCGAATGGAGTTATCATAATTACAACAAAACAGGGAAAGAGTGACACTATGAAAGTTAATGTAGAATCTAATGTTGGTGTTAGAACTCCACTTAAATTAGTAAAAATGTCAGGTAGTAATAATTATGCTAGATATACTAATATAGCCTTAGGTACTATAACTTTTTCACAAGATCAACCAGTGAATACCAATTGGTTTGATGAAATTACTCAAACTGGTGTTTACACACAAAATAATATTTCTTTAAGTGGCTCTACAAAAAGTGTGAATTATATGTTTAGTGGTGGGTTTTATGATGAAGATGCTATTTTAAATGGACAAGATTATAGTAGAGTCACTCTTCGTAATAATAATAAATTTAAATTTAATGATAACATTTCATTAAAACAGTTTATAAATGTTGGAATTGTGCATAATACTCCAAAACCATTTGGAGCTTTTACAGCTGCTTATAAACAATCACCAGCAGTTCCTGTTCGTTTTCCAAATGGACAATATGGAGTTCCTTTTGTAGGAAATGATGGTTTTGTAGGACAAATAGGTTCTTCTTTTAATAATGTTGCAAATCCTGTAGCTATGTTGGATTTTCGTAATGAAAAACAGCGTAACATTAATTTGCTAGGAGGATTAGATTTTGAAGTTAAATTATATAAAGATTTGCAATTTAATTCTGTTTTTGGTTTAGAATATAACACTTTTAAATCCTATAATTTTGTAGATTCTAAAAATATCTGGTTAGCAGCAGATCCAAATAGGACGGAAGCTCAATATTTAGCATTTGATCCAGCTTATCCTCTCAACGAGTTATATAAAAACAATAATAGTAGTTATAATTATAATTGGTCCAACTTTGTTACTTATAATCATGTTTTTGCAGAGAAGCATGATGTTGAAGTCACAATGGGTATCGAAACCGTTTATTATGATGGATTAGCTACTACAAATGTTAAATATAGAGATGTACCATCTAATAGCAACTATTGGTATTATAATTTTTCTACTTCAAATGCAAGTAACACAATAGTTGATGGTAAAACAAATGCTTCAAAGTTATTGTCTTATTTTGGACGTGTTCAGTATAAATTTAATGATAAATATTTACTAACAGGTACAGTAAGAAGAGATGGCTCTTCTAAGTTTCAACAAGATTATCGTTGGGGAACATTTCCTTCTGTTGGTTTAGGTTGGATTATTACTAAAGAAAGTTTTCTAGAAGATAATAAAGTTATTAATTTCTTAAAATTAAGAGGTTCTTGGGGAAAATTAGGAAATCAAAGTGTTCCTTTAAATACTCTACCTTTTGCAACAGGACTTACATATCCATTTGATAGTTCCAGTTTAAGTTCGGGTACAACAGTAGAAAGTATTGTTGATCCAACCTTATCTTGGGAAGTAATTGAAGAATTATCTGGTGGTGTAGATTTTGAATTATTAGATAGAAGATTAAAAGGGTCTTTTGATGTTTATAAAAAAGATACTGACAATATGATAGTTCCATTAGCCCCTTATTTAACAGCTGGAACTGCAAATAGTACATATGCTTCTGTAGGTGCGGTTTCAAATAAAGGATATGAAATTTCACTACGTTGGGACGATAAGATTAATGATAATTTGTCTTATTGGATAGGAGGAAATTTTTCTCAAAATAAAAATACATTAGAACGTTTGAATGAAAATGTTATTGCACAAACTGGAGGTGGTTTAGGAAATGGACAGTATACTAAAGAAATTAATAAAGATGCTATTGGTAAACCTTTAGGAAGTTTTTTCTTATGGGATCATGCAGGATTTGATGCTAATGGAGATATGACTTTTTATAACCGAGATGGAGAAGTTGTTTCTCAAAGTGCTTTAACTAATGCAGATAGGAAGTTTGTAGGGTCAGTTATTCCAAAATCAATTTATGGGCTTACTATAGGAGTTAAATATAGAAGTTTTGATTTGTCAGTGGATGCATATGGTACTGCAGGTTCAAAAGTGTATAATGGTAAAAAGGCACAGCGTTTTGCAGGAGAAAATATTGAATATGATTTAGCTACTGATTATTGGACACCAACGAATATGAATGCGGCTAATCCAGCTCCATTTAATGCGGTTCCTATTGCATCTACTTATTATTTAGAATCAGGTGATTTCTTAAGGATAAATAATATTACTTTTGGTTATACTTTACCAAAACTTTCAAAGTATGTTACTTCAGCAAGATTGTATGTGAATGCCATTAACCCTTTTATTATCCAAAAATTTTCAGGTTTTTCTCCTGAATTAAATAATGATGGTAATCCTTTCGGTATGCAAGGTATCGAAATTGATGCTTACCCAACATTACGATCATTAGTTTTTGGTATTAACTTAAATTTTTAAAACCATGAAAAAGATATTTTATTTTACTTTAACTATTTCTTCTCTATTGCTATTTTTGAGTTGTAGTGAAGACTATTTAGAAGAGAAACCTACAGAAAATATTTCCACTGCGGATTTAGAATTACTTAACAATGATGCAGGAGCTAAAAGTTTTGTAACAGCTATTTATTCCAAGTTTTTAGATTTCAATATGAGTTCATTCTCTTGGATTGGAATGACAAGTATTGCTTCAGATGACGCAGATAAAGGTTCTTCTCCTGGTGATACTGGAACGGATAAAGATTTAATGGATGCTTTAACATATAATTCATCAAGTTTATCTATTAAAGAAGTTTATCAAGGAAATTATCAAGGTATTAATAGATGTAATCAGGCCTTATATTATATCCCTCAATTAAATAATGCTGATATAGCTCTGAGAGATAGATTAATAGGAGAAGCCAAATTTTTAAGAGCATTTATGTATTTTAATCTTGTTAGACTATATGGAGGTGTACCTCTTGTGGATCATATTCCAAATCCTTCTTCAGAAACTGATAAAGCAATGCAATTAACAAGAAGAACGAAAGAAGATGTATATGCTTTTATCGAACAAGATTTGTTAGCTGCAATAGATGTATTACCAGAGAAGGGTGCTTATTCTGATGATGAAATAGGAAGAGCTTCAAGAGGAGCTGCATTAACATTACTAGCAAAAGTTGCTTTATATCAAGAGAAATGGAGTGAAGTATTAAGTTATACAGATCAAATTACAGGGTATTCTTTAACACCAAGTTATG
This sequence comes from Flavobacterium jejuense, assembly GCF_006491595.2. Classification (GTDB taxonomy): domain Bacteria; phylum Bacteroidota; class Bacteroidia; order Flavobacteriales; family Flavobacteriaceae; genus Flavobacterium; species Flavobacterium jejuense. The sequence continues at coordinate 138,459 of NZ_VEVQ02000001.1, forward strand.
CTGAAATTTTTAAAGTAAGTGGTGAGAATAATCAAGAGTCCATTTTTGAAATTCAAGGTAAAACAACAAATCCTGCAAAAGGTATTCAAGGCTATTCTGCTACTCAAGGTGCTCGTGGTGCTGGAGGTTGGGGTTGGGGATTCAATACACCTTCAGAAAGCTTGCTTAATGCTTATGAGTCGGGTGATGAAAGAATGAATGCAACCATTATTTTTGCAGGAACAACATTGTATGACGGCCGAGTTGTACCAACAACAGTCGAGAATCCGAGATATAATTTTAAAGCTTATTCATCAGCAAATACTGATGCTTGGGAAACAGATATTAATATTAGATATTTACGATTTTCTGAGGTTTTGTTAATGCGAGCAGAAGCTAAAAATGAATTAGGTCAAGATCCTTCAACGGAGTTGAACGCAGTTAGAAATAGAGCAGGATTAATAAATTCAACTGCTTCTGGACAAGCAGCTTTAAGAGCTGCAATTTGGAAAGAAAGAAGAATAGAGTTTGCGATGGAGCATGATAGATGGTTTGATATTGTTCGCACAGGTCAAGCAGAAACAGCATTAGCTGCTCATGGTAAAACATTTATAGTTGGAAAACATGAGTTATTTCCGTTACCACAACAATTCATTAACGAATCAGTTGGATATTCGATCCAAAACCCTAACTATTAATTTGAATTGATCGATTAATAAAATCAGACAATTGTAAACTAAAAATTTAATACTAATGAAAAAAAATTTTAAATCAATTTTTATAATAGTAACTGCAATAAGTTTATTGATATCTAGTTGTAGTGAAGATTTAGATTCAAATGAACCTATACCTTTTGAACCCATTGGAGGTTTTGAAAATTCAGATGAGATTAAACCTAATAATCTAATCGTAAAAATGTCTTTTGAAGATAATTTAATAGACCAAAAAGGAAATTTAAACAGCCCAACGGCTACAAATGTTGCTTATTCAACCGGAATGGTTGGTAAAGCTTATCAAGGTTCAGCAAATGCTTTTGCTACTTTTTCTGGAATAAACCCTAGTGTTTCTGGTTTGACAAGTATTACATCTTCAATGTGGATAAAAACGACTCAGCATACAGGTGGTGCTCAGTGTTTGTTTATGATACCTAAAACCTCAGATTTTTGGGGAAATATATTTGTATTGATTGAAGGTACAGATTTGTCATCAATGCAATTAAAAATTCATTTGCAAAAAGATGTTACTCCTAGTATTCCATGGTCTGGTCAATGGGTTGATCATGGAGGAAATAATCGTATTCCTGATATGTATAATACTTGGAAACATGTGGTATGGTCTTACAATGAAAACACCTCAAAATATAGTATTTATATAGATGGTAGTAAATTAACTATTCCAGATAGCATGACAAATCGTTATACAAATGATGTGGATTCAGGTGGAGTTCCTCTTGGAGCTTTATCAAGTTCCGATGTTCAAGGTTTTATTTTAGGAGGATTCCAACAACATATAGGTTCACCTTGGTCAGCTCCTGATGGATGGATGTTACCTTATACAGGTCAGATTGATGAATTTAGAATGTATAATACTGCTTTGACAGACGACGAAGTACGTTCGTTATATCTTTTAGAAAAAGAAGGAAGATAATTATTTACAAACTACTACCTGATCTTCTTTATAAAAGATCAGGTTTTACTACTTTTTTAAAAATGAAGAATATCTTATTTTATAGCAAGCTTTTTACAATAGTTTATTTGTTTTCTTATGCATCTTGTTCAAATTCTAGCGATGCTACTACTTCAGAAGGTACTCCATTACCCACTGATACTATATCTTATACAGATGAGGAACTTTTAAATATAGTCCAAAATGATGCTTTTAAGTATTTTTGGAATTATGCAGAAGTAAATTCAAAATTAGCTAGAGAACGTTATCATACGGATGATAATTCTTTTGAATCTAACAAAATTACGACAGGTGGTTCTGGTTTTGGATTAATGACAATACTTGTAGGAATCGACAGAAATTTTGTTTCTCGTTCAGAAGCTGTTTCTAGATTGACTACAGCATTGGATTTTCTTGAAAACGCTGACCGATTTCACGGTGCATGGTCTCATTGGATAGATGGAAATACTGGAAATGTTATCCCATTTGGTGCTGATGATGATGGTGGTGATTTAGTAGAAACCTCTTTTTTATGTCAAGGTTTAATTGCAGTTAGAGAATATTTTAAGAATGGAACTTTTGAAGAACAAGCATTAGCTCAGAAAGCAGATGATTTATGGAAAGGTGTAGAATGGGATTGGTATACTAGAGGAGAAGACGTTTTATATTGGCATTGGTCACCTAATTATGATTGGATTAAAAATTTTAAATTAGAAGGCTACAATGAGTGTTTGGTTACATATGTTATGGCTGCAGCATCACCCACACATCCCATTTCAGCAACAGCTTATCATCAAGGATGGGCAAGAAATGGAGCTATAGTTACTTCAGGAACAAAATACAATATTCCTCTAATCTTTAATCATAATGGAGCAACTGGAACTGTTGGCCCCATGTTTTGGGCTCATTATTCTTATTTAGGATTAGACCCAAGAGGATTAACAGATCAATATGCCAATTATTGGAATTTAAATAAAAATCATACCGATATTATATATCAATATTGCATAAATAATCCTCAAGATTGGGTAGGATATAATGATAAATGTTGGGGGTTAACAGCGAGTTATACTAGAAATTCTGATGGAACAACTGGTTATACTGCACATCAACCTAATAATGATAAGGGAGTTATAACTCCTACAGCTGCATTGTCTTCATTTCCGTATAAACCAGATGCTGCAATGCGTTTTCTTAGGTATTTATATGAAGAAAAGAAAAATAATTATGTTGGAGTAGCTGGACCATATGATGCTTTTTCTCCTCAATATAATTGGGTAACACCTCGTTATTTAGCTATTGATCAAGGAACAATTGCTCCAATGATTGAAAATCATAGAACAGGCTTATTGTGGAATTTATTTATGCAAGCTCCGGAAATACAAGCAGGACTACAATCTCTAGGCTTTTCATCAACTCAACATGGATTTTAATATGAATTATATAGTTAAAATATTGCTTTTTTGTTTATGTATTAATACAATAAATGCACAAGTTATCGAGAAAAAATTTTCTACTGAAATTTGTCAAAATAGAACATACGAGTACTTATTGCATAAACCAAAAGGTAAAGAAAAGAAGCCTCTTATTATTTTTTTACATGGTTCAGGAGAAAAAGGAACTGATTTGGAAAAAGTCAAAGTTCATGGGCCTTTTAAATATTTAAAAACAAATGAGTTAGATGCTTTTGTTTTGGTACCTCAATGTCCACAAGATGTATATTGGGAATCAGAATCATTATATCAATTAATTCAAAGTGTAATTAAAGAAAACAATATTGATACTTCTAGAATATATCTTACAGGATTAAGTATGGGGGCTTGGGGCGCTTGGAACTTAGCTTTTGCTCACCCAGATATGTTTGCTGCATTAGTACCTATTGCAGGATTTGTGGATAGAGTACCAATGCTAGAAAATTGTAAAATAAAAGATATTCCAACAAGAATTTTCCACGGTTTAGTAGATGATGTGGTGGATGTAAATTATTCCATTGAAATTTATAAGAAATTAAAAAAATGTAGTATTGATATTGAACTAACCATTTTCGATGATGCAAATCATGATAGTTGGACAAGGGTATATGATGATAAATCTATTTATGAATGGATGCTACAACAACAACAAAAAACAAAATAATACAAGAAATTACAATAATGAATTTTAGAATTAAACATATAGCTGGTCTTTTCTTAGTAGGCTTATTTTTAGGTTGTGTTCAAAAAGAGAAAGTGGTAACTAAATCAGAGGATTCTAAAGAACAATTCGTAAATGAGTTGTTGTCCAAAATGACTCTTGAAGAAAAAATAGGACAATTGAACCTTCCTGTTTCAGGTGATATAACAACTGGTCAAGCTAAAAGCTCAGATATTGCTAAAGCCATTGAGGAAGGAAAAGTAGGAGGACTGTTCAATATCAAGTCTGTAGAAAAGATAAGAGAAGTGCAAAAAATAGCTGTTGAAAAAAGTAGACTAAAAATTCCTTTACTCTTTGGAATGGATGTAATACATGGTTATGAAACTACATTTCCGATTCCTTTAGGTTTGTCAAGTTCTTGGGATATGGAACTTATCAAAAAAACGGCTCAAATGGCAGCTAAAGAAGCAACTGCAGATGGAATTAATTGGACATTTTCACCAATGGTAGATATTTCTAGAGATCCGCGTTGGGGTCGTGTATCAGAAGGTTCAGGTGAAGATCCATTTTTAGGAAGTAAAATAGCTAAAGCAATGGTTATTGGTTATCAAGGTGATGATTTGGCTAAGAATAATACCATGATGGCCTGTGTAAAACATTTTGCTCTTTATGGTGCTTCAGAAGCGGGTAGAGATTACAATACCGTTGATATGAGTAAAATAAGAATGTACAATGATTATTTACCTCCTTATAAAGCAGCAGTTGACGCAGGTGTAAAATCGGTTATGGCTTCATTTAATGAAATTGATGGTGTTCCAGCAACAGGAAACAAATGGTTGCTTACAAAATTATTGAGAAATGATTGGGGTTTTAATGGATTTGTAGTGACTGATTATACAGGTATTTATGAAATGATAGCACATGGAATGGGTGATAAATATGATGTAGCTTCATTAGCCTTAAAAGCAGGAGTGGATATGGACATGGCAGGTGATTCACCTGATGTTTCAGCTGCATTTATTAAAACACTACAACATGCTTTGGAAGCAGGTAAAATAACTACTCAAGATATTGATATTGCTGTAAAAAGAATGCTAATCGCAAAATATGAGCTAGGTTTATTTGATGACCCTTATAAATATTGTGATTTAAGTAGACCAAAAGCTGAAATTTTTACAGATGAAAATAGAGCATTCGCTAGAAAAGCAGCTTCAGAATCTATGGTTTTACTTAAAAATGAAAATAACGTATTGCCTTTAAAGAAATCGGGTACTGTTGCTCTTATTGGACCTTTAGCTTATTCAGCTGTTAATATGGCAGGAACATGGAGTGTAGCTACTAAACAAGAAAATTCAAATCCGTTATTAGAAGGTTTAAAAACTGTTGCAGGAAAAGGAGTTAATATACTTTATGCTAAAGGAAGTAATGTTGATTATGATCTTGCTTATGAGGAAAGAGTTACCATGTTTGGAAAAGCTATTCCTCGTGATGATAGAACCGATAAACAATTACTAGATGAAGCTTTGGCAATTGCTTCAAAATCTGATGTTATTATTGCGGCAATTGGAGAAACAGCAGAAAGAAGTGGAGAATCAAGTAGTGTAACCAACCTTCAAATACCACAAGCACAAAAAGATTTATTGAACGCTCTTTTAAAAACAGGAAAGCCAGTAGTTTTAGTTTTATTTACTGGAAGACCTTTAGCAATTTCAGAAGAAAATGATAATGTTCCAGCAATATTAAATGTATGGTTTCCTGGAAGTGAAGCTGGTTTAGCCATTTCTGATGTACTTTTTGGAGATGTAAATCCTTCAGGGAAATTGTCTATGACTTTTCCTAGAAATGTTGGACAAGTACCCATTTACTATAGCCATAAAAATACAGGTAGGCCTTTAAGTGAAGAAAAGACTGAAAAAGGAGAGTTTGAGAAGTTTAAATCTAATTATTTAGATGTTGCAAACACTCCCTTGTATTCTTTTGGTTATGGATTGAGTTATACCACTTTTGAGTATTCTCTAATAACAATTTCAAATGAAAAATTAACCAAAGATAAAAGTATTGAAGTTTCTGTCAACGTAACTAATACAGGTAACTATGATGGAAAAGAAGTGGTGCAATTATATATAAGAGATTTAGTAGGTTCAGTTACAAGACCTGTAAAAGAATTAAAAGGTTTTCAAAAAATAGTTCTTAAAAAAGGAGAAACCAAAAAAATAACATTTGTAATTACAGCCGAAGATTTAAAATTTTATGATTTTAATTTAGATTATGTTGCCGAACCTGGACAATTTGAAATTTTTATTGGAACCAATTCCAATACTAAGAATAAGATTTTATTTGAGTTAGTGAATTAGCTATTTTATCTATTGCCCTCAAACTTAAAGTTTGAGGGTTTTTTAATTTTTTTTACCATTATGAATAAACATTTTATAGTTATACTTTTTTTAGTACACACGATTCAAAATTTTTCTCAACAAACAACCTATTGTAATCCTATTAATATTGATTATGGATATACACCTATTCCCAATTTCACATTACAAGGTAAACACAGAGCAACAGCTGATCCAGTAATTGTAAATTTTAAAAACAAGTATTATCTTTTTTCAACTAATCAATGGGGTTATTGGTGGAGCGACGATATGTTGCATTGGAATTTTATTGAACGAAAATTTTTGAAACCAGAAAACGAATATCCTTCTTTACAAAATGAAATCAAATCAGATCATAAGTTAGATAAGAAAAACAGAGTTTATGATGAACTTTGTGCACCAGCCGTTTTTGTTATGAAGGAGTATATGTATGTTATAGGTTCTACTCATGGACCAAATTTTGCCCTTTGGAAAAGTAAAAATCCTTTAGCTAATGAATGGGAAAAAGCGGTTGATAATTTTAAAGTAGGAGCTTGGGATCCAGGATTTTTATATGATGAAGAAAAAGAAAAGCTCTATTTGTATTGGGGTTCAAGCAATGAATTTCCAATTTTTGGAACAGAAATCAATACAGAAACATTGCAATCTGAAGGATTAGTTAAACCAATGATTTCGCTTCATCCTGAAGATCATGGTTGGGAACGTTTTGGAGAATATAACGATAATACTTTTTTGAAACCTTTTATGGAAGGGGCTTGGGTAACTAAATATAATAATAAGTATTATTTACAATATGGAGCACCAGCCACAGAATTTAGCGGTTATGCAGATGGTGTTTATGTAAGCAATAATCCTTTAGAAGGGTTTAGTTATCAAACTCATAATCCGTTTTCCTATAAACCAGGTGGTTTTGCTCGTGGTGCAGGTCATGGAGCAACTTACCAAGATAATAATGGCAATTGGTGGCATGTTTCAACTGTAATCTTAGGACAAAAAAATAATTTTGAAAGAAGAATAGGAATTTGGCCAGCAGGTTTTGACAAAGAAGATGTTATGTATTGCAACACAGCTTATGGAGATTATCCTACTTTTTTACCAGAATTTGCAAAGGAGAAAGATTTTACTAAAGGTTTATTCTCAGGTTGGATGTTATTGAATTATAACAAACCTGTACAAGTTTCTTCCACATTAGGAGGCAATCAACCTAATTATGCTGTTGATGAAGATATGAGAACGTATTGGTCTGCTAAAACTGGAGAAAAAGGGGAATGGTTTCAAACAGATTTAGGGGAAGTTTCTACAATTCATGCTATTCAAATAAATTATGCCGATCAAGATGTCGAATTTATGGGTAAAAGTCTTGGAGTTTACCATCAATATAAAATTTATAGTTCTTTAGATGGCAAAAAATGGGATATTGTTGTGGATAAAAGTAATTATAAATCGGATGTGCCTCATGACTATATTGAATTGCTTAAACCTATAAAAAGCCGTTATTTGAAACTAGAAAATATAAAAATGCCTACAGGTAAATTTGCTTTAAGTGGTTTTCGAGTTTTTGGAAAAGGAATGGGTAAAATACCTAAAAAAGTAGAAAATTTCATGGTTCTTCGAGCAGATAAACATAAATTTGGAGAAAGAAGAAGTTCTTGGATTCGTTGGCAACAAAATCAGGATGCTGATGGGTATGTGATTTATTTTGGAAAATCTCCTGATAAATTATATGGAAGTAGTATGGTTTATGGTAAAAATGATTATTTTTTTACAGGAATGGACCGAACAGATACCTATTATTTCCAAATTGAAGCCTTCAATAATAATGGAATTAGTGCTAGAACTGCAGTTATAAAAGTAGAGTAATATGAAACAATTTTTAAGTGTATTTTTTTTTGTTTTTGCATGGAGTCTTTTTGCTCAAAACCATTTAAATGTAATGTCTTACAACATTCGATTGGGTTCTGCTCAAGATGGAGTAAATAGTTGGGAGGCAAGAAAAGAAAAAGTAGTTGCCTTATTGGATTATTATGAAGCTGATTTTATTGGTTTGCAAGAAGTACAAAAATTTCAATTGGATTATATTTTAGCCAATTTACCTGAATATAGTTTTATTGGTTTACCAAGAGAAGAAGGAGAATGGGCTGAATATTCTTGTATTTTATATAGAAAAAATTTTTTTAATGTAGTGGAGCAAAAAACACTTTGGCTCTCAGAAACTCCTGAAAAAATGACTAAAGGTTGGGATGCAGTTTGTTACCGAGTTGTTACTTATGGTCGGTTTAAAAATAAAAATACCCATAAAGAATTTTGGATGTCTAATACTCATTTTGATCATTTAGGTATTGAAGCAAGAGAAAATTCAGCTAATTTACTTGTTGATTTGTCTACCCAATTGCAAAAACAAAAAGCAATTCCTTTTATTCTAACGGGTGATTTTAATGCACCAAAAGAAGAAAAAACGATTGCTATCTTAAAGGAAAAGCTATTGGATAGTTATGAAACTGCTACTAAAAAACCTTACGGACCAAAAGGAACCTGGAATGCTTTTCATTTTCAAGAAGAAATTGCAAATCGAATTGATTATGTGTTTTATTCCCAAAAAACTAAGTTGAAAGTGAATAAAATAGCAATTATAGACGATTTTTATGATTTTAAATATCCAAGTGATCATTTGCCTGTTTTGGTGAATTTTGAATAAAAAAGAAAATCCTGATTACGTGTTTCGTAATCAGGATTTTCTTTTTTAGCCCTGATGGAAGCGGCATCCTTTTTAAACTGCTAAGTTTAAAAAGATATAGCGGACAGCAGGAACACTTTTCAACTGAAAGTTATTATGGTGCTCCTAATTATTGCCCCAATCTATTTTTCGAGAGAAATACATCACAGCTCCTAATATTAGGAATAAGCCAATGCTTCCTACTAATAAAGCATAGTTTTCTAATTGTATGATTACAAAAATAAAGCTATACAAAACAGTCAATGAAGCACTAATAAATAATGGGAATTTTTTTTCTTTCAAAACTGAAATCGAGTAGAGTAGTAGCATGATGATTACTGCGCTTGCTGCAATGGCATAAGCAATAGTAAAACTTGAATGCTCAGTAATTGAAATTAGTAAAGTATAAAACATAATTAATGCCAAACCAATCATAGTATATTGAAAAATATGAATGCTTTTTTTACTAATGGTTTGTATTAAAAAGAAGATTAAAAAGGTTAGCCCAATGACTAGAAAGCCATATTTTGAAGCGCGTTCGTTTTGTTGGTATTGGTCAACCGTTTCTATCAGTTTTACACCATAAGAATAGCTTGATAGATTTGGAATTTTTTCAATGTATTGCTGAGCAAAAGGTCTGTTAATATGAAGAATTTTCCAATCGGCATGAAAATCTTTGTTGGTTATCTTTTTTGTAGTATCACTTGCAGCAAAGTTACCGATGAAACTAGGAGAATCCCAATTGGCATTTACACTTGTAGTTGAAGTTTTTCCAACAGGTATAAATTGCACACTATTACTACCATTGTAACTCATATTGAAGTTAAAATCTAGCTTTTGACTTGGATTAAAAGTAAAAGCATCGGTTTCCAAAGTACCAAAATAATTGTCCTCATCTGCTTTTGATTCTAAGCTATAATTGGTTTTATTGATACCAATTTTTAAGTCACTTTTAATGCTTTTTAAATTGGTTGTTTTAATGATAATGGTTGCTTTTTCCCAAAGCATATCTTCTGATTTTAAAGCTAATTTATCCAAAGATATGTTTTCAAAAGAACCATTGAACTTCATGTTTGCTTTGAAAACTATAGGGTTGTACAAACCACGTTTTAGTTCGTCCACTTTTTGAATCTCGGTTTTGTTTTCTAAATTATCTGGAAAAAAATAAGCATTTTGAATGTAGGCTTTCTTTTGAATAACAGTTTGTTTCGTTTTTTCATCGACTATAGCTGTTTCAGTGTAAGTTTTGTATGGAACTTTAAGAATAGGACCATAAAAATGAATGTCTTCTCCCCATAATTTTGTAACTTCTTCGGTAACTTCATTTTTTCTTTCTGAACGTTCTCTGATGAGATTTTGTACTAAATTAAGCGGAATTAATAAGAATAAAGTAAGCACACCAACCATAATCATTTTAGCAGTATTGCTTTGTAAAAAGGAAGGTTTAGGACTTGGTGTAGGGTTTAAATGTTGAATAGGATTTTCCATGAGTTATGTATTAAATTAAAGGATTTATATTTGTTTTAAAGAACAATTTGTAAGTAAAAAAGAGCTATTGGAATATTTAATAGGAGTAAGGCTATATTTCCAAATTGAAAGGCATACATTTTTGTATAAATGAATAAGTTATACACTAAGTTTACAAACAGTATAAAATTTAGAAATAGCGCTATCACTACATAATAAAAGCCAATAATAAATAGAATATCTGATTTAGTGATCTTGAATATTATTAAAATTAGTGTGCCAATACTAAATGATCCTAAAGCTAGTATTCTTGCAAGTTTTCCGTCTTCGATGATTTTCTTTTTATATTTTTTCATAAAAATTAATGATTATTAAGTACTATGTAAGCGTATAGAAAGGCGATTGGAATGTTTGATAAAAGAATTAATATTCTAATGATTATATCTTCAGTATTATTTTCTTTAAAAAACAAATAGATTAGATAGAAAAAAGTGATGGTATTTATAAGTATAGCTATAAGTAAATAAATGTATCCAAAAACTAGTATTGGAAAATAATTTGGAAAAATAAAATGAATTAGGAATAAGAAAGTTCCTATTCCAAAAGAAACAATAGCTAGTTGAGTTGAAAAAGGTAAGTCTTTAAATTGAAAATTAGTTTCCATAAAAGTGATTTTTAATTAGACATGTGATGTAAATAAAACTGCCATATAATGCTGAAAACAGTAGTGCTTCGGTTGAAAATAAACATAGAAATGCATCGATAATGAGTTGGAAAGGATTAGTGAGAATGTGCCAACTATTGAATCGTAGAAAACGTCCTAAATAAATACCGAAACCACTTAGTAGGCAAATAATAGGAATACTTGTTTTAATGGTCTTGTTAGAATAAAATAAAGAGAAACAGTTTTTGTATTCTTGAATAGCTAATAAACCAAATAAGAAACCCAAACTAGCAAAAGAGAATAGTAAGATTAAATCGAACCAAAATAGATCAGGATTTCCTTTTTGTAGGTGAACGAAATCGGTTAAAATGTAGAAAGAATTGGGCAAGAATAACAACCAACTTAGAAAGAGGAGTAGTCTAGTTTTTCTATTTTCAAATAATTGAATCCTTTGTTTTGCAAACTGCAAAAGTAAATATGGAATAGCTGCTAGAAATAAATTCCAAACTAAGAAAAAGTAAAAAATAGATTGTGTTAATTTTGCTCGACAAAGCAATAAAAAGGCACAATATAAACATAAGGTTAGTAGTAAACTATTTGTTTTTTTGTTGGATAAATAAATGTTAATTATGGATTGCATATTCTTGAATATTAAATGTTTCTTGAATGTTTTTTACTGAAATAGTCAGCATTTTTTGAAAGTCTAAATGATAAAATTGATATGCTTTTTTGCCTTTTTTATAACAAGAATAAAAGCTTTTGTAAGCATTTGGATAAAAAACAATTCCTGTGAGTATTACTATAAAAACAAATGGACTTCTCTTTCCATTTCCTAACAAAAAGAATTGTAAATCCACCTCTTGTTTTACATTGGTGCCAATCTTAGTTAGTACATGAAATACATCATGTTCTTCTAAACTATCTTGTACTTCATAATTGTTTACCTTCAAAAAAGTACCCAATTCATGTCCTAAACTATTTGCTTCATATTGCAACAATTCCTCTACATTTGTTCCCCAAGGTTTAGAATTTTTAAAAAAGTATTCATATGGAACTTTAATGGTTTTGTATAAAAATTCGATTATTTTATCTTTCATATGTGTAAATTCTATTTATAGCAGTCATATATGTTATTACTTTTTTATTTAGTAGAGTCTGCATGCTCAAACTTGTCTTTAATTGTTATTTTATAATTATTTTAAAGTACTTTGAATTTCAAAGTAAATGAATAAAAAAATAGTGTTACGTATTTGATATTAATTTTTCAAGAGCTTCAATATGTTCTTGAAACGCTTTTTTACCTTCTTTTGTGGCAATGTATTTGGTATTCGGTTTTCTACCTATAAATTGTTTTTCCACAGTAATATAATTTTCGTTTTCCAAAGCTTTAGCATGACTGGCTAAATTACCATCGGTTACACCTAATAATTCTTTTAGAGTGGAAAAATCAGCATCTTCATTCACCATTAAAATCGACATGATACCCAAACGAATTCGGTGATCGAAGGCTTTATTAATATTTTGAATGATGTTTTTCACAAACTAGTTTTTTATGTTATTGTAATCTTTGGACCTAGAAACTTAGGTTTAACTTTAAAAAGAATATCTATAAATGCTTTTGTTCTGGCAAAATATTCTCTAATTGTTACTTTTATTCCATATTTATTTGACACATCTTTTGCATTATAAGCAATAGCATTAATTCCATTCTTTTGAGCCAAATAAAGCGCTCTTTCATTATGAAACCGTTGCGAAATTAATGTAAAATTAGTTAAACCAAAAACGGCTTTTGCTCTTACAACAGAATCTAATGTTCTAAAACCAGCATAGTCTAAAAAGATGCACGCTTCCGGAATGCCTTGAGAAATTAATTCATTCTTAAAATCAGTTGGTTCATCATAATCAACTTTGCTATTATCTCCACTTATAAGAATATACTCAATTTTATTATTTTTAAACAATTCGACTGTGGCTTCAATTCTATATTTAAAATACAAGTTAATTGTTCCATTTTTTAAATATTTACTTGTTCCTAATACTAATCCTACTTTGTTCTTTTGAATCTTTTCTGCATCAGAAAAAATATGGTTTTCTGCATTTTTTTTAATGGTGTTATTTGTACAACAAATAAAAAAGAGCATAAAAACTGAAAAAGGAAAGAAGTATTTCATAAATGTCTTATTTTTTTGATTTCGATATAATGCTATCTTCTTTTCCCAATTTTATTGCTCAATAATTATCAAAAATGGTTTCTACTAACTCCGAATCATATAATTGAGAAGGAGCAATCACTTCTTCATCATATGGAACTTTTGTGCCATAACGTTGTTTCATAATTTCTTGAACCAATGGATGTTTCAAATTAAAATCTTTCAGTTTTTTTGTCTTACATAATTCAATTTTGGCACCTTCTTTATATATTTTCCAAACTAATTCTGAACAATATATTTTTTCGTCAGACCATTCAAAATACAAATCATAATTTTTATTGTTCATTGTTTTACCATAAGTCTTCATCTTTTCTAAAACAGACTTAGTTAAAACTTTATCAGCATTTTTCAATCGCTTTACAACATATCTATTTTCTCTTCCATGTCGAATCCATTCACTAAGTAGTGTCATTTTTACAGGTTGAACAGCTTCATAAACATAGGTTTGTCCATTTTCAATAAAAATAATGCCACAATGAGAAAATTTTGAATTGGTTGCAATTCTTACTGCTTCACATTGTTCTGACTCTGATGTTTGAAAAATGATATCTCCGTCTTTAAAGCTACTCTGAACTTTCTCATTAAGTAGTTTAAAGTTTTTTGTTACATTATTAGAAACTATTTTACCACTAATATAAATTCCAACAGTTAAACAAATTAAAAAAGATATAATTATTTTTTTCATTTTTCTATTTTAGAATTTCTATTTTCTCTTTCGGATTCTTGATTCTTATAGTAATTTTCTTGTATTTCCATTCCTTGTCTATTTTGTCAGCTATAACATCCATTTTGCCTTTTTCTTTTGAACCAATAATTCTAATAGAAATTTCTACAGAGTTGTTATTATTTGAATACTTGGTGTTCCCTTCTAAAATAGCTAACTTATCAATTGGTTTAATTTCACCAAGTACTTCAATTACTCTTTTGTTTAGCTTTACTTTTTCTATTGCCTTAGTATAAAGTGTTTCATCATTATAGGCTTGGACAATATCTGTCGCATTTCCAGCAATGGATAAGACTAAAACAAAACCCAATAAAAGGAGTAAAACACTTGTTGGTAAAAACCATTTCCAGTTTTTTTGCCACCAATTCTGTTTAATTATTAATACGTTGCTCATTTTCTATCATATTTATAATACATGATACTTCCATACAAAATATGGCACAAACCAAAACCAATTACCCAAAAATACAAGCCATAACCTGAAAATTCTACAGCTATTAAACCTAATATAATTTGTGTAATGCCTAAATAACGTACGTCTCTTAAAGTATATTTACTTGCATTCAAACAAGCCAAGCCATAAAACAATAAAGTAACTGGAGCTATAAGTCCGTAATATTTATTTTTAAGTAATAAAACAGCAAAAATACCACCAGTGCATAAAGGCAATAAAAAGTTGATTAATACTCTTTTAGAAGTAGGGTTCCACATTTTTTCACCCATTTTTTTAGCTTTTTTTGCCGTTAAATAATAAGCAGTTCCAATTGATAAGATTAAAACAATAAAAGCGGTTAGTAAAATTAATTTAAAAGTTTTACTTTCTAAAGTAATATAACGACCATAGTGTGTATCGATTAAATAATTAACATAAGCTGCGCCAATTAGGGCATAAATTCCTGCTAATATTCCAGATAAACCACTTAAAGAGATAAATTGAGTGGATTTACTCATCATTTCTTTAATGTCTTGTATGTCTTTTAAATATTTACTCGCTTCCATATTAAAGTACTTTGAAATACAAAGTAATATAATATTTTTTTATTCACCAAAACTTTTTTTGTTAAAAAATGCTCATTTGCGAATTCTTTACTACTTAAGTAAAATAATTATGATATTTTTATGGTTTAAATTTATAATTCATTCTAAAATGCGAATTTCAATAGTTTTAATGCTTTTTTTATTAATTAATTTTTCAACAACTGCTCAAACAGATGATGAAAAAATGTTACGTAATATTTATGATGAAGCCTTGATAAACTCGAAATGTTATGATTGGCTGGATTATTTGTCAAATACTATTGGTTCAAGACTATCTGGTTCTAAATCCGCTGAAAAGGCTGTCAATTATACAAAATCAGAGTTAGAAAAATTAGGTCTAGACCGCGTTTTTTTACAGGAAGTAATGGTGCCTCATTGGGTGAGAGGAGAGAAAGAGTATGCATATATTGAAAATAAAGGTAAAAAAATTGAAGTGCCAATTTGTGCTTTAGGGAGTTCCATTGCAACACCAAAACAAGGTTTGAAAGCATCTATAATTGAAGTTTTGGGAATCGATGAAATGATTGCATTAGGTTCAGAAAAAATTAAAGGTAAAATTGTTTTTTTTAATAGACCAATGACTCCAATTCATATTGAAACCTTTAAAGCTTATGGTGGTTGTGTTGACCAACGTTCATCTGGTGCTAGAGAAGCAGCAAAATTAGGTGCAGTTGGTGTTGTTGTTCGTTCCATGAATTTGCGTTTAGATGATTTACCACACACAGGGAATACTAATTATGGTGATTTACCAGAAGATAAGTATATTCCTGCTGCTGCCATTAGCACAAATGCTGCTAATTTGCTAAGTGCTGTTCTAAAAGAAAACCCTAATTTAAATTTTTATTTCAAGCAGTCTTGTGAAACATTACCTGATGTTTTGTCTTATAATGTCGTAGGCGAAATAAAAGGTACTGAAAACCCTGATAAAATTATGGTTGTAGGTGGGCATTTGGATTCTTGGGATTTAGGAGATGGTTCGCATGACGATGGTGCAGGAGTGGTTCAAAGTATGGAGATTCTTTCTATATTTAAAAGTTTAGGGTATAAACCCAAAAATACAATTAGAGTAGTATTATTTATGAATGAAGAGAATGGAAATCGTGGAGGAAGAAAATATGCTGAATTGGCTACTAATAACAATGAAAACCATATTTTTGCTTTAGAAAGTGATGCAGGTGGTTTTTCTCCAAGGGGTTTTTCAATGGAAGCAGATGAAGCTAATTTTATTAAAATTACCAATTGGAAACCCTTATTTGAACCATATTTAATTCATCGGTTTGTGAAAGGGTTTACAGGTGTTGATATTGGACCATTGCAATCTAAGCATATTGTAAAAGTAGGTTTGCAGCCAGATTCTCAACGTTATTTTGATTATCATCATGCAGCAAATGATACTTTTGATGCAGTTAATAAACGAGAATTAGAATTAGGTGCTGCTACAATGGCTTCTATAATGTATTTGGTGGATAAGTATGGGATTGATTAATTTTTTATAAACAGAAAATGAAGTTGTTTTTCGGTTATTTTATTCAGGTCATTTGCCTAATTTTATTTTTAATGATACTTTTAGTTGTGGTTAATAATTTATTATTAGGAAAGCATGATCAAGATGATTCTTCTTTTTTAATTGGTTATTATATAGGAACGCTTATAGGGTTATTTGTGATGTCTTGGCCAACTTATAAATTTTTTAGATTTGGAGGAAAATTGATTGCTAAATCAAAAGTTAAAGACGAAATTAAGGAAATAGGAAAAGAATAAAATGAAACCAGTTGAAGAATACATTTATAGGCAACCTGATGTTTATAGGGAGATGTTATTATATATTATAACAATGGTTGAAAAAGAATTAAATGATTCAGAATTGCTGTTTAAATGGGGAATACCTTATTTTTATTATAAGAAAAAACCTTTTTGTTATTTAGCTCCTAATCATAAAAAGAGATTTGTGGATGTTGGGTTTTCTAAAGGATTTCAGTTGAAAGAAAATCAAGATGTTTTAGTAGATGAAAAAAGAAATACAGTAAAATCGTTACGCTATTTTTCATTAGAAGAAATTGATAGCGAAATATTAAAATCGGTAATAAAAGAAGCAAAAAGATTATATATTTAAAAAGCACTCTTTTTTGAGTGCTTTTTAAATGTTTTCATAGATAAAATTAAATTCTAAAGATTCCACCAACAGCTATAATTCTTTGGAAAAACCAAAAATCTTGAGAAGCACTGTCTACTGGGTCTTTTGTTGTTCTTATATCGTTCATGTTGATATAGCCTCCTTTTAATTCTGCCTGAATAAAAAAGTGTTTAAAGAAAGTTAGATTTAATCCAGCTTTAGCAGATAATCCATATCCTGCAATATGAAATTCATCATATCTATTTTTTCCTAAAAGTGTAGTGTTTGTTTTTGGATATAAAAATCCTGCACCAATTCCTTCTGTTATATTTATTTGAAATTTATCAGTATTAGGTAGCCCAATATATTTAGATAGGTCATCTACTCTTGAAAACTCGGTATTTATATAATTTAATCCATCTGTATGTTCAAATAATAAAAAATCATCAGTTAAAGTTAATTGATCATTTGCTGGGTTTTCATTATAACTACCAGCATTTGGATAAGATCCAGAATAGTTTACTCTTTTGTCATTATACATAACATATTTCATATGATCTAAGCCAATTGAAATGTTGTAGTGGTCATTAATAAAATAACCAATTCTAAAATTTGTTTGAGGAATGGTCATTCTACCAGGATTAATATAATCTACATGATATCCTTTAGGTTTATCATGTGCTTCTACATCATATAGTGTAAAATTATAATCAGCACCTTTGAAATGAATATCGGATTTTGAGTAGGATTCTCTATTTCCACCCCAAAAAATAAAAAATTTTCCTTTGTTGTGTGCGGTGTATTTTTCAGGTGTTTCAACTGTTTCTTGAGAAAAGGTGTACTGTGAAAAAACACAAAAAGTTAGTACAACCATCATAAATGATTGTTTCATTGTAATAAGTAGGTATTAAAATTGGTTTACAGTTTTTCTGATGGCTACTAATTTGGTCATTAAATCTTCGAAATAATCTAAATGAAGCATGTTGGCACCATCACTTTTAGCATTTGCTGGGTCAAAATGAGTTTCAATAAAAATACCATCAACGCCTACAGCTATTCCTGCTTTAGCAATAGTTTCAATCATATCAGGACGACCACCAGTTACACCAGCAGTTTGGTTAGGCTGTTGTAAAGAATGCGTAACATCAAGAACAGTTGAAGCGTATTGTTTCATAGTAGGAATTCCTCTGAAGTCAACAATCATGTCTTGATAACCAAACATAGTACCTCTATCGGTTACCATAACATTTTCATTTTTACAATCTAAAACTTTTTGCACTGCATGTTTCATGCTTTCAGGACTCATGAACTGTCCTTTTTTCAAGTTTACAGTTTTTCCTGTTTCTGCTGCAGCCATTACTAAATCTGTTTGACGAACAAGGAAAGCAGGAATTTGTAGAACATCAACATATTCAGCAGCCATTGCAGCATCTTCATTAGTATGAATATCTGTTACAGTTGGAACCCCAAATTCTTTTGAAATTTTTGCTAGGATTTTAAGTGCTTTTTCATCACCAATTCCAGTAAAACTGTCAATTCTAGAACGGTTTGCTTTTTTAAACGATCCTTTAAATACATATGGGATTTCTAATTTATCTGTGATCGTTACAATTTTTTCTGCAATTCGCATAGCCATTTCTTCTCCTTCTATGGCACAAGGTCCTGCTAATAAGAAGAAATTACCACTTTTAGTATGTTTTATTTGAGGAATATTTTCTAAATTCATTATGTTGTTATTTTAGTGTGCAAAGATAAAAAATAAAACCTTTTAAATTACAGTTTAAAAGGTTAGTTAAGATAGTTTTAAGATTCGAACTTTATTTATTTTATTGGTAGCTTTTTTTAATTTTTAAACCTTTAGGACACAAAATTTGCCCTTTTTCATAAATATTAAAATAAAGTGCAATTTTTTTAGAATTTTCTTCAAAGGTTACTTCATAAATGGATAAAGTTCCAGCTCCTATATTATTGGTTTTTGAGGGGAAAGGACAACAAGTCTCTGTTTTGGAATAGGTTATTTTTTTTCCATTTTCTCCTTCTAGTGCGTTAAAAAATAATTTTATGTTTGCTTCTTCTTGTTTGTCAAGTAAAGGTCCAATATTAATAGGATAATCAGCATCATAACCATAATTTGAATCTGTTGCATATTCGGTTATTTCAAATGCATTATTAACTATTTTAGGTCTTTTCGCATTAGGGTCAATATTCTTTATAGTCGATTTTGTACTAGTACATGCCAATAAAATAAAAGAAAGCATACTTAGAAGAAATAGTCTCATAGTTTAATTGTTTTTAGTTCTGATAAAGTAGCTTACTGCTGCAGAAATAACTACTCCAAAAGATAATTTATCAAATACACTATTAGAAATAGCTGTGTTTAAATTGTATTGCGCTTTTGCTCTCTCTAAAGGAAAGCCTTCTGATACTGCAGCTTTAATTGCGTTTTCGAAAAAACCTGGAGAAATATAATTATAAGTGATGTATAAAACGACAGGATTTAGAACAGTTATCAAAACAGATACTATAATTCCAGAAACAAAGCCCTTTTTCCAGTCCATTTCATTTTTGTAATGATTTCTTTTCTTATCAAAAATAGCTAACCCTATTAGTGTAATACTTATAGGTAAAAATAAGAGGTTGTATAAAGGTTCTAATCCTACTTTTTCACTGTGCCAGCCCATTCTGCTTTCAAAGTACATCCATATTGTGTAAGCAATGCTGTAAAGAATTGCCCATTTGATTTCAATCTTGAAAGTTTGTATCATGCTTGTTTAATTAGAATTCAAAATTAATATAAATTATTATAATTGGAATTAAATGATGTGATTTTTTATCTTTGCCTAAAATTAGTTTTATGGAGTTACTTTATGGTACTTGGCATTGGTCTATATCTGGTTTTTTGATTGGTATTACTATGTTAATGTTAATTTATTTTGGAAAGACGTTTGGCATGTCTTCTAATCTGAGAACACTTTGTACGATTTTAGGAGCTAAACGCAAATCAAATTATTTTAATTTTGATTGGAGAGAACAAAAGTGGAATTTAGCTGTGGTTTTTGGTGCAGTTTTAGGAGGTTATTTCGCGACTCATTTCCTAAATGGATCTCACATTTTAGAATTAAACCCTAGAACTTTACAACAATTACAACAATTGAATATAGATTTTCCAAATGGAAAGATTGTACCAGATGCTATTTTTAGTATTGATGCCATGCTTTCTGTAAAAGGATTTTTGATTTTATTATTAGGTGGGTTTTTAATAGGTTTTGGAACTCCATATGCAGGTGGTTGTACTTCTGGTCATGCTATAACGGGCTTAAGTAATTTACAATTGCCCTCTCTCATCGCTGTAATTGGTTTCTTTATTGGAGGCCTAATTGCTTCTTATTTTTTAATTCCTTTATTTTTTTAAGATGAAATTATTACGATTTGTATTGGTAGGATTTATTTTTGGAATTGTTTTAACTAAGTCGGAAGCTATTTCTTGGTATCGTATTTATGAAATGTTTCAGTTTCAGTCTTTTCATATGTATGGTATTATTTTTACAGCTATAGTGACAGGAGTAGTGGGAATTAGATTTTTTAAGAAAAAAGAAATTAAAGATTACAAAGGATTACCAATTGAAATTTTAGATAAAGAAAGAGCAAGGTTTAGATACATTGTTGGGGGGATTATGTTCGGTTTAGGTTGGGGAATAGTGGGTTGCTGTCCAGGTCCTATTTTCGTGCTTTTAGGTGCTGGTGTTGCTTCTATAGGAGTTGTCTTGTTAGGAGCATTAATCGGAAACTTTATTTATGGTGTTTTAAAAGATAAAATACCTCATTAATTCCATTTTCGCATTATTAAATTCTTAAAATTTATCAATATTAAAATTAAATCATCAATTATGTTGTTTTGATTTTGATAATTTCATTATTCTACAACGTTGTATTAATTTTTTTTTAAAAATTGGTTTTTTTATTGTTTTTTTGAAATAAACTTAACAAATAAAACTATTGATTATGAAAAAATTAACAATTATGTTCGTTTCGACTATGGTACTAAGCTTTACGATGTCATCATTTAGTAAAGTGGATGCAATTGAGGTGACTGTTGTGGGCAAATGGAAGTATTATCAAGAAGGAAAAAAAGTTAATAAAGCTGAACTTTTATTTTCTTATGAGCATGAAGAAAGATGTGGTAAAGATTATGTTGAATTTTTTGAAGATGGGAAAGTAAATGATGTGTTTTATTATGGAACTGATAATTGTGAAGTATCTGTTGATAGCGGAACTTGGGAAAAAGAAGAGAATTCTATAATCATTGATTTTCCTTATGCTGGTAAAGAAAAAGCAGAAATACTTTTGCTAGATACTACAACTTTAAAGATGAAAGCAGAAGTGGAAGGAAAAGAAATAATTTATATCTATAAAAAAATGAAATAAAGACTAATTGTCAAATTTTGGTTACAGAAAAAATCCCGAATTATCGGGATTTTTGTTTTATTGAATTTCTGCACTTAAACCAGCATCGAGCAGAGCAGAGCATTGTGGTTTGAGTTCGTTATAACTTCCTGTTTTAACAGCACATTGTCCCTTATAATGAACTAATAAGGCACATTGTTCTGCCTGTAAAGCTTCATGGTCGCAAACACGAATTAGTGTTTCAATAACATGATCGAATGTATTTACATCATCATTGTATAAAACAATTTCGTTGTTTAAACCCACTAATTCCTCAACTAAAAGTTCTTCTTGTATTTTTTCTATCGTACTCATTTTCATTAGTTTAAAGATTAAAACTTAATTGCTACAAATTTATTAAAAAAATAATTAGTTGTTGACTTGTGTAAGATAAATTATTTTCAACCTGTAACTATTTATTATATTTTAAAGCAACCCAATTGTTTCTTTCAAATTTTTTAATGTAAGTCAATCCCTTTTCTGTACATGAGGCATCAATTACAGGAATATCTTCCGTATAAAAACCACTTAAAAAAAGGGTTCCATTGGTATTCAAACAATTGACGTATTGTTGCATATCATTTACTAAAATATTACGATTTATATTGGCAATAATAATGTCATATTTTTGGTCAAGAAGTAATGAAGCATCACCTTCGTATACAGCTATATGTTTACAATTGTTACGCTCTGCATTTTCAATTGAATTGAGGTAGCACCAATTGTCAATGTCTATGGCATCAATTGGTTGTGCTCCTTTCATTTCAGCTAAAATGGCTAAAATAGCAGTTCCGCAACCCATATCTAAGGTTTTTTTATTAGTAACATCTGTTTCTAGAATATGTTGAATCATCATATGTGTAGTTTCATGATGACCTGTTCCAAAACTCATTTTAGGTTCAATCACAATATCAAACTCAGTATTTGTTTTTTCGTGAAAGGGAGCTCTTACATGGCATTTTCCATCTACTTCAATAGCTTCAAAATTCTTTTCCCACTCTTCATTCCAATTCACTTGGTCAATTTCTTCAAAAGTATAGGTGATTTTAAATTCTTCGCTTCCTAAAATATAAATATCTTCTAAAATGTTTTCTGTCCAAAATTCTTTCTGTATATAAGCAGAAAGTCCAGTTTCGGTTTCTACAAAACTTTCAAAAGCTGTTTCTCCTAATTCAGCTAATAATATTTCAGCACCTAATTGCTTTGCTTGTTCGTTATTGCTCGAGTCTCTTGGCTCAATAGTAAAATGATATCCTATATATGTGTTTGACATGCTATAATTTTTTGCAAAGGTAAATAAAGCATAGTAGATTCTTTAAAATATTTTAAATTTGCGAAAATAACAACAACACAACTTTATTTTGTATGAAAAAAAATACAACAATCATTCTATTCCTATTCTACTTATTCTCTTTTTCTCAATTTAAAAAAGACTCAATTAAGAATAATGATTTAAAATTGTCTGCACTGCCTTATTATAGTTACGGAAAGGGATTAGGAGTAACCACACCAGATAGTTTGTTTCAATTGAATATTCGTTTTAGAATGCAAAATAGAGTTACTTATATTGATGAAGAAAATGAAGATAATAGATATGAAGCTCAGATAAGAAGGTTGCGTTTACGTTTTGATGGTTATGTAGGGAATTCAAAGTTTTTATATGCTATTCAATTATCTTTTGCTCCAGGAGATGTGGGTGTAATTGAAGAGGGAGAGAATATAAATATTATTAGAGATGCAGTTTTTTTTTATAGACCAAATAAAAACTGGAATTTAATGTTTGGTCAAACCAAGTTGCCAGGAAATAGACAACGTGTCAATTCTTCTGGAGCACTTCAACTTACAGATAGAACAATTAACAATGCAAGATTTACTATAGATAGAGATTTTGGTTTTCAAGCTTACTATTTGCATGAAGAAAAAGAAAAATTTTCTTACAACATAAAAGCTGCAATTTCTACAGGAGAAGGTAGAAATTGGACCAAAACTTCAGATGATGGAGTGGCACTAACAGGAAAAATTGAACTGTTCCCTTTTGGTTCATTCAAGAAAAATGGTATTTATTTTGAAGGAGACATACTTAGAGAGGAAAAACTTAAGTTGCTTTTATCTGGTGCTTTCCAGCAAAATAATAGGGCGGTTAGAACTCAAGGTCAACTTGGAAAACAACTTTTTGATCCTAGAACGATACGCTCTACTTTTTTTGATGTTCTTTTAAAGTATAATGGTTGGAGTTTAATGAGTGCTTATATGAAAAGAGATGCCAAAGATTTGATAACATATGATCCAGATGATAGTACCAATTTTAATTATGTTTTTGCAGGAGAAGGAATGGATTATCAATTAAGTTATGTCTTTCCAAGTAACTACGAAATAATTGGACGATTTTCAAATCAAAAAGTGGATGATGAAATTAAACCATATACTCCAAATTCTAAACAATACAGTTTAGGATTAACTCGTTACTTATGGGAACATACTTTTAAATTACAAGCTGAAGTGACTTACAATGAATTGGAATATGAAGCTAATCAAACCAAAAACAATTGGTATGCTCGTTTTCAAATTGAAATAGGAATTTAACGGTTTTAGATTACCTTTGTACCCAATTAAAGATAATTATGTTACACATAGGACAATATAATACACTAAAAATACTAAGAGATACTAAAGTTGGTCTTTTTTTAGGAAGTGAAGAAACACAAGATGATGACGTTTTGTTACCTAATAAATATGTACCAAAAGAATTCCATATTGGAGATGATTTAACAGTATTTATTTATTTAGATCATGAAGAGAGACCTGTGGCAACTACACTTAAGCCATATGTTAAACTGAATGAATTCGCTCATTTGAAAGTGAATTACATTAATAAGTTTGGAGCTTTCATGAATTGGGGTTTAGAAAAAGACTTATTTGTTCCTTTTAAAGAGCAAGCTCGTCCTATGGAAGAGGGAAAGCGCTATTTAATATATTGTTTTATGGACGAAAAAACAAATCGTTTGGTAGCTTCCAGTAAAACGCAACAATTCTTAGATAATGAAGAGATTACGATTGAAAATGGTGAAGAAGTAGACCTAATTGTTTCTCACATAA
The DNA here is from genome assembly GCF_006491595.2 of Flavobacterium jejuense. Classification (GTDB taxonomy): domain Bacteria; phylum Bacteroidota; class Bacteroidia; order Flavobacteriales; family Flavobacteriaceae; genus Flavobacterium; species Flavobacterium jejuense. The sequence continues at coordinate 163,076 of NZ_VEVQ02000001.1, forward strand.
CTGAAGCTGGTATTAATGTAATAATTAATGAAAAGCACAGAGGTTTAGCCTATAAAAATGAGGTGTATGATGATGTGAAGCCAGGTATAAGAATGAAAGGCTATATCAAAAATGTTAGACCTGATGGAAAAATTGATGTTTCTTTACGTAAACTAGGAGTAGAAGCGATTGAACCTTCTTCTCAAGTTATTTTAGATGAATTGAAGTCTAACAGAGGTTTTCTAGGTTTAAATGACAATTCACATCCAGAAGACATTCGTACAGTTTTAAAAATGAGTAAAAAAGTCTTTAAAAAAGCAGTAGGTAATTTATACAGACAAAAACTGATTGAAATAAAAGAAGATGGTATTTACTTATTGTAATGAGTACAAAAAATAAAATAATATTAGGTGTTAGTATCTTACACTTTTTATTGGTCTTATTAGTTATTATAAAATCATTTGGTTCTATTGTTTTATTTGATGTTTCAATAGATTCAGTGTGGTTAATTATTTGGTGTTTTACTTTTTTCTTACCTATTATTAATTTGACAGAAATTATAAATAATAGAGATGATTGGAATAAATACTATTGGATAGGTTTATTGTTTAATATTTTGTCGATAATTTTTATAATTCGTCATTATAAAATTGATTTGTTTTAGTTATGCCATTTATAAATAATTCTTCTTATGACGAATCAGTTTCGTTCCTTCATAAACATAAACATGTTTCTACAATTTATGCAGGGATGTTTAAAAAATTTCCAGCACCTATTTATAAACGTGAAATCTTAGAATTGCAGGATGGTGACTTTTTAGCTATAGATTACAATTTAAAGAATAGTACTAAAGCGATTATCTTATGTCATGGATTGGAAGGTAATTCTCAACGAACTTACATGAATAGTTGTGCTACTTATTTTTTGGAACGTAATTTTTCAGTCTTTGCATGGAATAATCGTAGCTGTAGTGGAGAAATGAATCGATTGCCTCGTTTGTATCATCATGCAGCGATTGAAGATTTAGATGCTGTAATACAATTTGCATTAACTAAAGTAGATGAGATTTATTTAATTGGTTATTCAATGGGTGGAGCACAAACTTTAAATTATTTAGGTAGTAACAAAGTTATTAATAAGCGTATAAAAGCAGCAATAGCGGTTTCTGTTCCTATTGAAGTCAAATCGAGTGCAGAATCATTGAAGAAAGGTTTTAATAAGGTATACATGAAAAATTTTACTAATGATTTAATACCAAAATTGAAGTATAAGGCTCAACAATTTCCTGAACTTCTTAATTGGGATAAAATTAAAGATATTAAAAATTTTGACGATTTAGACGATAATTTTACGGCACCTTTACATGGATTTAAAAATAGAGAAGATTATTATTTCAAAGTTTCACCTGCTAGAAATATAGAAAATATTATCGTACCAGTTTTAATTATTAATGCATTGGATGATCCTTTTTTAGGAGAGGATTGTTATCCTGTGGCTTTAGCCAAAAAGAATTCGTTCATTCATTTAGAAATTCCAAAATATGGTGGACATTGTGCTTTTCCAATGAAAAATAATTCACATTCCTATGCTGAAATAAGAGCTTTTGCTTTCATAGAAACATTACATAGTGTAAGATAATTATCATATAAATAAAATAGTTTATCATATTTAAAATATTTAACACTTTCTTAAATGTTAAAATAAAAAAATGATTTAATTTTGTCCGCTGTATGACCAAAAATATAATTAAATATTTTTTAGTATTATCAATTACCCTTATAATAGGGTATGTACAATTGTTCGCTGATGCGAATAAGGATCATACTGCTTTTTCATTAGAACAAAAAATAGGTAAGGATAGTGATCTTGTAAATGAACAAAATAATTTTTCTTTCATATTTGATTATTTTCATTCTTCATTTGATATTGACTCTTATAAAATTCAAGCAATTGATATTGAAATTGAGGAAGATGAAGTTACAAGTTCAAAAAAACTAATAGAGTTTGGAAATTACTTTAGTTCATCTCTATACCAAATTAAAGAAAGTGATTTAAGAGTTTACATTAGAAAAAAAGCACTTTTTTCTAACTCACTTTCTAATTTTACATTCAACAAACTATTTATCATATTCAGCGTCTTCAGAATATGATTTTGTTTCTTTTCTAGACTATTTTTTAGTCTTTTCTTGGTTTTATAAATTTATCAAGTGTATTTTTTTCCAAAAAAATAAAGGAATTTAAGAAGTAATCTGCTATTATTTTTTCGACTTATTTCTTAAAGACCAGCAATCAATTCAATTTATTAAAATATATTATTATGAAGAAAGTTCTCATATTCATGAGTAGTTGCGCCTTGTTACTAAATACAAGTTGCAAAAAAGAAATCGAAAAAAAAGAAGAAGGAACCAAATTTTTAGTTACTAACCCTATAAAAAAAGATACCTTAATCACTAAGGATTATGTGTCACAAATTCAATCAAGTCGTCATATTGAATTAAGGGCACAAGAAAGAGGATATTTACAGAAAATTTTTATCGATGAGGGACAATCTGTTAAACAAGGACAAATATTGTTTCAAATTATGCCTAAGTTATATGAAGCAGAAATGGAGAAAGCAAAAGCAGAAGCTAGTTTTGCAGAAATTGAATATCAAAACACAAAACGTTTAGCGGATAGTAATGTAGTCGCACCTAATGAATTGGCTATGGCTAAAGCTAAATTAGATAAAGCAAAAGCAGAATTAGCTTTGTCTCAAGTTCATTTACAATTTACACAAATTAGAGCTCCATTTGATGGAATTGTTGACCGTTTTCACGTGCGTTTAGGAAGTTTAGTAGAAGAAGGAGATTTACTTACTACTCTTTCTGATAATGGGAAAATGTGGGTGTATTATAATGTTCCAGAAGCTGAATATTTAGATTTTAGAGCTGAGCAAACTAATGATAATAAGCCTAAAGTTAATCTTTTAATGGCTAATAATAAATATTTCGAATATCCAGGAGTGGTGGAAACAATTGAGGCCGATTTTAATAATGAAACAGGTAATATTCAATTTAGAGCAACTTTTCCAAATCCTAAAGGACTTTTAAGACATGGAGAAACAGGAAGTATACATGTAACTATTCCTTTTAAAGATGCTATGTTAATTCCTCAAAAAGCTACTTTTGAAGTTCTTGATAAAAAATATGTATATGTAATTGATAAAAATAATGAAATAAAATCAAGAGAGATTACTCTTGCGGCAGAATTACCTCACCTTTTTATTGTGAAAGAAGGTTTAGCTGTAGAAGATAAAATTCTTCTAGAAGGATTACGTCTTGTAAAAGAAAATGAAAAGATAGAGTATAAATTAGAAAAGCCTGAATCAGTTTTGTCGCATTTAGAGCTTTATGCAGAATAATCGAATCACTTAAAAAGATAAAACATGTTTAGTAAATTTATACATAGACCCGTTTTTGCGATAGTAATCTCGATTATTATTGTTTTTATGGGGTCACTTTCAATAATGAAATTGCCAACTTCGCAATTTCCAGATATTGCTCCTACAACAGTAAATATATTTATAGCTTATCCAGGTGCAAGTGCAGATGTATTAGTGAAATCTACTCTTATTACATTAGAGAACTCTATCAATGGTGTACAAGGAATGAGATACATGGCAACAGATGCAACTAGTGCAGGTGAAGCTACTTTAAGAATTATTTTTGAACCAGGAACAGATCCTAACCAAGCCGTTATTAGGGTTAAAACCAGAGTGGATCAGGTTATGCCTTTATTGCCAGAACTGGTACAGCGAGAAGGAGTTGTAATTACTCCAATTCAGCCAAGTATGTTAATGTATGTTAACTTATATGCAAAGGGTAAAAATATGGATGAAAAGTTCCTATATAACTATGCTAATGTTAAGATGCTTCCAGAAATTAACCGAATTAAAGGTGTTGCAAGATCACAAATATTAGGAAGTAGAACTTATGCTATGCGTATTTGGCTAAATCCAGATCGTATGAGAGCTTATAATGTTTCTACTGATGAAGTTATGGATGCTTTGGCAGAGCAAAGTATAGTAGGTCGTCCTGGACGTATAGGGCAAAGCTCAGGAATTGAAGCTCAATCTTTAGAATATGTTTTGACTTATAAAGGGAGGTTTAGTGAACCAGAACAATATGATAATGTTATTATACGTGCCAATGCGAATGGAGAAAGTATTCGTTTAAAAGATATAGGACGAGCAGAATTAGGAAGTGAATTTTTTGATATTTATTCTAACTTAGATGGTCATCCTTCTGCTTCAATTGTATTGAAACAAAACTATGGAAGTAATGCTAATGACGTAATTGAGCAGGTGAAATTAAAATTAGAGGAAATGAAAGAAACTTTTCCTCCTGGATTGGATTATAAAATTAGTTATGACGTTTCTAAATTTTTAGATGCTTCTATAGAGCAAGTAATAGATACATTAAGAGATGCTTTTATATTAGTTGCTTTAGTAGTCTTTATTTTCCTTGGTGATTGGCGCTCTACTTTGATACCTATATTAGCAGTTCCAGTCTCTTTAATTGGTGCCTTCTTTGTGATTCAGTTTTTTGGAATTTCGATAAATTTGGTAACTCTATTTGCTCTTGTATTAGCTATTGGTATTGTGGTCGATGATGCTATTGTGGTCGTCGAGGCAGTGCATGCTAAGTTTGAAGAGGATCCTCATATAACACCTTATCTAGCAGTAAAGAAAGTATTGGGTGAAATTAGTGGTGCTATTATAGCAATTACAGCTGTTATGGTGTCAGTATTTGTACCTATATCTTTTATGTCTGGTCCAGTAGGTACTTTCTATCGTCAGTTTTCTATTACAATGGCTAGTTCTATTGTTATTTCTGCGATTATTGCATTAACCCTTACACCAGTTTTATGTGCTATGTTATTGAAAAATAATCATGGAAAGGAAAAGAAAAAAAATATTCTAACTAAATCTTTAGATAGCTTTAATAGAGTATTTGATAAACTTACTGGAAAATATGTAATCTTGTTAAAATCTATAGTTAGTAGAAGATGGTTAACCTTTTTCGTATTAATTGCTTTTTGTGCAGGTACATTCTACGTAAATAAAATTCTTCCTTCAGGGTTTATTCCAAGTGAAGATCAGGGAACAATATATGCTATTATTCAAACTCCTCCAGGTTCAACATTAGAAACTACTAACCAAGTTTCACAAAGACTGCAAAAAATTTGTGAAGAGGTTGATGGTGTAGAATCAGTTTCTTCTTTAGCAGGTTATGAGATTATGACAGAAGGTCGTGGTTCTAATGCAGGTACTTGTCTTATAAACTTGAAACCATGGTCTGAAAGAGAACATAAGGTTACTGAAATCATGGAAGAGTTAGAAGAAAAATCTAAAGAACTTGGAGCAAAAATCGAATTTTTTGAACCACCAGCAATTCCTGGATTCGGTTCTTCTGGAGGTTTTTCTATGCGTTTATTAGATAAAAGTACTACTGTTGATTACAAAGATTTTGATGAAATCAACAAGAAATTCATGGAAAATTTAGAAAAACGTAAAGAACTAGCAGGTCTATTCTCTTTCTTCGCAGCAAATTATCCACAGTATGAATTGGAAATTGATAACCAATTGGCTATGCAAAAAGGTGTCTCTATAGGTAAAGCTATGGAAAATCTTGATATTTTAATTGGTAGTACTTACGAACAAGGTTTTATCAAGTTTGAACGTTTTTTTAAGGTATATGTTCAATCAGATCCTAAATTTAGAAGATTGCCATCAGACGTGTTAAATCTTTATATTAAAAATGATCAAGGAGAAATGGTTCCTTATTCTGCATTTATGAAATTGAAGAAGACACAAGGACCAAATGAGATTACTCGTTTTAACATGTATAATTCTGCTGCGATTCAAGGACTTCCAGCAAAAGGTTATACCACTGCGGAAGCTATTGAGGCAGTTCGTGAAGTAGCTAAAGAAACTTTACCAAAAGGTTATGACATTGCTTGGGAAGGTCTTTCTTATGATGAAGCTAGTAGAGGAAATGAATCCATTTATATTTTCTTAATTGTATTGGTATTCGTTTATTTTGTTTTAGCTGCTCAATATGAAAGTTTCATTATCCCTTTAGCAGTAGTACTTTCATTGCCTGTGGGAGTTTTTGGTTCATTTTTGTTGCTAAAAATAATGGGGCTTCAAAATGATATTTATGCTCAAATAGGATTGATAATGCTCGTCGGTTTACTAGGTAAGAATGCAGTACTGATTGTTGAATTTGCAGTTCAAAAACATCATGAAGGATTATCTATTCTTGAAGCAGCTATTGAAGGAGCTAAAGTACGTTTCAGACCTATTTTGATGACTTCATTTGCCTTTATTGCTGGATTAATTCCATTAATGCTTGCTTCTGGTGCGGGTGCAATTGGTAATAGAACTCTTGGTTCTGCAGCACTAGGAGGAATGCTCTTTGGAACTATTTTTGGAGTAGTTATTGTACCAGGTTTGTACTTTATATTTGGTACATTGGCAAGTGGAAGAAAATTAATTAATGATGAGGATGATAGTTCTTTATCTGAAGATTTTGTACATCAATTAGATCGTTTTCCTGAAGAGGAAGAGGAAGAAGAATAGAATAAAATGAATATAAAATCAATAAATATGCTTCGTAATAAGTTTTATATATATGCAACTGTCCTCTTAGTTTTACTAAGTTTGGCAGGTTGTAAAACTACAAATTTGGCTCAAAAAGAAGCCAATACTAATGTTCCTGAAGGCTACAATGCTTCTCAAGATACAATTAATTCTGCTACAATTAAATGGAAAGATTACTTTGTAGATGCACAGTTAAATTCTTTAATAGAAACAGCTTTGCAAAATAACCAAGAATTAAATATTACTTTACAAGAAATTGAGATTTCAAAAAATGAAATCAGAGCTCGTAAAGGAGAATATTTACCGTTTATAGGTCTTAAGGGAGGAGCAGGAGTTGAAAAAGTAGGTAGATACACTAGCCAAGGTGCTAATGATGCTACTACAGAAATTAAGCCTGGCATAGAAACTCCAGAACCTTTACAAGATTATACGATAGGCGCATATGCTACTTGGGAAATTGATATTTGGAATAAATTACATAATGCAAAAAAATCCGCAATAAGTAGTTATTTGGCATCAGTTGAAGGAAAGAATTTCATGGTAACCAATTTAATTTCTGAAATTGCTAATTCATACTATGAATTGTTGGCTTTGGATAATCAATTAGCAATTGTTAAAAACAATATTGAAATTCAAGTGAATGCACTTAAGATTGTGAAATTACAAAAGGAATCAGCTAGAGTAACTGAATTAGCTGTAAAACGTTTTGAGGCTCAAGTTTTTGACACAAAAAGTCTAGAGTTTGAAACGCAACAAAAGATTGTGGAAACTGAAAATAGAATCAATTTTTTAGTAGGACGTTTTCCTCAAAAAGTGGAAAGAAGTGCTAGTTCTTTTATAGATTTAGTACCTAATACTATTCATGCTGGAATTCCAGCTCAATTGTTAGAAAACAGACCAGACGTAAAACAAGCTGAAATGGAATTGGCTGCAGCAAAATTAGATATTAAAGTTGCTAAAGCTCGTTTTTATCCATCTTTAGGTATTTCTGCTGGTATCGGTTTGCGCGCTTTCGATTCGAAGTATTTATTTAAAACCCCAGAATCGTTGTTGTATTCTTTAGCAGGTGACTTGGTAGCTCCTTTAATTAATAGAAATGCTATTAAAGCAACTTATAAAACTGCAAATGCAAAACAAATTCAAGCGGTTTATAATTATGAAAAGACTATTTTAAATGCTTATATCGAAGTAGCTAATCAATTAGCTAAGATTGATAATATGAAGCAAATCTATGATTTAAAAACCCAACAAGTGGAAGCGCTTAATACTTCGGTTACAATATCAAATGATCTTTTTAGATCTGCAAGAGCTGATTATATGGAAGTGTTATTAACACAGCGTGACGCTTTAGAATCAAAATTTGATCTAATTGAAACTAAAATGCATCAGATGAATGCTATGGTAAGTATTTATCATGCATTAGGTGGAGGTTGGAATTAAACTTTTTCTTCAATAATTATATTTTTTTTAAGAACCATTTTACTTTTTTAGTAAAGTGGTTCTTTTTATTTATAAAGAACTTATTTCTTCTTGTAAGTTTTTTAGTTAAAATTGAAGCAAAAAGTTTGTAAGTAATAATTAAAATACTAAATTTGGTTTAATTTCTATTCTTTTACTGTTAATAACTATTTGGAAACAAACGTTTTAAAGAATGGTTTTCAATGTAATTTTTATGCCCAATTTTAATGTGTTTCAGTGTTTGATAATAGTTTTTATGTTTAGTTTTTTGAAAACTGAAGCACAAAACGAAACAGATAATTGGTACTTTGGTGAAAATGCTGGAATTAATTTTGGAAATGGTGATGTGAGTGTTTTAACAGATGGAAATATGATAACTCCAGCAGGGTGTTCTAGTATTTCTGATAGTAGTGGTGATTTATTATTTTATACCAATGGTAGAACTATCTGGAATAAAAATCATCAAATTATGGACAATGGAGATAATTTGCAAGGTGATATTGAAGGTGTTCAGACTTCAATTATTATTCCAAAACCAAATGACCCCTTTACATATTATCTATTCGTTACTAATAGTACACCTCAAATGCCAGTAAATGGTATTTTTTATTCAGAAATTAAATTTTCTCCACAAAATCCATTAGGTCTTGTTACTCTTAAAAATATTAGAATTGCAAATGATGCTACTGCAAGATTAGCAGCTATTTATCATTTTGGAAGTAATTCTTATAGATTAATTTGCTTAACAAAAACTACTACAGCAGTATTTAAATTTTTTAAAATAACTACTCTAGGTGTTGATATTAATCCAATTATTAGGAATGTTAATGAAGAAATAGAGTCCTTTGGAGCAATGAAAATATCTCCTAATGGAGAATATTTAGCTGTTGCTGCCAATTCTCAACGAATAATTTACATATATGAATTTGATAATGATAATATAGATTTTGTACATTATCTATCATTGAATACTTACCCTAGATTTGGTTTAGGTATTAATCCTTATGGTATTGAGTTCTCTCAAGATTCTAATAATTTTTATTATTCTGGGGATAACTATGTTGTTCAATTTCAATTTACAGCTAGAGATAGTATGGAAGTTGTTGATCCGTATATAATAAGTTACCCGAATGCTAAATCATTACAATTAGCTAAGAATGGAAAGATTTATATTTCCAATGATGAAATGGATAATGATAGTAATTTTTTAAGTGTTATAAATAAACCTGATGAATATGGGGAAGCTTGTAATTTTGAAAGAAATGTAATAAACCTTTCATCTGGTTATTCAAAAAAAGGGTTGCCTATTTTTGTATCCTCTTTTTTAAGAAATAGAATTATTGCATCTGATGATGATTGTGTAAATACATCATTTAGTTTTAAATTGGATGCATATGGACCAATTGATTCTGTAGAATGGGATTTTGGAGATGGTACCTTTTCTACAGAATTTGATCCAGATCATATATTTACAAGTCCAGGATTTCAAAGGGTTAAAGCTACAATTACTATAAATAATGAGACAGTAACTTTATATAGAAATATAGAAGTTTATCCATTACCTGATTTAGAAGAAAATATAACTTTAACTCAATGCGATACTGATTCTGATGGTTTCTCGGTTTTTAATTTAGAAAATATAAAGGATTATTTAACATATTCGAATGCTGATTTTCAATTTTATTTTTACACCTCTTTAGATAATGTTAATAATGAAATAAATGAAATTTCGAATCACCAAAACTATACAAATACTACAAATCCTGAAGAAATTTTTGTAAAAATAAAAAGTGATAAAGGGTGTTCCATTGTTAGCAGTTTTTTTATAGAGAATATTCAATCGGTTGTTCCAGATATTGAAACCATTTATGTATGTGAAAATTCTGATAATGCTATTGGGAACTCTTTAGGAAAATTTAATCTCGTAGTTAAAAAACAAGAAATAATTAATGAGCTTGCTATTCCCGCTAATTATAGAATCAGTTTTTACAGAAATTTATTAGATGCACAAACAAAATTAAACATGTTAGATAGGTATCCTATTTTGCCTTCAATGACAATTTGGGTTAGAATAGAAGATGAAAATTTTAATTGTTTTGGAATTATACCTTTTAGCGGAGTGGTAAATCCTGAGTTAAATTTAGATATTGAAGAAGTTTATACTATTTGCGAAAATACAGATTCTCCTATTATTATTGATGGCGGATATAGTAATGACTCTTGGCAATGGGAAAAATTAAATGGAGGTATATTATCTACAAATAGATTTTTTGAATTATCAGAAGTTGGTAATTTTATATTAACTGTTTCTAAAGAAGAAAACGGCATAGTATGCAATCAGGAAAAAAACTTCCGTGTTATAAAAGCACCTATACCAGTTTTAAATTCTATAAATGCCGATAATGGTGAAATATCTATTTCGATTCTTGGTATGGGTAATTATATGTATTCTTTAGATGGATTTGATTATTATGGTAACGGAACTTCTCATACGTTTACTTATCTTGAACCAAATAATTATAAAGTTTATATAAAAGATGAAAATGGATGTGAAAATATAATTATTGAAAATGTTCTATTGCTAAAATTCCCTAAGTTTTTCACACCTAATAATGATGGTATTAATGATGAATGGAGGGTTTACGGCCCTTTTCAATCTAATTATTCAAGTGCAAAAGTAGAAATTTTTGATAGGTATGGTAAATTTATCTATGCTTTAAACTTATTAGATAATCAATCGAGTTGGAATGGTCTATATAATAATCTAAAGTTACCATCATCTGATTATTGGTTTAAAGTAACTTTAACTTCATTTAATGGTGAAATGATTGAAAAGAAAGGCCATTTTACTTTAAAAAGATAAGTTTTTTTGTTATCTAAATAGGCTTTATTTGTATATACAAATGTTTGGTGTTTTAATGGAAAGAGAAAAGTTTATCAAATTAATTACAGGAGGTATTATTATGGGAAGTATCAATTCGTTTTACAATTGGGCTAATGACTTATTAGAGGTAGATAAAAAAATGCCTGTATTATTTATAGGTCATGGTTCTCCAATGAATGCTATTGAAGATAATGTATTTTCAAAAAAATGGCATGAAATAGGAATGGAAATTCCAGTTCCCAAAGCTGTTCTTGTAGTTTCAGCTCATTGGTTAACCAAAGGAACGGCAGTAACCGCAATGCCAAATCCTAAAACCATACATGATTTTGGTGGTTTTCCTCAGACTTTATTTGATGTACAGTATCCAGCTCCAGGGGATCCTGAATTGGCTCTTGCTATTCAAAAAATAGTAACTAATCCTGCTATAGAACTAGATCATGAATGGGGTTTAGATCATGGTACCTGGTCTGTTGTAAAACATATGTATCCGAATGCTGATATTCCTGTATTGCAATTGAGTATAGATTATTATAAACCAGCTTTGTATCATTATGAATTGGCTAAACAATTACAGTTACTTCGTAAAAAAGGAGTATTAATAATTGGAAGTGGTAATATGGTACATAATTTAGGAATGGTAGCTTGGAATAAATTAAACGAAGCTGAATATGGTTTTGATTGGGCTTTAGAAATGAATGCTATTTTTAAGGATAAGATTTCCAATGGTTTTCACAAAGACCTTATTAATTATGAAAAACTAAACAAAGCAGCAAAACTAGCCATTCCTACTCCGGATCATTATTATCCATTATTATATATTTTAGCTTTGCAATCAGAAAATGATGAAGTAGCCTTTTTCAACGATAAGGCTGTGGGTGGTTCTTTAACAATGACTTCAGTTAAGATAGGGTAGTGTTTTTATTAGAAGAGACTGTCTGTGCTTTTTGGACAGCCTCTTCTAATAAAAACAGTTATCTAATATTTTCGTATACTTTTCTGTTGTTTAAAGGTTGAATAACTCGGAAATTCTCTTCGGAATATTTAGTTGCATAGTCATCTAATTGAGGAGTAGTTAATTCGATTTCATTTTTGAAAACTATCCATGTTAAAGGTCCTTGATTAGGTGTTAAATCTAAATTAGGTGTTGTTAATGACCCACTATATGAATAATATTTACCAGTGTCTGATGGTAAAATAGAATTTAAATAAAAAGTATCTGTTAATGCGTTAGTTCCTGTTGAAGTTGGTGATGCATCAAATAATGTTTGTAAAGCGTCGTTTACACTTCCTGTTTTAATAAGAACTCCTAAGACAGCATATGCACCTGAATCTGATTTATTTACAAAATGAATTTCCATTGTTTGATATTCGCCATTTATATCATGTTCACTATGACGATGAAAATGAAACTGTTGTAACTCATATTTATAACCTTTTATAGTAATGTAATTATTAGCTTTATCTGTTGTTGATAGATTTACTTTTAAGTTATCAGGAGTATGTTCTACACTATTCAAAGTGATGGCATTATAATGAATAACTGGATCTACTGTATTCATTTTTTCGGTTGCAGATGTATTGATGCTAATTGGTGATTGGCCTTCTAAGTTAGTTGTACCAAGTGGAAAGTTGTAACTTATTATACTTTCTGGAAAATCTGTAGTTTCATCTATTTTTAATGAATTAGTATCATCATCATTACAAGAAAACATGATTATTGACGAGAACACTAAAAGACTTATTTTGTTGAAATTTATTTTCATTTTATCTAAAATTTTTATTTTTATTATTTTGGTTTAATCTAATTACTATAACTTTAATTACATATCATAGAAATATTTCACATTTACTAAAAGTGTTCTAATAGTATAATTACACTTTTTGTAAACTCTTCTGTAAAAGTTATAAAATAGGTGAAGTTATTTGGTAAATTAAAATAACTATTTAGAGTGTAGATATTGTTTATAATATTTTCTCAGTATTAAATATAAAAACACTTTAACTCATTTTTTAAATAGATAGTTTTAATAAGAAAAACAGATTTTAGGAGGATGAAAAATAGCTGTAATACATTTGAAGTTGTATAAAAAATCTTTGTAATTTATTATTTTAAAGTATTTTGAATTTAATATTATTTCATTGCTATTTAGCTTGAAATTATTTAATAATTTTTTTGAAATTTTATTAAGGACTCTAAAATTATTTTTATTGTGATTTCGTCTTCTAGAATTTCTTTTATTATTAGCCTTGTGCTTTAAACAAAAATGTTGATTTATTGAGGAGTCATGTTTGGAAAAGTTATTGTGATATGCTAAATTAAAAGTTTGATTTGAAATAATTAAAAAAAATAGTATCCCAATATAATGTGATAAAAGAACTATTATTTTTAATATTTTTTTCATAAACTAATTTAATGACTTTATTTTATAAAAATATCTTGCTTATTTTAATAAGGAATTTAATATGATGTAAATTTCCTTCAAATTTATTAGACATAGATAAAAATTAACATTACTTTAATTACTAAGTAATTGAACTAAAAAGAGAGAATTATCGTTTAGGAGAAAATCAACTAAAAATTGGAATATTTATTCTAAGCTCCAATTATCCAAAACAATAGTAATAATTGAATATGGCCAGGTTTCTATTGACATCAATTTAGGTGCTATTGGAATAATGTTTGTCTTTTCCCATTTTTGACTAATAGGACTGTATATCATAGCGTTATAAAACAATTTCTTTGAAAATGGATTTTTAATAACTAATGAAGTGACAACATTACTTCGATCTTCTGCGTTTAGAGAAAGTTTGATAGAGATGGTTTGTTCTGGAATAGTAATTTTATCAACTATTTTCATACTATAAATAGTATCTGCTTTAATTTCAGTTTGAATTAACAAGGTTTCAGAAGGGTATATTTGGAGTGCTTTTTCTTTTACAAAGTAAGGAGTTTCTTTTACGTCCATTTCATAATTATGTTCAGTATCAGCTACTATTTCTAAAGTAAATGCTTTTCGTTTAGTTATTTCATTTTGAGAAAAGCCTATAGTAAGAAGAAATAAACTAAGTACGGTAAAATTGGTTTTCATTTGGTTGATTATTTTTATCAATCATTAATTCTACTTTTTGAGTTTTATTCTGTTAATTCCAAGAATAGAATGGAATAAAAATAAATTTTAGTTTATTCCTTTTTAAGTGCAATAAGCTCCATCCAAGATATTTTAGATTTATAGAACCTGAAAATAGTTTTGTCTTTATGATCGAAACGTGCTGTAGAATTGTTGAAATCTAAAGTATATTTTTCATCAAAATCTTTTTCTGTCTCTGTATGAAAATGAACAATATTTTTTATTACAGTCCAAGTACCTCTTCCGAAGGTGTTTCTTTCCTGAGGTATTCCATTTATGAGCTTGTTATAGGAATGAAATTCAAAAGTACCATCATTATGTAACTCTAAGGTATATCGAATAGTATGATCTCCGTTTGTAGAATCCATAGTTTTTGTATAATTACCTACATAATTTTCAGACTGTACATAAACATGAAATGAATTGGAGAAAAAGAATAATAAGATTACTATAAGTTTCATCGGATTGGAATTTTAGTTGATTTCTTAGTATCAAAATTTGTTCCACAATTTATTCTTCATCTTCAATAGTAAATGGATAATTACCAAATAAACTAGACAAACGCTTTATTTGATATACTTTACTAGTGTATTTATTGGATAAAGCAATAAGAGCAACAGTATCTTTTTTTAAGGTAACATAGGAAGTTTTGTTACCATGCCACCAGCCGTTATGATAAAACATAATTGTTCCATCATCCCATTCTCTTAATCGAATGCCTAATCCATAATTATTTACTCCTTTTTTTTCATAACTATATCCTTTATAGGCTTTTTCTTTAATTTTTTTACTTAAAAATTCATCAGAATAAGTAGCCAAATCTAGTTTTAGAAGATCTCTTGCAGTTGAATAAATATTTTTGTCTCCATAAACTCCGTCCTGAAAATTAAATGGAATTTCTTCCCAAGTGCTTTTGTAGTTTTTACTTACTGTATCTTTTTGTTTTTCTATTTCGAATACAAAAGTACTTTTCATATCTAGTGGGTCAAAAAGTAGCTTTTTCATTGCTTTAGGAAAGGGAAGTTGGGTTACTTTTTCAATTACCAAAGCTAAAAGAGCATAGTTGGTATTATTGTAACTAAATTTAGAATTAGGAATAAAATCCAATTCTACTTTATTAGAAGAAATTAAACGTAAAATATCTTTATTAGTTAGGATTTTAGATTTATCCCAAATAGTATCGTTATCTGTAAAATAGAGATAATTTGGCAAACCACTTCTATGAGTCAATAAAGTTTGTATTGTAACTTTTGAATAGGGAAATTCAGGAAAAAATGTTTGTAAAGATGTCTCTAAAGCTATTTTTTTTTTATCAATTAGTCTTAGTATCAATGTTCCTGTCATTACTTTACTTATCGAAGCCAAATGAATAGGAGTTGATGATGTTAATCGTTCTTTTTTATTATAATTTGAATATCCTGAATATTTTTCTAATAGTATCTGACCATTTTTGGCAACTAAAAAACTACCACTAAAATCATCTAAATTTATTTTATCAGTATAAAATTTATCAATTTCTTTTCTTTTCTTTTTCTTATAATTTTCATCAAGAGTTATAAATTTAGGAAGAGAGATACTTTTTTTAATATCCTCTACTCTTTCTTTAATTGGAGTTACAACTTCTTGCTTACAAGAAAAATGAGAAAATAGAATTAGAAATAGTAGGAGTTTATAATTCATCTTTTTTGGGTATTACTTTGATATTTGAATTAGTTCTTATTATAATATCAATAAATTCACTTTCATTTTCTGGAGAAATATAAATCTGATCATGCTGATTATAATTAATAATCAACCCAATGTGGTTTAAAGCTGGTTTAAAGGCTACAGGAATTATGAATCCATTATGATGCTTTATTTTTTTTATACTAGCTATAGGAATAGTTTTTTGAAACGGTCCTGATTTACAATATAAATTCGTTTTATCAGTTCGATATTCGGTATCAACTAATATCCATACTAAAAAGAATAAAGCCACAAGGTTTATTGAAACTACTATTATAAATGGAATTAAGTTATTGCAATAAAAAACAGGAATAGTGGCTAAGATGATTATTAAAAAGATAAAACTAAATACTATTTTATTAGATTTGCTTATAGAAGATTTATAAATCATCTTATAATCCTAAATTCTTTTTAGTTGTTTTATCGATTCCATCTTTGTGAAGTAAAACAGATATTGCTTTTAAGCTCATATAAGGAACACTCATGTAAACAAATCCCCCATTTTTAACTCTGCTTTCATCAGTACCCCAAGAGTTTTTAATCTTATAATAACTATTTCCTTTTTGATCTTTTACTTTCCCAACAATATGCATTAGATGATCATCGGTTGTATTGTAATTCTCAAATTCTTGCTGACGATAAGAAGGAGTGATTTTTTTCTCAATAATAATTTCTCCAAGGCCCGTTTTTTCATCTTCTTTATTTTCTGGAATAAAAGCAATACCATATTTAGCAGAGAATGTAATTTCAGAAACATCACAATCTAGGGCTAGTGTGTACCCTTTTTCTAAAGCATAATCAATGGAAGCAATAAATTCATCTAAAGGTAAGTTATACATACTTCCATTAGAAAAATTATCAGGAATGTTTAAAATAAAATTCGAGTATAAAGGTTGATGTGTAAATGAAGTCAAAGTTAAATAATCAGATGGTTTAATCTTAGTCATTTCCATAAAACTTTTTGGACTATATTTTTTTCCTTCGAAAGTAAATTCAGTTGGGATTTCTCCTAAATAAGTGTCCAAAACTTTTGAAATAGCAGTTTTCCATTTTGGAGATAATTGTTTGCCAGGATTGTCTACATAGGTTTTAACCATGGCTTCTAAAACTGCAACTAATTCAGCGTGATTGTGTTTTTTTTCATCTTCAGATAAACCAGTGTAAGTTGAAATTGGAACCAATCCATAGACTGCTGCACTATTGATTACATCATGACTTAAACCACCTTCACTAAATTGTGCTTTTCCTTGACGCATAACAAAGTTCTCAGCTTTCTTTGGATAAGTGGTTCTTACTTGATACATTTCTGATAAATCAATTTTTTTTCCAGTCAAGCGAATGATTTCTGATTCTAGAAATGATGATGTTGAAAAACTCCAACAAGTTCCTGTTTTGTCTTGAGAAATAACAGGTAAACTTTCTAGGTTTATAACTTCTTGAAATTCATAATTTTGACCAAAAGAAGATAAGATTCCAATTGTGAAAAGGAATCCTAAATATAGTTTTTTCATAATAGTATTTGTTTTGTTTGTGCAATATAATGCAAAAAATGAATTATTTTTACCTGAAATTAGAGAAATTTTAAAATGAATCAATTTTAACATCAAAAGTTAAACTTGAAATAAAATAAACAAAAAAATAAAACATATAGATATGATTAATTGGAAAACAGCTAAAGAATTTGATGATATTACCTATAAAAAATGTGATGGAGTGGCACGCATTGCTTTTAATAGACCAGATGTTCGAAATGCTTTTCGTCCTCATACTACAAAAGAGTTAATTGAAGCTTTTTATGATGCTCAAGAAGATACTTCGATAGGAGTGGTGTTACTTTCTGCTGAAGGACCTTCTTCGAAAGATGGTATTTGGTCTTTTTGTAGTGGTGGAGATCAGAAAGCACGTGGTCATCAAGGTTATGTGGGTGAAGATGGCTATCATCGTTTGAATATTTTAGAAGTGCAACGTATGATTCGTTTTATGCCAAAAGCGGTTATTTGTGTAGTTCCTGGATGGGCAGTTGGAGGTGGTCATTCCTTACATGTAGTTTGTGATTTAACTTTAGCCAGTAAAGAACATGCTATTTTTAAGCAAACTGATGCTGATGTAACGAGTTTTGACGGAGGATATGGTTCTGCTTATTTAGCTAAAATGGTGGGACAAAAGAAAGCTCGTGAAATTTTCTTCTTAGGAAGAAACTATTCAGCTCAAGATGCTTTTGAAATGGGAATGGTAAACGCAGTAATACCTCATGCTGAATTAGAAGATACGGCTTTTGAATGGGCCCAAGAAATATTAGCTAAATCTCCAACATCTATAAAGATGCTAAAATTCGCGATGAATTTAACGGATGATGGAATGGTAGGACAACAAGTATTTGCAGGTGAAGCAACTCGATTAGCCTATATGACAGACGAAGCTAAAGAAGGTAGAGATGCTTTTTTAGAAAAACGTAAACCTAATTTTGAGAAGAAGTATTTGCCATAAGAATTTTTGAATGTCAGAAATTAGAATTTAGAAAATAAAGAAACAATGCAAGAGTTTAAAAACGAAATTATAGATATATCTACCTTACCAAAATTTGAAGATGTCAAATTGCAACCGCTTCAAAAAGAGTATTTCAAGGTAATGCTAATACAGCGTAGCGTATTTTATACCATATTTTTAATTCCTATTATTGCTTTATTTTTTATTGATACCAATGATTTTTTTGAAGGAAAATTAATTTATGGATTATTGTTTTGGTTTGTTTTAGTACTTCTTAATTTTTTTTATTTAAAACTTAGTTTTAGAAAAAAAGGATTTGCCCTACGTGAACATGATGTGATTTTTAAATCGGGTGTTATTAGTGAAACAACAACAATAGTTACCAATAATAGAGTACAACATGTGGCTTTACATCAAGGTATGCTATCTAGAATTTTTGGTTTAGCTTCTATAGAGTTATTTACCGCTGGAGGAAGTGCTAGTGATTTAAAAATTAATGGTTTATTGTTTGAAGATGCTAAAAAAATAAAAGAAAGTGTTTCGGAAAGAATTATTGAAATTACTGAAGAAGCGAAAGAACAATCAGTAACATTGGAAACAGAGCATCAAAGTGACTACCAAGTAATTCCTAATGAAAATAACGAACCTGATGATACAATCTAATTTCGATTTTTCTATTCCTCAAAGACAATCTTTAATAGGTATTTTTGTGTTATTTGCTAATACACTGCAAAAATCAATTAGAGCATTATGGCCTATAATTCTTGTTTTTGTATTCAATAACAAAGAATATAAGCCTTTTTTTATTTATCTGACTATTTTTGGAATAGTAGTATTGATAACCATTATTGCATTTTTGAGGTATTGGTTTTTTAAATTTTATATTGACTATCAATTGGAAGAGTTTGTAATTGAAAGCGGTATTTTCAATAAAACAAAAACTACTATTCCATTTCATAAAATTCAGAAAGTAACGATTGACCAAAGTTTAATTCAACGTATATTTAGTGTCCATAAATTAGAATTAGATACCGCAGGAAGCGATAAAAAAGAAGCTTCTATTAAAGCTATTTCTCAACAAATGGCAGTGGAATTAAAAAGAAGCTTATTAGAGAATACAAAAGAAAAAGCCTTATTAGTTCCAGAAACAGAACTAGTTGAAAGGCAAGATGAATCTTTTATTACAATTAGTTTACCTAGTTTGTTAAAAATAGGAATTACATCCAATTATTTGATAAGCTTTATTTATTTGATTGGTATTTTTTCAACAATTTCAGAAAATTTAAAGCAAATAGGAAAAGAAAATTTAATTGATGAGAATATTAATCAGTTAGAAAGATTACCAATTGTCAGTTTATTATTAGGTTTTTTAATCTTTTCTTTTACGGCTATTATAATCACTAATTTGGTAATTACGGTACTGAAGTATTTTAATTTCACTATTAAGAAAGATGGTAAATCATTTGTTTTAACTTATGGTTTACTGAATATAAAAAACACTATAATAAATCCCGAAAAAGTTCAAATAATAAAAATAACGCAAAACTTTTTTCAGAAGAAACTCAATATCAATACCATTGAAATTTTTCAAGCTTCTAGTGATATGAAAAGGGCTAGTGTGAAAGATAGAACAAAAATTCCAGGTTGTAATACTACTGAAAAAGAACAAATAGTTAAATTAATAATCAATAGGTTACCTGCTAAGGAAGTAACTTTATATCCTAATATTCGTAAACTACTTATAGGAATCCTATTTTTTATTATTTTACCTGTTTCAATTGGAATAGTAATAAATTATACTACTAATCGATTTCCTGTAAATGCTATAGGATTGATGATAAGTTTGTATTCTTTAATAATGGGATTAATTTTGTTTATATCATACAAAAATTACCGATTATTTATCTCTGATGAATTTATAGTCCAACAAAGTGGTGCTTGGGATATTGATCATAAAATTATTATGCCTTATAAAATACAAGCCATAAAAACCCAACAATTTTTTTGGCAAAAACTAACAAATATAGGTTCTATTGAATTATACACAGCTGGAGGGAGAATTTCATTTTCGACTGCAAATTTTGAAGAAATAAAAGAGCAAGTGAATAAGTGGTTATATCAAGTAGAGGTTTCTAAAGAAAATTGGATGTAATTTAAAATTTTAATGAAATGATTTACCTTGCAAAATATATTGTTATCTTTTTTGGAATGTTTTTGATTTTTTCAAGTTTTTTATTTTTTTTTAGCCCTTTTAAAACAAAAGAAATAATTGGAAAAGCTGGAAGTACTTATTTAATTAATTATACAGAATTAGGCATAAGGCTTTTAATTGGAGTAGCATTTGTAGTTTCTTCAGGTATCGCTTTATATGAAGTACCTTTTAAAATAGCAGGTTATTTTTTAATAGTATCTGCTTTAGTTTTAATGTGTGTACCTATTAAAAAACATAATGCATTTTCTAAAAAGGCTGCTGATAAATTGAAACCTATTTATCTTAAATGTTGCGCACCTTTCTCACTTTTTTGTGGAATACTAATACTAATGGCTTTTAAATTTTAATTATATAATGAAACACTGGATTCAAGCGGCAAGATTAAGAACTCTGCCTTTATCGTTATCAGGAATAATTGTAGGTAGTGGCTATGCCTATTATCAAGGGTTTTCAAATTACAAAATTCTTATTTTAGCTTTTTTAACCACTTTAGGACTTCAAATCCTTTCTAATTATGCAAATGATTATGGAGATGGAGTAAAAGGCACAGATGCGAATAGAATAGGAGAGAAGCGCATGGTTGCTGCTGGAGTTATTTCTGCAAAGCAAATGAAAACAGCTGTAATTAGTGTAATGATTATTACTTTCCTGTTAGCTTTATTACTTATCTATGTTGCTTTTGGAAAAGAAAATTTTGCCTTAAGTTTAATTTTCATTTTATTAGGAATTGGTTCAATTGGAGCAGCCATAAAATATACTGTCGGTAGTAATGCCTATGGATACAATGGTTTAGGAGATTTGTTTGTCTTTATATTTTTTGGTTTAGTTTCTGTAATCGGATCTAATTTTTTGTTTACCAAAATGATTGACTGGAAATTGTTTCTGCCAGCTATCACTATCGGTTTATTAAGTGTAGCCGTTTTAAACTTAAACAATATGAGAGACATTGAAAATGATAAAATGGCTGGTAAAATGACTTTGGTAGTTAAAATGGGGTTAGAGAAAGCTAAAATTTACCATCAATCTTTGTTAGTAATTGCTTCTTTGATTTTTCTGATATTTAATATAGTAACGAAAACTTCATTTGTACCAATTATTGTTGTAAATATATTCCTAATTATACATATTAGTAAGATTAAAAAATCAATATCCTATGAAGATTTCGATCCAGAATTAAAAAAAGTAGCTCTAAGTACTTTTGCATTAAGTGTATTATTTTGGTTAACTTTTTTTTTTTCAAAACTAACAACTAATTTCTAAAAATTATGAAAATAACATTTTACGGTCACGCATGTTTAGGAATAGAAGTAAATGACGTTTCAATTCTAGTAGATCCTTTTATTTCGGGTAATCCAAAAGCAGCTCACATTGATTTAAACTCGCTTAAAGCAGATTTTATATTACTAACGCATGCACATCAAGATCATACTTTAGATGTGGAAGCGATTGCGAAAAGAACAGATGCAATCATTGTTTCAAATTATGAGGTTGCAGAATATTATGGAAATAAAGGATACTCATTTCATCCCATGAATCACGGAGGAAGTTGGGATTTTGAATTTGGAACAGTAAAATATGTAAATGCTATTCATACGTCTTCTTTTCCAGATGGAACTTATGGTGGTCAACCTGGTGGATTTGTAATTGAAGGAGAAAGAAAGAATATTTATATCGCTGGTGATACTGCTTTAACCATGGATATGAAATTGATTCCAATGCGTACCAAATTAGATTTAGCGATTTTACCAATTGGAAGCAATTTTACAATGGATGTAGAGGATGCTATCATCGCTTCTGATTTTGTGCAATGTGATAAAATTTTAGGGTATCACTATGATACTTTTGGTTATATTGAAATCAATCATGATGAAGCCAAACGTAAATTTTTCGACAAAAATAAAGATTTGATGTTATTGGAAATTGGTGAATCAATAGAATTATAAATAGGTTTCATGTTTAATTTTTTCATGTTTATAGATCCTTAAACTTTTAAACTTCAATTGAAAGCAACTTACAAAAAATACATTCTCAATTTCAAACGTCCAAGTGGAACCTCAAGAGGTGTTTTAACGGATAAAGAAACTTGGTTTATACTACTTGAAGAGGACGGAAAAAAAGGAATAGGTGAGTGTGGTATTTTGAGAACACTTTCCATAGATGACCGACCTGATTATGAAGAAAAATTACAATGGGTTTGTAACAATATTCATTTAGGAAAAGAAACACTTTGGGATGAACTTTTAGAATTTCCTTCTATCCAATTTGGAGTAGAAATGGCCTTCCTTTCTTTAGCTTCAATAACACCTTTTGAGTTGTTTCCGTCTGAGTTTACTTTGGGTAAAAAAAGTATGGAAATAAATGGCTTAGTTTGGATGGGTGAACCCTCATTTATGAAGGAACAAATTGAAGAAAAATTAGCCCAAGGTTTTCGTTGTATTAAACTGAAAATAGGAGCTATTGATTTTGAAAAAGAATTGGAATTATTAAGCTTTATTAGACAAAATTTTGATGAAGATACTATCGAAATTCGAGTGGATGCTAACGGTGCATTTGGTTTAAATGAAGCTTTAAGTAAGATAAATCAATTGTCTGAATATAAAATACATAGTATTGAGCAACCTATTCAAAAAAACAATACTGACAGTATGGCAGTACTCTGTAAAACAACACCTTTTCCAATTGCATTAGACGAAGAACTAATTGGTGTTTTTGGAATAGAAAATAAAACTAATTTACTAAAAAAAATTCAACCACAATACATTATTTTGAAGCCTAGTTTAGTTGGTGGTTTTAGAGGTACTTTAGAATGGATTTCAATTGCTAAAAAACTAAAAATTCAATGGTGGATTACTTCTGCTTTAGAAAGCAATATAGGTTTAAATGCTATTACGCAATTCACTTACATACTTCAAAATTCATTGCCTCAAGGTTTGGGAACTGGAGGTTTGTATACCAATAATTTTGACTGTCCTCTGGAGATTAAAAAGGGACATATTTGGTATACTAATTCTTTAGATTGGAACATAAAATTATTAGAATAAATAGCAATAAAAAGAGCCAACAGTTTGCTGGCTCTTTTTATTATTTCGCATTGTAATAGGTTACTATTATTTATTTATCCGTGTCGATGTCAACTTCTGTTTTCTTATCTCCATCTTTAGTAGAGAACTCAACACCATCATTACTGATGCTTAATGAAGTTCCATCGTTTTCTTCAGGTTGTTTTTCTTTTTCTATTACAACTGTTTCCGTCTTTTCAACTACTGTTGGCTCTTCTTTTTGCTCTTTACAACTTACACTAGCTAAAATCACTAGGGTAGCTATAATTACTGTTACTTTTTTCATATTATTTGTGTTTAAAATTATAAGTGCAATTTAGGTCGACTTTCAGTAGTTGGTCTTATGACATTTATTAAGATTCTTATATAATTACCATTTGAAGTACAAGAGTACTTGAATGTGATAGTAAATGTTTAAATTTGCTGTTGTAAAATGATATTCTATTATGTTCCGATTAAAATTACCAACAGATCCAAGATGGGCGAATATTGCAGAGGGCAATTTAGAAGAAATTCTAACGGACCACGCTTGGTGTGAACAAAAAGCTGCTTCAAATGCTATTATGTTAATTACGATGTTACCTGAATTCACTGAAATTACTACTGAATTAATTAAAATAGCAAAGGAAGAATTAGATCATTTCGAACAAGTACACGAAATTATAAAAGCTAGAGGTTGGGTTTTAGGTCGTGAACGAAAAGATAGTTATGTAAATGACTTGTTTAAATTCATGAAACCAGGTAATCGCAAACATATTATTGTGGAGCGCATGCTTTTTGCAGCCATGATAGAAGCTAGAAGTTGTGAACGTTTTAAAGTATTATCAGATAATATAAAAGATCAAGATTTAGCCACTTTTTATCGCGAATTAATGATTTCAGAAGCCAATCATTATACTGCATTTTTACAATTTGCTCATGATTTAGCTGAAAAAGGCTATGATGTAAAGAAAAGATGGGAAGAATGGTTGGAACACGAAGCTAAAGTAATTGCTAGTTATGGAAATAGCGAAGCGATACATGGATAGTGTTCAGTATTCAGGTTTAGTTGGCAGTTTATAGAACTGAGTATAGAAACTGAGCACTGAGAGTTGAACACTCCTTACTGAACACTATTCTTCAACTCAATCCACTTGCTCATGAATTTTGTACTTTGCAAGGTTTGATGTTGGAAAACTTGTCCAAGAAAATTTTGATTTCGGTGTTGGTTTAGGTTTGCCAATAAATGATTTATTTTAGTGAAAAATTTGTTTTCAAATAAAGATTTTTCAAAACGTTTATTGATTAATTCAATTCCATTTTTTTGAGATTGTTGCCAAAGTGTATTATCTTGATACAATTCAATTGCTTTTTCAATAAAATCTTCATCAGTTGTAGAAATAAATCCATTCCATTCTAGATCACCTTGCATGCCTTCTGAACCTATTTCAGTAGTAACATTGGGTAAACCAAAAAGCATACTTTCTAATAATTTTCCTTTTAAACCAGCACCATAAGGAATAGGAGCAAGTAATACTTTTACTGAATGAAAGACTGCTTCCACACTTTCAGCACGACCTCTCACAAGAAAACCTTCTTTTACATTATGCAATTGCTTGGCTTTTTCAGTTGCATACGAACCATAAACATGTAATTCTGCCTCAGGAAGGACTTTTTTAATCGATTTCCAGAGTTTTTTTAGCTGTAATACTGTTTGCCAATTCGGTTCGTGTAAAAAGTTACCTATGCTTACAAAATGTTTTCTTTCTGAAAAAGCAGGAATGCTGTTTAAGAGCGATTTTGAAATTGGGTCAACCAAAAATGGAATATAATGTAAAATAGATGTATCTACTTTGAAAGTTTGGGTTAACAATTCCATTTCGTGTTCGGAAATAATCAAACTTAGATCACAACGATATATGGAAGCTAATTCTCTTTTGAAAATATCCGATAAATAATCTTCTGGCTGTACTATTCTATCTTGTTTAAATGCAGTTTCTCTAGCTTTTCTAAGAAAGTGTAAATCTTCAGTGTCCAAAATTCGTAAAGCATTCGGACAATTTTTAGCTACTCTCCAACCAAATTGTTCTTCTATCATGAATCGATCAAATAATACAATGTTTGGGTTTAATACAGATAGTAAACTATCAAAGCTAGTATCATTTAACTTTATAGGATGCGTTGTAATATTTAGGTTTTCTAACGGATAAGAATAATCGGATTTAGATGCAGAAGATAAAAACGTAATTTGATATTGTTCTTTTTGGAACATCGCAATTAGTTGAAGCATTCTAGTTCCTGCTGCGGTTGAAGTTGGTTCAGGCCAAACACTTCCAATAATTACTAAATGGTTTTGCATGAGGCAAATTTAGAATTTAGAACTTAGATTTTAGAATGAAATGGATGTTTTTTTGGAACAGTGATTAAAAGAAATTAGAGAAATCTTCAATTTTTTTGATTTTTGAAGTTGTCATTGATTTTTGAAATAGCTTTATATTTACAAAAAAACTATAATGAAATCTTTCTTTAACTATTGTCCGAACTGTAAATCTACTAATTTTACTTTTGAAAATAATTTTCGTTTCCATTGTTTAGCTTGTGATTTTACCTATTACCATAATATTGCAGCTGCAGTTGCTGTAGTTTTTACTTATGAAGATAAGATTTTATTTACTGTTCGTAATGTGGATCCAGATAAAGGAAAGTTAGATTTACCAGGTGGTTTTGTAGATCCAAATGAAACAGCAGAAGAAACTGTTTGTAGAGAAATCAAAGAAGAATTAGGTTTGGATTTATTGCCTAAAGATTTGAAATACATTACAACATCACCTAACAATTATTTGTACAAAAATGTACCCTACCGAACTATGGATGTTTTTTACGAATGTAATTTGCAAACAGATATTGTTTCAGTTGCAGCAAAGGATGAAATTCAAGAATTACTTTGGGTAAAACGCTCTGAAATAGATTTGGAAAAAATTGGTTTCACTTCTATACGAAAAGTTATTGGTGCTTATTATTGTAATTGATTTTTAGATGTTAAAGGTTGCTTTTACTTATATATGTTTATTCTTTGTTGTTTATTTTGGTTTTTCAAAAGAAGATCCTATATCATTTCAGGTTTCTTATTTAGAGGATTCAAAACGTATTCTTGCTATTGAAGATGTAATTCAGTTAAAGTTTATTACTCTAGCTGATAAGAGCATGTTGAATTTTGGGTTTACCAAATCTAATATTTGGGTAAAATTAGATTTTGAAAAATTGGTACCTAATTCTAAATATAAAATTTTACTAAATACGATTATAAATGACTCAATTGAAGTTTATACAAAAGAATTAAACACTTTAAAAAAAATATTTCTAGGAGAAGCTTTTTCATCAAAGAGTAGATATTCTACTTACTCTTTTATACCAGAAAAAGAAAATTGTACCATTTATTTTAAGGTTATAGGAAGAGATCAACCTTTATTTTTCCCATTTGAAGTTTTTAAATTAGAAGATACAGAAAAATCAGATTTGAGTGAATTAGTACTTCTGGGTATTATTTATGGTGTCGTTTTTCTAATTCTACTATTAAATTTGGTCTTATATATAAATACTTTAGAACGTATTTACGTATATAGTATGTTTTTTAATGTGTTTTCTTTAGGAGTACTTTTTTATTTTGATGGCATAATTAAACTCTATTTTTTTCCTAATTCATTGTATTGGAATAATCAATTTATTGCGATTGCATTTTGTGGGAGTTTTATTTTTACAAACTATTATATTGTTGAATTTTTAAATTTAAGGCAACATAAAAAGAGATTAAGTACATATTTTCTTATGGTAAATAGTGCTTTCTTACTTATTTTAGGAGTGTCTTTCTGGCACCCAACAGGATTTAATTGGTATTTAAAGGGTAATTTAGTACTCACTACTGTAGAGGTAATTGTGTTGTCTTACAGTATTCTTTACATTCGAAAAAAAGAAAAAGATTACTTTTTGATACAACTTCTTAGTGTGATTTGTCTTAATGTATTTGGAACAATTTCTCAATGTACTTTTTCAGGTTTACTACCAATTAATTTTTTGACAAATCATTCTGTACATTTTGTGATTTTACCACAAATATTGATTCAAGCCTTTGCCCTAGGGAAGCGATTCTCTATTTTAATAAAGCAACAAACAATAATGCGTAAGTCGCTTCAAGAATCGGCACAAGTTTATTCTCGTTCCTTAATTAATACCATTGAAGAAGAGAGAAGAAGGCTTTCAAAAGATTTTCATGATAGTATAGGTCAAAATTTATTAGTCATTAGAAATGGTATGCTTCGAATTCGAAAAGATAATATTGAAGATAAGCATCGTGAAAAGTTAAATGAATTAATGTATATTACTTCGGATACTTTAGATGAAATCAGAATGATTTCTCAAAATTTGAGACCTACTATGCTTGATTCGATTGGGTTAACGGCTTCAATAGAAAGTATGATTCGTAAGTTAAACGAAGTTGTAGAAATAAATTTTATTTTAGATTGCCCTGAATCTGTTGATAATGTAGTGCAAAGCGAGTTAGAAATTAATATCTATCGAATACTTCAAGAACTAACAAACAATAGTATAAAACACGCTAAAGCTCAAAATGTAACTATTGCTATATCTAAAGAAAATGACATACTTTTGATTAGTGTCACAGATGACGGAATTGGGTTTGATATTAATTTTAAAGACTATATAAATCCAAAGAACGGTCTATCATCTATAAAAGAGCGAACAAATATTCTTAATGGGAAATTAAATATCGATAGTGTAAAAAATAATGGAACAAAAGTAACTATTTTGATTCCAGTGAATAAATGAAATAAAACAACAATTATTATGGATAAGCTAAATGTGCTATTAGTAGACGATCATCCTATTTTTTTAAAAGGACTAGTAGAAGTGATTCAAGATGAATTTCATGATTTTGTAATACATTCTTTTTCATCTCCTGAACTTGCTTTTGATAGTGCTAAAAGTCTAAAATATAACTTAGCTATTTCAGATTTAGATATGCCAAAAATGAATGGGATATCATTAATTACTGAATTAAAAATTTTATATCCAGAGATTTTAACGATACTTTTAACCATGCATAAAGAACAAGATATAATGCGTTCTGCATTAGTAAATGGAATAGATGGCTATGTATTAAAAGATGATGTTGTAGATGAACTAGTTATAGCTATAGAAGAAGTATTAAAAGGGAACAAGTATATTTCAGAATTAGAGGTTATAAATGAACAAGATGAACAAATTGAAGAATTAAAATCATTAACTAAAACAGAATTATTGGTTTTAAAAGGGATTTCAGATAATAAAACTAGTAAAGAAATAGCCAATGATCTCTTTGTGAGTTTAAAAACAATTGAAAATCATCGTAATAACATTTCCAGAAAATTACGATTAAAAGGAAGTAATAGTCTTTTGAAATTTGCTATAAACAATAAAAACCTACTTTAATATATTATGCTAATATGAGTAAGACTACCTATTTTTTTGGTGTAAGGTTTGTATTAGTTTTGCTTTAAATTATGTAAGTATTTACCAAGGGTTTACTTGAAAAGAATAGAACGAATATAAATTTAAATCATGAAAAAAAATTACAAAATCCTTATTCTATTAGTTTTTCTTTTTAATTTTTCACTGAAAAATTATGCTCAGATAGCGGCAACTTATAATTCTAATACTTTTGGAACTTTATCGGGTGTTCCTTTTGCAGTGACAAATATAAATACAATTGGAAATTATACTGCAAATATGTCTTGGAATGCTTATGCGGTAGCTCCATTACCTAATTCACCTACTCTACAATATCTTTCAACAGATAATATAGCTGTAACTTTCAATACTCACCCAATTTGAGGTTGTATTTTGTCTATTGGCGAGCTGGTGAATATGCATTTGACCAACCTTTTACTATTTTATCTGGAAATGATATACAGAGTACTCTGGGAAATACTATAGTAGTTTCTTCTGCTGGTTCAGGAATAATTGAATTTACTAATCCTATTACAACTTTAAACGTATCAGTCATTTCTGCAACTACTGGATATATGAGTACAACGTTTGGCTTAAGTGAAACCTTATCAATTGACTCAAATGAAAATATAATTAACAAAATTAAAGTATTTCCAAATCTTTCAACTGATTTTATTCAGATAAAGGGCTTTTCTGAAGATGAAAAATATAGTATATATAATATGCTAGGACTAGAGATAATGAAAGGCTTTTGTACTGAAAATAAAATGATTAATATTCAAGAATTAGCAAAGGGGATGTATTTTTTTAAAGTAAATAATACACAAAATATTAAATTTTTTAAAGAATAAAAGTATAAAAAAAGCAAGAGTCTTTTATAATCAAAATTTAAAAACCATAAAAGGATATGACTAAATGATAAGGGCATATTCTTTTATGCGTTTATAGAACTAACAAAAATAAAATTCATTCAAATAGTTGCACTAAGATGGTTTTAGATTGTAATTAGGCAAATTAAATCTATGATAATATTAAAACCTTAAAAAAAAATATTTATGTATGAAGAATGAAAAAAAAGTTTTACTGGTAGATAATCATTCCGCTTTTTTAAAAGGGCTTATGGAAGTGATTCAAGAGGAGTTTGTGTTTTTTAATTTATTTTCTTTTTCCTCATCTGAGGAAGCCTTGTATAGTGCAAAAGAAAACAAATATGACTTAGCCATTTTTGATCTAGAAATGGCTGAAATTAATGGTATTTCATTTCATAAAGAGCTAAAGTTACTAAATCCTGAAATACTATCGATACTTTTAACTTTACACAAAGAACAAGATATTTTGCAATCAGTTTTTGAAAAAGGACTTGAAGGTTTTGTTTTTAAAGATAATATTCTTGATGAATTAGTAATTGCCATAAAAGAAGTGCTAAAAGGGAATAAATATTTTTCAAAATTAGATGCTTTAAATTAGTAATGTTAAAAAAGCAATAGTAAGCATGGTTTACTAGAAAATTAGGTTTTACTATAGATTTTAAAAGAAGAAGTGGTATACTTCAAAATGAAAAAGTACAATTATAAGATATAGTTGTACTTTTTTTATTTAAAAAAGTCACATAAAATCTAAAGAATGAGTAGGAATACCTATTTTAATTTATCCATACATTCTTTTATTTTGTCTTGTAAGTCTATTAACCAGTATTAGTAACCAATTGTAATGAAATAACGTTATAAACGGATGCGAAATAGAAGATTTACAAAGTGTACCTTATATTAATAGTATTTGTTTATTTTTTTTCCATTCCTCAATAATGTAATTATTTCAAAATAATTATTAAACAAATTTAAGAATGAAAAACAAAGATGAAAATCAAATTTTACTTCAACAAGAAGAAAATTTAAACGAACAAAGAAAAAGTTATTGGACACCTAAAAGTATTACATTCGAAGATGTACAATTGTCTGACAATGGAATAAGTCCTGATCAAAGAAAAAGAGCGTTAAATCAACTTTCAGAATATGTTAAAGATTCTCAAGAAAATTTTTTAGGCTATCAAGCTACCCAAAGGATGGATTTTTCAGAATTTTCTAAATACTTAGATGTATCTATAAATAATCTAGGTGATTCCTTTTCAAGTCCTAAATGGGATAGTAATCAAGTACCTCCTGATGGTTATTTTAGAATGAACGATAAGTGGATTGAGCGAGCCGTATTAGACTATTATGCAAAATTATGGAATGCAAAAAGCCCAAGACTTGTAGAAGAAGATAAAGAAGAAGGTTGGCTTGAAACTTATTGGGGATATATTTTGACTATGGGAAGTACAGAAGGTAATCTTCTCGCTATGAGAAATGGTAGAGATTATCTCAATGGTACTTTATTGCAATATGATCCTAAACCTCAAACAAATACAAATAATACTTTTGTAAATAAATCACTTGAAGAAGTAGGCTATGTTCAAGCAGTTCAAGACGAAACAAATCTAAACGCACTTACTCCAGTACTTTTTTATTCAGAAGCCACTCATTACTCTATAAAAAAGTTAGCTCAAGTTTTACAAATAAAAACCTTTGCGCAAATTGCTATAGAAAGAGGATTTGAAAACCCTTTCACAGAAGATAGAAAATGGCCTAATACAATTCCAATAGATAAAACGGGAGCTATTAAGGTTGATGAATTGGTTAAATATGCTACATTTTTTATACAAAAAGGTTTTCCTATTCTAGTGAATTTTAATTATGGAACAACTTGGACAGGAGCTTATGATGATGTAGGAGAAGCTGTTGCGAAATTAAAGCCAGTTTTAGATAGATTTGGAATGTTTGATAGAAAAATCAGAATTAGAGGAAAAGAATATGAAAGAAATGGCTTTTGGTATCATGTTGATGGTGCTCTTGGTGCAGCATTTGTCCCTTTTATAAAAAATGATGTTGAAGATGGTGATGAAATCTCAAAAGAGTTTCCAGATTTTGATTTTAAACTGCATGTTCATTCCATCTCTACAAGTGGTCACAAGTGGGTAGGAATGCCATGGCCATGTGGTATCTATATGACAAAAAATAAATATTTAATTTCAAATGATGTGCCAGATTATGTGGGTTCGCTAGATTCTACACTCGCAGGATCGCGTAATGGATTTTCTGCGTTATTAATGTGGGATTATTTATCTAAAAGATCTAAAGATGATTTAAAAGCAGAGGTGCTAAATGCATTGAAAACTGTAGAATATACTAAAGGAGAATTAGAAAAAATATATCCAAGAAAAGTTTTACATGTACCAGGCTCGTTAGTTGTTATTTTCCCAAAACCAACAAAAATTGACATCATTAAGAAGTATTCTCTTGCATCTTCAGGTAATTTTTCTCATATTTTCATTATGAGACATGTAACTGAAGAGATGATCGACAATTTGATAATAGATTTAAAGAAGAATCTATTAAAAGAAGAACCTTTATTAACCAGTAAAACAGATAATGATACTGTTGACCATAGTTTTGGCTGGTAATAAATTATAAGTGAAATAGAATAAATTTAAAAGTACAATTATAAGATATAGTTGTACTTTTTTTTTATAAAAAAGTCTCGTAAAATCTAAAGAATGAGTAGGAATACCTATTTCATTTTTGGAGTTTAGTTTGTTCCTTTGAAGTATGAAATTCTTATTAATAAGTCTTTAATTTATAAGTAGGTAGGCCACCTAAAAATTAAAAGTAGAGTTCAGAAACTACTAAATAAACGAAGCGGAATCCGAAAAGCTATATGAGTAGGTAAAACAAACAAATAAAAATATAATGGCAAATTTAAGAAAATTCTTTTGGGAAGGTCTTCAATCAGGTATGAAAGTTGATTATTACACTAATAGATGGCCTCGTGTAGGAAATGGAAAAGCTGAAGTTATTGAAACATTAAGAGTGAAGTTATCAGGAGAGATTAGACTAGGAGGAATATTTACGGTTGAAATCATAATGCCTGACGAAAGTCTAAGAGGATTTTGTACTTTAATAGTTAACGGCGAAGCTGCAAATGACTGTGCGTATTTAGTTGAGGGAAATAAATTAAATATTAATCATCCTCAATCACAAATTCAAATTCATGCAAATGACAAAAAATGGACATGGGCGAAATCTAGTCATCCACAAGGTTTACCTTGGATGGGAATGTGGCCAAGTGATATGAAAATGGATCATGAAGATAATTTTGGTGATGTCGAATAGTTCTTTTAGCTAAATAAATTTAAGTCTCAAGTTTTTTCTTGAGACTTTTTTAGTTTAAGCACAATTATGAAAACCATTTGGCATAGGTCTGTATGAATAATACTGTAATACTTCTTCAATAGCAAATTGTAATGCTTTGTTTATAGGTACTATTTGATTGCCTAACCTAAAGTCTATTTGTGAAAGATTCATGTAATAATCTGTAAAAATTGGAACTGAAAGACCGTTATTTATTGCTTCACTAGATTTTTCAAAATTTTCTTTTTGTCCTTCTTTAATTATTTTACAAGTTGCTAAACGATATTGACCATATTTGTCTTTATTTGCACCAAAACCAAATAATCGACATATCAAACCTCTGTATTTATACTCACTACAATTACCATTGTTTTTATCTAGTAAGGAAAGAGGATTGTAAATATAACAAGTAGATGTTGCTCTATTATTTAAATCTCGCAATATTTTCTCTGCATTGCCATTTAAGTAAATATGAAAAGCCCAAGGTAAGAATTCAAGAGGTGAAGCATCGATTTCGGGATTGGTACAACATTTTCCACAACCTGTTAAACAACTTAGTTTTGTATGTGATTGAAATTCTGTAATTTCTAATTCAAGTTTATAAAATAATGCTTCCACTTGTAATACTCGCTTTTCTATCGACATATTTTTTATACAAGGTAGACTTTAAAAAAGCTATTTATACTTTGTTTGTGAAAAATTTAGGTTTATTCTTTTAGCGAATAGAATCTATTTTTTGATTTACTACTGGTTTGGTAACAGATAAAGGAGAGGTTGTTGTTTTGGGTTTGCTATTTTTAGCTTTAACAGGAATTAAAATTTCTGTAATAAATTCAGAGGGTTTTGTGGTATTAGAACGGTCTTTTTTATGAATTTCAGTAATTTTATAATCTTGGTCTAAAATATATTCTTCATTTTGCTTTATAAAAGCTAAGGCTTTCTTCCAAGCTTCTTTCCTATGACTATAACTTCCTTTTAAAGTTATTTTTAAGGCACTATATTCTTCTTGGTAATGACCCGTTATATCACTCAAAGGTGTAGTTAAAATCTCTTCTTCTATTGGTATACAAGCTGCAAAATATAAAGGTTCATTATTAATGTTCCAAGTCGAAAATTGGATAAAAGCATCACCATTAATAATAATATCATTTT
Source organism: Flavobacterium jejuense (assembly GCF_006491595.2). Lineage (GTDB taxonomy): Bacteria > Bacteroidota > Bacteroidia > Flavobacteriales > Flavobacteriaceae > Flavobacterium > Flavobacterium jejuense. The sequence continues at coordinate 197,510 of NZ_VEVQ02000001.1, forward strand.
GTTTTACAAATTTTTGTAAGTTTTGTAAAGCTTTGTTACTTCTTAATGGAAATTCAGCCAAACTACAAGAATCTTTTTGTTGTATATTATAACTGGCATGGTTATTAACCACTCCATTAATTAAAATATTGAAATTACTTATTTCGTTAACTAAATAGTCATTAATTTTTTCAAGTCCTTCTTCTATTTTTGAAGTGTATATGAATTCGTTTCCACCTTTTAAGAATGCAAATAATTTCTCATTAAAGGTTAAGTTCCCTTTTATTCCCCAAATTACTTTTGTTTCTCCTTTTTCTTCTTGAAACTTCCAATATAAACTGTATTTTTTGTCGCCTTCTTGTTCTAATTGGTAAATAGAATCATTACTAAAAAGGTGTGTGGTTGTTATTTTAGTTTCATCCCATTTTATAAACGCTCCTTCACCGTTAGTAATTTCAGAATGTGAAGTTTTTGTACTAAAATTTAATTCAGGATACCAACTATTCCAATTTTTATAGTCATTAATATATTGAAAAATAGTGTTTTTCGGACTAGCTATTGTTTTTTCACTTTTGTAATTAAATTCATTAGGTTGGGTAGCAATAAATACAATGAAAGCAATAGATAGTAGTAATAAAAGTAGAAAAATATATTTTGCTATTCTCATTTTTTTTGGAAATTTAGGGTTTTCCAAATATATAAAATTAATCCTTTAAATAGAATTTTATAAAAAATAATAAGCCTATAAATAGAAGAAAGCCGAATAATATCCAATAAATGCCTTTATATTGAGATTTTAGCTCTTTTAGATCTCTGCGATACACATATATCATTACAAAAATAAAGGTAATAACAAAAAATAAAGCAAAATACCATTGACCTGTTGAAAACATGATTATAAATTTTTTACAAAAGTAAGAAATGAAGTAGGCATTTAAATAAATTTACATGAATAAAATAGTGTAAAAATGAAAAAACAATTAGAAGCAGTTGCTTTATTTCATAAAACGTATGGCTTAGGAATTAGCAATGAGGTAAAAGCAAATATCAGTGAACAAAAAAAACAACTTCGTTTTGAATTAATGAAAGAGGAAAATGAAGAATATTTAGAAGCCGTTCAAAATAATGATATTATTGAAATAGCCGATGCTTTAGGCGATATGTTATATATTTTATGTGGTACTATTTTAGAACATGGTTTACAACATAAAATTGAAGAAGTATTTGATGAAATTCAAAGAAGTAACATGAGTAAACTAGGTGAGGATGGAAAACCAATTTACAGAGAAGACGGAAAAGTAATGAAAGGGCCTAATTACTTTAAACCTAATTTTGAACTAATACTTAAATAGTTATCAGCGCTTAGTTGGCAGAAAGAAAATAAACAAAAAAGCGGTTGTTAATTTGACAACCGCTTTTATCTTTAAAATATTTTAACTGAATAGATGATTAAATTTTAACCGTCCAACCAAAAGTATCTTCGTCAATTTTATACTGAATATTGTTTAGTTTTTCTTTTAATTCTAAAGCTAATGGATTATCTAATTTAGGTAATTCATAATATGTTTCTTTGTACTCAAAACCTACAATTGGATTAATTACTGCAGCAGTTCCAGCTCCAAAAATTTCTTGCAAAGTACCATTTTCTGTAGCTGCTACAAGTTCATCAACAAGGACTGGTCTTACTTCTACATTTACATTTTCTCTTTTCGCTAAGTCAATGATGCTTTTTCGTGTAATTCCATCTAAAATTCGTTCACTTGTAGGTGCTGTGTATAGCGTGTTATTAATTCTAAAGAAAACATTCATGGTTCCAGCTTCTTCTAATTTGGTATGAGTAGCATCGTCAGTCCAAATAATTTGTTGGTAGCCTTTGTCATTTGCTAATTTTGTTGGGTAAAATTGAGCTGAATAATTTCCAGCCGCTTTTGCTGCACCAATTCCTCCATTAGCAGCTCTACTAAAATGCTCTGCAATTAAGACTTTAACTTCACCAGAATAATATGACTTTGCTGGAGAAAGTATAATCATAAAACGATAATAGACAGCAGGAGCAGCCACAACTCCTTTACCAGTTGCAATCATAAAAGGTCTTATGTATAAAGAATTACCTTTCCCTTTTTTAACCCATTCTTTTTCAATGTCTAATAATTGTTTTAAACCACCTAAGAAAACTTCTTCAGGAACTTCTGGCATAGCCATTCTAACAGCACTTTTGTTAAAACGCTCATAGTTTTGATCAGGTCTAAAAAGCCAAACAGCATCATTTTCATCTTTGAAAGCTTTCATTCCTTCAAAAATAGCTTGGCCATAATGAAAAACTTTAGCAGAAGGATCTATTGTAAATGGAGCATAAGGTTCTATTGAGGGTTTTTTCCAAACACCATTTTCATAATCACAAACTAGCATGTGATCTGTAAAAATATTTCCAAAACTCAACTTTTCAAAATCGACTTCATTAATCTTTGATGTAGAAGCTAGTTTTATATCAATATCTGCTGTAGTTTTAATTTCCATTTTTTAGTTGTTTATTTCGTTTTATTAAAGAAAAATCAAAAGAAGTTGCTCCTCATAGATTTTCATTGCAAATTTAACAAAAAAAGATTTGTTCTTTAACATTGTTAAATAAAATAAATAATCATATTATCAGCAAAAAAATTTTATTTTTAAACAATTAAATTATTTTTGTAATAAATAAAACATAATTATGATGAAAAAAATATTTTTTGTTGCTGCATTTACTGCATTATTAGCAAGTTGTCAAGATAAAAAACAAGCAGAAATTACAGTTGAAGAGACTCAAAATGAAAGCCCTTATGCCTCTTTTGGTGATTCAATTGCTTCAGATGGAGCTTTGTCTTCAGCAGAGATGATGCAAAAATTTGAATCTTTAAAAGAAGGAGACACTTTAAACGTTAAATTTAAATCTTCTATTAATAATGTATGTAAGAAAAAAGGCTGTTGGATGACTTTAGACTTAACAAATGAGAAAGAAACTTTTGTAAAATTCAAAGACTATGCTTTTTTTGTACCTAAAAATGCCGAAGAAAAAGAAGTTATTGTAAACGGAAAAGCTTTTGTAAGTGTAGAAAGTATAGAAGATTTACAGCATTATGCTAAAGATGCAGGAAAATCGCAAGAAGCAATTGATAGTATTATAGAACCTAAAGTGACTTATTCTTTTCTAGCTGATGGTGTTTTAATTGCGAAATAATGAAAAAATATCTTTTACTAGTTGTTATTACATTTTACATTGGTTGTAACCAAAAAAATGAAAATAATGATATGCCAAATGAAAAGGAAGCATTTGACATGTATGAATTTTCTCAAATGGCAGGATTAATGGAGCAAATGTATGCTGAAAACAAAAAAATAAAGGAAAGCATTGAAAAAGGAGAATCAATTGGAGAATTTCCTGAATACTTTTCAACTATTTATGAAGCAGAGCTAACTGATAAAAAGGATAGAGATTCTTTCTTTAATCAACAAGCTAGAATTTTCATCGAAGCACAACAACTAATTTATGAAAACGATGAAAATGTTAAGGATCATTTTAATCTAGCAATTGATGCTTGTATTCAATGTCATCAGCAAAAATGTTTAGGTCCAATTCCAAGAATAAAGAAACTATATATTAAATAAATAGAATAAAGAGTTTAGGATTTTCTTAAACTCTTTTTGGTTAAAGTAATTCTACTATGAAAAGAGAAATTATTACTACAAATGATGGTTCTTCTAGCATTTTCTTACCAGAATGGAACGAGAGTTATCACTCCAAATTTGGAGCAATTCAAGAAGCCAAACATGTTTTTATTAAAAATGGTTTAGATTTGATTCAAGACAAAGAAGTATCAATATTAGAAATTGGTTTTGGTACGGGTTTAAATGCTTTTATCACTTTAATAGAAGCAAAAAAAAGGAAACAAAAAATAAATTATATTGGAGTAGAAGCTTATCCAGTTCCGTTAGAAGAAATTGAATTATTGAATTATCCTGAACAGTTAGGAGTTATAGAAGAAAAGGATTTGTTTTTGAAAATGCATCAAACAGAATGGGAAGAAATATATACGATATCAGATTATTTTGCAATAAATAAAAGGAAGCAGTTTTTTGATACTATAACAGATGAAAATACATTTGAATTAATTTATTTTGACGCTTTTGGATTTCGGGTTCAGCCTGAGTTATGGACAGAAAAAATATTTCAAAAAATGTTTAATGCATTAAATCCAGGAGGAATATTAGTAACCTATGCTTGTAGAACTGTTATAAAGAATGCCATGCTAGCAGTTGGTTTTACAATTGAAAAATTACCTGGAGCTCCAGGGAAACGAGAAATGTTGCGTGCAAAAAAACCTATTGATTTTTAAATTACTGATATTCAGTATTTTGTATTATTTGTTTTAAAATTTAGCATAATATTAGCAATATTTTCACATTTCCAAACGTTCTAATGTTGAAAAAAAAGGTATATTTACAATAAGTTCTTATCCCAAAGTCTAACAAATATTAATTGAATTAGAATGACTAGATCTATGTATTCCTATTCAAAATCTATACTTGAAAGAGTAAGTTTTGATCCAAAACTATTTTGTAAAGAGTTAGAAAAAGCAATAAAAATATTATTGCCTTATGAAATTGACCAATTAAGAGATTGGTTATTACAATTTACTAAAGAAAAACCAGAATTAAGGCAATGCTTAATTTACATAAACTAAAATAAAAGGAGCATAACTGCTCCTTTTTTTATTTTTTAGCTATCGGACTTATTATTTCTACATCATGAAAAGCAATAGCACCTCTTACAACAGCGGTAATAGTATCTCTAAGGGCATTAATGATATGTATTTTTAATTCATTTTTTGGATAAATTAAACTAACTTCTCTTGAAGGTTTAGGGTTCTTAAATTGTCTAAGTTTTACTTTGTTCTTGTCATTTAAATCTAGACTGTGTAAGTAAGGTAATAAAGTAGTACCTAATCCTTCATCTGCTAATTTGATTAATGTTTCGAAACTACCACTTTCAATTTGAAAATGATTTTCATTTAAATAAGCATTGTTTTTACAAAGGTTCAGTATTCCATTTCTAAAACAATGACCGTCTTGAAGTAAAAGAATATTGTCTAAATCTAAATCGCTAATCTCAATTTCTTTTTTGTCAAAACTTTTATGATTATCAGGAATATAAGCTACAAAAGGTTCATAGTATAAAACAATTTCTTTAATGTTTTCTTCCTCTAATGGTGTAGCAGCAATAGCACAATCTAGATGCCCATTTTTTAGCTTTTTAATAATGTCTTCTGTTGTGCTTTCTTCTATGATAAGATTTACTTTTGGATATCTAGATATAAAGTTATTGAGAAACATAGGTAACAGAGTAGGCATTATAGTTGGAATAATTCCTACTTTGAATTCTCCTCCTACATACCCTTTTTGTTGGTCAACAATATCTTTTATTCTACCAGCTTCATTTACTATATTTTTGGCTTGATTAACAATTTTTTGACCTATTTCTGTTAATAAAATTGGTTTTTTACTTCTATCAAAAATTAAAATGTCTAATTCATCTTCTAATTTTTGAATTTGCATGCTTAATGTAGGTTGTGTTACAAAACACTTTTCAGCTGCTAGTGTAAAATTTTTATGTTCAGCAACAGCTAAAACATAATATAATTGTGTAATTGTCATTGTATAAATATTTTCGATAAAAATATAAAAACTATCAATTTGATTTATGATAAATTTGATTTTTTTTGAAATAAATTTGTTGATAATAAACAATTAAAATTATAATTATGGAAATCAATGCGTTAGGGCTTTCAAAAAAAGAATCAGAAAAAAGTATTAAAAAATTAAATATACTATTATCTAATTTTCAAACATATTATCAAAATTTAAGAGGTCTGCATTGGAATATTAGAGGAAAGCGTTTTTTTGATTTACATGTGAAATTTGAAGAATTATATAATGATAGCCAATTAAAGATAGATTTAATAGCTGAAAGAGTACTCACTTTAGGAGGTATTCCAATCCATACTTTTACAGAATACCTTGAAAATAATAGTTTAAAAATTGGTAAAAATATTTCAAAAGATACCGAAGCAATTCAATTAATAATAGATTCACTAACTGAATTATTAAAAATTGAAAGAGTAATTTTAAATGAGACTTCAGAAAATAATGATGAAGGAACAAATGCTATGATGAGTGATTTTATAAAAGAGCAAGAGAAAACGATTTGGATGATGCACGCATGGATGGAAGAATAAATTAAAAATTATTTTTTTTTTAAGCAATCATAGATAAATTCATTTTATATTTGTTTTATGAAATTTTTGTGTAAAATAGTTTTATTATTTTTCATTACATTTTTGTCAACACCAACTATAATTAGTTTTCTTGACAAGGATGTAGATGTTTCTTCTTTTTATAATTTTTCTGAAGAGGAAGAAAATGAAAATGATATAGCTTTTCATGAAATACAATTAATATCAGAAACAATTTCTTATTTTATATTTTCTTTTGTATTTAGAGAAGCAAAAATTTTTGATTTACATGATGATTTAATTATTTGTAATTATAAAGCTTCAATATTTATTCCACCTCCAGATTTAATTTAAAAAATCAGTTTATTTTAAGTACTATTTTTTAAATTAATTTTTTCTATGTTTAAATATTTAAAAAACGATATTCCTGCGAGTATTGTTGTGTTTTTTGTTGCATTACCACTTTGTTTAGGAATTGCTTTAGCCAGTGACGCCCCTCCTTTATCTGGATTGATTGCTGGTATAATTGGAGGTATCTTTGTTGGAGGTTTAAGTAAATCAAAAATTGGAGTTAGTGGTCCAGCAGCTGGTTTAGCTGCTATAGTTGCCAGTGCAATAAGTTCTTTAGGTAGTTTTGAGTTGTTTTTATCAGCAGTTGTTTTAGCTGGAGTAATTCAAATTCTTTTTGGTGTTTTGAGAATGGGAGTTATAGGATATTATTTCCCTAATAGTGTTATTAAAGGAATGTTAACAGGTATTGGTATCATTATTATTTTAAAACAGATTCCACATTTTTTCGGATATGATTTAGAAGCAGAAGGTGCAGATAGTTTTTTTGAAAAATCTGGAGAGAATACTTTTTCCGCCATTGCACATGTAATTGATAATATAACTTTAGGTTCTTTAATTATAGGTGTTTTTGGATTAATACTAATCTTGTATTGGGATAATATTTTATCAAAAAAGCATTCTTTTTTTAAACTTATTCAAGGTTCTTTAGTTGCAGTATTTGTGGGAACTATTTTGCAAGTTATTTTTAGTAAAACTGAAAATTTTATAATTGAAGGGAAGCACTTAGTTCAAATTCCTGTTCCTGAAAAAATATCTGAGGTTGCTTCACTTTTACGTTTCCCAGATTTTAGTGAAATTTTTACAATGGATGTTCTTATAATTGCTTTTACATTAGCCTTGGTTGCTAGTTTAGAAACTTTATTAAGTGTAGAAGCTACTGATAAACTAGATCCAGAGAAGAACATAACTCCTCCTAATAGAGAATTATTTGCTCAAGGATTAGGGAATATTTTTTCTGGTTTAATAGGTGGTTTGCCTATAACACAAGTTATTGTAAGGAGTTCTGCAAATGTTCAATCTAATGCGAAAACAAAATTATCAGCTATTTTACATGGTATATTATTGCTGATTTCGGTTTTAGCAATTCCAATGTTATTGAATCATATTCCTAAATCGGTTTTAGCAGCTGTATTAATAATCGTAGGTTTTAAATTGGCAAAACCATCCTTATTTAAGAAGATGTTTTATTTAGGTTGGACTCAATTTGTACCATTCATAGCAACTGTTGTTGTTATTGTGTTTACCAATTTATTAATTGGAATTTTCACAGGTTTAGCTATTGGTGTAATTGTAATTTTAGTCAAAAGTTATCAAAACTCTTTATTTTTACATAAAAAAGAATCTGGTGATAATAAAGTTATAGAAATGACTTTTGCAGAGGAAATAACTTTTTTAAATAAAGCATCGATTCAAAAGGAATTATTCAGTTTACCAGAAAATTCTCGTTTGGAATTAGATATTAGAAAAACTACTTATTTGGATTATGATATTGTTGAGATATTAGAAGATTTTGCAATACAAGCCAAGAATAAAAACATTTTTGTACATTTAAAATCAGAAAGAGGGATAGTCGATAATCCTTCGAGTTTTATTGAATTTTTTAAACTAAAAAAACAATCTAGATAATTATTTATAAATCAATTAATCATGGCAGAATTTTATAAAAAAATAATTGAAAACAATAAAAAATGGGTAGAAGAAAAACTAAAAATAAACCCAGATTTCTTTAATAACTTAGCAGAGGGTCAACAACCACCTTTGTTATGGATTGGTTGTTCTGATAGTCGTGTGCCTGCAAATGAAATAATAGGAGCTGAGCCAGGAGAAGTTTTTGTACATCGAAATATTGCCAATATGGTTGTACATAGTGATATGAATATGTTAAGTGTACTAGATTATGCAGTAAATGCTTTAAAAGTCCAACATGTAATTGTTTGTGGACATTATGGTTGTGGTGGTGTAAAAGCGGCAATGGGCAATGATTCGATAGGAATTATTGATAACTGGATTAGGCATATTAAAGATGTATATCGATTTCATCATAAAGAATTAGATGCAATAGAAGATGAGAAATCTCGTTTTAATAAATTTGTTGAGCTAAATGTTAAAGAGCAAGTTATTGATTTAGCAAAAACATCTATAGTTCAATCTGCTTGGAGAAGTGGACAAAAGTTAAGTATTCATGGATGGGTTTATGGACTAAATTCTGGATATGTAACAGATTTAGGAGTAAATTTTAGTAGTAATCAAGATTTAGATGATGTATTTAAATTAAAATTTTAAAATAGAGAAAGAAGAAGCTAGTTAGATGTTTCAGAATAGTTAAAGAATTCAAATTTTCAATTTGTTTTTTGTAACTTATTCTTCTAGATTTTCATTAAAAGCAGAAGGTAATAATTGAGGAATATATTTTACTAGAATAGGCAATAAAATTCCTCCTCCAGGAAGTAAAAAAATAGTTAAGGACGGTATAGTTTTACAAATGTCAAGTAACTGTTTTTTTACTTTCTTTTTTTCGTCTTTATCTAATTCTCTAGAGGTAGATTGTGCTAACAAAATCATTAATTCTTTACTTTCTGATATTTCTTTAATTAATCTTTTTTTGTTTCTAGTAATTAATTTTGAAACGGTTTTATTTGTTTGATCGTAAAAGTGTTTTACTGGATTAGAGTAATTAAAATAAGAAATTTCACCCTTGTGAGTAGTAATAAAATCTTCAATAGTTATGATGCTGCTTTCTAAATAATTGTTTTCTAAATTTAATTTTGAGCCAATTGACTGTAGAAATTTATATTCGTTTAATTCTAATTTTTTATCATTCCACATAGCCATCTCTACTAAATCTAAAATATATAATTTTTCTATTTTTGATTCAAATTGTTTAAAATTAATTTCATCAATGGTTAATGTGTCTATATTTTGAAATTTTGAGTAGCGAAGTGAATTTTCAAAAAGTTTAATTAATAATTCGTCATACTTAGATTTATTGTTTTTTATTTTGAAAGCTAATGAAACGACTTTCATGCAATTGGATTCAAATTCCTTTAAATATTTCTCCGAAAAATCAGAATTATTGATAAAATTATCATAGCCCAAAACATCTAAAAAAAGCATGGCATTAATAACAATATGAGAAAAACTTTTAGTAACTATATTTTGATTGGTTTGTATACGATCATTTATAATACTTTCTAGTTGTACACTATCTGAAGAAGAAGGTAGAAGTTTTGTTAAGAAGGTATAATTTTCTTTTTGAATGGATTTGTAAAAAGAATTAATACTCTCTAAAAAATCAGAAATATTCTTGTTTTTTGTTTTTATACAAAAAACAGTATATAAATTATTTAAAAAGGAAATCTTAGTAATTTCATCAAGAGATAAACCAGAAAGATCAATAGTTTTTTTTAAATTAATGCTTATGGGATGACCATAAATAAAACCAGATTTTCTGAGATCTTTGTAAAAAGTTTCATAATCAAAATAATTATTAAAATTAGTCTGATTTTCTTGAAAAAATTTATCTATCCAACCGTTAATTGAAGGGTTTATCATTTTAAAAATATTGCAACAAAGTTAAAAAATTCTTATTTCCATAATGTTAAATTTATAAAGTATTTATATCTTGCTAAAAAATATTCTTGTATGAATTTTGCCATAATTATAACTATTTGTGTATTACTATTATTAGCTTATGCATTTACCATAAGTTCATCAAAAACAAAAATACCTTCAGTAATTTTGTTATTACTTTTGGGTTGGGTTGTAAAGCAAATTACTGATGTTTTACACATTGTTATTCCGGATTTAAATTCGTTGTTGCCCTTTTTTGGAACCCTTGGATTAGTTTTAATTGTTTTGGAAGGTTCACTTGAGTTAGAATTAAATCGAAAAAAATTACCATTTGTCGGTAAAACAATTGTTACAGCTGTAATTCCTTTATTTATAACAGCTTTTGTAATAGGACATTTTTTTTACTATTTTTTAGATTCTAGTTACAAAGATGGTTTGATCAATGCGGTTCCATTGTGTATTATCAGTAGTGCGATTGCAATATCTAGTGTTGGACATTTAAATGCTTTTAATAAAGAATTTGCTATATATGAAAGTAGTTTATCTGATATATTAGGAGTGTTATTTTTTAATTTTATTGCTTTAAATTCGGTCATTAATCTAGATACTTTAGGAAATTTTGGTTTGCAAATTTTATTAATGTTATTAATCTCTTTTATTGCTTCAGCATTTTTAGCTTTTCTATTAAGTAGAATAGATCACCACATTAAGTTTGCACCAATTATACTTCTTATTATCTTAATATTTGCAATTTCAGAAATCTATCATTTACCAGCTTTAATATTTATTATGTTATTTGGATTATTTATTGGCAATTTTGATGAGCTAGAACGTTTTAAAGTGATTCAATTTTTAAAACCAAGGTCTTTAGATAAAGAGGTTAAAAAATTTAAAGAATTGATTATTGAAGCTGCTTTCCTAGTACGGTCATTATTTTTCTTGTTATTTGGTTTCTTAATGAAAACAGAAGATATTTTAAATCCTCATACTTTTGAGTTAGCAATAGGAATTGTTGTTTTAATTTATTCAGTTAGGGCGTTACAGTTAAAAGTATTTAAATTAAAGCTAATGCCTTTGTTGTATATTGCTCCAAGAGGATTAATAACAATTTTATTATTTTTAAGTATTCCTACGGAAAGCAAAATTCCTTTAGTTAATAAAGCATTAATTATTCAAGTTATTGTTTTAACAGCTTTAATAATGATGTTTGGTTTGATTTTTAATAAACAAGAAGATAAAAAAAGTGTTGGGAAAAAGGGAGAGGAGAACCTTACCATTGATATAGATGTTCCTATTTAATAAGATAAGTTATTGATTAAAAGAAATGCTTTATGTTTTAAACAATATCTATCTAATGTTGTAAGTAAATACAAAATATAGAGATTGGTTTTGGGTTAATAATTCATTTTCATTATTGAGGAAGATAAGTAATACTTAAGATACATTAGCAATTATCATTTAATCTTGGGTGTCTTTGTTGCTTTTTAGGAATTAACTTAATTCTTATTTTTGTAATCTTAGATTTACACGAAAAGTTTAATCATTTTCTTGTTTTTAGCAAAACTTTTTTACATCTATTACTCTTCATTTCCAAATTTTATCTTACATCAAAAAAAAATAAATAAATAAAAAATCCACTTATATAAGTGGATTTTTAAACAAACTAAACCAAAAAATCACAGTTTTTTAGAAGCAATATTTATTTTCGCTAATTATTTTTGCTGCAATTTTTTCTCTTAAACCAATAACATTTGGCATATTGGTATATTTTGTAAATCTTTTTAGTCCCATTAACATAGCTCTTTGTTCATCACCTTCAGAGAAAGAAATAATACCTTCTTTTCCTTTTTGGTTCACAATATCAACTGCGTGATATAAATATAATTGAGCCATTGCAATTTGTTCTTGTACTTTATCAGCACCTTCTTTTTTAGCTAATTTTTCAGTTCTAAGAATAGTACTTTCAGCCATATAGATTTCGATTAGAATATCAGAAGCAGCCATTAATAACTGTTGGTGATCTTCTAATTGAGGTCCGAATTTTTGAACCGCAGAACCAGCGACCATTAAGAATACTTTTTTCAATTTTCCAATTAATTCTTTTTCTTCTGCAAATAATTCAGAATAATCTGGAACATCAAATGAAGGAATTCCCATTAATTCTTCTCCTACAGCCATTGCAGGACCTAATAAGTCTACATGACCTTTCATTGCTTTCTTAACTAACATTCCTACAGATAGCATTCTGTTGATTTCATTAGTTCCTTCATAGATACGAGCAATACGAGCATCTCTCCAAGCACTTTCCATTGGTGCATCTTCAGAGAATCCCATACCTCCAAAAATTTGAATTCCTTCATCAGTACAAGATTGTACGTCTTCAGAAACGGCTACTTTTAAGATAGAACATTCAATAGCAAATTCTTCTACACCTTTTAATTCTGCTTCTTGGTGCGAATTTCCTTCTTCTGTTCTAATGTGAATTCTTGTTTCAATATTGTGTGCTGCTCTATAAGAAGCACTTTCACCTGCATAAGCATTGGTAGCCATTTCAGCTAATTTAGATTGTATAGCTCCAAAGCTAGAAATAGGTGTTTTAAATTGTTGTCTTTCATTAGCATAAACAACAGCACCTGTAATAGTTCTTCTTTGTGCTTCTAAACAAGCTGCAGCCAATTTAATACGACCAACATTCAATGCATTCATAGCAATTTTGAATCCTTCTCCACGACCAGCTAACATGTTTTCAACAGGCACTTTAGTTTCGTTAAAGAAAACTTGACGAGTAGAAGAGGAGCGAATCCCTAATTTGTGTTCTTCATCACCTAAAGAAATTCCGTTAGCAGGGTCATTCTCTACGATGAAACCTGTAATGTTTTTATCATCTTCAATACGAGCAAAAACAATGAATACTTGACAAAAACCTGCGTTTGAAATCCACATTTTTCCACCAGTAATGCTATAGTATTTTCCATCTTCAGAAAGAACTGCTTTCGTTTTTCCTGAGTTTGCATCAGATCCTGCACCTGGTTCTGTTAAACAGTAAGCACCAAACCATTCACCTGTTGCTAATTTTGATACATATTTTTGTTTTTGTTCTTCAGTACCGTAAAGTGTAATTGGCATTGTTCCAATTCCTGTGTGAGCACCAAAAGCTGTTGAGAACGAACCAGTAGCACCTGAGATATAATCACAAACTAACATTGTATTTACAAACCCCATTCCCATTCCACCATAAGCTTCAGGAACCGAGATACCTAAATATCCTAGTTCTCCAGCTTTACGCATTACTTCTTCTGTTAATGCATAATCTTTCTTTTCAAAGCGTTCTTTGTTCGGCCACAATTCTTTATCTACGAATTCGATAACCGAATCACGCATCATAATTTGTTCCTCTGAGAAATCTTCTGGAGTGAAGATGTCTTCGCATTTTGTTTCTTTTACAAGGAATTGTCCTCCTCTAATGATATCTGCCATTTTTATTTTTTTTTAGAGAAAAGAAGAAAGAAGCAAGAAAAAAGATTAGCCCAATTTACTGATAAAACCAGTTGTCATTTTTTGGAATTCAATAATCTTATTTTCTATTTCAATCGTTTTTTCTATTGTTATATATTTATTTTGTAATGCAATTAATAATTGTGTTTGTAATTCAAAAGAAGAACCTAAGCTAATATTCAAATAATGTTTAAAATGAGTATTTTCTCTATTTGAACCTTCTGCAATATTTGAAGGCATCGAAACAGCTACTCTATTCATTTGACTAACTAAACCATAAACTTCATTTTTAGGAAAATCTAAACATAAATTATGAATATTGGAAGCAATTTCCATTGCTAAAGTCCAAATTTTAAGATTCTTAAAGTTATGCTTCATTAGTCTTTTATCTCTCTTCTTGCCTGTTTCTTCTAACTTCTACTTTAAAAACTCATAAATTCCTGCTGTTCCTTGTCCGGTTCCGACACACATGGTTACCATTCCGTATTTTGCATTCCCACGCTTGCGCATTTCGTCAAACAATTGAACTGATAATTTAGCTCCTGTACAACCTAGAGGATGTCCTAAAGCAATAGCTCCACCATTTACATTTACGATATCTGGATTTAATCCTAATTCACGAACAACAGCTAATGATTGTGATGCGAAAGCTTCGTTAAGTTCAATTAAATCTATGTCTGCCTGTTTTAAGCCAGCTTGTTTTAAGGCTTTTGGAATAGCTTTCACTGGTCCAATACCCATGATTCTTGGTTCAACTCCTGCAGAAGCAAAGTTTACTAATCTTGCGATTGGTTCAAGATTTAATTCTTTTACCATTTCTTCGCTCATTACTAAAACAAATGCAGCACCATCACTCATTTGTGAAGAGTTACCAGCAGTTACACTACCATCAGCAGCAAATACAGGTCGTAAATTTGCTAAAGCTGCTACAGAAGTACCAGCTCTTGGTCCTTCATCTTTATTTACTATGTAAGAACGCGTTTCTTTTTTACCGTTTTCGTTTACGAAAGTTTCTTCTACTGTGATAGGAACAATTTGGTCATCAAATCTACCTTCCGCTTGTGCTTTTAAAGCTTTCATATGAGAATGATAAGCAAACTCATCTTGATCTTCACGAGAAACATTGAATTGTTTTGCAACAGCTTCAGCCGTTAATCCCATTCCCCAGTAGTAATCTTCATGCCCTTCTTTAGATACTTTATAATCTGGAGTTGGTTTGTAACCACCCATTGGAATATAACTCATACTTTCTGCACCACCAGCGATGATACAATCTGCCATTCCGGATTGAATTTTAGCTGTAGCCATTCCGATAGTTTCGATTCCAGAAGCACAATATCTGTTTACTGTAACTCCAGGAACATCTTCTACTTTTAATCCCATTAATGAAATTAAACGCGCTACATTAAGTCCTTGTTCTGCTTCAGGCATTGCATTACCAACCATAACATCGTCAATGCGAGTTTTATCAAAATTTGGTAATTCTTTCATCATGTATTCAATTGTTTCAGCAGCCAATTCATCTGGTCTTTTGAAACGAAAAACGCCTTTTGGTGCTTTACCAACTGCCGTTCTATATGCTTTTACTATATATGCTGTTTTCATAATATTAATTTCTTAATGGTTTTCCTTTAGTTAACATGTGTTGGATTCTCTCTAAAGATTTTCTCTCACCTGTTAGTGATAAAAAGGCTTCTCTTTCTAAGTCTAATAAGTATTGTTCCGTTACCATTGTTGGTTCAGATAAATCGCCACCAGCCATTACATAAGCTAATTTATTTGCAATTTTCTTATCGTGTTCCGAAATATATTTACCAGCTTCCATACTATCTGTTCCAACTAAGAACATACCTAAAGCTTGTTTACCAAGAACTCTAACATCTTTTCTTTTTGGAGCTTGGGTGTAACCTAATTCAGCCATTTGTAACGCTACTTGCTTAGCTGTTGCAATTTGACGGTCTTTATTTACAACTACTAAATCTCTTCCTTTTTGTAATACACCTAAATCAAATGCTTCGTAAGCAGAAGTTGCCACTTTTGCCATACCTACTGTTAAGAAGTATTCTTGTAAAACGTTTAATTCCACATCATTTTTACGGAAAAGGTCAGAAGCTCTTAAAGCCATTTCTTTAGAACCACCACCACCAGGAATTACACCAACTCCAAATTCTACTAAACCAATATAAGTTTCAGCAGCAGCTACAGCTCTGTCAGCGTGCATTGTAAGTTCACAACCACCACCAAGTGTCATTCCATGAGGAGCAGCAATAACTGGAATTGCAGAATAACGACAACGCATCATCGTGTCTTGAAACATTTTGATAGCCATGTTTAATTCATCATATTCTTGCTCAACAGCCATCATGAAAATCATTCCTAAATTAGCTCCTACAGAGAAATTTGTTCCTTGATTTCCGATTACTAATCCATTATATTCTTTTTCAGCAATATCAATTGCTTTGTTAATCCCTTGTAAAACTCCAGCTCCGATAGAATTCATTTTTGAAGTAAATTCTAAATTTATAATTCCGTCGCCTAAATCTGTAATGATAGAATCGCTGTTGTTCCAAACTTTTTTACTTT
Source organism: Flavobacterium jejuense (assembly GCF_006491595.2). Classification (GTDB taxonomy): domain Bacteria; phylum Bacteroidota; class Bacteroidia; order Flavobacteriales; family Flavobacteriaceae; genus Flavobacterium; species Flavobacterium jejuense. Next base: position 213,754 of record NZ_VEVQ02000001.1, read on the forward strand.
CACGAATATTATTTAAGAGGATGAAGGCATCTTGACCAGGAATTTTTTCTACTTTTTTGTTTGTGATCGAGTAGTAGTAAGTTGCTCCCTCTTTTATAGAATAAAAAGAAGATATTCCAGAAGTTAGCATTTCAGTAACCCAAGTTGCTGGTGCATAACCTTCTGCTTTCATTAATTCGATTCCTTTTTCAACACCTATAGCATCCCAAATTTCGAATGGACCATTTTCCCAACCGAAACCAGCTTTCATGGCATCATCGATTTTATAGAAATCTTCTGTGATTTCAGGAATTCTGTTTGAACAGTATTGGAACATAGAAGAAAAGTTTTTTCTATAAAACTCACCCGCTTTGTCTTTTCCTTTTACTAAAACTTTGAATCTATCAATTGGTTTATCAATTGGTTTTGTTAATTCTAATGTAGCAAAAGAAGCTTTTTTACCAGCTCTATATTCTAAAGTATCTAAATCTAATGTTAGAATTTCTTTCCCTTCTTTTTTGTAAAAACCTTGACCTGTTTTGCTACCTAACCATTTGTTTTCCATCATCGTGTTCACAAATGCAGGTAATTTGAATAATTCATGAGACTCGTCATTTGGACAATTTTCATAAATTCCGTTGGCTACGTGAACTAATGTGTCTAAACCAACCACATCAACAGTTCTGAAAGTAGCCGATTTGGGTCTACCAATTACAGGTCCAGTTAATTTGTCCACTTCTTCAACTGTTAATCCCATTTCTTTTACTTGATGAAATAAACTTTGGATTCCAAAAATTCCAATTCTGTTTCCAATAAAAGCAGGAGTATCTTTAGCTACAACTGAAGTTTTTCCTAAGAACTTTTCTCCATAACCATTTAAGAAATCCAATACTTCTTGTGATGTTTTTGGTCCAGGAATGATTTCAAATAATTTCAAATAACGAGCAGGGTTGAAGAAGTGCGTTCCGCAGAAATGTTTCTGGAAATCTTCGCTTCTATCTTCACTCATAAAATGAATTGGAATACCAGAAGTATTAGAAGTAATTAAAGTACCTGGTTTTCTGAATTTTTCAACTTGTTCAAAAACTAATTTTTTAATATCTAGTCTTTCTACAACTACTTCTATAATCCAATCAGCAGTTGCGATTTTATCCATATCATCCGTTGTATTACCAGTAGTAATTCTATTGGCAAAACTTGGATGATAAATAGGTGAGGGCTTCGATTTTAAAGCATTGGTTAAATGTTCATTAACTAAACGATTTCTTACTGCTTTACTTTCTAAAGTCAATCCTTTTTTTTGTTCTGCATCTGTTAATTCTCTTGGAACAATGTCTAGAAGTAAAACTTCCACACCAATGTTAGCAAAATGACAAGCAATTCCGCTTCCCATAATTCCAGAACCAATAACAGCAACTTTTTTAATATTACGTTTCATATACCTGGTTATAATTTGTTTTCAAATTCGTTTTCTGTGTAAATTTTTTTATCAGCAATTAACTCATTAATAATTTCAGCAACTTCCATAAAGTGTATTAGTTTCTCTTCAGAAACATGTTCTTTTATAGTTTCATTAAATTTTAATACAGTTTTCTTGGACAATTCTCTTTTTTCTTGTCCTTCATTAGTTAATTGAATAATAACACCTCTACCATCAGAAGGATTTTTTTTTCGACTTATTAAGCCTTTTTCTTCCATAGATTTTAATGTTCTAGTAAGGCTTGTAGCTTCCATTCCCATCTTAGGGCCTAGCATGGTAGAAGGAGTACCTTTATCTTTTTCAATACTAAGCAATGTAAACCCTGTAGCCATGGTTGCTCCATATTTTGAAGCTTCTTCATTATACATTCTAGCAACAGCTTGCCAAGTTGCCCTTAGTACATAATCTATTGTTTTATCTTTCATAAAATGAATATAATTTCAAAGGTAATAAAAAATACTATGCATGCATAGTATTTTGTGTTTTTTTTATTTTTTATTTTTGAGTAAAATAGTGGATGCATAAAAAAAGCCCACATTTAAGTAGGCTTCTTAATATTATCCATAAATTTTTGTATATAAATTTCTATAATTCCCAATAATAATCTTTCTTTTTAATTTCATTGTAGGTGTTAAGTGACCTCCTTCAATTGACCAAATATCAGGTGTTAGTTCAAAACGTTTTACTTTTTCCCAGTTTCCAAATTTTTCATTCGCATGATCAACTTCTTCTTGAATTCTATCAATTACACTTTGATTAGCTACGATTTCTTCATTTGTTGTTCCAATTGAAATATTTTTACGATTTGCCCAATCTTTAATAAAATCAAAATTAGGTTGTATAAAAGCTGCAGGCATTTTTTCTCCATCACCTATAACCATTATTTGTTCTATAAATCTAGATTGCTTAAAAGTGTTTTCTAAAATCTGTGGAGCTACATATTTTCCACCAGAGGTTTTAAACATTTCTTTTTTTCGATCTGTAATCTTTAAGAAGCCATCTGCATCTATTTCTCCAATATCTCCAGTATGGAAATAACCATTTTCTAAAACTTCTTTAGTTTTTTCTTCATCTTTATAATAGCCTAACATGACATTTGGCCCTTTACAAAGAATTTCTCCATCTTCAGCAATCTTTACATCTATGCCTTCAAGAACTTTCCCAACACTACCTATTCTAAAACCAGAACCTTTCATTACATTAACAGAAATTACGGGTGAAGTTTCTGTTAAGCCGTAACCTTCCATTACGGGGATATTGGCAGCACAAAAAACTTTAGTAAGTCTTGTTTGAAGAGCGGCACTTCCACAAACTAATAATTCTAATTGACCACCTAAACCTTCTTGCCATTTTGAAAAAATTAGTTTTCTTGCCATTTTTAATTTGAGTTCATACCAAAACCCGTTTTCTCCGTATGGTTTGTAATCCATTCCTAGATCTAATGCCCAGAAAAATAATTTCTTTTTTATTCCTGTTAAATCTGTTCCTTTAGCATATATTTTATCATATACTTTTTCAAGTAGTCTTGGTACTACTGTCATGACATGAGGTTTAACTTCTTTTAAGTTATCACTCATTTTTTCAATACTTTCAGCAAAATAGACTGAAATACCATGATATTGGTATAAATACAAAAGCATTCTTTCAAAAATATGACAAATTGGTAAAAAACTTAAAGCAATAGAGTCTCCATCTCTAAGAGGAACTCTCGGAGAACTCATTAATACGTCTGTTACTATGTTTTCATGAGACAACATAACTCCTTTTGGTCTACCAGTTGTTCCAGATGTATAGATTATAGTTGCTAAATCTGTAGTTAAAACATTGTTTTTTCTATCTTCAACAACATCTTGATTGGATTCATCTGTACCTAATTCTAATATTTCTTTCCAACTTTTACACCCTTTGACATCATTAAAAGAATATACTTCTTTTAAAGTTGGAACGTTTTTTCTAATTGAATTTAGTTTATCAAAAACTTCTTGATCAGAAACAAAACAATAAGAGGAACCTGAATGGTTTAAAATATACTCATAATCTTCTTCAGTAATAGTAGGATAAATAGGAACATTCTGAGCACCTGTTTGTAAAATACCTATATCACAAATATTCCATTCTGTTCTATTATTTGAAGATATAAGAGCTATTTTATCGTTTTTTTGAACCCCTAACCTAATTAAAGCTCTAGATACGGTATTGGCTTTCTCTAAATATTCTTTAGTAGAAGTCTTAATCCATTCATTATCATATTTAGTAACTAAAGCATCAGATAAATTATATTTTTCTAATTGATAATATGCGAAATCAAAAAGCCGAGTAATTGTAGACATATATTTACTTTTTTTATAGTATGCAAATTATAAAATTATTATTAATTAACCAATTATTTGTGAATATGTTAAATCTTTTAATTAATTATTTGAAAGTTAATATATTATGCATGCATAATATATTGTTTTGATTTTGATTTTTGTTATTAAGTGCCTTAAAGAAAACTCTTTTTAATCTATTTATAACTTTTTTTTGCAATTTTTTTAAAAATTTGCTCTGTCTTACACCTATTTTTTTTCTAAATATAAAAATAGGTTAGAATTCACAAATCTAAATTTATTAAAAAAATCAAATACAATGTTAAAAGTTTATCTTCCGCCATATTATTGTTATTTTTGCAATAAATTTTTATTAAAGAGTTATTGATGAAATCATTTTTTAGGTTAGAAGAGTATAAAGTTTTATTGTATAGAATTTTGTTAGTTTATTTTTTTTATTTTGTAGCAAGAATACTATTCTATTTTTATAATTCAGATATAGTTGAAGTAAGTTCTATTTTTGAGTTTCTAAAAATTACCTATCATGGATTAGCATTTGATACAACTGCAATCTTATATATAAACGGACTTTTTATTTTATTATCAATTTTACCATTTTTTATAAATACGAAACCATTTTATCAAAATTTACTATTTTGGTTGTATTTCATAAGTAATTTGATTTTTTACGCATTAAATTATATAGACTTTATATATTATAAATATAATTTTTCGAGATTAACATTAGCTGCTTGGGATATTGTTAAGCATGAAGAATCAAAAGGAGATATGTTTTTTCGTTTTTTATTGACTTATTGGCACGTGTTTGTAATCTATGTTATAGTTGCTGCTCTATGGATATTTTTATACAAAAAAGTAAAAATTAAACATAACTTGAGAGAAGATTCTAGGTTTAAATATATAATAAAATCAGTAATAGGAGTTTTGATAATTGCAACTTTAAGTGTTGGAGGAATAAGGGGAGACTTTAAAAAAAGTACTAGGCCTATTAATTTAGTTGATGCCAATAGACATGTAAAAAAAATCAAACAAGCTGATTTAGTTTTAAATTCTCCGTTTACTTTTTTAAGAACAATTCGAGTAAATTCTTTTAAAAAACAAAATTTCAATGTTTCTAAAGAAGTGATTGAGGAAAATTTTAAGCCTATTAAATTTTATAATTCAAATGATCCTTCTAAACCTAATATTGTTTTAGTTATAACAGAGAGTATGGGTAGAGAGTATATTGGAGCATTTAATAAAAATGCAGGTATAAAAGACTATGTAAGTTATACTCCTTTTTTAGACTCTTTGGCACAACATAGTATGATTTATACTAATGCTTATTCAAATGGTTATAAATCGATTCATGGAATGTCTTCTATTATTTCAGGAATACCTTCTTTTAAAGATGCTTTTACTTCTTCTCCTTATGCACAACAAAAGATTGAATCTATGGTTTCTTGTTTAAATAGTGAAGGTTACGATACTTCTTTTTTTCATGGTGCACCAAATGGTTCAATGGGCTTTTTAGGATATAGTAATATATTAGGTTTCGATCATTATTATGGTAAGACAGAATATGGTAATGATGCTGATTTTGATGGTTCATGGGGAATTTGGGATGAACCATTTCTACAATTTATGAATGCTACAATAAGTAAAAAAAAGCAACCGTTTTTTAGTACTGTTTTTACAGTTACTTCTCATGAACCTTATGTTATTCCTGAAAAATATGATGGTAAGTTTCCAAAAGGAAATGTTCAAATGCATCAATGTGTAGGTTATACGGATTTTGCGTTTAAGAAGTTTTTTGAGGCAGCTAAGAAAGAGCCCTGGTTCTCTAATACTATTTTTATAATAACAGCGGATCATTGTAATCAGGTAAGTTATAAGGAACATTTCTATGATAATATTATGAATAGAAATGCTGTTCCTATTCTAATTTATAAACCAAATAGTAATTTAATAGGTGAGAACAATGAAATTGCTCAACATATTGATATCTATCCTACAGTTATGGACATGATTGGGTATAATAAACCTTTTAGGAGTTGGGGAAGAAGTTTAGTAACCAAACAAAATGATATAGAACCTTATTTGATTAATTATAATTCTAACATCTACTATTTCATGAAAGAAGGTTATATTTGCTTGTTTGATGGTGTTAATGCCATTGGCTTTTATGATGTAAAAGATGTAACATTGTCAAATAATTTAATAGCCAATAGAAATCAAAAAATGAATGACCTTGAACTTCAGTGTAAAGGGTTTATTCAAGATTATTTTGATAGAATTTTAGATAAAAACCTTTCAACAGTTAAATAAAGAAAATGAAAAAGAAAATTTTAATTCTTGTAATAGTAATAGGAGCCATTTTTGGAGGTAAATACTATTATGATATGAACCTTAATCATAATTTTGAAACGATTACTGAAGGAAAAGTATACAAGAGTGGTGTTATTCCTCCTGATGAATTACCTAAATATATAAAAGAACATAATATTAAAAGTGTAGTTGATTTACGTTTTCCAGGTACTGGAGACGATGTAAATAACCCTGAAATTCCTGCTGAATTAACGGCAGAGAAAGAGGCTATTGCTAAATTGGATGGTATAAACTATTTTAATAACGGTTCCGATCAAGTCCCAAAAGAACATAATTTAAAGATGTTTTTTGAGATTATGGACAATCCTGATAATTATCCTGTTTTGATTCATTGTTATCATGGTGTAGGAAGAGCAGAAATGTATTCGGCTTTATATAGAATCGAATATGAAGGAATGGATCCAAACGAGGCTAGACAGAATACCCGTTTTTTAACAAAATGGAGTTCCTTTGATTTGGGTAAACCAAAAGGTGATTATCTCTTTAATTATAAAAGCAGAAAAGATAGTTTAAAGTAAGCTATCTTTTCGAAATTTTATTATTGGTAATCTGTCTTTGTAATTTACACTTAAATCTTCCTTCTGAAAAAGAACGTAATTTTTCGTGTTTCGTTTTCCGATTTGCAACTCTTTTTCTCCATAATTTATAACTAGAGCGTTTTAATTCTTTTCGCATCAAAGCTTTCGTATTCATTTCTGAAAGACCAAATTGAAATAAAATGGCTTCAAAAGGTGTTCTATCTTCCCATGCCATTTCTATTACTCTATTTATTTGTTCAACTGTTAAATTGTGGTCCATAATTGCTATTTAGAAATTCTTCTTTTAAGGCTAATACTTTAGCTATGAATTTATTATTCTTTTGAATATATTGATTTCTTCTCAATTTAATAAACATTCCATTTGCATGAATAGATAGCGTTTCTGATTGAAATACTATTAATTTGTAGTAAGGAATAATCCAAGAATAATTTTGCAACCCTTTATTAATATGGAAAATGATTCCTTTTGGTCTCAATTCTATATTGGCATAATTAATATCAGAATTAGTATTTAACACATTTCTAAAATGCGGACTTACCTCCTGTATCATCATTCTATGTGAACCTGTTCCGTTCATTTGAATGGCTTTAATAAAAGAGTAGGGTTTGCCCAAAAGACTATTAATCTTTCGGGTAACTTCATTGTCTACATAAGTTGTATTAAATAACATGATTAATAATTAATGAAATTATTTATTTTTATGTTTTTTGCTTTAATATCGTGCATTAAATTATATAATCCGAAGAAGGTTCTGTTGATGTAAATAAAGTGTTTAGAACCTCTGTTACCATTCATATTTCTAATTTCTGTACTTTTAGAATAACGCTCTCCTAATTCAGCTATTTTGCCAAAGAAAGTTTCGTCTGAAAAATCAAATGTTTCTTTGTGAAAGGGTTGGGTAAACAAACTTAACATCTCGTGAAATAAATTAGAGAAAAACACTTTTTCAGTAGCTGTATCTTCTGGTTTAAGGATTTCTAATTCATATAGTTTTTGTTCAAAGAATACTGGGTTATCAATATTTTGTTTTTTGGCTAAATCAAAATAAGGTACATAAAAGTCATTTGGAACTTCTTTCATACAACCAAAATCTAGAACAATTAAATTGCCTTCTTCAGAAACTAAAAAATTACCTGGGTGTGGATCTGCATGTACTTTTTTAATGACATGCATTTGGTACATATAAAAATCCCATAAAGCTTGTCCGATTGTGTTTGCCAATTCCTGATTTGTATTTACTGCTGTGAATTCAGATAAATGTTTTCCAATCATCCAATCCATGGTGATGATTCTTTCAGAAGACCATTCTTCATAATAATTTGGAAAAACTAAATGAGGTAAATGTTTACAAGCTGCTACGATTGCTTTGCTTTGTTTTACTTCATTTAAATAATCCGTTTCTTCAATTAATTTATGTTCGACTTCTTTAAAATATTTATCGGAATCTTTTCCTTTTATGTTAAACATTTTAATGGCTATTGGTTTAACCAAAGCTAAATCTGAAGAAATACTATCAGCAACTCCAGGATATTGAATTTTAACTGCTAATTTTTTACCATTTAATTCTGCTTGATGGACTTGACCAATACTAGCTGCATTAATAGATTCTAGATTAAATGTATCAAATATCTCATTTGGACTTTTTCCAAAATATTTTTTAAATGTTTTTAAGACTAAAGGAGCAGAAAGTGGTGGAACTGAAAATTGCGATAACGAAAATTTTTCAACATAAGCTCTAGGTAAAATGCTTTTCTCCATGCTAAGCATTTGAGCCACTTTTAAAGCGCTACCTTTCATTTGTTTTAAACCATCGTAAATGTCTTCAGCATTGGAGAGATTTAAACTCTCTTTTGCTTCTTCTTCTGTTTTGGTAAGCTTGTCACCATAATATTTTAAATAATTTACACCTACTTTTGCACCCGTTTGAATTAATTTTGAAGCGCGTTGAATTTTTGATGTAGGAATACTATCAAGTGATTTCATATGTGTTTATTTAATAATATTACATTTTTACTTTCTCTTTCCAAAGAAATTTACCAAAATCAATAATGTTTTTCAAAGGAGTCATATCCATTAAATCGAAACTAGCATGAACTGATTTTTCAATGAATATGTCTGTTTTCTCAAAAGAAGAAGAAGTATCATCTATCCAAAACTTAAACGTCATTAAAAATTGAACCCAAGCTAATTCAGAAATGCTTTTTTGCTGGATTTTTTCAATAGTTTCTTGAGGAATTTTTAAAGGTTCAATTTCTAATGAATCAACAAAATCTTTGAAAAGAATTCTTAAACTACTTAGTTTTTTAAGATTTTTAAGTTGGTTTTTGTCTTCATGAAGCAAATGAATCACAAAACTTCTATTAGCAGTCATTTGTTCAAAATAAGTAAAATAAAAACTTAACAACTGCGTTTTTGCATCGTAAGTGGCATATTCTTCACTTGAGTTGAGTAATTTAACTGTATTTTCAAAAAAAGAAGTGAATACAGTTTCTTCAATTTGTTCAAAACTAGTAAAAAATTGATAAAATTCATTTTCTTCTATTTTGAGTCCTTTACAGAAAAGGTAAATAGAGCTAGGTTTTCCCCCCTCTGTTAATATAAATTTTGAATATTCTGATAAGATTAGTTCTTTACTGAGGTTTATTTTCTTTGCCATAGCAATTTATTTTAACTCAAAGATACGGAAATATTGTTTATCAATTAATTAAAAATAGTTAAACAAAATATAAATTTTATAAGTAGTTCTCTTTATTATTTTCATTTAATTCTTTCATAATTTCTGCAAACAATTTATAAGATTTTAAGCGATCATTACTTTCATATACATTAGTAACAGCAATAAGTTCATCAATATTAGTTTGCCCAATGAAATCTTTTATTTGTTTCTTAACTTTTTCTTTATTTCCAATGAAGGAATATTTAATCATTTGTTGTACCGAAGGATGTTGTGATATTTCTTCCAATTCAGCACTCATCTCAGATGGCTCTTCTAAGTAATCTTTTCTTTTACCAGTTAATAAACCAACAATCATTTTTATAAAAGAGGTAGCCATTTTTTGAGCTTCTTTTTCTGTATCAGCAATAAAGATATTAACTCCAGCAATTATATATGGTTTTTCTATATTCTTAGATGGTTTAAACTCATTTCTATAAATGTCAAGAGCATTAAATAGTTGAGCTGTTGCAAAATGACTAGCAAACGCATAAGGTAATCCTTTTTTTGCGGCTAAATGAGCACTATCTGTGCTAGATCCTAAGATGTAAAGAGGAACATTAACGCCTTCTGCAACGGTTGCTCTAACTTTTTCATTTTTATTTTCGTTTGAAAAATAAGCTTCAATTTTGTTTATTTCTTCAGGAAATGATTGAGCAGCTTTAAAAAAATCTGATTTAATTGCATGTGCAGTTTCTTGATCTGTACCAGGAGCTCTTCCTAGTCCTAAGTCAATTCTGTTCGGGTATAAATTCCCTAATGTTCCAAATTGTTCAGAAACAATGAGAGGAGAGTGGTTTGGAAGCATAATTCCTCCAGATCCAACTCTTATTTTTGTTGTTGCTTGTGCTATGTGACCAATTAATATTGATGGAGCACTACTAGAGACACTTGCCATATTGTGATGTTCTGCAAACCAAAATCGTTTGTAGCCATATTTTTCAGCTTTTTGAGCCAAAATAGTAGCATTTTCAAAAACCTCTTTTATTGTATGTCCTTTAGTAACTATTGCAAGTTCTAAAATTGAATATGCAGTTTGTTTCATTTTTATATATTTATATATTTAAAAGTTTCAATGTATTGTTTAAATAAAAAAGCTCATAACTTTTTTAATGTATTTAAATAAGCTTCCCAAACCTTATCATTTAAAGAATAGTTATAATAACGACCTTCTTTATGTTGGTTTATTAATTCTGATTCAACTAATTTTTTGATGTGATGACTAATAGATGGTTGGGCAAGATTTAAGAGTGAACAAGTTTCATTGCATTCCATCTTTCCTTGATGTCTTTGCATATGTTGTAAAATTTTAAGTCTGTTAATATCACTCAATGCCTTTGCTATTTTTTCTACTTGTTTTAATTCCAAAACACTCTGTTTTTATATTGATATATGCAAATGTATGAATTTAATATTGGTTTTTGCTATTATACTGTTTTTGAATGAGGTGAAATCCTCTCTTGAAATGCCAAATACATCTAAAATTATTTTAATTTATTTTAAGATGATTCTTAAATATTATTATTAAACTTAGTAGATAAAAAAAACTCTGAGAAATTCTCAGAGTTTTTGTGTAGTTATAAATTGATTTTATTCTGCACTTTCTTGCATGGTGTGATAAACATTCATCACATCATCATCTTCTTCTATTTTTTCTAATAATTTTTCAACGTCAGCCGCTTCCGATTCATTTAGTTCTTTGGTTACTTGAGGAATTCTTTCAAATCCAGATGAGAGTATTTCTAATCCTCTGTTTTCTAATTCTTTTTGAATAGCACCAAAACTTTCGAAAGGAGCATACATTAAAATACCATCTTCATCTGCAAAAATTTCTTCTACACCAAAGTCAATCATTTCTAGTTCTAATTCTTCTACATCTTGACCCTCAGCTGGAATTCTAAAATTACAAGTATGATCAAACATAAACTCTACAGAACCTTGTGTTCCCATAGTACCATTACATTTATTAAAATAACTCCTAATATTAGCAACGGTTCTATTGTTGTTATCTGTAGCTGTTTCAATAAGAATGGCTATTCCGTGAGGAGCATATCCTTCAAATAAAACTTCTTTATAGTTTGCAGTATCTTTGTCTGATGCTTTCTTAATAGCTCGTTCTACATTTTCTTTAGGCATGTTTGCAGCCTTTGCATTTTGTATTACAGCTCTTAATCTTGCATTAGATTCTGGACTTGGACCACCTTCTTTAACAGCAATAACAATATCTTTTCCTATTCTTGTAAACGTTTTTGCCATTGCAGACCAACGTTTCATTTTGCGTGCTTTTCTAAATTCAAATGCTCTTCCCATTTCTAAATTGTTTTAATCTGAGCAAAAATAATTTTTTTACAATCAATATCAAAATTAGTTAAAGAATAAACGACGAATATATAAGTTTAAACTTATATTGAATAATTATATTATTAGAGGTATAAAAGATTAAATGCAAATAATCCATTTTTTTTAAATAATTTTATAGTATTACCAGATAAATCTTTATAAATATAAAATGAATGGGTAAAAATAGTTACAATTTAATTAATTGGTTTTTTAAAAGACCAAGAACTTCAGGAATTATAGTATTTGTTAGCTTATTTTTAGTTTTTACTTATATTGCTTTTCAACAATATAAGATTGATAAAGAAAATAGAAGGATAGAAATGACTAACAAGTTAAATGCGATTTCTCAAAATATAGATCAAACTCTTAAAAATTGTTATACAACTGTCCTTACTTTAGCCTTAACAATAGATAATGAAGGTATTCCACAAGATTTTAATTTAATAGGCAGAAAACTTTTAGAATCTAATAGTAGTATAAATGCTGTTCAAATGGTGCCAAATGGAGTCATTAAGTATACTTATCCTATGATTGGTAATGAAGAAGCAATGGGATTGGATATTTTAAATTCTAAATTACTTCAAGATGAAGCATTAAAATCTATTCAGACTCAAAAAATGTATTTTGCAGGACCATTTGAATTAAAACAAGGTGGACAAGCGATAGTAGGAAGACTTCCTGTCTATTTAAAGAATGAATTTTGGGGCTTTTCTGCAGTTATTATAAAAATGGATAGACTTTTGGAAACTTCTGGAATAAATGCTATAAATAATAAAAATTTTAGTTTTCAATTATCAAAGATAAGTCCAACTACTTCAAAAGAGGTTTATTTTTTACCTCAAAAGGTGAAATTTAAAAAGGATAATTACGTAAGTAGTTTTATTCCAGATGGTGATTGGAATTTATATGTAATTGATAAAAAGGCAAGTGCTTTAACTAATAATTTTTTATTTAATGTTTTTTTAGGATTTCTATCAGCATTTATAGTTACTTTTTTTATTGTTTTGTTATTAAGAAAACCTGAACAATTACAACAATTAGTATATGATCAAGCGGATAAATTAATTAATAGTGAGCTAAAATTCAAAACTATTTTTGAACAAGCAGCAATAGGAATAGCAAATGTTGATAGTTCAACGGGAAAGTTTATTGAAATTAATGAGAAATTTTGTAAGCTTTTAGGGTATACCGAAAATGAAATGAAAGACAAAGACTTTCAATCTATTACACATCCTGAAGATTTAGATAAAGATTTGGAATTATTGGAAAAAATAAACCATGGAGCTATTCAGCAATACTCTATGGAAAAAAGATATTTTACAAAGGAAGGGAAATTGATATGGGTAAATTTAACAGTTGCACCTTTATTAATTAATAATTCTAAAGAGTTTACATTAATTTCAATTGTAGAGGACATTACATTGAAAAAGGAAACGGAAAAGTTAATAAAAAAGAGTGAAAATCATTTTAAAAGCCTGTTTGAAGACTCTCCTTTACCTCTAAGAGAAGAAGATTTTTCCAAGGTAAAATTATATCTTGAAAAGTTAAATTTAATGGATAAAGATTCTGACTATGTAAATAATTATTTAAATCAGAATAGAAGTCAAGTAGAAGAAGCTTATTCATTAATAAAACTAAATAATGCAAATAAAGCATGTTTAAATCTATATAAAGTAGATTCTATAAATGATCTTATTCCAACAAAGTCTGCATTATTTAACGTGAAATCATTTTTAGATTTTAAAAATCAACTAATTGCGATTACTCAAGGAAAAAAACAATATGCACTTGATACAGTAATTAGAACATCTGATGACGAATTAAGAAATATTGATTTAAGATGGAATATAATTAGAGGATATGAAAAATCTTTAAGTAGGGTAATAGTTTCTAATGAAGATATAACAGACCGGAAAATTAATGAACAAATAAGAGTAAACTCACAAAAAAGGATAGAATCTTTAATTAATACAATTGATGGAATTGTTTGGGAATGTGATGCTATAACTTTTGAATTTACATTTATTAGCAAGAAAGTTGAAAATATTTTAGGATATACAGCAGAAGAGTGGTTGTCTAATAGAACTTTCTGGAAAGATCACATTTATCATGAAGACAGAGAAAATGTTATTAATTTTTGTTCTGAAAAAACAAATAATAATTTAGATCATGATTTTGAATACAGAATGATTGCTAAAGATGGTTCAGTAATTTGGTTGAGAGATATTGTAAATGTTGTTAGTAATAACAATAAAGCTGTTAGTTTAAGAGGAATTATGATTAATATAACTAAAAATAAAGAAATCGAAAAAGATTTAAATAATTCTTTTAACTTGGTTTCTGAACAAAATAAGCGTCTTTTAAATTTTTCTTATATTGTTTCACATAATTTACGATCTCATACTAGTAATATTAGTTCATTAATTGGTTTGATAGAAACTACTGAAAATAAGGAAGAAAGAGAAGAGATGTTAGGTTTGTTAAAATCGGTGTCAAATTCTTTGAATGATACTATGACAAATTTAAATGAAGTTGTAAATATTCAAACTAATCTTTCATTATCAATAGAAAAGATAAATTTAGTAAATTATGTTGAGGTAACATTAAAAGTTTTGTCGAACAATATTAAATCCAATGATGTAACTATTATTAATGAAATTCCTAATGATATTGAAATAAATTATAATCCAGCTTACATGGAAAGTATACTTTTTAATATTATTTCTAATGGTATAAGGTATAGTCACAAAGAACGAAAATCAATCATAACTATAAAATATCAGATTGAAAAAGAAAGAAAATTTATTGAGATTTCTGACAATGGTATTGGAATAGATTTAGAGAAAAATAAAGATAAAATTTTTGGGATGTATAAAACTTTTAGTGCAAATAATGATTCAAAAGGAATTGGATTATTTATAACTAAATACCAAATTGAAGCTATGGGAGGAAGTATTACTGTTGAAAGTGAGCTTAATATTGGAACAACTTTTAAAATCTATATTTTATGAAAAAAAAATCAATATGGATAATTGATGATGATTCAATTTATAAATTTGTTATTCAAAAGTTAATAGCTAAAACTGATTTATTTGAAAATGTAAAAACATTTTCAAATGGAGAAGAAGCTTCAATAGCACTGAAAAATGAGCTGAATTTAATGACTCAATTACCAGATATAATTCTTCTAGATATTGAAATGCCTTTAATGGATGGTTGGGAGTTTATGTCAGAAATAGATACTTTAAAACCAAAAATTGAAGAAAAAAATATAAAAATTTTTATGTCAAGTTCTTCTATTGCTCATGAGGATAAAATAAAAGTAGATAATAATCCAGATATAAAAGGATACTTGACAAAACCAATTTCTCTTGAAGATTTATTGAAAATAGCTTTGTAAAATACAGAAAAATTGATAAGTGCTATATTATCAGGATTATAAGTAAATTGATCTGTTTTAAATCTTTCTTTTTTAACAAAGATTTCAATTGTTTAATCGTACTCTATTTTTATGAATTATTTGATTAAATTATTTAGTATTTCTAATGCTTCAAATACAACTGCACTTGATTGAATTTCTTCTTTTTGTTTTTGTAAATACTTTTCTGAATAATCATTAACGGTAGTATTCTCGATATCATACGTGTTTTTTTCTACTGAAAAATCAAATTTTTCTTTGGTAAGTTCGTTTACTTTGTCAAAAATAAAGGAAGTTTCATTAATTTCTTTAAAAACTCCATCAAATGTTAATACTACAACTCTATCTTCTTTATTGTTTACAAAAGAATCAATGTCTTTATTGATAGCTAGAATTTTTTTGAAATAAGAATTAGTGTTTATTCTAGTTTTACTCGAAGCTATAATTTCAGAAAAATCATTATTATATACTTTGTAACGCGTATTTGTTATAATTTCATCATTATTTAAAACAGTTTTATATCTACTTTCTTTCGGAACAATATGTTCAAATAAATAAGGTAATTCTATATCAGGAATTATACCTGTTGCTTGATGGCTCTTTCCAGTTATTCTATAGAATTTTTGTATGGTTAAGTTTATAAAATCTTTATTTAAATTAGAGTCTTCCACAGGAATAATACTTTGCATTGTTGCTTTTCCATATGTAGGATTTCCTATAATAATAGCTCTTTTATAGTCTTGTAAAGCATTTGCAAATAATTCACTTGCTGATGCAGACATTCCGTTGACTAAAACAACTATGGGTTCATTAAAAATAGCACCTCTATTATAGTCTTTTAAAATAGTTTGGTTTTTTTCATTATCTATTGCAACTGCTATTGGACCAGCATCAATAAACATTCCTGCTAATTTTATAGCTTCATCTACATTTCCACCACCATTGTATTGCAAGTCAATTATTAATCCTTTTACTTTATCTTCTTTTAGCTTTATAATTTCTTTGGCTACATCATTTGATAATGTGTTTATACTGAATTCAGTAGAATAGAAGCTAGGAATTTTAATGTATCCAAAATTATTTTCTTGATTTAAAACATAACTATAGGCAGAGTTTTCAATAGCTTTCATTATTTTTTTCTCTATGAGAGCACTGAAAATTTCTCCATTTTTTTTTCGAAAGGTAATTTCAAGTTCTTTGTAATTATCAGAGGCTATATAATTTGATATTTGTTCTATAGAACTACAACTCACAGAAAACTCATCTTCTCTGTATTTAATCTTAAGTACTTGATCACCAGTTTCAATTTTGTCATTTTCAAAAGCCGAACTACCAGGAATAATCTCATTGACAAAAATCTCATCATTTTCATTAGCATCAAATAGCAAACCTAGGGAACTGTTATTAGAACTTACATTAGAAAGGAAACTGGATTTGTCATCATAAGAAAAATAATCTGTATGTGGATCAAAGTAGTTACAAAACGATTTAAAAAAAGTATTCTTTATTTCCTCTTCAAATGCTTTTTCATCTTTTAAAAGATTTAGAATTTTACATTTATAGGTGTCAAACGTTTTTATTTTTGCTTTGTTCGACAACTCAATAAAATGCATTTTTAATGAATCTTTATTTTTACTAATTAGAGCAATATCTTTTAGAGTTTCATAAGTAATTAATTTTTTTAAAATGCGTTTAATTCCTTCTTCATCTTTGTAAAAATTATTTTCACGTTTGGTAAAAAATAAAGTATCCTTTGTTGTAAGCGAAATGTTTTCTTTTTCTAAAAACTCAATTAGTTTTAGTTTTCTTTCTAATCCTTTTTTGTAATAAATAGCTATTTCATCTAGAAAGGCACATTTTTTATCTAATATATAATTATCAATATTGTATTTGTGTTTGGATAAAAGATCATATTCAGACTGTAAGAAAACATTTTTTTCTCTATCTAACTTTTCAATAATTGAATTAAAAACATATAAAGAAAGACTATCATCTACCAGTTTTGGTTGGTAATGATAGTCTTGTATAAGAGTATTTATTTTAAAAATAGTTATACCATTTTCTTGTTTATTTTGAGAGAAAATAAAATGTATAAAAAACAAGAAAGCATATAACTGTAATTTCATTTTAGAACTATTTTTTATAAAATGGTAATTTTACCACTTTAGCTTTTACATCTTTATTTCTGATTCTAATATAAATTTCAGAATCTACAGTAGATAAAGAAGTTGGAACATATCCTAAACCAATTGCAATTCCTAAAGATGGTGATTGTGTTCCAGAAGTTACAATTCCTACTACATTGCCGTTAGCATCTGCAATTTCGTAATCGTGACGAGGAATTCCTCTATCGACCATTTCAAAAGCAACTAATTTGCGAGAAACACCAGCTTCTTTTTGTTTTTTTAAATTTTCAGAATTGGTAAATTCTTTTGTGAATTTGGTTATCCAACCTAAACCCGCTTCTAATGGTGAAGTGCTATCATTGATATCATTACCGTATAAACAAAAGCCCATTTCTAAGCGCAAAGTATCTCTTGCAGCTAAACCAATTGGTTGTATACCAAAGGATGCTCCTGCTTCAAATACTTTGTTCCAGATTTGTTCTACCTCAGTATTTTTACAATAAATTTCAAATCCTCCAGAACCAGTATAACCTGTTGCAGAAATAATTACATGTTCGATTCCAGCAAAATCGGCTACTTCAAAATGATAATATTTAATTGCAGATAAATCAACTGAAGTTAAAGATTGCATCGCTTCTACTGCTTTAGGACCTTGAATAGCTAATAAAGAGTACTCGTCAGATAAATCTTTCATTTCGACACCTAAATCATTTTGGTCAGCAATCCAATTCCAATCTTTTTCAATGTTTGATGCGTTAACTACCAATAAATATTGCTCTTTTTTAACTCTATATATAATTAAATCATCTACAATTCCACCATCTTTATTTGGTAGACAAGAATACTGAGCTCGACCAATTTCTAAAACAGATGCATCATTTGAAGTTACTTTTTGTATTAATGCTAATGCATTTTCTCCAGTTAATAAAAATTCTCCCATGTGAGAAACATCAAAAACACCAACACCGTTTCTTACGGTTTCATGTTCTGCATTAACTCCTTCATATTGAACAGGCATATTATAACCTGCAAAAGGAATCATTTTTGCTCCTAAACTCTCGTGAATGTGTGATAAAGCTGTATTTTTCATCGTTTAAATTTTGTGGTGCTAAATTAATTAAAATTACTAGATATAAAAATGCTTGATAGAACATTATATTCTGTCAAGCATTTTTAAAGGAGGAGTGAACTTTTCTTTTTCTTAATTATTTTTTTAATTTTTATTTGTTGTATACGCATCTCTTATTTTTTCCTCTTTCTTAATTGTTTTTATATGTGGTTTTATTATTCTATTTAATTCATCTTCAGTTGTTTTTAATGCATTTGGATCGGTTTTTAGCGCTAACCAAGGTTTTGGTGCTTTAAAATCATATTTTCCAAAAATTATGACTGGAGTTCCTTTTACCTTAACAGAATCTTCATTTTCTAACACCCATTGTTCTGCAAAATTATAAAGCATTTTTGCATCTTTTTCCCTTAAACGCATGCAAGAATGAGAAGCAGGATAACCAGGTAATTCATATTGGTGAAAACCTACTCCAAGTCCATTTGCAATATTAAAATTCCATTTTAAATGCCATTCATCATTTACAGTGCTTATAGTTTCTTTTGCTTTCCAATTGGTAAAAAATAATCCAGTAGGAGTTAAAGCTATTTCTTTACCCATATTTGTAGGGCCTTCATGTGTTAAAATGCCATACTCATAGGTTGCAAATGTTTCACTTGGATAAGAGAAAAAGATAATTTTTTTTACAGAATCCAACGCTTTTATTTCAAAAGGGAAAGGTAAATAATAAGTAATATCACCAGATAAATCAGTTGGAACTAATATAGAGTCTGTTTTCTTTATATTTGTTTCATCCATTCTGTTTACTCCTAGAATGATATCTAATTCTTCTTGTTTTAGTGAATCTATATTAACCTTTTTTATATCCAAGTAAGAATAGGTAAAACTTTTAGGTTTTTTTCTTTCTGGAATTGTTCTTTTAAGCGTAGCATTAGGAATTGTTTCCTCTTTGTTACATGATGTAAGGATAAATGTAGATAATAGTATAAAGCCAGTAATTCGTTTCATATTTTATTTTTTTAGACATAATATTAAAATGAAATATTCCATGTCAATTATTATTATGTAAAATTGAAAAAAATACTAGCTTTTTGTTTTACATGATTTTTAAAATTAGTTATATAATTTTTTTTAGATTATTTTAAAAGGTGATTTTTTAAATCATTATAAGTACTAATTTTTATACTCTTTTTTTCTTTATTTAGCACACTTTCTATTTGTTTTGGGATGCTTAATTTGATTTTTAAAATAGGTTCAACTACATCTAAAAATTTAATGGGGTGAGCAGTTTCTAAGAAAAAACCAATACTTTCAGGATGATTTTTTAATTCTTTTATTAAACCTAAATAGCCTACAGCACCATGCGGTTCTGCTATATAATTAGATTTTGTATAAATCTCTTTCATTGCTACTTTGGTTTCTTCATCATTGTAAGTATATGAGGAGAAATCTTTTTCGAATGCTGTCAAATCATGATCATACATTTCTAGAATTCTAACAAAATTACTTGGATTACCTACGTCCATAGCATTTGAAATTGTTGCAATTGAAGGTTTAGGTTCATATTTTCCATTTTCTAGGAATCTTGGAACCGTATCATTGGCATTTGTTGTAGCTACGAAATGTTGGATAGATAATCCCATTTTTTTAGCGATTATCCCTGCACAAATATTCCCAAAATTGCCACTTGGACAAGAAGTAACTAAGGGTTTATTGTTTTTTTTCAATTCTTTATAGGCAAAAAAGAAATAAAACATTTGAGGTAACCAACGAGCAATATTTATAGAATTGGCAGAAGTTAAGTTTTTATGTTTTAAACTTTCATCTAAAAAAGCTTTTTTAACCATGTCTTGGCAATCATCAAAAACTCCATCAACTTCTAAAGCTGTTATGTTTTGTCCTAATGTGGTCAATTGTTTTTCTTGAATGTCACTTACTTTTTCAGAAGGGTAGAGGATGACTACATCAACTCCTTTTACATCAAGAAATCCACTAGCGACAGCTCCTCCAGTATCTCCGGATGTAGCAACTAACACGATGTTTTTCTGATTTTTATTTCTATTAAAATAGGCAATACATCGCGACATAAAACGTGCTCCAACATCTTTGAAAGCCATCGTTGGTCCATGGAATAGTTCTAATGAAAAGACATTCTCTTCTATTTTTACCAATGGAAATTCAAAAGATAAAGTTTCAGTAACAATTTTTTTTAATTCATCTTCTGGAATTTCATTGCCAACGTAAGGTCTGATTATCTCAAAAGCAATTTCAATATTGGATAAACTTTCAATAGTATCAAAAAATGCTTGAGGTAATTTTGGAATTTCTATTGGGAAATATAAACCTTTATCTGGTGCTAATCCATTAGTAACAGCTTCTTCAAAAGAAACTTGGTGATTTTTATTGTTTAGACTATAGTATTTCATTGTGAACTGTATGTTGTAAGTTTTATAATATATTTTATGACTTTAGATAACTTTTATTCCTTGTTCATTTACTTTTGAAATATAGAAATCAAAAGGGATATTGGTTCTGGAATAGCTGTTTTGCATAGCTTTTGCAACTTCTTTAGCCAAATTTTCTCCTTTACACAAAGCAAAAATTGAAGGTCCAGCACCAGAAATTCCAGCACCTAAAGCACCACTTTGTATGGCAGCAATTTTAACATCATCAAAATACGGGATGAGTTGTTTTCGAAAAGGTTCTACTAAAACATCATTTAAAGATCTACCTATTAACTCGTAATCATTTGTAAATAAACCGGCAATTAACCCTCCTAAATTTCCAGTTTGTGTAATTGCGTTTTTAAAAGGAACAGTTGGTTCAAGTACCGCTCTTGCATCAGCAGTTTTAACTTCAATATGCGGATGTAATACAACAGCATATAATTCACTAGGAGAAGCAATTTTAATAACATCTAAGGGGTTGTAACCTCTTACTAAAGTAAAACCACCCAATAGGCAAGGAGCAACGTTATCGGCATGTTCACTACCACTGGCAATGGCTTCACCTTTCATAGCAAAATCGACTAACTGATTTCTAGAAAGTGGTTTACCTAATAGTTCATTAACACCAAAAACAGCTCCAGCAGCACTTGCCGAAGAACTACCAATACCACTTCCTGCTCTTATTTTTTTGTGAATCTCGATTTCTATACCAAAATTATTTTCAACAGTATTTAGTAAAGCTAATGCTGCAACACCAGCTACATTTTTAGTTACTTCATAAGGTAAATTAGCACCTGTTATTTTGGTAATTTGAACACCTTTTGTTACTGATTTTCTAAAGATCATTTCATCACCAATATTTTCAAGACATAAACCCATAATATCAAATCCACAATTTAAATTGGCTATTGTTGCTGGGCAGAATATTTTTATTTCCATGATTTTCTGTTATACATTTCCAATTCTAATTACATCGGCAAAAATACCTGAAGCTGTTACTGCTGCACCAGCACCAGCACCTTTTATTAATAAGGGTTGATCAACATATCTATCCGTGTAAAACTGAACAATATTGTCTTTCCCTTCTAAATTATAAAAAGGACTATCTGATGGGATGAACTCTAAACCAACACTAGCTTTACCGTTTTCAAATGTGGCAACAAATTTTAATCGACTACTTTTTGCTTTGGCTTGAGCTAATAAATTTTCAAAATGTGATGTGTGCTTAATTAAAGAAGCGAAGAAATCCTCATTATTTGAAGTCAACATACATTCTTCGGGAAGAAAGGAATTGTTTATAATATCCTCAATTTCCATTTTGTAACCACTTTCTCTAATTAGTATTAGTATTTTTCTAGCTACATCAATTCCGCTTAAATCAATTTTTGGATCTGGTTCTGTGAAACCTTGTATACCTGCTTCTTTTACTACATCATGAAACGAGTAACTTTCACTAAAATTATTAAAGATAAAGTTTAAACTTCCCGATAAAACAGCTTGAATTTTATGGACTTTGTCTCCTGAAACGATAAGGTGTTTTAAGGTGTCGATTATTGGTAAACCTGCACCAACGTTAGTTTCAAATAAAAAGGGAGCATTGAATTTTCTTGATAAATTCTTTAAGTTTTTATAATTATCATATTGAGAAGATGCGGCAATTTTATTACAAGTAACAACGGCTATGTTATCTGTTAAAAATTGGTCATAAATAGTGGCTACTTCATTATTAGCTGTAATGTCAACAAAAATACTGTTACGATAATTACATGTCTTTGTTTTAGTAATAAATTCATTTCTATCAGCTTTTTCTCCTTCGTTTAATAATTGCTTCCAATCTTTTAGCGCAATTCCTTCTTCATCAAAATACATGTTTCTGGAGTTCGATAAAGCAATAACCCTTAAGTTTAGTTTTAAGTTTTCTTTTAAAAATTTCTTTTGTTGATAAATTTGATCAATGAATTTTTCACCTACATTACCCACACCCATAACAAATAAATTCAATTGTTTCGTGTTGTCTTCAAAGAAACGTTCGTGTAATGTATTTAATGCTTTTTGGACATCTTTTTTAGCTATAACTACTGAAATATTTCTTTCGGAAGCACCTTGAGCAATAGCACGAATATTGACATTGTTTTTACCTAAAGTACTAAACATTTTTCCACTTAAACCTTGGTGATTTTTCATATTTTCACCTACTAATGCAACAATACACAAATCTTTCTCTACAACACAGGCTTCAATTTTGTTTTGAGCTATTTCGATTTCAAAAGTTGTATCGATTGCTAATTTTGCTTCTTCAGCATCTTGATTTTGTATTCCAATACAAATTGAATGTTCAGATGATGCTTGAGTGATAAAAATAACATTTATCTTATGATTTGAAAGCGTTTCAAATAAGCGTTTAGAAGATCCTGAAACACCTATCATGCCAGATCCTTCAATTGTTATAAGCGCAATAGATTCTATATGAGAAATTCCTTTGATAGGATTTCCATTAGTTTTTGAGTCATTTGAAATTAATGTACCAAAAGCTTCTGGTTCAAAAGTGTTTTTAATCCAAATGGGAATATTTGAATTTAGTACAGGTTGTATAGTTGGTGGATATAAAACTTTAGCACCAAAATGAGATAATTCCATAGCTTCTTGATAAGATATAGAAGCTATAGGTTGGGCTTGTTTCACAATTTTTGGGTTGGCTGTAAACATTCCATTTACATCGGTCCAAATTTCTAAAGAAAATGCATTTACTGCAGCCGCTAAAATAGAGGCTGTATAATCAGAACCACCACGTCCTAGTGTTGTTGTGTTGCCATTAATTGATGATGCTATAAAACCAGGTAAAAGGACTACAGCTGCTTCTACATCTTTGAAGTAATTTTGAATTAATGTATTTGTTATTTTAAAATCGACTGTTGCTTTTCCAAAGTTTGCATTTGTTTTTATTATTTCCCTACTATCTTTAAAGAGAGAAGATGGGATTTTTTTTTCAAGTGCTACAGCAATAATTTGTGAAGATAATAATTCTCCAAAACTCAAAATAATATCTAAAGTGCGTGGAGTTAACTCACCTAATAAAAAACAACCATCAAGTAACGTTTTTAACTGTTCTAATTCTTCGTCTAAAATTACAACTAAGTCATTTTTTTTATCAGATGTAATTAACGCTTCTACAACTTCTAAATGTTTAGTCTTAATCAAATTTAATTGTTTACTATAATTCTTGTCTTTTTTTGCAGCTGTATTAGATGCTAAAAGTAATAAATCTGTTATACCGCTTAAAGCAGATACTACAACTATTAGTTTGTTGTTTTGTGATTTTTTTGTAACTATTTCAATTACTTTAGAGATATTTTGTGCATTGGCAACAGATGTTCCACCAAATTTTAATACGTTCATGATTGTTTATTTATAAAAATAGAATTAAAAATTTATTTTTCGAATGAAAAATATATAATATGGGATTATATGTAATAGAGTATACCCCTACGGGGTAATAATTGTTGTAATAACAAAAGAGCCAACCGGAGTAATGGTTGGAAAAAGGATCTTATATGATTTTTTGTTATTTAACATTATTCAAATATAGATTATATTTTTTTGTTCAAAAAATATGAAATGCATTTTTACGAATACTTTACTTTATACAGTTTTAAGTTGTATAAAAAATGGTTTTAATAAATTAGATACTATATGATTATCAATATGATAATAAAATAGTAGTTAAAATTGTTGCTTTTTAACATTTGTTTACGGAATTTTGGGCTTTTAATTACTGAAAATGGAGACAATACATTATATAACTTCTGATTTACTTTCGATCGACCAAATAGAGAAAATTATTTTACAAGATTTAAAATTAGAATTATCTGAAGAAGCTAGAGCTAATATTGATAAGTGTAGAAAGTATTTAAATGAAAAATTAAAATCCAATGAGAAGCCTATTTATGGAATTAATACAGGATTTGGTTCTTTGTGTAATGTTAAAATTTCGAATGAAAATTTATCTAAATTACAAGAAAATCTTGTAAAATCTCATGCTTGTGGTACAGGAGAAGAAGTTCCACTAGAGATTGTAAAAATAATGCTATTGTTAAAAATACAATCTTTGAGCTATGGACACTCTGGAGTTCAACTTGAAACGGTTGAACGTTTGATAGATTTTTACAATAATGATGTATTACCAGTTATTTATAATCAAGGTTCGCTTGGTGCAAGTGGAGATTTAGCTCCATTAGCTCACTTGTCACTTCCATTAATAGGAGAAGGAGAAGTGTATCAAGATGGATTTAGACAACCTACTTCTAAAGTGCTTGAGAAAATGGATTGGAATCCTATTTCTTTACAATCTAAAGAAGGTTTGGCATTGTTAAATGGAACTCAATTTATGAGTGCATATGGAGTCTATATTTTAATTAAATCTACTAAACTTTCTTATTTAGCTGATGTTATTGGAGCAATTTCATTAGAGGGCTTTGATGGAAGATTGGAGCCATTTACGGATTTGATTCATTTAATTCGTCCTCATAAAGGTCAAGTACAGACTGCTGAACATATTAGAGAACTATTAGAAGGTAGCGAAATTATTGAACAAGAGAAGAAACATGTTCAAGATCCTTATTCTTTTAGATGTATTCCGCAAGTTCATGGAGCTAGTAAAGACACCATAGATTATGTGAAAAGGATCTTTCGTACTGAGATTAATTCGGTTACTGATAATCCTAATATTTTTGTGGGTGAAGATATCATTGTTTCAGGTGGAAATTTTCATGGACAACCTTTAGCTTTAGCCTTAGACTTTCTAGGTATAGCTTTAGCCGAATTTGGAAGTATATCTGAAAGAAGGACTTATCAATTAATATCTGGTTTAAGAGATTTACCAGCTTTTTTAGTTAGTGATCCAGGTTTAAATTCAGGTTTTATGATTCCACAATATACTGCAGCAAGTATTGTTAGTCAAAATAAACAATTGGCTACACCTGCTAGTATTGATAGTATCGTTTCTAGTAATGGTCAAGAAGACCATGTGAGTATGGGAGCTAATGCAGCAACTAAAACTTTACGAATTATAGATAATTTAGAACGTATTTTAGCAATTGAACTGTTAAATGCTTCGCAGGCAATAGAGTTTAGAAGACCTTTAAAATCAAGTGAATTTATTGAAATGTTTTTAAAATCATACAGAGAAGAAGTATCTTTTGTTGATGAAGATAGAATTTTGCATTATGATATTGAAAAAACAATTTCTTTTTTGCAGAGTTTTCAAATTGAATTAGAGAACTAGTTTATAAATTATAAAAGCTTAAAAAGTCTTATTGAGTTTCTTATCAATAAGACTTTCTTTATTATATTAAAGGAATAAACTCAAAATTCCAAGAATTGCAGGAATTCCTTGTATAAAAAATATTTTTTTAGACACTGAAAAAGCACCATAGATTCCTGCAATAAGTACACAATTTAGGAAAAACAGAGCTATATTTTTTGACCATATGCCATCTGTAATAAAAAGAGACCAAATTAAGCCAGCAGCTAGAAATCCATTATATAACCCTTGGTTTGCTGCCATTACTTTTGTTTTATCAAACATATCTGATGGAATAGTTTTAAATACTTTTCTTCCAACTGTAGTCCAAACAAACATTTCTAACCAAAAAATGTAAAGGTGAATGAATGCAACTAGCCCGATAATAATTTGCGATAAAATACTCATAATTGATTTGTTTTAAATGTTTAAGTTAAATTATTTTTAATTCTTCTGTCTGGAATAATCCATAATATTGCTACTAATATATATAAAATTGGAGCTATCCATGAAACAAATTGTAATGACAGAATTCCTATAGCATAAATTACAATCGAAATTTTACCTTTGAAATCTTTACCTATTGCTTTTAATAGAAGAGATTTATTTCCCTCGGAATCAATTATTCTATTACTTAAAAGCCAATATGATACAGCAGCCATTAGTAAAATGAAGCCATATAAAGACATAGGATCACAATGAGTTATGTTTTCACCAACCCATGCAGTAGTAAATGGAATTAAAGACAGCCAAAATAAAAGATTCATATTTGCCCATAAAATGCCACTTGTTAATTTATTAACTGTATGCATCAAATGATGGTGATTGTTCCAATAAATAGCTAAATAGATAAAACTTAATACATAGCTTAAGAATTTTGGTGCTAGAATTGCCAAATTCTTAAATTCATATCCTTCTGGTACTTTTAATTCAAGTACCATTATAGTTATTATAATAGCTAAAACACCATCGCTAAAAGTTTCTAGTCTATTTTTTTTCATGTAGTAAAAATTTAATTATTTGAACTATTAAATATAAAAATGCTACTATTAGAATTGGAACAACTAGTATATTGAAAATTACGCATAGTAATGGAAAATCAATCATTTTTGATATGGCACCCAATAGGACAAATAGAAGTACAATTAATATTAAATAAAAAGAAAGGGTTTTAATTGCTTAATCATAAATGTATAAGTGAATAAATTTTCCTTTGGTTATATATTAAAATTATTTCCATTTAAAATTCTTTTCAATGGCTTTAATCATTTCTCCAGCAATGTCTTTGTTAGTTGCGCCCTCAATTCCTTCTAAGCCAGGTGAAGAATTTACCTCTAATAATAAAGGACCTTTACTTGACCGTATAATATCTACACCTGCAACTTTTAAATCCATTGCTTTAGCAGCTTTTATTGCAATTTTCTTTTCATCTGGAGTAACTTTAACAATAGAAGCAGTTCCTCCCATATGAATATTGGCTCTAAATTCTCCTGGTGCAGCTTCTCTTTGCATCGCAGCTACCACTTTACCATCTACCACAAATAGACGTAAATCTTTACCATTAGCCTCTTTAATAAATTCTTGCACTAAGATGTTAGCATTTAGACTTTTAAAAGCATTTATTACAGATTCTGCAGCTTTCTTAGTTTCGGCCAAAACAACACCTTTACCTTGGGTTCCTTCTAAAAGTTTTACTATTAATGGAGAACCACCAACCATTTTGATTAGGTCATCTGTGTCCAATGGAGAGTTAGCAAAACCAGTTGTAGGAATATCTACTCCATTGTTCAAAAGAAGTTGTAAAGAGAATAATTTATCTCTAGATTGCGTAATTGCGGCAGCATTGTTTAATGCAAATACTTTTAATGCTTCAAACTGACGTGTTAATGCACAGCCATAATAGGTCATACTTGGTCTTATTCTTGGTATAACAGCATCAAAATCATTTAAAATTTTACCGCCTCTATAATGAATTTCAGGATTATCTGCATCTAATTTCATATAGCAATATTTCAAATTAAGAAAATGCATTTCATGTCCTCTCAATTCACCAGCTTCTATTATACGCTTGTTACTATATAGTTCAGGATTACTGGCTAAAAGTCCAATTCGTAAACCTTTCTTTTCTGTAGAATTATCAAAATAAAATTCTTTTAATTTTTCATTTGTTGGTTGACCTAATAAATATTTTTTTTCTGGATCAACTAATATTCTTCCAGACATAGCTTCTCTACCTAATAACATTCTAAACCCCATAGAATCTCTATTAGTAAGAGTCAGTTCAACTTCCCACTTTTTACCTCCAATTTCTAAATTTGTTTTTATAACAAATCTTCTTTCTCTAAAACCACTTGAACTTTTTACAATTCTTTGATCTACTAATTGAGCCTCACAATGAATTATAGTTTTGGCATTATTTTGAATCGGGTTAATATCAAATTTAACCCAGTCAACACCATCTTTTTGAAATGATTTTAGGTTAGTTGCATGTAGAGCAGAAGTTTTTGCTCCAGAATCTACTCTTGCTTTTATAGTTGGAATTGCTAAGCTTGGGAATGAACACCATTCTTCACTACCAACGATTACTTTGTCTTGCATTTTTATTCTTTAATTTTGACTCTAAAGTAGTATTTTATTTTAAATTTTATAATCTTTTGTACGAGAAAAAAAAACCTACTATTTAGTAGGTTTTTCTGATTTTTTAATCTTTATGGTCAATTCGTTGGAAGATTCATCTAGATCCATGAAGATTTGGTCACCCTCATGAATTTTAGAAGTTATTATTTCTTCAGCGAGAGCATCCTCAACGTATTTTTGAATAGCCCTCTTTAGCGGTCTTGCACCAAACTGTTTATCAAAACCTTTTTCAGCAATGTAGTCTTTCGCTTTTTCAGATAATTTTAAATCATACCCTAGATCTTTTACTCTTAGGTATAATTTATCCATTTCTATATCAATAATTAAATCGATATCTACTTTTTCTAATGCATTAAATACAATTACATCATCAATACGATTTAAGAATTCTGGTGCAAAGGCTTTTTTCAATGCATTTTCAATGATTCCTTTTGAATGATCATCTGCTTGAAGTGTTTTTGCTGTAGTTCCAAAACCAACTCCTTGCCCAAAATCTTTTAATTGACGAGCACCTACATTGGATGTCATTATAATTATGGTGTTTCTGAAATCTATTTTACGACCTAAACTATCTGTTAAATGACCATCATCTAGTACTTGAAGCATCATATTAAATACATCAGGATGCGCTTTTTCAATTTCATCAAGAAGAATTACACAATATGGTTTTCTTCTCACTTTTTCAGTTAATTGACCACCTTCTTCATAACCGACATAACCCGGAGGAGCTCCAACTAGTCTTGATATTGCGAATTTCTCCATGTATTCACTCATGTCAATACGGATTAAGGCATCTTCTGAGTCGAATAATTCTTTTGCTAAAACTTTAGCAAGTTGTGTTTTACCGACACCAGTTTGACCTAAAAATATGAAAGAACCAATAGGTTTATTAGGATCTTTTAAGCCTGCTCTATTTCTTTGTATTGCTTTTGCTATTTTTTCAACAGCATCATTTTGACCAATAACTTTTCCTTTTATTAATTCAGGAAGTATTGCTAATTTATTACTTTCAGTTTGAGCAATTCTATTTACTGGAATTCCTGTCATCATTGAAACTACATCTGCCACATTGTCTTCAGTAACAGTAACACGATTAGTTTTAGCATCTTCTTCCCATTGTTCTTGAGCAATTGCTAATTCTTTTTCAATACGTTTTTCGTCATCCCTTAACTTAGCAGCTTCTTCATATTTTTGCTTTTTGACAACTGTGTTTTTTAATTCTCGTACATCTTCTAATTGTTTTTCTAATTCCAAAATTTGTTTTGGAACATCAATATTAATAATATGTACTCTAGATCCAGCTTCGTCTAAAGCATCAATAGCTTTGTCTGGTAGAAAACGATCTGTCATATATCTATTTGTAAGCTTAACACATGCTTCAATTGCCTCATCAGTATAAGTTACATTATGATGATCTTCATATTTACCTTTTATATTATTTAAAATAGTTATTGTTTCATCTACAGAAGTAGGTTCTACAATAACTTTTTGAAAACGTCTTTCTAAAGCACCGTCTTTTTCAATATACTGACGGTATTCATCAAGAGTTGTTGCACCTACACATTGAATTTCACCTCTTGCTAAAGCTGGTTTAAACATATTTGAAGCATCAAGTGAACCTGTTGCTCCACCTGCACCAACAATAGTATGAATTTCATCTATGAATAAGATAATGTCATCATTTTTTTCTAACTCATTCATGACAGCTTTCATCCTTTCTTCAAACTGACCACGGTATTTTGTTCCAGCAACAAGACTTGCTAAGTCTAAAGTAACTACTCTTTTATTAAATAAAATTCTTGAAACTTTTTTCTTAACAATACGCAAGGCTAATCCTTCAGCTATTGCCGATTTTCCAACACCAGGTTCACCTATTAATAAAGGATTGTTTTTCTTTCTTCGGCTTAATATTTGTGAAACTCTTTCAATCTCTTTTTCACGACCAACTACTGGATCTAGTTTTCCTTCTTCAGCCATTTCAGTTAGATCGCGACCAAAATTGTCTAAAACAGGAGTTTTAGATTTTTTATTGGTTTTATTTCCAGAAGTAGGGTTGTTAAAACCACTATCTCTAGTACCTTCCTCTTGTCCAGAATCTTCATTAAACTCTGCTTTAGGTAGGTCTTCTGTATAATCATTTTCGTTTGTTATCATAGCGGTGTATTGATCTTTAATCAATTCGTAATCTAATTTTAATTTATTTAATAATTTGGTTGTTGGGTCATTTTCATTACGCAAAATACACAACAACAAATGAGCTGTACTAATAGTTGCACTATTATATAACTTAGCTTCTAAAAAAGTAGTTTTTAAGGCTCTTTCTGCTTGACGGGTAAGATGAAGGTTCTTTTTATCATTACTTTGAATCGAAACAGTACTAGAAGGACTTAAAACTTCAACTTTTTTTCTTAGATAATCAAAATCTACTGCAAGATTATTTAAGATAGCCATTGCTTTCCCTTGACCTTCCCTAAGCAAACCCAGTATAAGATGCTCAGTTCCAATAAAGTCATGCCCTAATCTCAAGGCTTCTTCTTTGCTGAAAGAAATAACATCTTTAACTCTTGGTGAAAAATTATCGTCCATATGTGAAAATTGTAATTGTAAATATACTAAGATATCAGTTAATAAGCAAAAAATATGCCTTTTATAGAATGATTAGCTAAGTGACAAAAAAAATCTGATAAAAAAAAATTCTTGTCAGTTCTTTTGATATGTTTTTTCAAGAATAGATTGTTAATAAATCGTTTATATTTGTCAATCAAATGAGGGGAAAAAATGAGAAAAAGCTGTATATTGGCACGTTAAAGAAAAAATATAATTTTAATATAAATACTTATGTCTGAAGGAGAAAAATTAATTCCTATTAACATTGAAGATGAAATGAAATCAGCTTACATTGATTATTCAATGTCAGTTATTGTATCGAGAGCACTTCCAGATGTTAGAGATGGTTTAAAACCTGTACATCGAAGAGTATTATTTGGTATGCATGAATTAGGAATTAGGTCTAATAGTGCTTATAAAAAATCAGCAAGAATTGTTGGAGAAGTTTTAGGTAAGTACCACCCTCATGGAGATACATCTGTATATGACGCTATGGTTCGTATGGCTCAAGAATGGAGTTTACGATATTTAATGGTTGATGGTCAAGGTAACTTTGGTTCTGTAGATGGTGATAGCCCTGCTGCAATGCGTTACACTGAGGCAAGAATGCGTAAGATATCTGAAGATATGTTGGCAGATATTGAAAAAGAAACTGTTGATTTTCAATTGAATTTTGATGATTCGTTAGAAGAGCCTAAAGTTTTACCTACAAAAGTTCCTACATTATTAATTAATGGTGCTTCCGGTATCGCTGTTGGTATGGCTACAAACATGCCTCCTCATAATATTTCTGAAGTCATTGATGGTACTTTAGCATATATTGATAATAATGACATCGAAATTGATGAATTGATGCAGTATGTAAAAGCACCTGATTTTCCAACTGGCGGAATTATTTATGGTTATGAAGGTGTAAGAGAAGCTTTTAAAACAGGAAGAGGACGTATTGTAATGCGTGCTAAAGCTGGTTTTGAAGAATCTAATAGTAGAGAGGCTATTATTGTAACGGAAATTCCTTATCAAGTGAATAAAGCCGATATGATTAAAAAGACGGCAGATTTAGTAAATGATAAGAAAATTGAAGGAATAGCAACTATAAGAGATGAATCGGATAGAAATGGTATGCGTATTGTTTATGAATTAAAACGCGATGCTGTTCCTAATGTTGTTTTAAATACATTATATAAGTATACTCAACTTCAAACTTCATTTAGTGTAAATAATATTGCATTAGTAAATGGTAGACCAGAGATGTTGAATCTTAAAGATTTAATACATTATTTTGTTGAACATAGACATGAAGTTGTAGTTCGTAGAGCGCAATATGAATTAAGAAAGGCAGAGGAGAGAGCTCATATATTGGAAGGGTTAATTATTGCTTCAGATAATATTGATGAAGTTATTGCTTTAATTCGTTCATCTAAAGATGGTGAAGAGGCTAGAAATAAATTAATAGAAAGATTTAAATTATCTGAAATTCAAGCTAAGGCTATTGTAGAAATGCGTCTACGTCAGCTAACAGGTCTTGAACAAGATAAGTTACGTGCTGAATATGAGGAGATTATGAAGTTGATTAATGGTTTGAAAGAATTATTGGCAAGTAAAGAATTGCGAATGGAACTTATTAAATCAGAATTAGCAGAAATGAAAGAGAAATATGGAGACGAAAGACGTTCTGTAATAGAGTATGCAGGTGGAGATGTAAGTATTGAAGATTTAATAGCAGATGAGCAGGTTGTAGTTACTATTTCTCATGCAGGCTATATTAAAAGAACTTCATTGACAGAATATAAAACTCAAAATAGAGGAGGAGTTGGTCAAAAAAGTGCTGCTACTAGAGATCAAGATTTCTTAGAGCATTTGTTCGTTGCAACAAATCATCAATATTTGATGTATTTTACACAAAAAGGAAAATGTTACTGGATGCGTGTTTTTGAAATTCCTGAAGGGACAAAAGTGAGTAAAGGAAGAGCTATTCAAAATCTTATAAATATCGAGCCAGATGATAAAGTTAAAGCTTTTATTTGTACACAAGATTTGAAAGACGAAGAGTATATAAACAGTCATTTTGTCATAATGGCTACTAAAAAAGGTCAGGTTAAGAAGACACCATTAGAACAATATTCACGCCCTCGTCAGAATGGGATTAATGCTATTACGATTAAGGAGGATGATGAGTTACTAGAAGCAAAATTAACGACAGGAAACAGTCAAGTTTTAATAGCGGTTAAGTCTGGTAAATTAGTTCGTTTTGAGGAAAGTAAGACACGTCCTATGGGTAGAACTGCTTCAGGTGTTAGAGGTATAACTTTAGCTAATGATAAGGATGAAGTAATAGGAATGGTTTCGGTTGAAGGAAAAGACGTAAATGAATCTCAAATTTTAGTTGTTACTGAAAATGGTTATGGTAAAAGAACTAAATTAGAAGAAGAAGGAGAAGCTATTTATAGGATTACTAATAGAGGAGGTAAAGGAGTTAAAACATTAAATATTACTGAAAAAACAGGTGCTTTAGTGTCTATTAATAATGTTACCGATGCAGATGATTTGATGATTATTAATAAATCAGGATTAACAATTAGAATGGAAGTTTCTGATTTACGTGTGATGGGTAGAGCTACTCAAGGAGTTCGTTTGATTAATTTAAAAGGGAAAGATTCTATTGCTGCAGTAACTAAGGTATTAAGAGAAGAAGAGTCTGAAATTGATCTAGAAATGGATGATCCTGAAAATTCTGGTACAGAATTTGATGAAACAAATACTAGTGAAACAAATGAATAAAAAATATAAAGCCCAAAATTAATTTTGGGCTTTATATTGAAGATTAAACTATAAAAAAAGATTAGAAAAATGAAACAATTATTTTTAGGAGTTGTTGCCTTAATTTCAATTACTACTTTTGGTCAAAAGGATGAGCTGAAAGTATTAAAAAAGATTTACAATAAAGATGTAATTTCTAATGAAGATTTAAATA
Organism: Flavobacterium jejuense; assembly: GCF_006491595.2. GTDB lineage: Bacteria > Bacteroidota > Bacteroidia > Flavobacteriales > Flavobacteriaceae > Flavobacterium > Flavobacterium jejuense. Next base: position 248,077 of record NZ_VEVQ02000001.1, read on the forward strand.
ATTATAAAGAAGCATCGGATAAGCTAAATGCTATAGCATCATCGGAATCTGATAAGGTGTATGCTAAACTATTTAAAGTGATGTATACTGCTGTTGAATTTGATTCGAAAGGAGCAAATGCAACTATGAAAGATAAAGCTAAATTATTTAATCCAGATTTCTTAGCTGAATATGGAGTTACTATTGATAAAACTATTGCTTTTGAGAAAAAATCTGGAAAAAAAATATATTCAGATGATTTAATTAGAAAAAAATATGAGTTTAGAGATTTTCTTTACGGAAATGCATCAAGGCTTTTTCAAGAATCAAATTACAGAGAAGCTTCATTGATGTTTCATAATTTATATGTTTTTGATCCTAAAAACGAAGGAATTGCTCTTAATAACTCTGCAGAATTAGCGGTACAGGCTCAAGACTATCTCTTAGCTGAAAAATTTTATGAAGATTTAAAGGAAAGTAATTATTTAAAAAACGGAATTAATTACTATGCCACTCCAAAAACAACTGGAAAAGAATCTTTGTATCCTAATAAAGAAGATAGAGATAGACAGGTTCAATTAGGTCTTACAGAAAATCCAAGAGAGGAAAAAATGTCATCTAAAAAACCTGAGATTTATAAGATGCTTGCTTTGATTGCATTACAAAATAAGGATATAGAAAAGACTAAAAAAACGTTGGCAGAAGCTAAAGTTTTGAACCCTAATGATTCTGAATTGATTGATGCGGAATTTCAATTATATTTTACTCTAGGTTATGATTATTTAAAAGATGATAGTAAGTTAGTAGATGAAATTAATGCAAGTGTAGCTGATAAAGCCAAATATGACCAACTAATGGAAAAAAGAAAGAAATTATTTAAGTCATCTTTGCCGTATCTTGAAAAGGCATATCAATTAAAAGCTACAGATGGTAATACCAAAATTTTATTGCGATCTGCTTATGAAATTCTTGATATGAAGGATAAGGCTGCCACTATTAATTAATTTTGTAGGTATATCACACAAATAAAAAAATCCCACTTTAGACTGCATCCAAAATTTTAGACAAATTTATAATTAATTTTGATAATAATGAGTTCGATATTGTATCGGGCTCATTTTGTTTAAATTTGATTTAATTCTTTGATTGTTGTAATAGATTATATACTGTTTAATTTCTTTTTTAAGTTGTTCTATTGATTTGATTTTTTGCGTGTAAAACATTTCTGATTTTAATATTCCGAAGAAGTTTTCAATAATTGCATTATCCAAGCAATTTCCTTTTCTTGACATACTTTGTTTGATTCCTTTTCTCTTTAGTAATTTTTGGTATTGTTTCATTTGATATTGCTAACCTTGATCTGAATGGAGTATCAAATTAGTATTATTTGGTATTTTCTTAAATGCTTTTTTAAACATTGTTACAACTTGACTAAATACAGGTCTATCTGTTAATTCATAACTAATTATTTCTTGATTAAACAAGTCAATTATTGGTGATAAATACAATTTGTTTCCAGAGACATTAAATTCAGTTATATCAGTTGCCCATTTTTGATTTGGAGCCGAAGCTTTAAAATTACGTTCCAAAATATTTGGTGCTATTTTACCATTCTCACCTCTGTATGATTTGTGTTTTTTGATCCTAATAATACTTTTTAGTCCTAATGTTTTCATTAGTTTCAAAAATGTTTTGTGATTGATAATTATTCCTTTGTTTTGAAGTTCATTAGTTATTCGTCTATAACCATAACGCCCTTTATGCTTGTGATAAATAGAGATAATGAGTTCTTTAATTAATTTGTATTTGTCGATTAGTTGCTGTTTTTTTTCATAGTAATAATAACTACTTCGTGCCATATTGATATGATTTAATAAAATATTTAAATCATATTGATGCCTTAATTCTATTATGACTTGCGCTTTATGTTTTTGATTTCTTCGGCTTGAACTAAGGCATTGAACTTTTTTAAAATAGCATTTTCATATTTCAATGATTCTATTTCCAGTAAAAGTTCTTCTTCTCTGGTTAGTGGTTTGTCTGTTTTACGTTTTTTACGCTTATAATCACTCATGATTTTTGGTCTTCCTTTGGGTTTAACCTTCAAGCCTTCAATGCCAAAAGTAGTAAAATCTTTTTGCCATTTTATAATAACTGATTCTGAAGTAATGTTAAACTTCAAACAGGTCTCACTTAGAGATAAAAAATCATCAACAATAGAGTTAAAAACCTTTAACTTAAAATCTGTTGAGTAATTTTGATTTTTCCTAGGCAAAAGACCTATTTTGTCATATTGTTTGTAAGACCCAACCCATTTACGAATGTTAGATTTATTAGGTCCTTTTTCTTTAGAAACTGATTCACAAGAATAATGAAATTCTAAAACTAATTTTACACATTCTAATTTAAATGCATAATCATACTTGACTTTTCTTTCCATAAAAACACCCTCAAATAGTGTCTAACTTTTTGGGGGCAGTCTAAAATGGGTCTTTTTTATTTGTGTGAAACTATGTTTTTATATTATTTTTTTAATAACTCTTAGTTTGTGAGTATGTCTATTAGTTTCAGCATTGTAAATTCCTAAATGATCTAATCTATCTATTCTGACTTTACCAGAAGCATGAATAATGTAGTTGTCGTCCATCATGATGCCTACATGAATAATGTTTCCTTCTTCATTATCAAAAAAAGCTAAATCTCCTGGTTCACTTTCTTCAATAAAACTTAAGGCTTCTCCTTGAGTAGCTTGCTCGGAAGCATCACGTAATATTTTATATCCATTTAGTTTATAAACCATTTGTGTAAAACCTGAACAATCAATTCCAAAAGGTGTTTTTCCACCCCAAAGATATGGAGTGTTTAGATACATAAAAGCTGTATTAATTAAATTTGATTTTTCTTTTATGCCGCAAATCTTAATACCTTCAAAAATATAATTAGAAGTATTTATTTGCTCGTTATCTAAAAAAGAAAGGCAACTTCCTAGTGGTATTGGAGTTAATTGATTATTTGTACTAGTGATATATTCAATTAAATCTCCATTTAAAACAATAGGAGATTTTTCTATTGAAATAAATTGATCTTCATTAATTGTGTCATATTGCTTGTTGTCTATCCAACCAGTGTATCTGTCAAAAGCAGACTCTATATGAGTCCATTTTTCTAATTTTTCTAAGATTCTGAAATGCTCACCAAATAATAATTGAGAAACTTGTTCGCTTCTATCTGACGGTTCAAATCTTAGAGGTATAATAGCTAGATTACAAATTCCAAACATTGATATGCAACTAAAAGTGAGATGAATTATGAGTTAGAACAAAATTACGATTCCTAACTCATAATTCATAATTTAATTTATGCTCTTTCAATAACAATAGCAGAAGCACCACCACCACCATTGCAAATTGCAGCAGCACCTAATTTTGCATTGTTTTGCTCTAATACATTTATTAAAGTAACAATAATTCTTGCTCCAGAGCAACCAAGTGGGTGTCCTAAAGAAACGGCACCACCATTTACATTTATGTTATCTTCTTTTAGTCCAAGAATTTTAGCATTTGCTAAACCTACAACTGCAAAAGCTTCATTAAATTCAAAATATTCAATATCACTAATGGATAATCCAGCTTTGTCAAGCGCTTTAGGTAATGCTTTTGCTGGTGTTGTAGTAAACCATTTTGGTTCTTGTGCTGCATCTGCATATGATTTAATATATGCTAATGGCTTTAAACCTAATGAATTTGCTTTTTCTTCACTCATTAAAACTAAGGCAGCTGCACCATCATTTATTGTAGATGCATTTGCTGCGGTAACAGTTCCATCTTTTGTAAATACAGGTGAAAGAGTTGGTATTTTTTCTAATTTTACATTAGTAAATTCTTCATCTTTTGATACGATAATTGCATCTCCGCGTCTTTGTGGAACTTCAACAGAAACTATTTCTGAATCAAACTTTCCATTTTCCCAAGCTTCAGCAGAACGTTTGTAAGACTGTATAGCAAAATTATCTTGTTCTTCTCTAGATATTTTATATTCTGTAGCGCACAAATCTGCACAAGTACCCATGGCTTGATTATCGTAAGCATCAACTAATCCGTCTTTTTGCATGCCATCAACCAGTGTTGTTGGGCCGAATTTAACACCATTTCTCATCTGAACGTAATGTGGTATTAAACTCATGTTTTCCATTCCACCAGCAATAACAATATCTGCATCACCAGTAATGATCGCTTGTGCTCCTTGCATAACTGCTTTCATTCCACTTGCACAAACTTTGTTAATAGTTGTACATGGAACAGTGTTAGGAATTCCAGCAAAAATGGCAGCCTGCCTTGCGGGAGCTTGTCCATTACCAGCTTGTACTACATTACCCATTAATACTTCGTCAACATATTTAGGATCTAAATTGATTTTATTTAATGCTCCTTTTATAGCAGTTGCTCCTAATTTAGTTGCAGGAACAGAAGATAAAGCACCCATAAAACTTCCTATAGGTGTTCTTACTGCAGAAACTATAACAACTTTTTTCATAATATGGTTTTTTTTAATTGAATTGCGAATTTACTATTTTTATTGATAAAAATTACATTTTTTATAATTTTAGAAATTAAAAAAACTGTTTACATGAAAAATATTTATTTTCTTTGAAAAATAAATTAGTTTCTATCTATTTGAATTATAGTAGCTTCTGATAAATAAGTGAAAAAAGTAAAAAAAAAACTTAATAAATGTTGTAAATTAAGATAGTAAGACATACATTTGCAACCGCAAAAAAGATCAGTTCTTTGCAAGTTTAATAGGAGAGGTGCCGGAGTGGTAACGGAGCAGATTGCTAATCTGTCGACGAGCAATCGTCGCCAGGGTTCGAGTCCCTGTCTCTCCGCTTTTTTCGGGGTGTAGCGTAGCCCGGTCATCGCGCCTGCTTTGGGAGCAGGAGGTCGCAGGTTCGAATCCTGCCACCCCGACGAAAAATATTAAGGTTGCGTAGCTCAGCTGGATAGAGCAACTCACTTCTAATGAGTAGGTCCCAGGTTCGAATCCTGGCGCGATCACAAAAGCCTAGTAAGTTTACTAGGCTTTTTTGTTTTTAAAAGATTACTATTATTTTTAATAATTTTTTAAATTGCGACAGCACTAAAACTGTTTGCCTAATGAAGTTATTTTTTAATTTTTTTTTATTTCTGATTGTTACTTCCTCTTATAGTCAAATTGGGACTAATGCATTAGAAAAGAAGGCAGATTCACTTCATGAAAAAAAAAGCTATTCAAAAGCAATTCGTCTTCGAGAATTTTATTTGAGTAATATTAAAAATAAACAATCAAGTCAGTATATAAATAATGAAATTAAATTATACTTATCAAAATATTACCTTACAACTAATTGGAATGAAAAGTTAGAATTACTAGAAGAAATAAATAAAAAAATTACTTCTGAAACATCCTTATCTGAAAATTTTAAATTTGAGTTTTTTGAAAACTATTATTTAACAATTGGTAATGCAACTGGTGATTGGGTTAAATCACTTGAAATTGCTTTAGATTATTTAAAAAATATCAATACGAAAAATTACAAATTAAATTTTCGTAAAAAAATAAAATTATTGCAAGATATTGCATTTATATATAAAGAGTTAGATAATGAAAACAAAGCAATAGAATATTATAAAACTGCTGAAGAAATTTATTTTAAAAAGGGTTTAATTGAATCCAATGAAGTAGCTTTCTTGTATAATAACCTAGGTACTTCATCGTATAAGGTTTCAGATTTTAAAAATTCTCAAAATTATTATATTAGAGCTACTTCAATCTGGGAAAGAGACTTGATTAATAATACTGATAATTTAATACTATCTTATAATAGTTTAATAAGTAACTTATTAGAATATGGAAATCTTGAAAACGCAAAATATTATCTATCTAAGCTTAAAAGAATAATCTTTTCTTTAAGAGATAAAAGTTCTTTATCCTTACAAAAAGGAACTTTACTTTATTTGCATAATCAATTGAAAATAAATATTGCTGAAAAAAAGGAGAATGAAGCCTCAATTACCTATCATCAATTATATGATTACTTTATTAAGTTAACTGATAAAAAATCAGTATTAGTAAGTTTTTCTGATGCGACAAGTATTTATGCAGAATATTCATATAGAAAAAAAGAGTATAAAAAAGCATTTTTATTATTAGATAAGGCTGAAAAAATATTAATTCCATTTACTGATAAAAAAGCATTAATAGACCTGTATTCTTTTTATAGTTATTTTTGGAGAGAATTAAAAGACTTTAATAAAGCACATTTTTATATTGATGAAGGTATTCTACTTTGTAATGAAAATGAATTTAGAGATTTAGCAGGTTTGTATACTAGCAAAGCCATGATTTTTTTCCAAGAAAAATCTTTTATTGAATCTGAAAAAAACTTTGATAAAGCTGTTTCCTATATCGAACTATGTAAGAATGCAGATTTTTATTTGCTTTCATATAATAGTGAGATTGCAAAAGAGTATTTTGATATTTATGAAGTAACTAAAAAAACAAGTTGTTTAAAAAAAGCTTACAAAGGATATAAACTTTCGGTCAATCTTTTCAATAATATTTATGAAAATGATATATTTAATTATAGTTTAGAAGAATATGTGAAAAAGATTAGAAATGGTCTTCTAAATATTGCTTTAATTAATCCTAATCATAATGTTGAAATTATTGAAATGATTGAAAATACACAATCTAAATATCTTTGTAAAAACTTTTTAATGAACAAAAGAATAAAAAGTTTTGATGAAGTTGCAAATTACTTATCGGAAATAAATACATTAAAATCTAAGTTGTCTTTTTACTTAAAAAGTAATTCAGCAAATAAGTTTAAAATCAATCAATTAAAGAATGAGATTGATTTATTAGAGAGAAAAATCAAGGAAGAGTTTCCATATTTGAATACCTTTTTGAATCCAAATTTTAATTTAAATCAATTTTTATCAAAAACTAATTCTCCTATTTTGGTATATTATCAAACAGATGATAGTGTATACGGTGTTTATATTAAAACGAATGATGATATCAAGGTAAAAAAGATTTGTGATTTAAAACTGTTAAATGAAAAAGTAATCATTTTTTTGTCAAAAATAGATATCAGAAATTCTGTAGATACTGTTTCAAAAGAATTATATGATATACTACTAGCGCCATTTGATATAAAAAATGATGAAATAACAATTATTACTAATACCTTTTTAAATAAATTACCGTTTGAAGCTCTATTGAATAAGGAAAATAAATTTCTTGTGGAACAATTGAAAATAAATTATTCTACTTCTTTATCTCTTTTGGAATTACAAAAAGCGAAACATCAAAATAAAGCTATTAAAATTGCTGTTTTTCAACCTGATTACAAAAATAGTGATTATACTTCCTTGCCATTTGCTAAAAAAGAGGCATTATTTTTAAAAAATAATTTTGATTCCAACTACTTTACCGCCAGTCAAGCTACCATAAATAATTTTTTGAAATATAAAGAAAATACAATTTATCACTTAGCGATGCACGCTAAGATTGATTATGAAAATGAATTTAAATCAAAACTTATTTTTCATGACAATGATTTGTTTTTTTCTGATTTATATGCATTGAATTTACCTTTAGACTTAGTAGTTCTTAGTGCTTGTGAAACAGGTTTAGGGAAAAGTCAAGAAGGAGAAGGTATTATGAGTATCTCTAGAGCCTTTACTTTTAGTGGTGTTTCAGCTACCATTCATAGTTTATGGCAAACTCCAGATAAACAAGGGTATGAAATTATGCAGTATTTTTATGAATTTTTGAATGAAGGTTTACCTAAAAATGAAGCTTTACAAAAGGCTAAAATTAAATTCCTTTCTACAGTAAAAGCTCAAGAACTCAAGCATCCTTATTATTGGTCAGGTTTTGTTTTAAATGGAAATCCTGATGCCTTGGTTGTTAAAACTAATTATTTCTATTTTATACTTTTGGGATTAGTTATTATAGGAATTCTATTGGTTTTCTTTTTAAAGTTTCGAAAGTAACTCTTTTGCTTCTGAACTTTTAAAGGTTCCTTTTTCTGTAAGTAGTGTTAGTTCTTTTTTAGCTTTTTTTACTTGATTTAATTTCAAAAAACAAAGTGATTTAAACCACATAGATTTCTCTTTGTATGCCTCTGACCAATTTACAGATTCAAATAAGTTTAAAGCTTCTTTATGTTGTTCTAATTCCATTAAAGAGATAGCTTTATAGAATGGAATGTAGTCTACTTTCGAAATTTTTAAGGCCAAATCAAATAATTCATTCGCTTTAGCATACTCTTCTAAATCATAAGCAATAAAAGCTTCTTCAATTACCGATTTGTCATTCATATCACTTCTAGTATTTGAAACCTCTGTATTGGGATAGGCTTCAAAATAGCTGTTGTATAAGTCTGTATTATTGGAGTTATTGCTAAAAAAAATAAACCATAATGAAAGCATTACTAATAAAATAGCAGCATATGGTAAATAACGTTTTAGATTAAAAATAGGCATATCATCACTATTTTCAAATTGTTGGATTTCCTTTTTAATTTTTTGTCTTTCTGAAACAACAACAGCATTTTTCAATTCGCTATAAAACTCAAATTCTTTTTTAAAATCGGGATCTTCAACTAGCAATTTATTGAAAAGTAGTTTTTCTTCTTCGGTTAAATTGTGTTCAAAATATTTTTCAATTAGTTCATGCATCATTTCTTTAGATTTAGGGATTTTTTTAAATGAGAAATGCATCTCGATTTCTGACTTTTTAAAACATCTTTATTTTCATAGTTTAAAATCGTTTGTATTTCCTCTAATTTTTTGTTTTCAAAATAAAATAGACTTAAAATTTTTTGACATTGTTCTCCTAAATTCTCATAAGCCTTTTTAAGTGCTATTTCTCGCTCGTTTAGAGTGTTATCTTCAGTAGTATACGATTCTGTTATTACAGTATTTTCAAACTCACTTAAATCAACTGTTTTCTTTGTCTTCAGATAATTAAAAATCATAAATTTTCCGATTCCAATAAAATATGTATTTATACTGCTTTTTAAATCATCAATGCTATTCTTTCTAGCATTTTCAACTAGCGCAACTATACTATCTTGATAGATGTCTAAGGCAACTTCATTAGGAATAGAATAACGGTTTGCCAACTTGAAAAAAGACAATTTATTATCAAGATAAATCTTCTTTATAGTAGCTGTATCGTTTTGTTTTATTCTTTCAACTATGTTGTTTTTATTCATTAGTAGAAAATGTTTTGTAAAGTAAACTTTAAAGCAAAAATAATATTTATGGGTTTACTTTTTTGTTTTTTTTCTACAAATGAGCAATAAACATTTAAAATCTATAAATCATGAAGAAATTTTATGCACTGTTACTAATGACTTTCGCTTTTAGTCATTGCACTCATGCACAGTTTTTTAAAAAATTACAAGACAAAGCCCAGCAGTCTATGGAACGTGCTTTGGAAAGAAAAACAGATGAGAAAATTGATCAAACTACAGAAGCGACTGTAGATACTATTTTTGAAGCCCCTAAAAAAATAACAAAGAAAAAACAAAGAAAACAGAAAAAAGCAAGTAAAGAATCAAATGTTGATACACAAGAAATGATTTCTCAAATGGGTAATGCTGCTCATGAACCTAAATATGTTTTTCCTGTAATAGCAACTATTGAAGTAGAAGATGTAAACGCTAATAGTAAAAAAACAACTATGAAACAAGGCTATGGCAAAGAGGCTTTGATCACAGAAATGGAAAAAAATGGAGATCCTTTTATCATTGATATGAAAAATGAATCTGCGATTATGTTAAATATTTCTAGTGGAACGGCTCAAGTGATGTCTTTAGAATGGATGGAAAAGATAATGGGTAACCAAAATATCTCAAGTGAAGAAGCTTCAGACGTTGTTCCTTCAGTAAAAAAAACAGGAAAAACAAAAGTAATGAATGGGTATACTTGCCATGAATACAATATTACTTACGATGAAGGAAAAATTAATGCTTGGTATGCTCCTGATGTAAAATTTGATTATCAAGATTATTTGAGAGGAATGTCAAAATTATTCTCCAAGAAAAAAGAAGAAAATCCAATACAACTTTTAAATACAGACTATGGTTACGTTATGGAAATGACTTTTTTCAATAAACAATCCAAAAAACAAAACTCTATGAAAGTAATTGCTTTAGAGGAAAAAGTGAGAATGATAAATATGAGTTTGTTTAAAATCCAAAAATTATAAAATGAAAAAAATTAATGCACTACTAATATCAATTGTAATGTTTTTAAGTTGCCAAGATGCAAAAGAAAAAGCATCTGAAAATGTTACAAACTCAGTAATTGAAAAAACACTCAATCAAGTTGGTGTTGCTTCTGAAAATATTGAAAGAGCCAATCAAAATAAAGCTGAAATTGAAATTACTTATGACGGACAAAATCTATTTAGTAAAGATGAAAATTTTAAAACTATCATGAATACAGCAGGAAAACAGATGATGGTTTTCTCTATTGATAGTGAAGATGCAAAGATTAATATATCCTTCTCAGGACTGAAAGATATGTTAGACGTCAAGCCTATTATTGGAAAAAATAAAGAAGGAAAGTTAGATCCTAAAGATGCCAATGGTACAGTAGTAACTATTGTAATAGCTAAGGAAAATGGGTTTGTTTATACGTTGCTAGAAGGTGAAGCTACAATAACAAAATTAGTACAAGATGAAGTTAGTATTGAATTTTCTGGTAAAGCTGGAACTTTTTTAGATGCCAATAAACCCGAAAATTGGAAACCCATTCATGGAAAAATAATAAGTAAATATCCTGTAATGAATTTTATTCAGGTTAAAAAAGAAGAGTTATTCTATTAAAATTTAAAAAAAAAAATAAAAATGAAAAAAAATATTTCAACCCTATTATTCGTGTCGATTTTTTCTTTGATTTCATGTTCAAAAGATGATGATGGAACAGTACAACAAGAAACCTTAGGAAATGCTAAAAAAGTAATACTTAATACTTATTCGGAGCAAGGTAACATAACAACCACTACTTTGTATGAATTTAGTTATAATGAAAATAATTTACTATCAGCAATGAAAATTTCCAATGTTGATGGTGTTAAGAACAGAACAATCAATTATAACGCAGATAAAAAAGTTTCTCAAATTACTCAAACATTCAATAATGTTACTAAAATTCTTACTGTTGCTTATAATGGAGAGAACGCTACTGTTTCAATATCTGGACAAAATGAACCCTATGGTTTAACTTATAATACTACTAATGGCACTTATAATTATTCTAATGGAACAGACTCAGGAACTCTCACCTATGGAGAAAATCAGAATTTGATAGGAATTTCTTCAAATAATATCTCTGTATTTTCTAAAAACATAGTACCAAGTATTAAAGGTATCTACGCAAATCAAGATAAATTATTCGCATTTATTTCATCTTTTTTATCCAATGGAGATTTTTTGTTTTTTGATAGAAATGCTGCATCAACATTGTTTTTTAATAATGAAAATTATTCTATTACTAATGAATCAGAAAAAGGCAGTTTAACATATTATGCTATGATAAACACTAATACTCAGGTAAAAATTGCCGATGTAATAATCATTTATTAATTTATTTCATACTGAAAACAAAATGAAAAAAATCACAACAATAATTACATTTTTGTTTGTAATACTACTACAAGCACAAAATTTTACAGGCACTTGGAATACTCCTTTTGGCGATGTAAGATTAATTCACGAAGATCAATTTGTATATGGAGATTATTCTTCAATAGGTATAATTGATGCCATACAAACAGGATATACTATTAATGGGAAGTTTACCAATAACGGAAAAGTAGGAGAGTTCTACTTCAAATTAGCGTCAGATAATAAATCGTTTACTGGTGAATGGAAATGGCAAGGAGATACTAAAAATCAAGGCAATTGGACAGGAACTTTAAAATCAGATTCTTACCCAAGTTTAAAAATGGACAAATGGACTGGTCAATATGAGTTCAATGCTTATCCAGGAGTGTTTAATAAAAAACTAAACTTACAACAAAAAGGGTTACGATTGGTAGGTAAATTTGATGATGGAAAATCTTTTTTCGGAAAACTAGACAATGATTTGAAAACGGTAGCCTATGGTTCGTTTTATCATGAAAATACTCAGTATAGTCTTTACAAAAGTTATATAAAAACAGAAAACAGTGAAAATATAACAGCTTGGTATGGACAAATAGGAAAATTAAATACTAATGAAAAGGTTAAGTTTTATGCAAAATTTTTAAAACCGATGACTGTAGCTGAATTTACTTCTTTGACAGGAGGAAATAGTACATCGGCTACAAATTATACAAAAGCTACTGGAGGCTTAACAACAGTTTCACAAGGATTAAGTAATTCAACTAGTAGTATAAAAACGAAAAAAGATTATGAGGGAAGGTATAGAGTAACACTTACACATATAAAAGCGGATATTGACACTTTTTTTTATGATTTAGATAATCCTTTAACATGGAATGTAGATATTTTTGGTACAGCGGGAATTCGGATGTATGGAAAGTCAACTTCAAGTAATGTTGAAATTAAAGCTATTGGAAACAAGAAACCAAGACTATGGGATATTTCTTCCTCAGACCCTGTTAAGCTGAAACAAAATAGTGGTCTGAATAATCCAGATAGTAGTAACGAAAATTCTGAAAGCATATATGAATTAATAAAAGTTTCAGATTCTAACATGTATTATAATATCGATAGGATTATCGAATTTGATATAAAAGGAGATTTAGCAAATGAAAATTTGGAAGTAAATGTTCAAATGGACGTTACACAAAAACTGACTGGAAGACCAGATTATAAATTTGGTTGGAAACAAAGAAGTATAAAAATCAAAGACATCGAGTTTGGTAAGCAATATTATTTAGTAAATAAAAAAGACAAAGATAATTGGATAGCAATAGGTTTTAAAATTGAAAAAAACTAATAAAATGAAAAATCTAAAAATAGTTATTGTTTTCTTTCTAATTCAATTCTGTTATGCTCAAGTTGACGGCACTTACAGTACTAATTTTGGTATTGTAAAATTAATACAAGAAGATTCAATTGTATACGGAGATTATGGAGAAAGAGGAACCGTAGTGGGCAAATTTATAGTGGATAAATTTAATGGACAGGGATATTTAGTGGGAACATTTGCTCATGGAGACAATAAATGGGGTTCGTTTAAATGGAGTTTTGTATCCAATACATTTTCTGGAAAATGGGGTTGGAATTCCTCATTATCAGGAGGAAATTGGAATGGAGAAATTATATATGATAAACCTTCAACTACAATGAAATCTGCTATTTGGAGTGGTATTTGGGAGACTGATTTTGGTAAAATTGTTTTAGAGCAAACTGGAAATAAGGTTAAAGGGAAATATAGAAATCTTGGTTACATAGAAGCAACTGTTGTTGGTGATAAACTTATAGGAACTTTTACAAATAATGGAAGTAAAGGAAATTTTGAATTCACCATGGAATGTAACGCTTTTAAAGGGAAATGGAGTTGGAACAATTCTCTAAAAGATAAATGGAATGGTACCAAAGCTACAAAATCAAATTTGTGTGATGATTCTCCTTATGGAGGTCTTTACAGAATTAAGGTGATTGATATGCAAACTACATGCATTGGAAGATCGCAATTAGCTAGTACGATTCAACTTTATGGTGCGATAGGAATTAGAATATATGGAAAGAGTAAATCAGGAACTATTGATATACCATCAATTAAAAATTACCCTGCCAGAATTTGGGATTATAGTGGTGGTTCTGATACGTTTGATGTGAAGCAGAATGCAGGTACAAGATATAATGATGTTTTTGGTGATGCTATTTTTTATTTAGGTAAAAAAGCGATTAATAAGGAACGATTTTATTTAATAAAAGGAGAATTAGCCAATCAAGAGTTACAAGTAAATGTACAATGCAATTTAAAAGAAGAAAAGAATTTAAGACAAGATATCAACTTTGGTTTTCACCAAAGAGCTATTCTTATAAAAGATGTTAAAATGGGTAAACCCAACTATTTTATAATTGTAAATGGTGACAACACCTTCAGAATTACATATATAGTTGATAAATTATAATAAAATGAAAAATATCGCAAACACAATACTAGTAGTATTTCTAATAAGTTGTACTTCTAAAAAGGAAAATACAAATTCAGATAATAAGGAAGCTGCCATAGAAAATGAGGTGTCAGAAAAAGTAATGTTAGTCAATCCTTGTGATTTAGTTTCTATGGATGATATTGCTTCAGCTTTTGGAATAGATATTGCAACAATCGAAAGTTATGCTAGAAACCCATATCCAGATACTAATAGATGTGAATTTATATGGAATGATCCAAATGAGGTTACTAAAGCAAGTCAAATCATGATTACGATTTCTTCCAATTTAGAAATGGAGGACATGCCTCGTAAATTCTCCAATATGTTACGAATGGACATAGAAAAAGGAGTTATGGGAACTAAACAGCAAATCATAAAACCAACTCCAATTGACGGCTTTGGAGCAAATGCGTATCATTGGGTTGAACCTGATTTTCAAAATGTTCAAAAAATTAAATTTCAGTCTAATGAAGCCTATTTAATTGAGATACTTTTTAATTCTTCAGAAACAGTAAATTCAGAAGAGATAAAAGAAAAACTACTTCAAATTGGTAAAAACATAAAACAAAAAATATAATGACAAAAAGTATATTAAAAACAATAGCAATTTTATTGTTATTAACGATTGTATCATGTTCAAAAGATGATGATAGTGATCCTGTTGAAACACCAGAAAAAAAGCTTAAAAGCATCACTTCTTCTAAAGGAGTAACAACTAAAACAACTACTTTTAATTATGATACTTCTGGAAAATGGATATCTGGTGTAAATCGTTTTGGTAAAAATTACAGTGTAAGTTATACTAGCAATGATAAAATTTCATCGTTTGATGTAGAGAATCAATCTAGTGGTGTAGAATACCTTTATTCTCCAGCTCCTGATTTTTCTTTAAATAAAATTAAAGTAGATACTTATGAAACGGATTTAATATACAACAACTTTAGAATATCAGACTTTGAATTTTTCGATCCTTCTTTGGAAAACACTGTCAATGTTACTTATGATGCTGTTGGTAGAATAGCAACAATAACGAATAATGATGAACAAACCCGTTTTTCTTATACTTACGATTCTTCGAATCGAATTATTCGAGTAGATCAATTAGGCACAGGAAGTCCTGCAGAGCCTTATGTTTTAACATCGTATGCTGAATATGAGTACGAATCGCATAAAAATCCGGTCTATAAATTCTTTAAGCAACAAATGGATTTTGGTCAATTTATATTTTCACCAATTGAAATTTATCCTTATTTCAGTCGTATTTTTGCTTATACGGATTATAACAATATTTATATTTTACCAGAATATAACATTAAATCTGTTAAAGAGTATAGTGTAAATAATACTACTCAACCTATTTTTGACGTAACCATGAGCTATACTTTAGAAAATGAAAAAGTAATGTCATTTACAACAACAACTATCTATAATGGAACTACTTCTTCTGAACTAACAAGTTATACATATGAAAACTAAATTTTTGATAGTACTGTTTTTATCTTGTTTTACTCTATTAGCTCAAGATATTGATAAAGCAAAAGATCATGAATTATTGACTCGTTATCCTGGTTCTAAAATTATTTATTACTTCCAAAAAGACTACAATGAATTAAAATTTGCTGTTAAAGCTGCGAAACCAGAAAAAGAGCCTCAAAAATGGTTAGATGTTTCAGGATACCAAACTTCAATTGTGTATGAAGTTCCTATAGGTAAATCTACTGTTGAGGTAATGAAAAATTACCAAGATGCTTTTAAAGCCAATAATGCCGAAATTTTGTTCCAATGTAAAGGCGGTGAATGTGATGGAACAACGGCTTGGTATAGTGCTAAGTTTTTTGAAAAAGTCTACGGTAAAGACAACCGACAAAGTAACGGGGAAACAGGACATTATTATGATTTTGGAGCCTATCATGTTGCCCAACGCTATATGGTTGGTAAAATAATTACTTCTGATAAAATTTATTTCATTGAAATTGGAATGACTCCAGCTTATGATGGGAAACCTGTAAAAGTATGTGTGGAAGTAATCGAACAAGAAGCATTACAAAGTGGTTTAATTCAAATTAATGCAGATGTAATTAAAGACAAACTGGAAAAAGAAGGCAAATTAATTCTAGATGGAATCTTATTTGACACAGGAAAAGCCACTTTAAAGCAAAGTTCATTTTCAGTTATTGAAATGGTAGGCGAATATTTAAATAAAAACCCAAAAGCTAGAATTTATATTGTTGGCCATACCGATGATGTAGGGTCTTTAGATACTAATTTGCAATTATCTGAAGATAGAGCAGGAGCTGTTGTGAGCGCTTTGATGAATAATTATGGTGATTTTGGAACCGGATTAACTCCATTAGGCGTTGGACCTGCTTGTCCAGTTGCTACCAATGAAACAGAGGAAGGAAGAATGAAAAATAGAAGAGTGGAAATTGTTTTAAAAAAGAAATAAGATAGATTTTTTTTGTTTTTGGGTTTACTTTTTAATTGGTTTTCTACCAATGTATAAAGTGAACCCATTTTTTATTCTAAAAAGTGGATGAAAACAATTAAAAATCTTTACTTATGAAAATTAAAAAAATTACTTTATTACATGCTTGTCTGTTATTTTCCAGTTTTTTATTACATGCTCAGTATAATTTTGAGCTTATAAAAGACATTAATCCAAATGGTGATTCTAACCCAGGCAAGTTTACTTACTTTAACAGCAAACTCATTTTTACAGCAGACGATGGAGTGCATGGTAGAGAACCTTGGATATCTGATGGCACTAACGCAGGAACTTTTATGCTTAAAGATATAAACCCTAATGGAGATACGACTCCTACCCAATTTTATGAATGCAATGGAAAAGTTTATTTTAATGCAGATGACGGAGTGAATTCTGGACTTTGGGTTACCGACGGTACTACAGTTGGAACTCAATTTTTAAAGAATGTATACATTAGTATAGATATATTTAGTACTTCGGCAATAGTTTTTAACGAATTATTGTATTTTTCAGGAACAGACAGCACATCTGATACAGAATTATGGGTGACAGACGGTACTACAGTAGGTACACAATTAGTCAAAGATTTGTATTCGAGCATTAGTAGTAATCCACTAGATTTTGAAGTTTTAAATGGAAACTTATACTTTAGTGCTAGAAATCCACAAACAAGTTCAATAGCATTGTGGATTTCCGATGGTACAACTTTAGGTACCACAGTTTTAAGTAATGCTCCTATTGAACCGTTCGAATTAACTGCTTTTGGAGGTAAAATCTATTTTAGCGCCCAAAACAACAGTAATGGTATTGAACTTTGGAGTACAGATGGCACTACCGCAGGAACACAATTGCTTAAAGATATTTATCCTGGAACTGAAAGTTCTAGACCTTTTAATTTTAAAGTATTCAATAATAAATTATTTTTTATTGCAAATGATGGTGCTGTAGGAAAAGAATTATGGGTGACAGATGGAACTACAGCAGGAACAGTGCTTTTTAGCAACTTGTTAACTCCCGGAGATTCTAATCCAGAAGAGTTTACTGTAGTAAATAATTTACTATTCTTTAGAGCAAATGGTACAACAGTAGGGGAAGAACTTTTTGCTACTTATGGAGTTTCTGGTAATTTAAATACTTTTTTAGTTAAAGATATTCTTCCTTTTGCTGGAAGTAGTAAGCCTCGTTTTCTAAATGAATATAATAATGAGCTAATCTTTACTGCTGATGAGACTGCTATTTTCGCATACGATTTATGGGTTTCAAATGGAACACAACCAGGTACTATAAAAATTTCACCTCCTATAGCTCCTAATGTTGGCCCATTAACGGATAACGGTAGAAATTTTACTAAAGTTAACAACTCCTTGTTTTTTACAGCAAGCTTTAATTCTAATGGAAATGAATTGTGGAAACTTACAGCAACTAATTTATCAACTTCAGAATTTGATCTATTAAACGAATTAAAAGTCTATCCAAACCCTACAGATGATTTAGTTACTATCCAGTTTCAAAATGATTTTAAAGGGAGTTATTCTTTGTTTAATCAATTAGGAAAACAAATCCTAACTCATACTATTAATTCACTTGAAACTCAAATTTCATTAGAAAAGTGTACCTCAGGAATGTATCTTTTAGTTTTAAGTAGTGATAATGGAGAACAAATTCAAACCTATAAAATTCTAAAAAAATAAACAGTACAAAAAAACAGTTACACAAAAACAAAAAAATCATGAATAAAAAAATATACATATTAATTGCTTTTTTTTGGCTTAGTCAATTAAGTATAGCACAATACCAGTTTACACAAGTAGCCGAAATTAACGCTGGAAGTGATGGTAGTAATCCAAGGTATTTTATGGAATATAATGGAGAATTGTATTTTAATGCTTCTGTTAGTTTTCAGCAAAAACTATATAAAACGTCAGGTTCAGGAGCTACTTTAGTGGCTGATATAAATGGAAATGGTGTGGGTTATAACCCTAAACCTTTAAAAGTAATTAATAATAAATTACTTTTTCTCGCCTCTTCTCAAGCACATGGTGGAGAGCTTTTTATAACAGATGGAACTGCTTCTGGTACAGAAGTCTTATTGGATATTTATCCAGGTCCAAATGGATCAAGTCTTAACTATGATTATCTCGATTTCTATGGAGAATTAAATGGAGAATTGTATTTTTGGGCACGAGAAGTTTCAGGGCCTTATTCGCTTTGGAAAACAGATGGTACTCCTTCAGGAACAGTTAAGGTTTTAGATCCTTCTTTTTCAGGAGGGCCAAATTATATGACAACCTATAACGGGAAAATTTACTTCACGGCTTATAG
The DNA here is from genome assembly GCF_006491595.2 of Flavobacterium jejuense. Lineage (GTDB taxonomy): Bacteria > Bacteroidota > Bacteroidia > Flavobacteriales > Flavobacteriaceae > Flavobacterium > Flavobacterium jejuense. Next base: position 267,035 of record NZ_VEVQ02000001.1, read on the forward strand.
TGCACCAGGCGAAAATCCTGAATTGTATGTTACTGATGGAACTGCTAGTGGAACCGGACTGTTTTTAGAAATTAACCCTTCAACAGCATCAAATTTGTCTTCTGGTTCTAATCCAAATGATTTGTTTGTATATGATAGCTATTTGTTTTTTTCTGCTGATGATGGAACCAATGGAAGAGAACTTTGGAGAACCGATGGGACAGCTATTGGAACAACCATGGTGGCAGACATTTTTCCAAATACTTTAAATCCTTCTTTTGGAAAAGGGAGTGGTCCAGATGATTTTATCGAATTTAATAACGAACTTTATTTTACAGCAAGAGGTTATGATGCAGGTTTAAACCAAATAACAGGCACTGAATTGTATAAATATACTGTTGCAAATGGCTGGAATCGAGTAAAAGACTTTTATTCTGGTAATTTAAATGATGGTATTAGCACTAGTAATCCTTTTTTTATTTTAAACAATGAGTTATATGTGATAGCAAAAGATGGAACAGCGAGTTCAAGAGAGATTTGGAAAACGGATGGTACGGAGAATGGAACAATAAAAGTGATCAATTCGAGTACTCTAAATAATGTCTCTCCTTATTTTTCATTGCTGGACAAAACATTTACAGTTTTAAATAACAAATTGTATTTTGAGCATAATGCACAACAGGTTTGGGTTACGGATGGAACAGATGCAGGTACACAGAAAATAACAAATACAGGTGTAACAAATGTGCCTACAGGTGTTACGGTTTTTCAACCTGTTGTTTACAATAATGAAGTTTATTTTGATGGGAAATATCCAACACAAGGAGTCGAACTTTGGAAAATAACAGATACTACTTTATCTATTGAAGATTTTAATTCAGAAAATGCAATTACTCTTTATCCAAATCCTACAATTGATATTGTTAATCTGAATACACAAATGATTAATTTTAAAATACAAGTATTTGATATTTTTGGAAAAGAAGTACTAAATGTGAAAAATGAAAGAGTAATAAGTCTTGAGAAATATGCTTCTGGTCTTTATTTTATTCAAGTGACTAACGAAAAATCATCTTATAAAAAAACCATTAAAATTATTAAGGGATAAGTGTGAGTTTGTTTGTAAAGCCTTGTGAAAGCAAGGCTTTTTTATTCTATACACCTCAAATAATCTATAAAATAAGAACTAGGTTTTAAAGATTGATTTAAAATTTCAGATTCTATTGCATCGGGTAAAATATAGTCTTTTGTTTCTCCTGAAAATTGAACACGCATTACTATAATACGTGATTTTTTTAAGTCCTCATAATTCATTTTGGTAAACATAAAATAACCTGTTAATAAACGTATATTACTTTTTTCTTCAGCAATGTACGAAAGGGCAGAACAGGTCTCATCATTAGAACTTATTAAAGTAATAATGGAACCGTTTTCCAATTGAAAAATAATTTTAGATTTTTTATTAAAACATTTTACAGGAATAAAATCAAAGCTTTTTTGAATTTGTTGAAAACTTAAGGTTGGAACTCCATTATTGTTTATTAAATTAAACTGAATGAATTCTTTAGAATTACCAAAGACTTTTTCATAGACTAATTTGCTATTTAAAGCTTTTATATACGTCGAATCTGTTTTTTCTTCGAAATCATATTTGCAATCTTTTTTTTGACTGAAATTTAAAAGAGGTAATAAGAAAAAAAGTAAAAATAATTGTTTCATGAGTTTTATATTTTTGAGCAAAGCAAAACTATTTTATTATTTTGAATATCTGTGGTAAAAAAAGCAAAAATCGTTCCACCATCTTTAATTTTGTACTTTTTTCTAATTTCATCCACTTTTATTGGAAAATTTCGAGTGGTGATATTCATTTTTTTGTTTTGCAAATGTGTTTTAATTTCACTTTTTTGGAAAGGAATTATGGCGTCTATTTTAAAACTTCTTCCAGGAAATTGAATTTTTTCATTTGAAGTGTACAAATGTGAATGTTGATGTAATTTATCTAGAGCAAATAAGTTAGAAAAGGCATTAAAATTCCCAGATTTTAGAAGTGCTACATTGGGTTCGTACAAGTACTTCTTTGGTAAAGAAAAGGTCGCAATAGACTCTTCGTTTGAAGAGGTAGTGACAATTTGAGTCTCTTCTTTTTCAATATTTATGGCGCTAATTGAAATAGTATCAGTATACTTGTTTTCTATTTCCCAAAGTAACTCTTTAACTTCGTTTTCAATGGCTAGAATATGAATTTTTTTAACAAATTGTAATTCTAGTAAACCTGATTGAATGTCTAAAAAAGGAGCGGTTTTAATGAGTATATTATTGGTAAACTGAAAATAAAAGTCCAAAAGTTCTGGGACATTTGGTTCACAATCTCTTAAAAGAAAAACTTTGCCTTTAGTATCATTTCTTCTTGAAGGATCAATATATAACCAACTAAATTTTTGATTTAAGTTTTCTAGTGTTTTTGTGCTATCACCAACGATACATTCAATATTTTTTTTACTTAATTGCTGAAAATTATGCTTCACAATAAAAGATAATTCAGGGTTAATTTCACAATGAATTACTTTTTGGAAAACGGAAGAAAAATAGTAATCATCTATACCAAAACCTCCTGATAAATCAATTAAATTTTCTCCAGATACTAAGGAACTTTTATATTTAGCTGCTATTTCTGAGGAAGTTTGTTCAATTGAAATTTTTGATGGATATAAAATTTTTGATGTATTGAACCAAGTAGGTAATTTTTTTTTAGCCTTTTGTTTAGAAACAATTTGATTGATAATTGAAATATAATCTATTGAAAACTCATTTTTATGAAATGCTAATTGACTGACATCTTTCTCAATATTAACGGAAATAAATTCTTGTATTTCAGGTTGTAATAATAATTTTAAAGAATGCATTAAATGTCTTTTGTTAAAGCTTTTATAATTCTATTATCAGGTAAAAACTCTTTGCCAATTACTTTAAGAGCAGTGTAAGATGGGACGGCAATTATCATTCCTGTTATACCAAATAAAATTCCTGCACAAATGATGACCAAAAATATCTCTAATGGGTGTGATTTAGTACTTTTTGAAAAAATAATAGGCTGACTTAAATTATTGTCTATCAATTGAACAACAAGCATACCACAAAGTACATACAAAGTGGTGGGAATTGTATTTTGAATAAAATCATGTCCAATACCACTAATCATTATTAGTACTGAAGCCACAATCATACCTAAAAGCGGACCTAAATAAGGGATAATGTTTAAAACGGCACAGAGTAATGCTATAATAAAAGCATTGTCTATACCAAAAATCAAAAATACAATTAGATATAATATTAATATGATGAATAATTGTAATAAAAGACCAATAAAATATCTTGAAAGTAAATGTTGAATTTTTTCCATTGATGTTAAAATCTTAGTCTTATGATTTCTAGGAAGTACAAATTTAAATATCCTAAAAGCTTGATCTTTTTCCCTTAGTAAAAAAAAGGATATAAAAAGAACTGAAGCTAATCCCATTCCAAAATTACCTACTATATTGATAATTCCATTAAAAATATTTGGTATAAAATTAAAATTAATTTTTGAAGAGATGTCAGAGCCTTCAAATACTTGTTTAAGATTAATATGATGGGATTCTAAATACAGACTTATTGAATTTACTATATCATTAAAACTACTTTCTAATGAATTAATATCTAAAAGAGAAAGGTTTTCTCCTTGAGAAATAATTAGTGGCACAAATAGCAAAGCGAAACTAACAATAAACAAAAGAGAGAGAAGCAAAGTAGTGATTACAGCTAATGTATTCTTAAATTTTAATTTATTTTTTAAAAATTGAACTATAGGGTTCGTAATTAAAGAGAAGACTACTGCAATTAGTAAGTAAACAATAACAATGAATATTTTATACAGTAAAATCAAAACAAGACTTATTCCTGTTAAAATAAGTAATGTTCTTAGTAAACCATTTGAAAGTTCTTTTGATGTCATGAACCAAAAATAAAAAAAAACTCGCTAACTGATAGCGAGTTTTATGTAATTGTTTGATTTAGTTTTTATTTATCTAAAAGAAGCTCTTGAACCTCCAACATTAAATATAGCTAACATTCTGCTTTTTTGCCCATTAGAAAACATATACATTCCTCTGTCATCTGTATAGTCCATATAGTTCATATACATTTCTAAAGGAGTACCTGAGCAAGTTGATCTATGCCCAACTGCTGGAACACCATAATTTGCTGTATTATGAGTAGGTGTATCAGATACTAAATCAGATCCACAAGTTGCATCACCCCAAATATGACGTAAATTCATCCAGTGACCTACTTCGTGAGTAGCTGTTCTTCCTAAGTTAAAAGGATAGGTTGCTGTTCCTGTTGTTCCAACATATCTTGAATCGCAGACAACACCATCTGTAGCAGAAGATCCTCCAGGGAATTGTGCATATCCTAAAATTCCACCACCAATTGTACATATCCAAATATTTAATTTAGTAGTTGGTGAAGTAGGGTTTAGACCACCTCTGTTTGATTTTTTCATAGCATCTCTAGTACCCCAAGATGACTTGTTCGTTGATTTTCTATTAATTGCATCTAATACAAAACGAATACCAACATTAGCTCTTACACTGCTGTAAGGATTATTAGCTGTGTTATAATCTGAATTTTGAGCATTAAAATCTTTGTTTAATACATCAATTTGAGATTGTAATTGTGCTTGTGAAATGTTTTCAGAAGAAGTTCGATATAGTACATTGAATACAACAGGAATTTCTAAAACACCGTTTACGATTCTTCCTTGACTAATCATTTGTGATGTAGCTACTTCAATGTCTTGCATTCTTTTTGCTAATCCTGGATTTTCTTTTAATTGCCATTGTAAAACCTCCTCTGATGCACAACCTCTGTGTGCACTAACAGATGCTTCAGTTGTTTCTGTCTCTGAAATAGAATTGTCTTCATTGTTACAAGAAAACATTATCATTACTGCTGAAACTGTTAAAAAAAATTTTTTCATAATGTAAACTGTTTGTTTGTTAATATTTATATTGCAATTATATAACATAAAAACATAACATTATTATTTTTTTAATTGTTTTTTTTACATATTTATTGTATTTTTTGTTAAAATTAGTAAATTAAATTCATTTGTTTCTTGTTTTAAAGGGAGTTTATTGAATAATTAAAAATAGTTATAGATGTTTTTTTTTTTTTTCAGGTAGTAAGAACAAAATTGAATAAATGTTGACTTTGTTTATTTATGATTTTATAAAATAAAAAAAACCACCAGTAATTATATACTGATGGTTTTTATTTAGTAAATCGTAATTATTATCTAAAAGAAGCTCTTGAACCTCCTACATTAAATATGGCTAACATTCTACTCTTTTGACCGTTTGAAAACATGTACATCCCTCTATCATCTGTATAATCCATATAATTCATATACATTTCTAAAGGAGTTCCTGAACATGTGCTTTTATGTCCCACAGCAGGTACTCCATAATTAGCAGCATTGTGAGTTGGAGTGTCTGATACTAAGTCTGATCCGCAAGTAGCATCACCCCAAATGTGACGTAAATTCATCCAATGCCCAACTTCATGAGTTGCAGTTCTACCTAAATTAAATGGATAAGTTGCAGTACCTGTTGTACCGGTGTATTTTGAATCAATAGCTACACCATCTGTAGCAGATGATCCACCTGGAAACTGAGCATATCCTAAAATTCCACCACCAATAGTACAAACCCAATAGTTGAGTTTTGTAGTAGGAGATGTAGGAGCAATTCCTCCAGTGCTTGTTTTTTTCATAGCATCATTTGTTCCCCATGATGTCTTAGTTGTGCTCTTTCTGATAACTTGATCTAATACAAAACGTATTCCTACATTTGCTCTTACACTGCTATAAGGATTGTTGGCAGTATTGTAATCTGAATTTTGTGCATTAAAATCTTTGTTTAATACATCAATTTGTGATTGTAGTTGAGCGGTAGAAATGTTTTCAGCAGTAGTTCTGTATAATACGTTGAATACTACTGGAATTTCTAAAACTCCATTTACAATTCTTCCTTCAGAAATGGCTTTTGCAGTTTGTAATTCAATGTCTTGCATTCTTTTAGCTAATCCTGGATCAGCGATTAACTGTTTCTGTAATACTTCGTCTGAAGCACATCCTCTATGTGCAACTTCAAGATCTTTGGAATTGGTTTCTTCTATTGCTCTGTCTTCATTTTGACAAGAAAAACCTAAAATTAGCACAGATGCTAGCACGAAAATTTTTTTCATAATTACTGTTTGTTTGATGTTAAGATTATGTTATTTTATAACACCACAATATTATGTTAAAAAAAGATTCGATTTTCAAAAAAAAGTGATATTGGTATATTGTTTTATAAAAAAGTTTTCTATATAATTGCAAAAACCGCAATAAAAATATTAAAGTACTAAGTATATGGTTGTGTTTTTAGTTTTTGAATGCATAATTTATAATGTTGGCTCCCATTTTTAAAGCTTTTTCTCTTATTTCTAATGGATCATTGTGAATCTCAGCATTTTCCCATCCATCACCTAAATCAGATTCGTAGGTATATAGTAATACTAAACGGTTTTCAATAAATATTCCAAATGCTTGTGGTTTCTTATTATCGTGCTCATGAATTTTTGGCAATCCATTGGGGAAATTATAAGGAGTATTGAAAATTTCATGAGTAATAGGTATTTCTACTAGATTGTTTTGTGGAAATAATTTATTAATTTCTTTTCTAATATATTCATCCATACCGTAATTATCATCTATGTGTAGAAAACCACCAGAAGTAAGGTAATTCTTTAAATTTTGTGATTCATTAGGAGAAAAGATTACATTACCATGACCTGTCATGTGAATAAATGGGTAAGAAAAAATATCAGAACTATTAACTTCTACAGTTGCTATTTTAGGAGTAATCTTAGTATTAATATTTTGATTGCAAAATTGAACTAAGTTTGGTAATGATGTTGGATTAGCATACCAATCTCCACCTCCAGAATATTTTAGTATGGCAACTTCTTGTGAAAAAGAAAGGTTTGTAAGTAAAAGTAAAAGAAATAGTTGTTTCATTTTATTCATTTATTAGTGCTATTGTATGACAAGCAACAATTGCTGCTGTTTCTGTTCTTAATCTAGTATTTCCTAAAGTTACTGGAATAAAATTGTTTTTTAAAGCTAGCGCTATCTCATTTAATGAAAAATCTCCCTCAGGACCAATTAGGATTAATATGTTTTCATTTATTTTGATAGAATTTTTAAATGATTTTTTATTTTGTTCTTCGCAATGTGCTATGAATTTTGAATCCTCATGATTTTCTTTAATAAAATCTAAAAAGCTGATAGGTGTATTGATTTTAGGTAAATAATATTGTAAAGATTGTTTCATAGCTGATTGTAAAATTTTTTCTGCCCTGTCTTTTTTGAAAACTTTTCTTTCAGAATGGTCACAAATAATAGGAGTTATTTCATCAATACCAATTTCTGTAGCTTTTTCTAAAAACCATTCATATTTGTCATTCATTTTAGTAGGAGCTACTGCTAAATGAACTTTGTATTTTTTGGGTTCGATGAATTGTGAATCCACTATTTTTACTTGACATTTTTTGTCTGAAGCAATAGTAATTTCGCAAGTAAAAAGAGAGCCATTTCCATTCGATAACTGAATTATATCACTTTCTTTTTTTCTAAGGACTTTTACAATATGTTTGCTTTCTTCTTTGTCAAAAGTAAAAAAGGAGTCTTCTTTTTTTATGTTAGGGTTGTAAAATAATTGCATATTAAAATTCAATTCGAGCTTTAGAAGTGATGGTGTTGGTATTAAAATTATTTTCAAGATAATTATAATATCCTACAATTCCTATCATGGCAGCATTGTCAGTAGTATATTCAAATTTTGGTATGTAAGTTTTCCAACCCAATTTGCTTTCAGTTCCTTTTAAAGTTTTTCTAATACCACTATTTGCAGAAACTCCACCTCCAATAGCAATTTGTTTAATTCCTGTTTCTTGAACAGCTATTTTCAGTTTATCCATTAAAATATTAATTATTGTATATTGGATAGAAGCACAAATATCATTTCTGTTTTCTTCAATGAAATTGGGATTAATAGCCACATTTTTTTGAACAAAATATAGAATTTGTGTTTTTAATCCACTAAAGCTAAAGTTTAATCCTTCTACTTTTGGTTTTGTAAATTGGAATGCTTTTGGATTTCCTTCTTGTGCATATTTGTCAATTAAAGGACCACCAGGATAGGGTAATCCAAGTATTTTAGCTGATTTATCAAAAGCTTCTCCTACAGCATCATCTGTTGTTTCTCCAATAATTTTTAAGTCAAAAAAACTATTTACTTGAACAATTTGAGTATGTCCACCACTAATAGTCAATGCTAAAAAAGGGAAAGTAGGTTTTTCATAATTTTCTTCATCAATAAAATGTGCTAAAATATGAGCTTTCATATGATTTATAGCTATCAATGGAATTTCTAAAGCCATACTCATTGATTTCGCAAAAGAACCTCCAACTAGTAGGGATCCCATTAGACCAGGTCCTTGAGTAAAAGCTATACAGTCTAAATCCTCTTTAGTGATATTGGCTTTTTTGATAGCAACGTCCACTACAGGAACAATATTTTGCTGGTGTGCTCTTGAAGCAAGTTCGGGTACAACTCCTCCATATTCTTCATGAATAGCTTGTCGTGCTACAATATTTGATAGTACTTTATCGTTGCAGAGTATAGCAGCAGAAGTATCATCACAGGAACTTTCTATTGCTAAAGTATATACATTTTTTTTCATTTTAAAAAGGGCATGAAATTTGCTAAACCTCAATTGTAATTATCTTACAAAAATGATTATTTTTGTTGATAATTCAATGATTCTTCTTTTTCTGACAAATTTAAACATTTTATAGTATTAAAAAACTTAAAAAAATATTCTTCAGAACGCTATTAATAGTGCTAATTTTTTTATTGGTATCAGGAATACTTTTGTCTTTACCTTTTGTTCAAACTTACTTGGGAAAATATGCAACTGAACAATTGAATAAAGAGTTTGGGACAGATATAAATATTGAAAAAGTAGCTGTAACTGCTTTTGGTTCTGTAAAGTTAAAAGGAATTTTAATAAAAGATCATCATAAGGATACTTTGTTTTTTATTAAAAGATTGAATACTTCTATTTTAAGTATAAATGAGTTGTATGATAGTGGGCATCCCTATTTAGGAAAAGTAATTTTAGATGGACTTGATTTTAACCTTAAACAATATAAAGGTGAAGATTTTACAAATATTGATAAATTTATAGAATCTTTTGATGATGGAACTCCTTCTTCTGGTAAATTTAGAATGAAGTCTAGTTCTATGACTTTATATAATAGTAGATTTAAATATATAAATGAGAATTTACAAAATCAGAAGATATTTGATTTAAAAGATTTAAATGGAACTATAGAGGATTTTTATATTAAAGGGCCAGATGTTAGTACGTATATAAATAAGTTGTCTTTTAAAGAAGAGAGAGGGCTTTTAGTTGAGAATTTAACTGCTAATTTTACTTATACTAAAAAGAATATATTATTAGATAAATTATATATTAAAACAAATGAATCATTATTTAGAGGTAATCTTGAATTAAGATACAATAGATCAGATTTTTCAGATTTTAATAATAAAGTAATTTTTGATGTGCAAATGGATGAAGCTTCAATAGCTTCTAATGATTTAAATTATTTTTATAATGAATTTGGTAAGAATAATATATTTGATATAGATACACATTTGATAGGAACTTTAAATAATTTTACTACTGAAAATTTGCATTTAAAAGATGTAAATGATTCTAAAATTTTAGGAACCGTTCAATTTAAAAACTTATTCAATAAAGAGGAGTCTTTTTACATAAAAGGGAAATTCAGTAAAATAAGCTCTAATTATAATAATTTAATTGCAATTCTTCCTACAATTTTAGGTAATAGTTTGCCTTCATCGTTAGTGAAATTAGGTAATGTTACTCTTGTAGGTGATGTTGAACTAACCGATAATTTTATAAATTCAGATGTAGTAGTTTCTTCTGTTTTAGGAAAAATTGTAACCAATTTGTCTATTGAGAATTTATCTAATATTGATAATGCAACTTATCAAGGAAATGTAATGTTAGATGATTTTAATTTAGGTGAATTTTTAAATCAATCAGATATTGGAAAAGCAACATTGAATTTAGATGTAGAAGGACAGGGCTTTACCAAGGAATACCTAAATACTAATGTGAAAGGTAAAATTGATAAATTTTATTTCAATAAATACAGTTATCAAAATATTACTGTAGACGGGAATATGAAAATGCCTTATTTTAAAGGTTATTTTAATAGTAATGATCCTAATTTAAGGATGGATTTCGATGGGTTAGTAGATTTAAGCTCTAGAGCTAAAAATTATAATTTTAAAGCTAATATTGATTATGCTGATTTATATGCTTTGCAATTTTCTAAAATTGATTCTATATCTATTTTTAAAGGTAAAATTTCTTTTTTAGCGAAAGGAAATACATTGAATGATCTCGATGGTGTTTTACAAGTAGAAAACGTTTCTTATCAAAACAATAAGGACAGTTATTATTTTGATGATTTCCAATTGAGTTCTAGTTTTGATGCAGAAAGGATAAGAACTATTACTATTAATTCTAAAGATATCATTAATGGAAAAGTAGTAGGTAAATTCAAAATTAATCAAGTAAGAAAAATTCTTGAAAATGCAGTTGGAAGTCTTTATGCTAATTATTCACCTAATAAATTACAAAAAGGACAATTCTTAGATTTTAATTTTACTCTTTATAATAAAATTGTAGATATTTTTGTTCCAGAAGTTTCAATATCAGAAAATACTAAGATTAAAGGTAAAATAAATGCTGATTTAGGAAAATTTGAATTTGATTTCAATTCACCAGATGTAGTAGCCTTTGGTAACTATTTTAAAAATATTAAAATAGACATCGATAATAAAAATCCATTATATAATACTTATATTGAAATGGATAGCATTCGAACTAAAAACTATAGAATTTCTGACTTTAATTTAATTAATTTAACGATGAACGACACATTGTTTGTTCGTTCGGAATTCAAAGGAGGTAATGAACAGGATGATAGTTTTTCTTTGAATATTTATCATACAATAGATGAAAATAAACAATCAGTTATTGGTTTTAAAAAATCGGAAGTTAATTTTAAAGATTATTTATGGTTTATAAATGAAAATGAAAACAATGATAATAAAATAATTTTTGATAAGAATTTTAAAGATTTTAAATTCCAAAAGCTAAGATTGTCACACAATAATCAGAATATGGATTTTTATGGCGAAATGAAAGATTCTACCTATAAAGATTTTAATCTGACTTTTAATGATGTTGATTTAGACAAAGTAACTCCATCTTTAGATAGTATAGCTTTAGATGGTAAAGTAAATGGTTTTATTAAGTTTAAACAAGATAAGACCTATTATAAACCATTGTCTAATATTCATATAGATAGTTTAAAAATAAACAAGTTTCCAGTTGGAGATATGTATTTATTGGTTGAAGGTAATGATGCTTTCAATGAATTTGATATTGACTCTTATATTGTCCAAAAAGGATCAGAACGTTTTAATTTAAATGGAACATTAAAATATAGAAACAATCAATCCACATTAAATATGGAAGCGATTTTTAACCGTTTTGATTTGGCTCCATTTGGCTCTTTGATTGGAGAAGTTATTACAGATGTAAGAGGAGATGCAACAGGAAGTGCTAATATAAGAGGATTGGTCACTGATCCTGAAATTGATGGAAGATTGTACTTAAATGAAGCTGGTTTAAGGGCACCTTATTTAAATGTAGATTATAATTTTGAAAAAAATGCCATAGTTGATATTACAGAGAAAGAGTTCTTATTTAGAAATATAGTTATAACTGATACAGAATTTAATACAAATGGAGTTTTAAGGGGTTCTGTTAAACACGAAATGTTTTCAGATTGGGAATTAGATCTAGAAGTACGAACTAATAATCTATTAGCTTTAAATACAAAAGATTCTGAGGACTCTTATTATTATGGAACTGCATTTTTAAATGGTAGTGCAAAAATTAGTGGAAGAATAGAATCATTATTAGTTACCGTTGTGGGAGAGTCTGAAAAAGGAACTTCTATAAAGATTCCTGTTAGAGATGCTGAGGATGTTGGACGAAAACCTTATTATACTTTTATTAAGAAAGAAGATTTGCTTACTAATAATACTAATAACTTATCCAAGAACAAGTACAATGGCTTAGAATTGAACTTAGATTTTGATATTGATACCGATGCTGAAATTGAAGTTATATTAGATAGGGAATCAGGTCATGCCATGAAAGGTAACGGTTATGGTTCTATGAGAATGGAGATAAATACATTAGGTAAGTTTTTAATGTATGGTGATTTTCAGGTTCAAGAAGGTGTTTATAATTTTAAAAAAGCAGGCTTAATAGATAAAAAATTCCTTGTAAAAAAAGGAAGTACCATTCGATGGGAAGGAGATCCGTTAGGGGCTATACTGAATCTTGAAGCTATTTATAAAACTCAAGCAAATCCATCTGTTTTAATTGAAAGCTCATCTTTTAACACTAATAGAAAATTACCTACAGAAGTGTCTATTGTGATTAATGGTAGTTTGAGTAATCCAGAACCGGATTTTAATATAAACTTCCCAACAGTTAGTAGTGTTTTTAAAAGTGAAATAGATTATAGATTACAGAATAAAGATGTGAGACAAAATCAAGCATTTGCATTATTGGCTTTTGGGTCATTTACTACTCCTGAAAACGCAGGAAGTGTAGCTTATGGTTCCTTGTTCGAAAAAGCAAGTTCATTATTTAATGATATTATTTCTGATGATGATTCTAAATTGCAAGTAGGTGTTAATTATGATCAAGCTGACAGAATTAATCAAATTTCAGGTAGAGTAGGTTTAACATTGAGTACTCAAATTAATGACAAGATATCTATTAATGGTAAAGTAGGAGTTCCTGTAGGAGGGGTTACAGAATCTGTATTAGTTGGTGATGTTGAAGTGCAATTACAATTAAATGAAGACGGATCTTTAAGAGCTCGTGTATTTAATAGAGAAAATGATATTAATTATAATATTGGAGAAGGTATAGGTTATACACAAGGTCTAGGGCTAAGTTATTCACTAGATTTTGATTCCTTTGGTGAAATGATTCGTAAAATATTTACAAAAAATAAAGACAAAAATAATAGTTCTTCCTCTAATGAAGATATTCCTGATTCTGAGGAATTATGGAACAAAGACTACTACATTAGAAAAAATAAAGAAATAGAGGAAGAAAAGGATAAAAAGAAAGAACTAGAGAAAGTTCCAGAAATAGAGTAATTCTTCAATTTTTATATTAAAAAACAAAAAGTTATTAACGAAAACGATTGAATTTTAGTATAAAATTTAATATTTGATAAAAATATCCAAATATTCCATTTTCCTTTTTTAAATTTACGATAAATAATTATAAATGTTGCCAAAGATTAATAAAATTGGTGTACTTACCTCTGGAGGAGATTCACCTGGAATGAATGCAGCCATACGTTCTGTTGTAAGAACTTGTGCTTTTCATAGTATTGAATGTATAGGTATCTATAGAGGATATCAAGGAATGATAGAAGGAGATTTTAAAGAAATGGGTCCTCGTTCTGTTAACAATATAGTAAACAAAGGAGGAACAATTTTAAAATCAGCTCGATCTAAGGAATTTATGACAGCAGAAGGAAGAAAAAAAGCTTTCGATAATTTAAAAAAGGCTGGAGTTGATGCTTTAGTTGTTATTGGAGGAGATGGATCTTTTACTGGAGCAGAAGTTTTTAATAAGGAATATGGTTTTCCAGTAATGGGAATTCCAGGAACTATAGATAATGATATTTTTGGTACTAGCCATACATTAGGTTACGATACAGCATTAAATACAGTTGTTGAGGTTATAGATAAAATTAGAGATACTGCTATTTCTCATAACCGACTTTTCTTTGTAGAAGTTATGGGTAGAGATGCTGGTCATATAGCTTTAAATACTGGAATTGGAGCAGGAGCAGAAGAAATCTTAATTCCTGAAGAAGATTTGGGATTAGAAAGACTGTTGGAATCTTTAAAGAAAAGTAAAGAGTCTGGTAAATCTTCAAGTATTGTTGTTGTTGCAGAAGGCGATAAAATTGGTAAAACAGTTTTTGAACTGAAAGATTATGTTGAAGAGAATATGCCAGAGTATGATGTAAGAGTATCTGTTTTAGGTCATATGCAAAGAGGTGGTTCTCCTTCATGTTTTGATAGGGTTTTGGCTTCAAGATTAGGTGTTAAGGCTGTTGAATCAATCCTTGAAGGGAAATCAAATTTTATGGTAGGTCTATTAAACGATAAAGTTGCTTTAACTCCTTTAGAACAAGCTATAAAGGGTCATACAGAAATAGATAAAGAACTACTTCGAGTTTCTGATATTATGTCGACTTAAAACAAAAACTTTAAAAAATTACACTTTTAAGAATAAATTAAACCATAATAAAACATTAATTAAATAAAGATTAAAATGTCAAAAGTAAAATTAGGAATTAATGGATTCGGAAGAATCGGAAGAATTGTATTTAGAGAATCATTCAATAGAGATAATATAGAAGTAGTTGCAATTAACGATTTGTTAGATGTAGATCATTTAGCTTATTTATTGAAATATGACTCAGTTCATGGTCGTTTCAATGGTAAAGTTGAAGTTAAAGACGGACAATTATATGTTAACGATAAGTTCATACGTGTAACAGCTGAAAAAGATCCAACACAATTAAAATGGGATGATGCAAAAGTAGATGTTGATGTAGTTGCAGAATGTACTGGTATTTTTACAACTTTAGCAACTGCAGAAGCACACATTAAAGGGGGTGCGAAGAAAGTTGTAATTTCGGCTCCTTCTGCAGATGCTCCAATGTTTGTAATGGGGGTTAATCATGATAAAGTTACTGCAGCAAATAATATAGTGTCAAATGCATCTTGTACAACAAACTGTTTAGCACCTTTAGCTAAAGTTATTAATGATAATTTTGGTATTGTAGAAGCTTTGATGACAACAGTTCATGCTACAACAGCAACACAATTAACAGTTGATGGTCCTTCACGCAAAGATTTTAGAGGAGGTAGAGCCGCTTTATTAAATATTATTCCAGCTTCAACAGGAGCAGCAAAAGCTGTAGGGAAAGTGATTCCAGAATTAAATGGTAAATTAACAGGCATGTCTATGAGAGTACCTACTGCTGATGTGTCTTGTGTTGATTTAACAGTAAAAGTTGCTAAAGAAACATCTTATGATGAAATTATGGCTGTTTTCAAAAAGGCTTCTGAAAATGAATTAAAGGGTATCTTAGGTTATACAGAAGATTTAGTAGTTTCTCAAGATTTTATTTCTGATTCAAGAACTTCAATAGTTGATGCTCATGCAGGAATTGGATTGAATTCTACTTTTTTCAAGATTGTATCTTGGTATGATAATGAATATGGATATTCATCAAAATTAATAGATTTAGCTGTTCACGTAATGTCAGTAAAATAAATAAAGAAAAATGTCCTGTTGCTATTTTCTAAAAGAACAGGACATTTTTATATCTATGATGGCTACTATTAATCACCAAATAAAATAAAAAGTATTTGGTTTTTTTTCAACCAACCAACAAAACTGAAACGAAATGAAATTACTTGTAGATAGTGGCTCTACTAAAGCCGATTGGATTGCTATAGATGATAACGGAAAAGTTATTTTTACAACACAATCATTGGGATTAAATCCAGAAGTATTAAGTAGAGAAGAAATTATTAATCGATTAGATGATAAGTTCGATATTTCTCACAATAAAGCAAAAGCTTCTAAATTATATTTTTACGGTGCTGGGTGTGGAACAGATAGAATGAAAAATTTCCTTGCATCTGTTTTTGAAGAGTATTTTAGTAATGCTAAAGTTACTGTTCATGAGGATACTTATGCAGCAGTTTACGCAACAACACCAAAAAATGAAAAAGCAATTGTTAGTATTTTAGGTACAGGCTCCAACTGTAGTTATTTTGATGGTAAAGTGTTGCATCAAAAAGTACAATCTTTAGGTTATATAGCTATGGATGATTGTAGTGGAAATCGTTTTGGAAGACATTTAATTAGAGGGTATTATTTTAATAAAATGCCTTTAGAAATGGCTAATGATTTTGAAAAGACGTTTAATCTAGAACCAGATTTTATTAAAAATAAATTATATAAAGAGCCAAACCCAAATGCCTACTTAGCTACATTTGCAAAATTCCTAATTAAGTATAAAGATTCTGATTTTTGTAAAAAATATATTCAAGAAGAATTGGAGTCGTTTGTTGAGAATTATATCATGCAGTTTGAAAATTATAAAGAAGTACCTGTGCATTTTGTAGGTTCGATTGCATTTTATTTAAGAGACGAGTTAAATGAAATTTTGAAAAAGTATGAGATAAATGTGGGTAATATTTTGAGAAGGCCAATAGATGGGTTAATTGCTTATCACGTTTTAAATAAATAAATTTAATCCCGAATAATCGGGATTTTTTTATATTTGTTAATATGAAAAAGAAATTTGAAATAGCAATTATTGCACACGATGGAAAAAAAGCAGATATGGTTCAGTTTGTGAATAAAAATAAATCCATATTGCAAGCAGAAAATATCATTATAATAGCTACTGGTACAACAGGAGGAAAGGTTGAAACTATAGGAATTAAAGTAAAAAAAATGTTGTCAGGACCATTAGGTGGAGATGCACAAATTGCAGCTCGTGTTGCGGAAGGGAAAACAAAAATGGTTCTATTTTTTAAAGATCCAAATTCAAGTCATCCTCATGAACCTGATATTTCGATGTTGATTAGAATTTGCGATGTGCATAATGTTCCATTAGCAACTAATGAAGCAACTGCTCAGCTGTTGTTGTTTGGATTAGATGAATTGAAATAATATTCATGATTTATAAAACAAATATTTTTCAAGAACAGTTTCGTAAAGTGTGTCAAAGTTAATTTGTAAAGTATTTGCTGAAATAAAAATAGGAGAACCATAAGATTTATAGTTCAATAACATAGCTTTTTTCTTGAAAACACTTTTTTGTTTATCAATATACAATTGTGGGTTATTTGTAATGATCTTTAAAAATTGTTGGTTTACAACAGTAGTTTTTTGAATGTCTATAATATCTTTCCAAAGAATTAATCCACCTGAAATACCACTTGTATTATCAATTATTCCTTCAGCATTAATGGTTAAACCAATGTTACTATTTCTAAATTTATTTAAAATACTAATAGTAATAATTCCAAAAAATAAGATACTTATACAGCCTATAAGTAGTGTAACAATTGGATTACTTAAAAATAGATTACTAGATACGGGTTGTTTGATGATTAGCCATAAACCTATACAACAAAATAGTATTGAACCCAATAACTTAAGCATCATTTTTTTCTTACTTAACGGAATTTCTATGGTATCTTTTTTCATGTTTTTTATACAATATGCTTCTCTTGTTTAATTAATGGTTTTTTGTATTTTTTACGTTATTACAAAATGATGATAGTAATGAAAGGAATATAAATAGTAAGATTATTTTTTTCGAAATATAAGCATAACTTTCAAAAGTGTTTATTTCTAAAGTAAAAATAAATATATAAAAAAGGGTAATATCAATTACGAAATCACCCTTTTGTTGAATAGTTATTTTTATTGCTTTAAGTTTTTCGCTAAAAATCCTAAAGTCGCTTCATACATATCTATTGAATTTTCTTCTTTGGCAAAACCATGGCCTTCATCGTATTTTACCATATAAGGTACTTCAAATCCTTTAGCTCTTAAACCTGTTACAATTTGATCGGATTCGGCAATATTCACACGAGGATCATTCGCACCTTGAATTACAAAAAGAGGTTTTTTAATTTTGTCAATTTGGAACACTGGTGAAACTTCTTTTGCAATGGTAGCTTCTTTTGGATCATCTAGGTCATACCAAATTTGTTTTACAATTTCTTTATAAGGCTTCCAATATTCTGGGAAAGAATCAAAGAAAGTGAAGATATTGGAAACTCCTACGTAATTCACACCACAAGCATATAAATCAGGAGTTTTTACTAAGCCCATCAACGTAGCATAACCACCATGACTTCCTCCATAAATGGCAATTTTATCTTTATCAACCCAACCTTGCTTTATAGCATAAGCTACACCATCTTCTACATCGTCCATTAATTTTCTACCAATTTGTTTAAAACCAGCACGTAAAAATTCTTTTCCATAACCTCCGGAAATTCTAAAGTTTACTTGTAAAGTAGCATAACCACGACTTGCAAATAACTGGGTTTCTGGGTTAAAACCCCAAGAGTCTCTGATACCTTGTGGACCACCATGCGGATTTACAATTAACGGTACTTTTTTACCTTGTAATGCTTCTTTTGGTAAAGTGATGTAGCCATAAATGGTTTTTCCATCTCTACTTTTAAATTGTATAGGTTTCATTTCTGCCATATCAACTTCTTTTAGTTGAGGCATTAAATCATATAATAATTTAAATTTCTTAGTTTTAGCGTCAAATTGATAATAAGTTCCGTATAATTTATCGCTTTGTACAATTACTAAAAATTGTGTTTCATTATCATCTTTATCAACGATATATGCTTCTTTATTTGGAAACTCTTTTTCCATTAATCCATAAATTTCCTTGTATAATTTACTTACAGGAATTACTTCATTCTTTTCTCCTTCAAATGAAAAATAATCAATTTCATAATTTCGTTTTCTAGCAAGACTTAAGCCACTTACATCAAATGTTGGATTAGAAAAAATTTCTTTGATTATTTTTTTGGATGCCAAATCATATAAAACAATTCGTGTTTTATCACTATCTAAATTAGTTAAAACATAAGCTTCATCTTTATTTTTTGAAGCATAATTAAAACTGATTATACCGAATGAATCATCCCAGTTTGTTGTAGTATGTAATTTAAATTCTCCCGTTTTATTATCTTTATAGTAGAATTGATTTTGAACACCATTAACCAATTTACTATAACCTCTAAGATTACCGTCTTTGTCAAATTCGTACCCTTGAATAGGATTTGCAATGTCTTCATTTTTATACAATTGCTCTAATGCACCAGTTATAATATTCAATTTGAAAGGTTCGAATACTTGTTTGTTATTTTTATTCATC
This sequence comes from Flavobacterium jejuense, assembly GCF_006491595.2. GTDB lineage: Bacteria > Bacteroidota > Bacteroidia > Flavobacteriales > Flavobacteriaceae > Flavobacterium > Flavobacterium jejuense. The sequence goes on from NZ_VEVQ02000001.1 coordinate 286,311, forward strand.
GAAACGATGATATAATCTTTTTGTTCTTTTAATATGTTTGTGATACTAGCTTGAACACCGTCAAAAGGAGTCAGGTCTTTTAAATTGCTTCCGTCAAGATTTACTGCATAAACATGATAGTTTTCATCACCCCCTTTATCCATTGCAAAAAACAAACGTTCGTCATTAATCCATCCGTAACCACGAACTAATTCCTCTTTTTCTTCAATAGCCTTTTTAATAGTTCCAGTAGCCAATTCTTTTACATAAACATGTCGTTTGTTATTTTCATCTTTTTCACGATAAGACATGTATTTACCGTTTGGAGACAATTGAAAACTAGATGCTTTAGGTTTAGCAAAATAATCTGAAACAGAATATTTATAATTTCCTTTGTCGTAGGCTTTTAATTTTTCTAATGTTTCTTTAGAAGAAGGAAGAGCTGTGTTTCCTGGTAATTTATTTTCAAAAGAAGAAAGTGTAAGCGGAAGATTCATTCCTGCTTGATGAAATTCTCCTACAATTTGTTTGTTTTTGAATTCCCCTTTAAATTCAATACCTAATTGAGGTGCTTTTAAAGTAATGGAATTCTCTTTTACTTCTGTTTTATCAATGGCAACACCAGAAGCTCCTTGCATAGGAACATCCATAGTGGATGTATACACATTGTCTTTTTGTGTAATGTGAAAAATGACTTCCAATTTCATGCCTTGCACGTCTAGTTCTCCTTTCCAGTCTCCAACAAATTGTTGGGCTTGTGTGGTAATACTCATAAGTAGTAAAATAATTAGATGTTTTGTTTTCATGTGTCTGTGTTTTTTTAAGTTTAGTTGTAAAACTTTAAAGTTGATTGATGATTGAAACAAGAAATAATTAGTAGTCTAGAGCTACTAAATTTTTCTTTTATTTATAAGACAGACTTTTATGAAAAATGTTACAGTTCGTTTTTAATATTGATTTATTTTATCCAATGAAAAAACATGAAACTTATTAACTTTGACGATACGAATGAGCTCTTTAAGTCTCATTTCTAGACTTTGTAAGGCAATTTTTTCCTTTTTAGTGTTTATTTTTATTGAAATTGTAACGACATCTAAATCTATATTTTTTGACTCTAATTCTTTTAGTTTTATCATGAATTCTCTATGATTTTTATAAGAATAGCAATAAATGACAAATTCAACATTTTTTGGTGTTTTATTATCCGCTTTCAAGAAAATAGGGATATTTTCTTTAATAGAAAAAATAGCATAATCTTTTATTCCTGAAAATACATCTCGTATTAGTTTTTTTTGGTTAAAACCAATTTTACACAAATCAGAATAAGGTTTTTCAGAACAAATTTTTTGAATATACTTTCGATTTTTATAGGCTTCAAAAGCATGTGAGAAAGGAATTAATAAAGAAATTGTATAGATAATTACTAAAACAATGATAATCTATTTCCACTCTATTTCTTTGTAGAAAAAAATAAATAGATAAAATAAATTAAATTAACGTGAATAATACACTTGTCCATAAATACAGATTGATTAATTGTTTTTTTAGTTGGAGTAGTTCTTTCATAAACTAATTAAGAGATTTACTTATTAGTTTTTAGTACTCCTAATAATAAGTCTTTTAATTCAGAATTATTAACATTATCAAATTTATGTCTTTCAAAATCAATAGTAGTTTCGTCTTTTTTAATTATAAAATTTCTCTCAGTTTCAATGAAATTTGAAATACATAGCTTAATCATTTCTTTATCATCCAATTGAATTGCTGTTCTTAAAGAAAATATTTTAAAATCAATATTTGTTTTTTCATTATTAAAGTATTTTATTTCATACAAATTTGATTTATATAACTTTAAAAAAAAGAATGCAAAAAATTCTATGAAAATCACAAGTGAAATTCTTGGGATATAATGAGACAAAATTTCAACGTTATTTTTAAAGTTTATTCCATTATAAAAAACTTCATAAACTAAACAAAAAATAGCTAAAAATGTCGATAAAGTTCCTATTACTAAATTAAGATTTGCACTTTTTCGCAATCTTAAAATTTCTTCATCTAATCTATTTGATTTACTTTCGATGTAATAAAGAAGAGAATTATTTTTTTTATTTTTTTGAGCTTCCTCTTTGAAATTTGAATTGATTTTTTCTTCAATATAGTTGTCGTTAAATTTATTCTCTATTGCTTTTTCTACTATGTCATTGATATTAATTTCTGTATCTTCAGTTTTTCCAGATTTTTTTTTAAGTAATTCAATATTGTATTTTATTTCTGATAGTTCTTCTAAATAGTTTTTTTCAAAATTATTATGTGAATTTTTCTTTATCATATTAGGTTGTAAATACTTCATTAAATAAAAACCTAGTGCTATGGTTATTGATAATAAAGCAAGTAAGAATGTTGTGCTTTTAGTTTTATCAAATATGATATTTTCTTTAAAATAAAAAAATATAGAGAGACTTATGCTTAAAGACAAAAATAGACCTGCAAAAAAAGATAATCTTTTTTTTCTTATATTTCTTTTCTCAAATTTTTCTATCTTTTTTTTTCTTTCTTCTATTAGATCTTCAATTTCAGATTTTTCATGTATAATTTTATTTATATAATCAGAATATTCTTCTTTCATATTTTATATTTATTAGTATATAAAACAAATATACATATTTTGATTATTAGTATTTAGTTATTAAAAATTTACTTTTACATATATGAGCTTCAAAAAAAACAGCCCCAGTTTCTACAATTGAGGCTGTTTTTTATATGTATTTTGAAAATATATTATTTCTTCTCAATCCACTCTCTTGCGTTTACAAAAGCTTCAATCCAAGGAGAAACTTTGTCGTTTCTGTCTTTTGGATAATGAGCCCAATTCCAAGGGAAAGTAGAACGTTCAATGTGTGGCATCATTACTAAATGTCTTCCAGTAGCATCACACATCATAGCTGTGTTAAAATCTGAACCATTTGGATTAGCTGGGTAATTTTCGTAACCATATTTAGCAACAATATTGTATTTGTCTTCACTGTAAGGTAAGTTGAATTTTCCTTCTCCATGTGAAATCCAAACGCCTAATGTGCTTCCAGCTAATGTTTTCAACATTACCGAATTGTTTTCTTGTATCGTTACTGAAGTAAAACCACTTTCGTGTTTATGAGATTCGTTATGTTGCATCTTTCCATGTACTTCGTGATCTGGATTGATTAATTCCAATTCCATCATCAATTGGCAACCGTTACAAATTCCAACGGATAAAGTGTCTTCTCTTTTGAAGAAGTTTTTCAAAGCGGTATTCGCTTTTTCGTTATATAAAAAAGCTCCAGCCCAACCTTTAGCACTTCCTAATACATCCGAATTAGAGAATCCTCCAACAGCTCCAATAAACTGTATGTCTTCTAGAGTTTCACGACCTGAAATTAAATCGGTCATGTGAACATCTTTTACATCAAAACCAGCTAAATACATCGCATTTGCCATTTCACGCTCCGAATTACTTCCTTTTTCACGAATAATGGCAGCTTTTGGTCGGTTTTCTTTTGGAAACGAAGTAATTTCACCTGTAAATTGTGTTGGGAAAGTATAGTTTAACGGTTGGTTTGCGAAGTTTTCAAAACGCTCTAACGATTTTCCGTTTTTGGTTTGTTTTTGGTCGAGTAAGAAAGAGGTTTCAAACCACATTTCTCGTAATTGTGAAATGTTGTAGGTTGTAAGTTGTAAGTTGTGCGTAATGTTTAATTCGTTGCTTGCAACAACTTTTCCTAATTTGAATAGTTCAATGCCTTCAAATGCTTTTTCGAAAGTTGTATCATCATTTGCTTGTAAAACAATTCCAATATTTTCAGCGAAAAGAATTTTTACTAAATCTTTTTCGGTAAACGAACTAAAATCTAAAGTGGCTCCAACATTTATATCTGCGAAACACATTTCTAGTAAAGTTGTGATTAAACCACCACTTCCAATATCGTGTCCAGCAACAATTAAATTGGCTTTAATAGCTTCTTGTATTGTGTTAAAAGCTTTTTTAAAGAAAGTACTATCTTTTATCGTTGGAGTTTCAGTACCAATTTTATTTTGGGTTTGAGCGAATGAACTGCCGCCCAATTTAAAAGTATCTTGAGATAAATTAATGTAGTACACTGAACCTTTGTCTTTTTGGAAAACAGGTTCCACAACTTTAGTAATATCATTACAATTTCCAGCAGCAGAAATAATAACCGTTCCAGGAGAAATTACTTCTTCATTAGGATATTTTTGCTTCATAGAAAGCGAATCTTTTCCAGTTGGAATATTGATTCCTAATTCAATTGCAAATTCCGAACATGCTTCCACAGCTTCATATAAACGAGCATCTTCTCCTTCATTTTTACAAGGCCACATCCAATTAGCAGATAAAGAAACCGATTTCAAATTGTCTTTTAAAGGGGCAAAAATGATATTCGATAACGCTTCAGCAATCGCATTTCTACTTCCCGCTTTTGGATCAATTAAAGCAGCAATAGGAGCGTGACCAATTGAGGTTGCAATTCCTTCTTTTCCGTTATAATCTAAAGCCATTACACCCACATTGTTTAAAGGCAATTGTAATGGTCCTGCACATTGTTGTTTGGCTACTTTACCACCTACACAACGGTCTACTTTATTGGTTAACCAATCTTTACAAGCAACAGCTTCTAATTTTAGAATTTCTTCTAAATAGGTTGGTATATTTTCTTGCGAATAAGTTACTGTTGCATAATTTCTATCGATAGTTTTGTCAGTCATTATAGTTTTAGGTGAACTTCCAAAGAAATCTTCCAAAGCATAATCCATCGGTTTTGCTCCAGTAGTTTTTGATTCAAATGTAAAACGATGATCACCAGTAACATCTCCAACTTGATACATTGGAGCACGTTCTCTGTCAGAAATACGTTGTAAAATGTCAATATCTTTTTTACCAATAACTAATCCCATTCTTTCTTGTGATTCGTTACCAATAATTTCTTTAGCAGATAAAGTTGGATCACCAACAGGCAATTTGTCTAAATCGATTAATCCACCAGTTTCTTCAACAAGCTCAGATAAACAATTTAAATGGCCACCAGCTCCATGATCGTGAATGGAAACAATAGGGTTTTCATCACTTTCTACTAAACCCCGAATAGCATTAGCAGCACGTTTTTGCATCTCTGGATTGGAACGCTGAATAGCATTTAATTCAATTCCTGAACTAAAAGCACCTGTATCTGCTGAAGAAACAGCAGCTCCACCCATTCCAATTCTATAATTTTCACCACCAAGAATGACAATTTTGTCTCCTGTTTGTGGTTTCTTTTTTATTGCTTGATCTAATTTCCCATAACCAATTCCACCTGCTTGCATGATTACTTTATCGTAACCTAATTTGCGAGCTTCTTCTTCATGTTCGAAAGTTAAAATAGAACCAGTAATAAGTGGTTGTCCAAATTTATTTCCAAAATCGGAAGCTCCGTTTGAAGCTTTGATTAAAATATCCATTGGTGTTTGGTACAGCCATTTTCTTTCTGGCATTCCGTTTTCATAAGATCTGTTATTCGTTAAACGTGAATAGGATGTCATGTAAACAGCAGTTCCTGCTAAAGGTAATGAACCTTGTCCACCTGCTAAACGGTCGCGAATTTCTCCTCCGGAACCAGTTGCTGCTCCATTGAATGGCTCGACAGTTGTTGGGAAATTATGGGTTTCTGCTTTTAAAGAAAGTACGGATTCGAAATCTTTTTTCTCATAGAAATCAGGTTTATCTGCCGATTTTGGAGCAAATTGTTCTACAACTGGTCCTTTTACAAATGCTACATTATCTTTATAAGCCGAAACAATATCATTTGGATTTTCTGAAGATGTTTTCTTTATTAATTTAAATAAAGATGTTTCTTTTTCTTTACCATCAATCACAAAAGTACCGTTGAAGATTTTATGACGACAGTGTTCCGAATTGGCTTGTGAAAAAGCAAAAACTTCTGAATCGGTGAGTTTTCTGCCAATTTTAGTAGATAAGTTATTTAAGTATTCAATTTCTTCACCGTTTAAGGCTAATCCTTCTGTTTGATTGTATAGGGCAATATCATCAATTTCTAAAATACCTTCTGGTTGAATATTGATGGTATAAATGTCTTGATTTAATCCGTTATACTTTTGTGAAAGCATGGGGTCAAAATCAGAAAAATCTTCGGCTACTTTTTGGAATTCTTCAATTCGGATAATTCCTTCGATTCCCATGTTTTGAGTAATCTCAACGGCATTGGTACTCCAAGGCGTTATCATAGTTGCTCTAGGGCCAACAAAAAAATCCGCTAATACGGATTCTTCTATTTTATTTACGTTGCCAAAAAGCCAATTCAATTTTGATATAGTTTCTGCCGAAAGCTCGTTTTGCGTTTGAATTGCAAAAACAGTAGTACTTTCGTTTCCGAAGAAATGAATCATTGTGTTGTGTTGTTAGTTGTTGTTTAAAGTGCAAATTTATCTTAAAAAGTTTGAAGTTCAAAGTATAATTTGCCCAACTTAATAACAAAAAAACCTATCATTTGTTAATGATAGGTTTTTGATATTTTTAAAAATTGTTTATTCCACGATTATGCGTAACATTTTGTTAAAGCTAGTATTTGATATTGTTACATAATAAACACCAGTTGTGAGATTATTTATTTGCAATTGATTTTCTTTTTCTACAACTTTTTCATATACTTTTTGACCAATAGTAGAATAGATTTCTACTAGAAACCCTTTTTCATTTTTATTGAAATCTATTATAAAAGTTCCTTTATTAGGGTTTGGATAGGCTTTGATTTCAACATCATTACTTGTATTACTTACTTCTTGAGAAATTTTATTGCCTAAACCTCCACATGTATTTGTTGAATAAGTGTCCCAATCAGAACTGCTATAACTTGTTTTAGGAGCTGTTACAGAAGATTTTCTTCTTAATGTTACATCAGCTGCAAAATTAGAAGAACCACCATTTAAATTACCTATGATATCTATCAAAGTTCCATTTTTAAACAAGCCAACAGGGTCATTACCATTAAAAGTTAATTCTGATGCTGAAGTGGAAATGTTAGCACTTGTTTTATTGTAACAAGCTGATGATATCGAGTTGTTTACGATTACATATTTTCCATTATTTGCTAAGGTGCCAGATAATGTTAATCCAGAACTCCATGAGCCACTTCCGTTTGTTTGTTTTTTTATAGAATAACCGGATAAACTTACAGAAGATCCTGTTTCATTTTTGATTTCTAAAGCCTTGTTGTTTGATGAGCCTTCAACATATTCAGATAAAAATAAATCACTTTTTGAACCACTAGTGGTTCCACCTCCTGTATTTCCTCCACCCGAAGAAGTTCCTCCCCAAATTACGTTCACATAATTAGGGTTGTCAATAAAAGGATTTCTATTTCCTTGACGAGCGTAAATGGCATTATTACGTTCTATTTCTCTAGCGCTAACTGGATCTTGTGCGTGCCAAGCCAATAACATATTTAAGAATGAAGTGGTAAAAACTTGATTACTTGTATTATTAAACATTGGATACGAATAATTGGCTACAGTATTTTGATAACGAGTTGCAAAATAAAAATACATTCTTGCAATGTCACCTTTAAATGCATCCACAGGTTCAAAAACTGTTCCTGAATAACCAGAAACAGCACTTGTTCCTAATTTACTACCGTTTCTAGTGGTTTTTGACGCAGAAGCAACATCTCCATGCGGGTAATTAGAGCGTATACCATTTACATAACCATCTGTTGGTGTAATAAAATGTGCATCGGAAACCATGGGAGAAGAAGAATTAAAAACAGATTGAGGAATCATGTGTTCTCTATTATAGCAACTTCCTTCACCTGAATAACTTCCGCATTGATTTGTGCTGTAGGAGTAATTATAAGGATCTTTACCATTTTGAACTTCAGAATATAAATCAAATATAGTATTATCATTTTCATTTTGATGATCTCGATCAGAAGTACCGTAAGTTGTCCAAAGACCACTATAACCTCTGTCGTTATGATTTTTGATAATATTATATAACTGTGTTTTTAAAGAATAACCGTTTCCAGTTGCAGAAGAATAATAGCCATTTGGTGCTTGGGCATGAGAGTAGATTGCAAAAAATATTGCAAAAAATACGTTAATTTTTTTCATTGTTTGTTGTCTGTTAGTTACTTAGCAAATCTAACCACATTTTTCAAATCTAAAATTAACGTATTGTTAACTTATTAACATACTTATTAATAATTTGTTAAAAAATTAAAAAGGCTTTTGTTGGGAATTATTTTCTTTTTAAGATAGCTTCCATACTTTTAAATTGTTTGCCATCATAATCGATGTCAAACATTTCTATTTTTTGGGTATTACTGTCAATATATGTAAATATTTCTTTTAATTTTTTCTCTTTTCTTGTTAAAGGATCGATTGTTTTACCTTCAAAGTTAATCGATTTTGTATCACTATTGAATTGTCCTTTCATAACCATTATACCTGTACCCATATTATCAATCCATGTTGATACGTATTCCTGTGCTGTATTATCATAAGCTAAGGTACTTATTCCTTCAAATGGCATACCCATCATATCTCCTTTATGGGTAGATTCTTGATATCTACCTCCTAAAATCATTTTATTTATGACTTTGAAAGTAGATTTAACTGGATCACTTTTCCTACTAGCCCACATTGTAATTTCTTCTTCCCAGACTCCATTGTCTTGTGCCATTATTTCATGTGTTTTACTTGGAGTCATATGTTTTTCCCAGGCTCTATTTATAGTTGCTGAATCTGGTGGAAGTTCATTTTGAACAATTACTTCTGGAATTTCTAAATTATATTCGTTATCAACTTTTGGATCAATATCTTTACAAGAAATAAAATTAATGAAAATAATACTGAACAAGGGTAGTAATAATTTTTTCATAATGTTAAAATTTTTAGTTTTGTTTAATCAAATATACTAAAATTATAAGCACCAATGTCAGTTGTCGGATTATTTCTTTGATTTCCTAAAATATCAGTTGTTCCAAAAGAATAACTAATGTCAGCGGTACCTTTACCAGCAGAGTTTTCTCCTATAAGTAATTGATTTTTAGTAGGGTTTTTGAAGTCTGGATTATTGGTTGCAGTGTTTGTAGCGACTAAGCAGTTTGCAAATTTAGAACCTGAAAATTGGTAAAGAGGGTCATTAGAGAATTGATTACTAAAGTCATTAAATTTAATCAAACAATTATTAAATTGGTAATTAAAATTGGTATCTGGACCTTCTTTTTCAAATGAAATGGAATAATTGGTAGAACTATAAAAAATACAGTTATTAAAATTAGCTTTAGTTAAAGCATATTCAATTGTCCCATCATAATTATCAACAAATAATGAAGTTTGATTTTGGGATGGCCAATAATTTCCAATAGTAGAATGAGTAAATTCATAACTTCCACCAAAAGTACAAGCCAAACCAGCTTCACCACAATTATTTGTAACCACATTTAAACCATATATTGAGCCTGTTCTTGCTAAAATACCCACATTACTACAGTTGTAAACTTGAATATTATTTAAGTTTAGTGTTGGATTTGTTGTACCATCATTGCCAGTAACTAACATTCCTACTGTAGCATTTTTAATAGTTAAATTAGTTAAATTGTTGTTAGTGCTTCCAAGTGTAAACCAAATTGTTCCCCATTGTCCAGGAACTTCAGAAAAATTAGGTTCTAAACGGTCTCCTTCGAAAATAACTTCATTTTCTAATGCTTCAGTTGTTGAAATTGTTCCATTTACTTGAAGAGAAGCTTCATCAGAAACGATTAAACCAGATTCTGAATGAAAGTGAATTCTTGCTCCTGCGTCAACAGTTAGTGTCTTTGTGTTAGGAATTACAGCATAACCATATATAACATAAGGTTTGGTGTTATTCCAATGTAATTCATCTCCATTTATTGGGTCTGTTTCTGAAAGGACACTTGCTTTAATTGTAACAGGATTACCGTTTTCATCTGTACCAAGGCTTACATTTTCATAAGTGTAGGTATTATCTGGATTTTGAACACGTTCTGGATATATAAAATAAGCATCCTGAATTAAAGTAACCAATTCCACTTTTTGAAAATTACCATCGGTACCAAAAAGAATTTGATCAGTATATAAAAAATCAGTTGGATTTGCATCAGCAACGTCTGCTGTTACTTCTATAAAAATAAATAAACTATCATTAGCTAGCATTTCAATATTTTCAAATACTTGGCCTGGCATGCCATCAACCATTAGTCTATATTTTGAATTTATTCCATTTCCTAATTGTAGTTTTGGAATAGCTATATTCTTATCACTTATATTATAAACTTTTAAAGTGTAAGTACTAGAACCTATATTGGTAAACACAGTATCTAAATAAACGGTGTCTTTTGAGAATGAAAGATTTCCAACACTTGGTTCAAAATCAAAATCATTTCTACAAGAAAATAGAATAGCAAATAATGCGATTATGATATAAGAATAAATTTTCATTGAATTTTTAATTAGCGATTTTTTAAGTGTAAATGTAGTATTTTTAAAATAATAACGAAATATATATCATTTTCTTATAGAGATAAAAAGGTGATTAATTTGTATTTTTGTATAAAATATGTAAGAAATGTTCAATAAGGAAGAAATGTTATCAGTTTGCACAAGATTGTCCCAAAATACTTTGATGCAAACTTTAGAAATCGAATATATTGATGCAGGAGAAGGTTTTTTAACTGCTAAAATGCCAGTAAACCCAAGGGTTCACCAACCTATGGGATTGTTACATGGAGGAGCATCAGTAGCGTTAGCAGAGAGTGTTGGTAGTGCAGCTTCTCTAATGTTTTTAGATCCTGAAAAATTTGAAGTTAGAGGTATTGAGATTAGTGCCAATCATTTGAAAAGTAAAAGAGAAGGAGTGGTTTATGCAACTGCAAAAATTATCCACAAAGGGAGAAGTATACATTTATGGGAAATTAGGATTGTGGATGAAAATGAAAATTTAATTTCACTTTGTAAATTAACCAATATGGTTTTACCAAGAAGAAAAATGTAATGAAAAAAGTAATAGAGAAAGCAAGATTACATTACCGAAAAGATCTACCTTTTGTACTTTTTGCCAATCCAGAAGAGGATAAATTACAAGCTTGGTTTCAAAGAGATAATTCATTAACGCTTTTTAAAGGGCAAAATGGCTTTGTCTTTACCTCTTTTAATAAAGAACAAAGTTATAGCATAGAACAATCTAATAGTGATTTTTATGAAGAAAAGATTACTAATAAAAGTGATGATTCTCCTGATTTTGAGAAACCAGAAATTAACATAATTGAAAAAAAGAACTTTGAAGCTTTAGTCGCTGATAGTATTCAAGCTATTTTAGAACAGCAATTTCAAAAGGTAGTTGTTTCTAGAAAAGTTTTACTGCCAATTTCTATTGATTTTGAAGTTTCATTTTTAAAATTACTTTCAAATTATAAAAAAGCATTTCGTTATTTGTTTTATCATCCTAAAGTAGGAATGTGGATGGGAGCATCACCTGAGCAGTTGCTTCATATTGAAAACAATAACATTAAAACGGTTGCATTAGCAGGAACTCAATTGTATAGTGAAAATATAATTTGGGAAACCAAAGAAAAAGAAGAACAGCAATTTGTAACTGATTTTATTACAAACCAAATTACTTCTTTTACTGAGGAAATGGATATTTCAAATCCTTATACAGAAAAAGCAGGAAATTTAGCTCATATAAAAACTAATATAAGTGCTAAATTAGTTGCTTCAAATTCAGCATTAGAAATAGTAAATGCTTTACATCCTACACCTGCTATTTGTGGTTTACCCAAAGAACCAACTTTAGATTTTATTTTAGCTAATGAAAAATATGATCGCAAGTTTTATTCTGGCTTTTTAGGAGAATGGAGTGATGTTAAAAAGAATCTATTTGTAAATTTAAGATGTATGGAAGTTGAGAAAGAAGCTGTTCGCTTATATGTAGGATGCGGAATTACAAAAGATAGCAATCCAGAGAAAGAATTTTTTGAAACTGAAAATAAATTAGCTACCATAGTAAAAATAATTAAGATATGAAATTAGATATATTAGCCTTCGGAGCACATCCAGATGATGTTGAATTAGGCTGCGCAGGAACAATTGCAAAAGAAATTTCACTTGGGAAAAAAGTTGGAATAATAGATTTAACAAGAGGAGAACTAGGAACAAGAGGAACTGCTGAAACAAGGGACTTGGAAGCTCAGGCTGCAGCAAAGATATTAGGAGTAACTGTAAGAGAAAATTTAAACTTGAGAGATGGATTTTTTATAAATGATGAAAAACACCAATTAGAGGTTATTAAAATGATTAGAAAATACCAGCCAGAAATTGTTTTATGTAATGCTATTGAAGATCGTCACATAGACCACGGAAAAGGGAGTAGCCTTGTGAGTGATGCTTGTTTTCTATCAGGATTAATTAAGGTAGAAACAGAAATTGAAGGTGTTTTTCAAAAGGCTTGGCGTCCAAAAGTAGTTTATCATTATATACAATGGAAAAATATAGAACCAGATTTTGCAGTTGATATCTCTGGATTTATGGATATAAAAATGGAAAGTGTTTTAGCTTATGGAACACAATTTTATGATCCCGATTCAAAAGAACCTGTTACACCTATTACTTCTAAAAACTTTCTAGATTCTATAAAATATAGAGCACAAGACCTTGGAAGGTTAATTGGAGTCGAATATGCAGAAGGTTTTACTGTTGAAAGATATTTGGCAGTCAATAGTTTAGGAGATTTGGTATAAAAAAGTGTAAAAAATATTTTAAAAACCTTTGCAGGATTAATCAAATGTACTATATTTGCACTCGTTAAAAACAAATGGTGATTGTAGCTCAGTTGGTTAGAGCATCGGTTTGTGGTACCGAGGGTCGCCGGTTCGAACCCGGTCATTCACCCTAATTTTAGAAGCATTGAAGAAATTCAATGCTTTTTTTTATAATCACGTGTAAAATATTAAAAACAAAAAAACTCCTGAAACTTCAGGAGTTTTTTCTAAATATGTTATGTTGATTATAATTTATGCATATTTTGTGCTAAAGTTTCAATAAACTTTCCAATTGGTCCTTTTATCATCATTGCCATCATAGGATTAAAGTCACCATCAAATAATAATTGTATTTCAGTTTTGTTAGCATCAAGAGCAACAATATTTCCTGTTAAATTAAAAGGTAATTTACTTGAAGCTGCTCCTAAGACAATCTTAGAGTTGGCAGTAGCTTCTTTTTTTAATAATTTAATTTCTGGCATTCCTTTTAATCCAAATTCAAAGCAATTTTCATCAATTACTTCAAACTTAGCAATATTTTCTGGCATTAATTTTTCAAAATTTTTAACATCCGTTAAGGCATTAAAAATGTATTCGTCTGATTTCTCAACAACTACTTTTGTGCTTTCTAAATTCATTTTCAGGGATTTATTTTTTTAAATTTCTATATTCCATGTAGCTGGACTTTTTCTCCATTCTTGTAAAGTTGTCATCTCTTCTTGGTCAATATATCTTCTATTAACAGCTTCTTTTAGAAGGTTTTCATAATCACTTAAAGTAAACAATGTAATATTCGCTTCTTTAAAACGTTCTACAGAAAGATCAAATCCGTAAGTAAAAATAGCTGCCATTCCTTTTACATTTGCTCCTTCATTTCTAAGTGCTTCTATGGCTAAAAGACTACTTCCTCCAGTACTAATTAAATCTTCAACTACAACCACATTTTGTCCTTTTTCAAGAAAACCTTCCACTTGATTTTGTCTTCCATGTTTTTTTGCTTCTGGTCTTACATATACAAAAGGCAATCCCATTACTTCCGCAACAAGTATGCCAATGCCTATTGCACCAGTTGCAACACCTGCTATGACGTCAGGTTTTCCAAATTTTTCTTCAATATTTTTAGCAAATTCATCCTTTATGAAATTTCTAATTGCTGGAAATGAGAGGATTATTCTATTGTCACAATAAATAGGAGACTTCCAGCCAGAAGCCCATGTAAAAGGATTTTTAGAATTTAATTTAATTGCGTTTATTTGTAAAAGCAATTCGGCTGTTTTTTCGGCTGTGTTTGTATTAAAAATCATATTGCAAATGTATAAAGTTTTTGTAAACGATAAGGCACTTTTTTTAACAAATGAAGTACAAAAGGAGACTAATTTTAAAATTTTTCTCTTAGAAAGTATTGATATTAAAAAGCTCATCATAAAATTATTTCAAAATAAGATTGAAAATGCTTTTTTGTATCATCCAGATGAGAAGCTAATTATGAAGACATTAAAAGCGAAAATGCCAGTTGTGAAAGCAGGTGGAGGACTAGTTTATAATGATGAAGGGAAAGTTTTATTCATTTACAGGAATGGAAAATGGGATTTACCAAAAGGTGGAACTGAAAAAAATGAAACTATGGAAGAAACAGCCATGAGAGAAGTTGAGGAAGAAACAGGAGTTTCTGGTTTATCCATTGTAAGTAAGCTCCAAAAGACATATCATGTTTTTAAACGTAATGGAAGGTATAAATTAAAACAGACCTATTGGTATGAAATGAAGTCTACTTTCAAAGGTACTCCTTTAGGTCAAGCAGAAGAAGGAATAGAAAAAGTGGAATGGGTTCATCCAAATGATATTCCAAAATTACTTGAAAATTCCTATGAAAATATTAAATTATTGTTTAATTAGTTAAACTAAAGATTCTGTAATCATTTCTAAATATTGTGTAAGAAGTTTCTATTGTGTTTTTTTGACCTTTGTATAAACTAAAAAATATTAGATATGGAAACTAAGAAAAACATAGAAATTTTAAACGGACTAATTTCAATTCTAGAAGATGGTAGAGTAGGGTATACAAATGCTGCTGAGAATTGTGAAGATGCTAATCTAAAGACTGAATTTTTTGGAATTGCAAGAGAAAGAGCTTTAATGGTCATCCAATTACAAGATGAAATTAATAATTTAGGTAAATCTACTAGTGCAACTGATGGTCCTTTAGGAGCTATTCATAGAGCTTGGATTGATTTTAAATCCATTGTAACGGGTCATAAAAGTGATGCTATTATTGAAGCCTGTTTAACAGGAGAAGAAGCTGCTTTAAGTACATTTAAAGAAGCAATTAAGAATGAATCATTAACCCCTCATTTGTTTTCAGTAATTTCTTCACAATTAATGATGATTGAGAAATCTATTGGAAAAGTTAAGGCATATAAAGATATTACAGTTTAAGCAAACTAATTTATAAGAAAGGGACTTTCATTTGAAAGTCCCTTTCTTATATAAGTTTAAGAATAATTAATTTTTATTTCATATTCTTGTATTTTAAGTTGTAATCTTTTGATAAGATAATCATTTTTGTCTGAAAGATTTTTTAAAATTAACTTAGCCTCTTCACAATATTTTATAATTTTTTCTTTTTCCCAATGTGCTGGTGGAGTTTGTAAATTTGTAATTCTATCAGCTATTTTAACTATTCCTACTTCTTTTTGTAATTCATTTATTCTGTTCAAACTATCCTTCATTCTATCTTCTTTATATTCAATACTTGAGTCTTTAGTTAAAGCCTTTACAGCTTTTGCAATTGGTTCACCAAATAAATCTTTAATTTCATTATAATTAGTTGAAGTATCTTCAATAGTATCATGTAAAATAGCTGTTTGAATAGCAAAATTTAAATCAAAATTTTTATCGTTGGAATAAGCTATCATAATCTCCATTGCCACATTTGAAATATGTAATAAATAGTTTGAATTTGTACCAGGAACTTTTTGATCGCTATGTTTTTCCCCAGCAAATAGCATAGCTTTTTGATATAATTCTTGTGTCATAAATGATTACTTTATTCTATAAATAGGATATTGCAAATGCTCTTTTTCATAATATTCCGAATTTCTATAAATCCAGTCTAGTTGTGCCTCTGGACTTTCCGCAAACTCTTTGTCTGTCATTTTTTTAGCATCAAATTCAGCTTTTAGTTTAGCGCTTTTGGTTATTAATTCTTTTGCCAAATCTTCAAATACATAAGCTGAAAAATATTCTTTTTGTTGTAAGATAGGATCAAAGAAATTCCAATTAAAATAGCTATCTACGGCTTCTGGTTCCAACGTTTCTAATAAATATTTTACTCCTGCTTGTTGGGTTTTAATTAGAAAATCTCCTTTTTTGAAAGCTATTTTTTCAGTTTTAGTGGTAACCCTTGTATTATAATGACCATAATGACCTTCGTAAGGTCTTTTGGAAGTTTCGTAAGAATCAATTTTATAGCTTTCAACTTCAATTATAGTATCATTAGTAATGGTTTTTAGTGCTATGTTATTCAATTGTAGTAAATCAAGTATTGACCATTGCGATTTTGGAATGACATAATATGAGGGAATTATTATTTCTTTTGTGGCTTTATAATCACTGTAAAAATTAATTTTTTTGGTAAAGGGTTGTTTTTGGTCGTAATACAAACGGTTTTTGCCTGTTATTTCACTGGGTTTATAATCTCCTTTGTATCCTTTAAATTCCATTTTGGTAACTTTAGACGAATCTAATTCCCATTGTAAAGGATATTTCATTCCAACTATATAATTTTTAAGGTTTTCAGCTTTTAACTTTTTAATTTTTTGATAGTTCTTCTCTACATAATTCATGGTTGCCAACATGTATTCGTAGGTAACATTTACTCTGTCTTTGTAAGGTTTTAGCATGTGTGTTTCAGGAACAGAACCTAATGAATTGAAAAGTGTAGTATAACCCGTAGCATAACGAGGTGAATCCATAAATTGAGCAAAACCAGCATCAGGTTTGTCTCCATGTATATTTACATAGGGTGTACTTTCAATTTTTTTCTTTTTTAACTCTTTCATAATTTCAGGATGCATTTCATTTTTATAAAATTCTCCTAATTTCCCTCCTAATCTTTGATGTTGCGTAGCAATACATGTAAAAGTATATTGATAATCGGCACCGTTAGAAACATGATTATCGATAAACATATCTGGATTAACTTCATGAAAAATTTCTTGAAAACTTCTTGAATTTCTAGAATCCGACTTTATAAAATCTCTGTTCAAATCGAAATTTCGAGCATTTCCTCTAAAACCATAGGCCTCTGGACCGTTTTGATTGGCTCTTGAATGTGAATTTCGGTTTAAACTTCCACCAATATTATAAATAGGTATAGCAACAATAATAGTGTTTTTAGGAACTCTTATTTTGGCAGTTGCCAAATCGCGAAGGAACATCATACTGGCATCAATACCATCAGGTTCACCAGGATGAATACCATTATTGATTAAAATGACAGCTTTATTTTGGCTATAATCAAAATTTTTATTTTCTGAAAAAGTAACAATATGTAGTGGTTCACCGGAATCGGTTAAACCCATTGCGTCCATTTGAATGGTTTGAAATTGATTAGCCAACATTTTATAATATTCAATACATTCTTCATAAGTGGTAGATTGATTACCATTTCCCTTTTCGAAAGGTGTTTTTAAATCTTGCGCTACAATCAAAGTTGAAGTCAAGAAAAAGAATAGTAGTTTTTTCATAGAGGTTTATTTTGTTTTTTTATATTTTATGCCGCTATCTGTTGTAATGACAGCTGATGCACCTTTATTTCTTTGTTCTTCTGTAGGATTTAGAGAATGTAAATCCAAAGTGTTTTCATACTTAATTAATTTTCCAGTAATATCAAATTCTTGTAAAATGTAATGATCAAAATCAGATATAAGTTGGCGTATAGATTTAATCATTCCATTTTCATAATATATAATTCTTTGTTGAAAATTGAATTTTCTTATCCATAAAACATGTATTTTTCCAGAATCATAATAGGTTCTAGAATAATTATAGCCTTTACCGTCATAAATTACTAAAGAATCATTTTCTCTTATACTATATTTTTCAGGTAAATAATAGCTGTCAGATGGTTTTAATTCACTTTTACCTACAAAAGGATTAATTTTTATGATTGGTTTTTTGATTTTTGGGTTTAAAAATTTTAATTTATTAATAAATACACAGTTGCAATCAGCTAATTCATTATTTTTAAAATCACGATTAAAGTTAAAAAGGATAGTATCTTGTAGTATTGAATAACTTATAATGGCTCCATTTCCACAATTTTCTATATATTGAATCTCCATAGACAATGTATCATTTACTATTTTTGAAGAAATAATTCGTTGATTAATTCCATCAGTACTTCCTATTGGCTCTTGACATTCTTCTTTAGACTCATAAAGTTTCAACTCTTTATTTTGAGAAAAGAGAAAAGATGAAAACAGAAAAAAACTTAAAAATAACTTCATTCTTTTGATTTAAAAGTATCAATAATAAAATAGGCAAACAATACAACAAAACCCAGTATTAAAATTAGTTTAGCATTTGGATAATGTGATAGTTTGAAAAAGCATCAACTAAAATAAATATTATAATTACAGATAAAATTCCAAAAGGAAATACTTTTAGACTTTTGTTATTATTGTTTAGATATATGTCATAAAGTTCTAGAATAAGCCAAAAAATGAACGCACCAAAACTTATGATTGGTAAAAGAAAAAATGATGGCGAATGAAAAACGTTTACATAATAGTGTATTGGCAAACAAATTACTAAAACCAATTTGACATGATCGATTAATCGCTTGTTTTTTTTAAAATAATAACGAATAGGATAAAGAAGAACGATTAATCCAAAACCTATGGTCATTAAAATTCGTGAATAAGGCCAATGCATTATTTTGAACAATATCCCTATTATTATAATTGGAAACGATAATCGAATTAATCTAACAATGAATATTGACTTCATCTAAGTTTTGGTTTACCCAAATGTACTAAAAAAACAAATCATTTAATTATTTGGAGACCAAAATTCGGAATTCGTAAAGCAAAGCTTATCTTTGCCAAATGAATAGAAATCCGCTTTCCAATAATGTCCTTTTGAATCTTGATATTCAAAGACTAAATAAAATGCAAGAAGTAGCTCAAAATGCTATTTTGAATGATGCTAATGTCTTATTACTTTCTCCAACAGGTTCTGGGAAAACACTTGCTTTCTTATTGCCAATTTTTCAATTGTTAGAGGAAGATGTAAAAGGAGTACAAGCTGTAATTTTAGTTCCTTCTCGTGAATTAGGCTTGCAAATTGAACAAGTTTGGAAAAAAATGGGAACACATTACAAAGTGAATATGTGTTATGGGGGTCACTCTATTGATGTTGAGATTAATAATTTAAGCAATCCACCAGCTTTACTAATTGGAACACCTGGTCGAATTGTAGATCACTTAAACAGAAGAAGTTTTACTACTGAAAATGTAAAAACCTTAGTTTTAGACGAATTTGATAAATCGTTGCAATTAGGCTATCACGAAGAAATGTCTTTTATTGTAGGACAACTGACGAAGTTGAATAAACGGATTTTAGTTTCGGCTACTTCTGGAGTGGAAATTCCTAAATATACTAAAATTATTGATCCAACATTTGTTGATTTTATTGATGAGAAAAAACAAAATACCAATTTAGATACGCGTATCGTTTTTTCGAAATCGAAAGACAAATTGGAATCGCTTTTTCAATTGATTTGTTCGTTAAATTCAGAATCTGCTATTATTTTTTGTAATCATAGAGAAGCTGTTGAGCGTATTTATGATATGTTACTTTCAAAAGGAGTGCTTTCCACTTTTTATCATGGTGGTTTAGACCAAGATGAACGTGAACGTGCTTTAATTCAATTTAGAAATGGAAGTGTTCTATTCTTAATCACAACCGATTTAGGGGCTCGTGGTTTAGATATTCCAGAAATGAAACACGTAATTCATTATCATTTGCCTTCAAAAGAAGATGAATTTACCCATAGAAATGGTCGTACGGCTCGTATGTTGGCTACAGGAACTGCTTACGTGTTAATTCATGAAACGGAGAAAAAAACTGATTATTTCGATTATGGAAAGCGAAGATTGGATGTGTCCAATGCAAAGTCATTACCGAAAGCACCAGTTTTTCAAACGCTTTATATTAGTGGAGGAAAGAAAAATAAGCTGAATAAATTTGACATTGTAGGTTTCCTTTCTCAAAAAGGCGAACTTGAAAAGGACGACATCGGTTTAATTGAAGTAAAAGATTTTATTTCGTTTGTTGCCGTTCGGTTTACCAAAGTGAAAGCCTTACTTTCCAAAATTAAGGACGAGAAAATGAAAGGGAAGAAATATAAAATTGAAGTAGCGAGACAAGTGATGAAGAAGGAAGAAGAAGATGTGGAAACGCATCCAAAATTTACTTCTCGAAAAGAGAATAATAGGAGGTAAGTTTTTTAATAATACAATTTATCAGTTTACCGTCACTTCGAGTGCGAAGCGTATCGAGAAGTTTTTGCTTTTTAAAGAAGTTTTCTCGATACATTTTACTCCGATCTATTCCCAAAATCTTCAAAATCCTTGAACTTACGGAAACTTATACAAAAAAATGAAACAAGAATTTTGTCTATTATGTAACGAAAGTGCAACGGTTTTTTGCGAAAAGCCCAATCATTTATTTTACAAATGTGACAACTGTCAAGGCATTTTTAGACCCAAACATACTTTTTTTGATACTTCATCCGAAAAAAAACATTATGAACAACATAACAATAATGTAAATGATTTGGGTTATCAAAAATTTGTTGAACCACTTGTAAATGCTATTCTAAAAGATTTTTCTCCTAATGATAAAGGTTTAGACTTTGGCTCAGGAACTGGACCAGTTATATCAAAAATGCTTCATGAAAAAGGCTATCAAGTTGAAAACTATGATATTTTTTTTGAAAATGTACCTGAAAAGTTAACCCAAAAATACAACTATATTTCCTGTTGTGAAGTGATGGAACATTTTCACGAACCATTAAAAGAATTTAAATTATTGCATTCAATGTTGTTACCTAATGGGAAACTATATTGTAAAACTGAACTATTCCAAAACCAAATTCCATTTGAAAATTGGTATTATAAAAACGATTTAACACATGTTTTTATTTATCAAGAAACCACTTTACATTGGATTCATAAGTTATTGAATTTTAAAAAAGTGGAAGTGAGGGATAAGATTATTCTTTTTGAGAAATGATTCTAACATCTTTTAGTTAAGATAAAAGTTTATTAAGTAATTCATTAACTTATTTTTTGTATCATTTGTTTTTTAAACTAAAAACCTTGTCTACATGACAAGGTTTTATTAGATATTAAAAATTTTATTTTAAATTAATTTACTACTGGGCAATTAACATTTACTCCAGCATACATATTCATTACATTTGAGGCAGAATCTAAATCTGAAATCACATCAAAATTGGTATTATCAATTACCAAAACGGCCCACAATGGAGAATATCCAGAATCACTAGGAATAGTACCTAATACATTATGAGTTTGCATTGTTCCTGTTTCAGTTTTAAAGCCTGAAGCTGGTCCGATATTGTTATCATTAAACATAACATATATTGGAGATATTGGTACAGCTCCTGAACCATTTGCTGTTAATGTTGCTTCTTCAAAACTAAAATAGGCAACTGCTTTTCCTTTATACCAACCCAAAGTTAGTTCACTAGCTACACCTTGTGTTTTACTTTTTGATGCTGTAGAGCCAAAAGGTACTACGGGACAATTTACAATAGCATTTGTTTGACTTATGGTATAATTTGAAGCAAGAATTTCTTCTAAACTTGTAATGCTATTTGGAACATAAGTGCTTGGGACAATCACTTTATTTACGATCCAAAAATCATTATAACCTATTTCTCCAGGAAGGGAAGCAATGATGTTGTTTTGACCAGATAGAGGAGTATCAGAGCCTTCTTTAAAGAATACATAAATTGGAGCAGGAGTTGATGATTGTACATCAAAATTGTAATATTGTGCGGAACTACCTGTTCTTTTTAATCCTGTAGTGATGAATGGTTCTTCATCAAAATTTATAGCAACATTAGGACCAGGTAATCCATTAGTTGAAGTTCTTACAAATAAATTTCCTGCACTACTACTAAAACGATCTACACTAACTTTTTCAGCTGTGTTAATGTCTTTTGAAGTGATTCCTTGGTTGGTTGAATCGTCATTGGAACAGGCTGTGAATAAATATCCAATGAGTAAACTAAATGTAATAATAGACTTTTTCATAATTGAATTAATTTGTTTACTTCAAATGTATACTATTAGTTTTTTTTATTTTGTTAGATATCTAACGTAACTCAATTATGACATTTTGAACTGATAAAAGCATATGAGGAATTACAATTAAAAAAAATGCAAGAGATGGATAAGAGTTCTTGTCTTTGAAAAATAAAGTTTGTGACAATTTTATTTTCCCTTCCAGTTTGCCACAGTTTTGTGGTAAAAAAAATAAAAAAAAATAAATTGCCACAAAACTGTGGTAAATAGAATTTTTTTAAAAAAATTGCCACAAACTTTTTTTAGTTAGAATGAGTTTTACATTAGATAAAAAAAACTATCCTTTTAGTAAAAAGATAGTTCGTCAAAATCTTTAATTTCTGATAGTTTAATTAATTTCTGTAATTTTATATCTTCCCAAGTTTCTTTAAAAACTTCATCATTGCCTTCAGCTTCTTCATTAATGTTTCCCTTTTCTAATTTTTTTTTAGTTAAAAAATTAATAGTTGTTGAGTTATTGACTATTGGTCCATAATTATTATTAAAGTCATGACCAATTAATTCAAAATCGGAATTCCCATATCTAAAAGTGTATTCCCAATTTTAATTAGATTTTTTCCTTTGTACCATCGTACAATAATCGATAATAATTATCTCCTTCAATTAACAATCCTTCTGATTTTTTAAAGGGCCAATGTTTCAACAAGTTTTTGGTTGGCTGAATTTGAACTTGCACTTCCGATTATGGCAAATAGTTGTTTCTTTTGAGTCATTATATTAGAACTTATTCTTTAGCATTTTTTGAATATGAAGTACTTTTCGTTGTAGCATTTTTCTATTTCTTTCAGGATTATATAAAGTTGGATTTTCTAACATAAGAATCAAAGTAATACGTTCTTTTTGATTTAAATCTTTTAATTCTTTATTGTAATAGTAGTGTGCTGCTTTTTTTATCCCTCTATTTTGATATAAATAATCAGAATCTTTTAAAAGCAATTTTAAACATTCTCTTTGTGTATACTTACGTTCTAGTTTTAAAGTAAAAAAAATACCTTCATATATCGATTCAAATCGATTATTATAATAGGAATGATACATTCTTGTAATGTTAAGACATGGACATTGTTTATTAGAATAAGAAAATAAATTAGATACTGCTAATTCTTTGAAACTAGGACTTGTATAAATAGAATCATAGGTTTCAATAATTTCTTCAAATGATTCTTCTTTTGCTTGGTCTAATGCAGTTGTTAGTTGTTTGTAATTCTGAGTATCAAAAATAGGATTGAAATCACTTAAAAGTAAATTGTAGATAACTACTAAAAGTACAAGGCAGATAATACCTGTTTTTAATAGCCCTTTCGCTATTTTTTTTAATTTCATAATTTATTTTAACTAGGATTACAAGCTCCATTAGTAGTAATTTTATTCCTATTTTATTTGTTGTTGCATTTTTTAATGCTTTCTATAATGGGTTTTAAATTTTTATTTAAAGTTCTTTTATTTATTCAAAAAGTTAATGTATAAAAAGATACCTTTAAAAATTATTTCCCAGGAACTACCTTATAAGTAGGATCTTCCATAATATTTACATCAATAATGGCTTCTGCGTTTTTAAGTAGTTCCACACAGTCATTACTCAAGTGTTTTAAGTGTACTTTTTTGCCAACAGCAGCATAACGTTCTGTAATTTTGTTTACGGCATCAATGGCACTCATATCGTTGATTCTGCTTTCTGCAAAATCAATGATGATTTCTTTGGGATCGTTTTGTACATCAAATTTTTCTGCAAAAGCGGTGGTTGAACCAAAGAATAAAGGTCCAAATAGTTCATAGTGTTTTACTCCGTTTTCATCAATATATTTTCTAGCACGAATGCGTTTTGCACTTTCCCATGCAAATACTAAGGCAGAAATGATGACTCCAATTAAAACCGCTAAAGCTAAGTTATGTAAAAAGATGGTAATCAAGGTTACTACAAGCATGACGAAGATATCGTGCTTAGGCATTTTAGTAAAAGCTTTAAAACTAGCCCATTCAAAAGTTCCAATGGCTACCATAATCATAACTCCAGTTAAAGCAGCCATAGGTAATAATTCGATTACAGGAGCACCCACTAAAATAATGACTAAAATCGTTAAAGCAGCTACAATTCCAGATAGCCTAGCTCTTGAACCAGAGGATAAGTTGACCAAGGTTTGTGCAATCATAGGACATCCACCCATTCCGTAGAAAAAGCCGTTGGCAATATTGGCTGTTCCTTGTGCTAAACATTCTCGGTTACTATTACCTTTTGTTCCAGTAATTTCATCTACCAAGTTTAAGGTTAGTAAACCTTCTGTCAAACCAACTGCTGCCATTATTAAACCATAAGGTAAAATGATTTTTAAGGTTTCTAACGTAAATGGAATTTGTGGAATATGAAAAGGAGGTAAGTCACCACTAACAGAAGCAATGTCTACTACTTGTTTGGTATCTATATTAAAAATAAGCACGATTCCGAATACTACAATGATGGAAACTAAAGATGCTGGAACAGCTTTTGTAATTTTAGGTAAAATAAGAATAATAGCAATGGTTAAAGCTACTAAACCTGCCATGATTAAAAAGGGTGAACCTGTTAACCATTCTTTTTGTCCGTTAATAACAGTTTTAAATTGTTCTAATTGAGACATGAAAATGATAACTGCTAAACCATTCACAAAACCAAACATAACAGGCTGTGGTACTAATCGGATGAATTTACCCAGTTTTAGTAACCCCACAACAATTTGTATTACTCCTGCAATAGCTACGGCACCAAACACATATTCTAATCCGTGTGACTTCATTAAAGCAATCAAAACGATTACTGTTGCACCAGCACCACCAGAAATTAAACCTGGTCTTCCTCCAAAAATAGCTGTTATAATTCCCATGATTAAAGCCCCATATAGGCCTACAAGAGGAGGGAAGTCTGCTAAAATAGCAAACGATAATGATTCAGGAATCATTGTCATAGCAACGGTTAAGCCCGCTAATATTTCTGTTTTATAATCTACTTTTTGTTTAAAATCGAAAAGATTGAGTACTTGTCTCATGCTATTTTTTGGCTTTTAAAATAAAAATGCAAAAGTAAGCATTTCAAATTGAAGAAACCTAACGCTTAAATGAAGTTTAAACCAAACTCAATTACTATTAAGCAAAATTTGATGACTAGTTCTGTGTATTAAGTTACTAGTTCTATAAATTTAATACTTTAATCTCGAAATGATTAAGATTGATAAGTAGTTATAAATTATAATTACTTTAGACCCATGACAGCTTCAGGAACTAATCTGGTAATGTCACCACCATTTCTTAACACATCCCTCACAATGCTAGATGAAATATAAGAAGTTCGAGCTGCAGTTAGTAAGAATACCGTTTCAATTTGGGATAAGCTTCTATTGGTATGTGCAATGGCTTTTTCAAATTCAAAATCTGCAGGATTACGAAGTCCTCTTAGAATAAAATCTGCTTTTTCTTTTTTACACAAATCTATGGTTAGTCCTTGATAGGTAATAACGCGTACTTTAGGTTCGTCTTTGAATGTTTCTTCAATGAATCTTTTACGTTCTTCTAAAGAAAACATGTATTTTTTTTCGGCATTTATACCAATGGCTACAATGACTTCATCAAATAATGAAATACCTCTTTTTATAATATCGGAATGACCATTAGTAATGGGATCAAATGAACCAGGGAATATCGCTCTTCTCATATATGTATATTTTATTTTTTAACGGTCATATATGGTATCGCTTTTTTTGTTATTTGCTTAAGCAAACTTTTTGTTAATGGCGATTTCATTATTTTATTTTTAATGCTTCCGTAAGATTATTAATATCTTTACTGGAATATTCTCCTATGATAGATTTATAGGCTCCTTTTTTATTGATAATCAGTAAGCCAATGCAGCTCCCTTTTTTGTCAAAGAAATTTTTCAAGAAATAGCGACCTATATCATCATAATGGGTTGTATTATCTAGTATAGGTTTGGCTGCTAACTTATCATCATAGATAAATATATTTCTAATATTGGTCATATCCACCTTACTGTATACTTTATTGTTTAACCAATTATAAGTCCTTTCTAATTCGGTATAATTCTCGTACGGACAATAGTCTTGCGGAAAGCGATAATTGATGATTAGGAATTCTTCTTCTTCCTTCCAATTATATTCATAACGAATCGACTTCATTTGGTCTTTAGGAATGTTTTTTTCTTGAGCAAAACTCACTTGAAAAATTAGAAATAGTATTGGAATATATTTTTTCATCAGTCTCTTGTTATTTTATAGAATACACTTAAGTCTTGAGTTAAATTTTTTAATTCTTCTTTTGAATAGGAAAAGGGGTAAGTATAATTCTTTTCTTTTAAAATTTGATCGATTTCAGATTTAGAATCTATTTCCATATTGTTTTCTACTACAAAAACACTATCCTTTGTGATTTTTGTAATTTTTAAAGTAGAATAATGTCCTCTTAGCTCAGGTAATTCAAAATAATAAACATCACCTATTTTTGGTTTTTTAGCATAATCTAGTGTCTTATCTTCTTCCATTTTATCATAAAAGATTCCACCAATTATTATGGCAGCTACAATACCAATTCCGCTAAAGTGTTTAAGTGGAGTCTTTATTGGATTTCTATCTTGCTCAATTTTAAATTTAGCTTTAATTTTTTGGTCTAGATTTTTAATATCATAAGTTGCTTTACAAGTATTGCATTCAACAATATTTACTTTTCCAATTGGGAAAAATGGAATCCAATAAATATAAAAATATTTACCAAAAACGCTATAAGTCATTGTGGCATCATTATCGCAATTTGGACATTTTACATTCCTAAGTTGGCCTGTTTTAATTTTCGAAGAATTGGTTCCGTAAAAAATCATAGGTATAAAGGTAAAGTTATTTTTTTATTTTAAAGCTTCTTCAATAGCATTTTCAAAAAGTTCGGGTAAAGAAATTCCTGCTTCACGAGCTTGTTGCGGTAAAATACTTTCATTGGTTAAACCAGGAACCGTATTTATTTCTAACATATATGGCTCTCCATTTACAATTATAAATTCGCTACGAGAAAATCCTTTCATCTTTAATACCTCGTATGCTTTTTTAGCAACCGATTCTATTTTTTGTTTCATTCCATCCGAAATTCTTGCCGGAGTAATTTCTTTAGATTTTCCTAAATATTTAGCTTCATAATCAAAGAAATCATTTTCAGATACAATTTCTGTAATAGGTAAAACTTTCGTTTTCCCTTTAAAACTAATCACTCCTACAGACACTTCTGTTCCGTCTAGAAAACTTTCAATAATAATTTCATTGTCTTCTTTATAGGCCATTTCTATAGCAGGAAGGAATTCCTCGGCTGTTTTTACTTTGGATATTCCAAAACTAGAACCTGATTTATTTGGCTTAACAAAACAAGGTAACCCAATATTTTTTAAAATTTCGTCAGCCTTAATTTCATCTCCAAAATTCAAATAATGTGAAGTTGCAGTTTTAATACCATAAGGCTTTAAAACAGAAAGTGTATCTCGTTTGTTAAAAGTCAAAGCAGCCTGATAATAATCACACGAAGTTTGTGGAATGCCTAAAAGTTCAAAGTAAGCTTGTAGCAAGCCATCTTCTCCAGGAGTTCCATGTATGGCATTGAAGACTACATCAAAAGTTGTTTTTTTATCTTCAATAACAACAGAAAAATCACTTTTATCAATAGGATATTCCGTATTGTCAGTTGAGACATAAACCCATTTGTCTTTTAAGATGTGAATTTTATATATATTGTAGTTAGAAGCTTCCAAATTTTGGTAAACTACATTTCCACTAGAAAGAGAGATTTTGTATTCGCTAGAATATCCACCCATGATGATGGCAACATTTTTCATATAATTCCGTTAATAAGTAAACAAAATTACATTATTTATTTATAACTCTAAATCTTTTCTATTTTATATCTTTGTCAAAATTGAATATTTATGAGCATACGAAAATTCTTAACCAGTAAAACATTTCTTATACAATTAGCTATTGCTTTTGGTATCATTGTAGTTTTAGGTTTCGCATTATTAAAATTTTTAGACGTTAAGACAAATCATGGAGAAGAAATTCCTGTTCCAGATTTATCTAAAATGCAAGTGGTTATTGCCGATGAAAAATTAAAAGAGTTAGGTTTAGAATTATTGTTATTAGATACAGTAGATTTTCGAAAAGACATGCCTCCTTATTCCATTGTAGAACAAAGTCCAAAGTTTGGAACTACTGTTAAAAATGGTAGAAAAATATATGTAAAAGTAAATTCTGGAGGATATACAGATGTAATCTTACCAGATTTTAAAGAAAAAACATACCGTCAAATAAGTGCCAATTTAAAATCGATGGGTTTAAAAGAAGGTAGGATAACATATAAAAAGAATATGGCTAAAGATGTTGTTTTGAGTTTAACTCAGAATGGTAAAACATTGAAAGAAGGAGATAAAGTAAAGAAAAATTCTGTAGTGGATTTTGTTTTAGGAGATGGAAAAGAAGTTTTTGACCAATCTGATATGATTTTAGAGTCAGAAGAAGAACAACTTCCAGATGAATTTAGATAGAAAATAAAATGACAGCGTACACAGTACCCAATGACGATTTAGAGGATGATTTACATGAACATCATCGATTTGTTATAGCCAAAGGTCAACAAGCGTTGAGAATAGATAAATTCTTGATGAATGCTATAGAAAATACTACAAGAAGCAAAATTCAAAAAGCAGCCGATTCAGGTTCGATTTTTGTCAATGATATAGCTGTAAAATCCAATTATAAGGTAAAGCCTGATGATGTGGTTAGGGTTATGCTAGAACACCCTCCTTATGAACATTTATTAAAAGGAGAAAATATTCCTTTGGATATTGTGTATGAAGATGATCAAGTCATTGTGATTAATAAGCCAGTAGGTATGGTGGTTCATCCTGGACATGGTAATTATTCAGGCACTTTAGTGAATGCTTTGGCTTATCATTTTGATAATTTACCCATGAATAGCTCAGAGCGACCAGGATTAGTACATCGTATTGATAAAGATACTTCAGGATTATTGGTGGTTGCTAAAACAGAATTGGCTATGGATTATTTAACCAAACAATTTGCAGCAAAAACTTCTGAAAGAGAATATGTTGCTATCGTTTGGGGTGATGTAAAAGAAGATGAAGGAACCATTGAAGGCAATATCGATAGACATGTTTCCAATAGAATGCAAATGGCTGTTTATCCTGAAGGAGAAAAAGGGAAACCAGCTGTAACCCATTATAAAGTTCTAGAACGATTAGGTTATGTAACTTTAATTTCATGCCGATTAGAAACTGGAAGAACGCACCAAATTCGCGTTCACATGAAATACATTGGGCATACTTTATTTAATGACGAACGTTATGGTGGAAATGCCATTTTAAAAGGAACAACTTTTACCAAATACAAGCAATTTGTAGACAACTGTTTTAAAGTGTTACCTAGACAAGCTCTTCATGCAAAAACTTTAGGTTTTGAACATCCTATTACTAAAGAATTCATGCGTTTTGATACAGAAATTCCTCAAGATATGGTAGATTGTATTGAAAAATGGAGAGTCTATAGCAAAGCACAATCGTATAGTGAAGACGAATAAAAATTTAGATAGACTATATATGTTGGTCTAGCAAAATCACATTACCATCAGGATCAGTAATAACTATATTTGCTGGTCCTGTTGTATTTTCATCAATCGGTTTTTCAATGGTGATGCCTTTAGCTACAAGGTCTTTCTGGATGGTTCTAATGTAATTAAAGTTTTCTAAAGCAGTTGCATTTTCATCCCAACCAGGATTGAATGTTAAAATATTATTGGAAAACATCCCTTGAAAAAGACCAATTATTGTTTTATCATTTTTCATGATGAGGTAATTTTTTTCCAAGTCACCAGCAAATACTGAAAAACCTAAATTTTCATAAAATTGTTTTGAAACTTTAATATCTTTAACACTTAAACTTACTGAAAAGGCTCCTAATTTCATATTTTCTATTTTTTTGATTTTTCTATTTTATAATATCATCATCCGTATTTAAAATTCCATCTCTTCCTTTAGATAAAAGAATATAAGTGCTACCATTATTAATAGATTTATAATGATATGCATTGCCCCAAAGATCAATTGTAATGTTTTTATGCAAAGGATTATTTCTAATGATTTCAGTTAATTCTTTGGGATAAAAACCCATACTTTCTTTTTCTTTATCCAATAATGCTATTACTTTAGATAATTCCTCTTGGACTTTTTTATCATCACCAAAATAGTTTTTGTAGGTAGCAAACCCAAAAGAAAATAGGAACGTTATGCATAAAATAGTAATAAAAATTTTTGTGCTTGGAAGCAGCTTATTTTCTTTTGCTGTGGCTTTTTTCTTTTTCAAATCTTTTAGGAATTGAAAATCAAGGAGATTTATTAGGAAATCTAATATGAGTTCGAATAAAATCATAAAGAACTATAACTTATTGTACCAAATATAGGAAAAATAATAAAAGTCTTTTGGGATGAAATAATTTTTAAGATTTATTTGTTAGCCAATCTTCTAATTTATTTTGTATTTCAAACTTTTTGTTTAAATATGCTTCTGAAGTTATTTTTTTCTGTTGTTTGGAATGCCTTGCATCAGATAATTTTTTTAGTAATACATAAAAGTGCATTTGAGCAACTAAAGCATAATTTTCTTTGTAGTAGTTATATACATTGTTCAAACTTCTTTGAAGTTTCTTTTCACTTAAAAGTTTTTTAGTATTTTCTATGGTTTCTTTTTGTAGTAATATTTGATTCCAGTTTGATATATTTTGTAAATATATTTGTAGCTTATCATGAAATTTACCATAATTATAAATTCTATTTTGTAAAAATAAAATTGACTTTATGTTAGTTTCAAAGTTTTTTGGCCCTGAATTATTTTTAACTTGTATTCTGATATTTTTACCTATTTGAAATCCAAAACCATAACCCACAAGCCATTCTCCATGATACTTCGAATAGTCTAAACTTTTAGTATGCTCCCATAAAATTAAATCAGAAGTTAGCCCAATCTTAAAACCTTCCATTTCACCTTTAATTAGTGGTATATATTCTCCCATAAATTATTTAAAATAGTGATGTATTGTAAATATTTCAAAATTAATAAAAACAATCTCATCCATAATACCAATCCAACTATAATTATTTTTGATAAAAATTGTAATCCAAAATTTACTCTTTTTCGTACATTTGGAAAACGATAAAAAAGAGATATGAAAATTGTTATTTCACCAGCAAAATCATTGGATTTTGAAACCAAATTACCAACAGAAAAGTTCACACAATCTGATTTTATTACAAAATCAGAAACCATACATAAAATCTTAAAAAAACAAAAGCCAAAACAATTGATGGATTTAATGTCCATTTCTGAAAAGTTGGCTGATTTGAATTGGCAACGTAATCAAGATTGGCAAACGCCTTTTACTGCTGAAAATGCACGACCAGCTGTGTATGCTTTTAATGGTGATGTGTATACAGGTTTGGATGCGTACACCATTCCAACTGAAAAATTGGATGAGTTACAAGATAAATTACGTATTTTATCAGGTTTGTATGGTGTTTTAAAACCTTTGGATTTAATGCAACCGTATCGATTGGAAATGGGAACTTCTTTAAAAATTGGTACCAAAAAGAATTTATACGAGTTTTGGAAAAAAACAATTACTGATGCTTTAAATAAAGAATTGACTAAAGACGAATTATTCTTAAACCTAGCCAGTAATGAATATTTCAGTGCAGTAGATACAAAAGCTTTAAAAGTACCAGTAATTACTCCAGAATTTAAAGATTATAAAGACGGGAAATTAAAAATGATTAGTTTCTTCGCAAAAAAAGCTAGAGGTTTAATGGTACGTTATATTATTGATACAGATGCTAAAACCATTGAAGATTTGAAAAAATTCAATTATGAAGGTTATGTTTTTGATAGTAATTTGAGTAAAGGAAATAAATTGATTTTTACGAGGTAGAATGTTTATTTTAAATATGTTTTTGTTTATTTATTGTTATAGTGCGCTTATTTTATTTCCATTCTTATCAATGTAAAACCAATGGGAACTTTCCCAAGATTTATGTTCTAAATCATCTGAAATGGTTTCACAATCATAAGCCACTTTTGACTTTCCATCCTCAAAAGGATATGCACATTCAAATTTAGGTTCAATTATTACTTCACCAATTTCATTTGCAAATCCTATTTTTCCATTGCGCATTATTCTAAATAATCCATCGGATAAATAATCTGGACCATTGTCAAATAAATAGGCATCAAAAATCACTTCTTTGTTTCGATTGATAGCAACCATTCCATCACCATAACGTTCCTTGTCGAAAACATAAGCAAATGTTGTGAATGTATCCGTAAAGCACATGCCAATTGTTCCAATGGGTATAATTGTGTCTCCTTTTTTATTCACAAATCCGCAAGATGAACCATACTCAAACTGACCTTTATTTATAGAAAACAAAGTATCCTTATCGGTTGTAACAGTAGCATAAGATTTAGTTGATGCTACTTTTGGGTTATCCGGTTTTGAATTACAACTTACAAAGAGTAATAGTAATACAATGGTACTAATTTGTTTCATTTTAGTGCTGCATTATAATTTGTTTGATTTATCATTTTGTTTTCCAAAAATAAATGAAAAGCTATTCCAATTCAATTTGATCTAAAACTTGTTGAAAGGATTTGTTCTTTTTGTTGCCAATTAGAAATACGATTTCTTTTCAACCCACACTACAATTCCTATTCCTACCGTATAGCATACTAAATCAGCCCAAGAGAAAGAAGTACCAATAACTATGCGAGCTATTTTATACTCTTCTAAACCTAGTATTTTTACGATATTTAAAAATTGCAACAACTCAACTGTAAAAGAGAAAAGTAGTACAAATAGGGCTGCAGTAACCACTGGTATTTTTATAAAAGTTTTTACAAAGCAATAAATAAGAATTACTACTAAAACATCACCTAAGTAAGGTCTTATAAAATTATCATTTATGTACAAAGCAATTATAACTTCGATAAAGAAAATGATAAGGGTAAGTAGAAAATACTTTTTATTGAAGGTTAGCATTTGGTATTATTTGACGAAATTTTTCAAATATAATTAAAAAGACTATAGTAAGGCACAAAAAAATCCAAGCGTTAACTTGGATTCTTCTTACTATAAATGTTTTATTAATGCATGGCTTCACTAATGTTTACTTTATTCTTGTTGTTTTTAATTAAAAGTATAGCAGGTACACATATTAAAAATAAAATGCCTAAGTATAAAAAGATGTCCATATACGCTAAAACCGTACTTTGCTTTACAACACCCATATTTAGTACTTGGTGCGCTTTTGCTAAAGCTTCATTGGTACTAAATCCTTTAGACATAAAACCCATTTGCAATTGATGAATTCTATCTTGTACTTGAACTTTAGTAACATCAATGTTAGCAATTAAGTTGACACGATGTTCTTGACTAAATCTTGCAATAAATGTAGTAATTATGGCAATACCAAATGAACCTCCTAATTGACGTAACATTCCTGTAAAAGCTGCACCTTCTCCAATACTTTTTCCTTTTAAAGTGGATAGCGATAGGGTGGTGATAGGTACAAAAAGTAATCCTAAACCTAACCCTCTAATAATTAAAGGCCAATACATATATTCATCTCCTGTATCAGGTGTCATGATGCTATACATCCAAAAGGTAAAAAAGAAAAACATTAAAAATCCTAAAGCTACTAGGTATTTTTGTGGGACTCCTTTTTGTAATAATTGACCAATAATTGGCATCATAAAGGCAGTCATTAACGAACTTGGAATTAAAAGTAATCCAGCATCTGTTGCTGTCCAACCTAAAATGGATTGCGTGTAAATGGGAATAATAAAAGTAGAACCATATAATCCAAAGCCCATGATGAAACTTAAAATTGTTCCCACTTTTAAATTGATGTCTTTTAAAACTCTGAGGTTAACAATA
This sequence comes from Flavobacterium jejuense, assembly GCF_006491595.2. Classification (GTDB taxonomy): domain Bacteria; phylum Bacteroidota; class Bacteroidia; order Flavobacteriales; family Flavobacteriaceae; genus Flavobacterium; species Flavobacterium jejuense. The sequence goes on from NZ_VEVQ02000001.1 coordinate 320,530, forward strand.
GGATATTCGTAAGTGAGTTCTCTCCAAATAAAGAAAAACAAACTAAAAAAGCTTACTAAACTGAGAGTAACAATACTAGTATCATTGAACCAATCGTCTTGTTGACCATGTTCTAAAACGTATTGAAGCGAACCAATAAATCCAGCTAACGTTAGTATTCCATACCAGTCTACTTGTTTACTACTTAGTTTTTCTCCATATTTTGGACTTTTTACATAACGTAGTGTTAACAGAGTTGCAATAATTCCAATGGGAATATTAATGTAAAAGATATAAGGCCAAGAATAAGTATCTACCAAATACCCTCCTAATGGAGGACCAAGTGTTGGACCTACAATAACACCCATTCCATAAATAGCTTGCGCCATTCCTCTTTTGGCAACAGGATAACTTTCAGTAATAATGGTTTGCGATGTAACTAATAAAGCACCACCACCTAAACCTTGAATAAATCTAAATATAATTAGTTCCCAAATTCCCGTAGCATTTCCACACAAAAAAGAAGCTGAGGTAAATATGATAATGGAAGCTGCAAAATAGTTTCTACGACCAAATTGTTGCGATAACCAACTAGTCATTGGTATCACAATTACATTGGCAATAGCATAAGCAGTAATTACCCATGCTACGTCTGTTAATGTTGCACCAAGACTTCCACGCATGTCGTTTAAGGCCACATTTACAATCGTGGTATCCACAATTTCTAAAAGGGCACATAAGACTGCTGTAATGGTTATAATTACTCGATTAAAGCCATATTCAACTAAACTATCTTCTTGTATGTTTGTTGTATTAGTGCTCATAGTTATTTAAGATGTACATCCACTTCAACATTCATTCCTGAACGTAAGGATTTTATTTTCTCTTTATCGTTATTAGTAGTTAACGAAATTTTTACAGGTAAACGTTGTACTGTTTTTACAAAGTTCCCGGTAGCATTATCTGGAGGTAGTAAAGAAAAACGAGAACCTGTTGCTGGTGAGAATGAAGTAATGGTTCCTTCAAAATCGGCATCAGGAAAAGCATCTGCTTTAATTTCTACTTTTTGACCCAATTTCATTTTGTTTAATTGCGTTTCTTTGAAATTTGCTACTACCCAAACGTCTTCCGTATTAATGATATAAAACAAAGATTGTCCTGGTTGTACTAATTGCCCTGGTTGTAAGTCAATAGTTGAAACTTGTCCGTTTGTTGCTGCAGTAACTACTGTGTAATTTAGGTTTAAAAGAGCAGCATCTAAAGCAGCTTGTGCTCTTGCAATATTAGCTGAAGCTACAGCAGTTTGTTTTTGAGAAACATTTGTTCTTGTAACCGCAATGTTTTTCTGAAAATCACTAGCGCTTTTTTGTTGCTTCATCATTTTCAATTGACTCTCTGCTTCTTGTTTAGTTGCTAAAGCTTGCTCATATTGTTGTTTAGTTATTGATTTGTTGTTGTACAAATTTTGAAAACGTTCAAAATCATTTGTAGCTCTCCATAATCTCGTTTCAGCAGACTCTATACTTGTAGTTGCAGATTTGGTATTGGCATCACTCACGGAAACACCTACTTGAGCAGTTCCAACATCTGCTTTTGAAACTTCAAAGGTACTTTCTGCAGCTAATAATGCAGCTTTTGCTTCTTCAACTCTCACTTTATAATCACTATTATCAATTACAAATAGTGTATCTCCTTTTTTAACGAATTGATTGTCTTTTACATTTACTTTCGCAATAAAACCAGTGACTCTAGGAATAATTGGAGTCATATTTTGTTCAATTTGAGCATCATCTGTAGTTTCATGTGAAAGAGAGTGAATGTATTTGTATCCACCATAAACTACACCTAAAGTTACTAATCCGATTAGTATAAAGGTGAATTTTTTATTGGTTTGCTTTTTTTCCATTTTTAAGCTATTTTTTAATTTATTGATTGGGTTAATTTTCCTTGTTGGAATTGTAATTCGTAGTATTTCTGTAAGATATCAGAATTTGAAATCGTGTAATTTATTTTGGCTTGCAACTGATCTACATTAGCTTCTAATAAATCATTGGTATTCGATAATCCGTTGTCATATTTGTCTTTTACAATTCTATAATTTTCTTCCGCTTGTTGCTGTGCTTTTTCATACACTTCTTTTTGTTTAATAGCTAAAAGGTAGTTTTCATTAGCTTCTTGTACTTCCTCTTTTATCTTATCACTTAAAATGGCAACTTGATTTTCGGTTTCAAGTGCTTTACTTTTTGCTTTTTCAACATTTTTCTTATTCTTAAAAATAGAAGAAACATCATACGAAATTCCAGCTCCAAAATTCATGGCATTAGTTACTGTTAATGCATTTTTTACATCTAAAGCAATATATCCACCAATTAAATTTAAGGAAGGGTAATAATTCCCTTTAGCAATTTTAATATTGGTTTTTGCAGCTTCTTCCTGAAAAGTTAAAGCTTCTAAATCTTTTCTTTCAATTGAATTGCCAGAAAGTGTTTTTAAGCTTTGAAATGCTTCATCAGAAATTGTAATTTTTGTTCCTTCTGATAATTGTAAAAAGTTTGCCAATTGAAAGTTTAAAACCGAATTATTTTTTTTGGCTGTAGCCAATGATAACTCAATGTCAGATTCTTGTAATTTGGCTTTCAGTAAATCATTGTGTGCCAATAAACCATTATCTTCCATAGCTTGAAAATCGACAACCCGTTGGTGAGCACTTTTTAGGTAATCTTCTGTTAAAGCAATCATTTGTTGGGTTTTGTATAAACCAAAGTATAATTGCGTTACATACATAGCAATTTGCTCTTTCGTATGTTGCGCATTACTCACTTCTGCTTGATTAAGACTGGAAGAAGCTTTGATACTGTTATGAATTTTAAAACCATTAAAAACAGGAACTGAAGCAGTTGCTTGACCTATTGCTAATTGACTAATATCTAAATTTCCACCAGAATCAGGAATTAAATTTCCTTTTACATTGGCTTGCGTCAATTTGAAAAACTGTCCTGATAAAGATACATTTGGTAATTGATTGTTTTTAACGGTTTTCAATTCCCATTCTGAGGTTTTTATTTTGGTATCTGCTAAAATAGCTTGGTTACTTTTTGTAGTGGCTAAAGTAATAGCTTCTTGCAATGATAATTGCTTATTTTCTTGGGAATGGATATATCCAAATGAAAAAAAAGCAATGATTATAAATTTGTTGATATTCATTATTTTATTTAATTAACATTCCTAATATTACGTTTGTTATTTCTTCAATGAAGTCATTTAAAATGTAATGTTCAAATGAAGCTTCATCATTCAAATTCAACATCTCTTGATAGAATTTTTTATTGTTATAGAATTGAGAAAACGTACCAATGATTAAAGTTGGAATCAGAACAGTATTGCATTTTGGTTTGAAAATAGCACTGTTTTTTCCTTCAGCGATTATATTTTCTAGAAGTTGTAAGTTTTTTCGTTTTATTTCTGAAAAAAATGGAAAATCACTCGTTCTTTTTTGGTTGACAATTTCAAAATGAAGAATTTGATAGATATCCTTATTTTCATAAATTCTTTTGATGTAGAAACAAATATATTTTTTTACTTTTTCTATTGGAGAAATGGGTTCATTTTGAAGGTTTTCTAACATTACTCCAAAAGCAGAAACACGATATAAAATTATAGCTTCTAGTAACTTTTCTTTTGAACCAAAATAATAAGAGACCATCGCTACATTTATCTCAGCAGCTTTAGCTATTTCTCTGATTGAAGTTCCATCAAAACCCTTTTCTGCAAAGAGTTTTTCAGTTATGTTGATAATCTCAATTTGTTTTGAATTAAACTCTGTCATTTTCTATTCGTTTTAATCACGATACAAAATTAAACATTTGTTTAAATTAAACGATTGTTTAATTTTTGTTTAACTTTTTTTTAACAACATTCAAATAGGTATAATGGAAGAAATTCCAAGTTAAAGGAGCTTTTAAAGAAAGATGTTTTAAATATAGATAATTTTAAAAATTCAAAAAGGAGAAATTAAATTTTATAAATAAACAATGTATTTTTATGTTTATTTTTCTTTATTAAAAATTTCCTTAACCGCTTCTTGATAGGCTCTTGGACTTTGTGCTTTCTTAATTTTTTTAAACGTTTTTTGAGGATCAGAGAAGGAGTTTGAAAAATAACCCCAAAAACCTAGCATTTTCATTCGAATGGGTGTTGGTCCAGAAAGTGCAGCGTCATATTCTTGATAAATAGTGTCGTGAAAATCGCTAAAAATTTGCCATCTGTCTTTTGGATAATCAGTAGTATTATTTTTAATCATACTCGGCAAAAATGGATCTGAAATTAAACCACGACCAATCATGAAATGATCGATATTTGGAAAACGTTCTTGCATTTCTCTATATTTAGCAACAGAAGTGATATCACCATTATAATATAGCTTATGTTTGGTATTTTCGGTACAACGTTGAAAAGCTTCTAAATTAACACCACCATTATAGAGTTGTTTTCCAATTCTTGCATGAATGGCAATATTTTTTAAAGGATATTTATCCAAAATAGGAAAAACAGCCAAAATTTCTTCTGGATTTTCATAACCCATACGCATTTTCATTGATACCACTACATCTGTTTCACTATGCGTTCTTTCTAAAATATGATCAATTTTTGTAGGTTGGCAAATTAATCCAGAACCCATTCCTCTTTTGGTTACCATTGGATAAGGACAACCTAAATTCCAGTTTAATTCTTTGTAACCCAATTCCTGAATGTATTTTACCACAAAAAGAAATTCATCAGCATCATTAGTCATTACTTGTGGAATCAATTCTAATGTAGTATTATTTTCCAAATTTAAATCGCGTTGGTACGAATTTTTAATGATTAATTTCCCGTCTAAGCGAATGTAAGGAGCATAAAAAGTATCAATGCCACCAAAATATTTATGTAATGCATTTCTAAATCGAAAATCGGTAAAGCCTTGTAAAGGAGATGAAAGTAGCGTTGGAATCATATAGTATTTTGAAAAGCAAAGATAGGAGAAAAGATGTTGGTTTGTATTAAAAAGATAAAATCCCAAAAACCATATAGTTTGGAATTTGGGATTTAGAATATTTAGTTTTTTATTTTTTAATTAAAGAAATAAACTCCTTAATCATATTAACTGGATTTTTTGCCAAATACTTAATAAAAGCGCTACCAATTATCGCTCCTTTTTGATATTTTGTCGCTTGGTTGAAAGTTTCTTCATCTTTAATTCCAAAACCTACTATTTGCTGGTTTTTTAAATTCAAATCTGCAATTCGTTTGAAATAATCTATTTGTTCATTTCCAAAACCTGACTGACTTCCAGTTACAGCTGCCGAGCTTACCATGTAAATGAAACTATTAGAAATAGTATCAATTTCAGTAATACGTTCGTTTGAAGTTTGTGGTGTAATTAAGAAGATATTTTTTAAACCATATTTTTCAAATAACGTTTTATATTCATTTTCATAAACATATAATGGTAAATCTGGAATAATTAAACCATCAATACCAATTGCAGCACATTTTTGGCAAAATTCTTCCATTCCAAATTGCATCATAGGATTAAAATACCCCATAATTAGCAAAGGAATTTTTACGCTTTCGCGAATGTTAGCCAGTTGCTCAAATAGGAGAGAAGTAGTCATACCATTTTCAATAGCTTGAGTGGAACTTTCTTGAATGGTTGGTCCATCAGCCAAAGGATCAGAAAAAGGGAGGCCAATTTCAATCATGTCTACACCGTTTTGTTCTAATTCCTTAATAATCGAAACCGTATCGTCTAATTTTGGATAGCCAGCTGTAAAATAGATAGAAAGTATTTTTTTATCTTCTTGTAATTTATTATTTATTCTGTTCATTGCTTTTCTTGGTTTAAAATTTAAGCTATTTTCACTAATCACTTAAATTAAAATATTCAATATATGTATTCAAATCTTTATCACCTCTTCCCGATAAATTGATAACTACAATGTCTGTAGGTTTAAATTGTTTTTTATCCAAGACAGAGAATGCGTGAGCGGTTTCAATAGCTGGAATGATACCTTCCATTTTTGAAATTTCTAAACCTGATTGCATGGCTTCTTTATCCGTAACAGCTATGAATTCTGCACGATTGGAATCATGTAAATGAGCGTGTAATGGCCCCACACCAGGGTAATCCAAACCAGCAGAAATAGAATAGGGTTCAGTAATTTGTCCGTCTTCTGTTTGCATTAATAAGGTTTTACTTCCGTGAATAATACCTATTTTTCCTAAAACTGAAGTAGCAGCACTCTCACCTGAATCTACACCAAGACCTGCAGCCTCAACTGCTATTAATTTTACAGATTCGTCTTCTAAAAATTCGTAAAAAGCACCAGCAGCATTACTTCCACCACCAACACATGCAATTACATAATCCGGATTTTCTTTACCTTCTTGCTCTAATAATTGAGTTTTAATTTCTTTGGAAATCACACTTTGAAAACGAGCTACCATATCTGGATAAGGATGCGGTCCAACCACTGAACCAATAATATAAAATGTATCCACAGGATTGTTAATCCAATCACGAATGGCTTCATTAGTAGCATCTTTTAAGGTTCTTGATCCAGATGTTGCAGGACGAACAGTTGCACCAAGCATTTTCATTCGAGCCACATTTGGAGCTTGTCGCTTAATATCTACTTCTCCCATATAAACGATACACTCCAAACCCATTAAAGCACAAACTGTTGCCGTTGCGACACCGTGTTGACCAGCACCAGTTTCTGCAATAATTCTAGTTTTACCCAAACGTTTTGCCATTAAAATTTGTCCAATCGTATTGTTTACTTTGTGTGCACCTGTATGACATAAGTCTTCCCGTTTTAAATACACTTTTGTATTATACTTCTCTGATAAACGTTTCGCAAAATAGAGTGGAGTAGGTCGTCCTACATATTGTTTTAATAATTCATTGAACTCTTCTTGAAAACTAGGTTCAGCCATTATTTTCAAGTAGTTTTCTTTTAATTCTTCTACATTTGGGTACAACATTTCTGGAATGAAAGCTCCTCCAAATTTTCCGTAGAATCCGTATTCATCTACTGCATATTTAGTTTTCATATAATGATTTTTTAAATCTCTTAAGTTTAGAATAGTTTTTATAACCTGGTTTTTTTTCAAATCGACTATTTACATCCACACCATAACAATATTGTGCTACTGTTTTTCTCAAAAATGTTTTTATCGCATCTATACTTGTTATTCCAATTCCACCACTTAAGAAAAAAGGTTTGGTTAATGAATAGTTTTCTAATAACTCCCAATCGAATGATATTCCATTTCCTCCTGGTTTTTTTCCTTTAGTATCAAAGAGAAAATAATCTATTGTATTTTCATATTCTATTAATTGATCAAAGTTGAAATTTACGCTTATTGAAAAAGCCTTAATTACTTCCACTTTTAATTCTTGAACAGTTTTGCAAAAATCGGGTGATTCTTGACCGTGTAATTGGATGATATCTAGTTGGAAATTAGTTACTTTTTCTTGAATTTCTTCTAAAGTTGGATTAACAAAAACACCTACTTTTTTGATATTTGAATTTAATTTTGGAAGTTCCGTTAAATCAAAATATCTTTTAGATTTATCCCAAAAAATAAATCCTAAATAATCAGGTTCTAGTGTAGTAATATCCTGAACATTTTCTGGATACTTCATGCCACATATTTTTAATTTCACTTTTTTCATTGTCCTATTATTTTTCTAATAAATTCGCTTGCTTCTTTACCAGGATTATTGGTTTTCATGAAGTGTTCTCCCATTAAAAAACCTTGGTAACCAAATTGTTGTAATTCTTTTACAACTTCAACTGTACTAATACCACTTTCAGAAACTTTTACAAAGTCATCAGGGATTTGATTAGCTAATTCTTTGCTGTAATTCAAACTTACTTCAAAAGTTTTTAGACTACGGTTATTAACACCAATCATGTCTAAACTAGGCATGATTGATTTTTCTAATTCTTCTAAATTATGAACTTCTAATAAAACTTCTAATGCCAGACTTTGAGCAAATATAGATAACTGTTTTATTTCTTCACGAGTTAAAACAGCAGCTATTAATAGAATTGTATCTGCTCCGTGTGCTTTAGCTTCTAGTATTTGGTATTCGTCAACGATAAATTCTTTTCGTAATAATGGAATATTTACGGATGCTTTTGCCAATAATAAATCATCTAAAGAGCCTCCAAAGTATTTACCATCAGTTAATACAGAAATACCGCAAACACCTGCATTTTGATACCCTAAAACCACATCCTCAACAGTGTGATTATTGTTAATAACTGATTTAGATGGAGAACGACGTTTGTGTTCGGAAATAATTCCTGACCTACTATTTTTTAATAATTTAGACATGGAATTGGTTCTTCCATTAAATAAAACAGAAGCTTCTAATTGAGAAACTGGAATGATGCCTTTCTTTAAAGTGACTTCTCTTTTTTTATCAATTATGATTTTATCTAGGATGTTCATTTGTTAGTAATTAGTGAAAAGTAATTAGCGACTGATTTTGATTAAATGATTCAATTTTTCAAATGCTTTTCCGCTAGCTAAACTTTCTTGTGCTTTGGCTAAGGCATTTTCGAAACCTTGTTTTTCAATGGTTTGGATAGCAATGGCTGCGTTCACACAAACAACATTGTTTTGTTCTTCTGAACCGTTGCCAGAAATTACATCATAGAATATTTTTGCAGCTTCTTCAATGGTATTTCCTCCTTTTATTTTCTCTAATTGAATTTGTGGCAAATGAAATTCTTTTGGTTTTAAGATGTTTTCTGATGTATTGGTAATGATTTTTACTTCATCAGTTAATGAAATTTCGTCAAAACCACTTAATCCGTGAAGAATACTGTAATTAGTTGTTGTATTTTGGTACAAATAGGCATACATTCGAGCTAACTCTAAGCTAAAAACACCCACCATTTGGTTTTTTGGAAAAGATGGGTTTACCATAGGTCCCAACATATTAAAGAAAGTTTTAACACCTAATTCTTTGCGAATCGGTCCTACATTTTTCATTGCTGGATGAAATAATGGAGCGTGAAGAATAGCAATATTAGTCTCTTCAATTGATTGGGTTAAGAAATCAATATCATTGGTAAACTTAACACCCATCTTTTCCATTACATTGCTTGATCCAGAAATAGAAGAAACTCCGTAATTACCATGTTTAGCAACTTTTATTCCAGTACCAGCTACTATGAAAGAAGCTAAAGTTGAAATATTGAAGGTATCTTTTCCATCACCACCTGTTCCACATAAATCGATGGTGTTATAAGCTGAAAAATCAACTGGAATACATAATTCTAATAAAGCTTCTCTAAAACCCGAAAGTTCTTCAATAGTGATACTTCGCATCATGTAAACTGTCAAAAATGACGCGATCTGGCTTTGGTTGTAATTTCCTGCTGATATGTTGACTAATACTTCTTTGGCTTCCGCTTTTGAAAGTATTTCGTGATTGATTAATCTATTTAATATGGTTTTCATTATTGTTAAGTAATTAGTGAAAAGTGATTAGTAATTAGTGTTTGAAAACCTAATTCTTAATCCAATTTTCTAGTATTTTTTTGCCATTTGGTGTTAAGACACTTTCTGGATGATATTGGACACCTCTTACATCATAAATGCTATGTTTCATTGACATGATTTGTCCGTTTTCATCAATTGATGTTATTATTAATTCTTCTGGTAGATTTTCATTGGCAACAACCCAAGAATGGTATCTTCCAACTTCTGTTTCTTTTGGTAAATCGTTAAAAATAAAATCGTCTTCTACTTGAGTGACTTTGGTAGTCACACCATGGTAGACTTTCTCTAAATTGGTTAGTTTACCACCAAAAACTTCTCCTATTGCTTGTAAACCCAAACAAACTCCAAAAATACTTTTAGTTGAAGCATATTTTTTAATTACAGCTTTTAATAATCCAGCTTCATCTGGAACACCTGGTCCAGGAGATAATAGAATTTTGTCAAATTTTTCTAGTTCCTCTAATTCGAATTCGTCGTTACGGAAAACGGTAACCTCTGCATTTAAATCTTCTAGATAATGCACCAAATTGTATGTAAAACTGTCGTAATTATCGATGACTACTATTTTCATTTTTATGTATGTTGTAAATTGTATATTTTATAATGAGTTAAATCGTTTCTGCTAAATCTAATGCTTTTTGTAGCGCACTTAATTTGTTATAAACTTCTTGAGTTTCGTTTTCTTCTGATGAACTGGCTACAATTCCTGCTCCTGCTTGAAAATGTAAGGTGTGGTTTTTACTTAAGAAACTTCTAATCATAATTGCGTGATTGAAATTGCCTTTAAAATCCATAAAACCAATTGCTCCACCATAGAAACTTCTGTTTGTCTTTTCAATAGATTCAATTAATTCCATGGCTTTGTATTTTGGTGCACCACTTAAAGTTCCAGCTGGAAACGTTTTAGTAACCAATTCCATAAAAAGATGATTGGCTTTTAATTTTCCTGTGACTTTGGAAACCAAATGAATGACATGAGAGAAGAATTGTACTTCTTTATATTTTTCAACTTTTACTTCGTTACAACTTCTACTTAAATCGTTTCTTGCTAGATCAACAAGCATTACATGTTCGCTATTTTCTTTGGTGTCTTCAGTCAATTTTTTAGCTAATTCTGTATCTTTTTCGTCATCTCCTGTTCGTCTAAAGGTTCCTGCAATTGGATGAATTTCTGCATAATTGTTTTTGATGACTAATTGTGCTTCGGGCGAAGACCCAAATATTTTAAAGTTTCCATAATCAAAATAGAAGAGATAAGGAGAAGGATTTATACTTCGTAAAGCTCTATATACGTTGAATTCATCACCTTTAAAGGCTTGTGAAAAGCGTCTGGATAAAACCAATTGGAACACATCTCCACGTTGGCAATGTTTTTTGGCTAAGGTTACATAATTACTAAAATCTTTATCTGTTAAATTAGAAACGACTTCACCAGATTTGGTAAACGAAAAAGAAGCGAAGTTCTTAGCTTGTAATAATTGCTCAATTTCTGCAGTATTGTTCTTATCATCGTAAGCGTGACAAAAGATATAAGCCTCATTTTTAAAGTGATTGATGGCAATGATATTTTGGTAAACTGCATAATAAATTTCTGGAATTTTATTTTCAGTTGATTTATTAGCGATTTTAATACTTTCGAAATATTGTATAGCATCGTAAGAAATGTAACCAAAAAGCCCTTGAGTGATGAACTTGAAATTATTTTCATCTGTTTTAAATTGCTTAGAAAACTGCTCTATTTCATTGGCAACATTAACGGATTCATCGATAGGAATAATTTCTGAATAACCATCTGGAAATTGGGTTTCAATTTTTTGATTTTCTACTTTTATAGACGCAATTGGATTAAAACATACATAAGAAAAACTATTGTCATTACCATGATAGTCACTACTTTCTAGTAAAATACTATTCGGAAATTTATCTCTTATTTTTAGGTAAACACTAACTGGAGTAATAGTGTCTGCCAGTATTTGTTTGAAATTTGTTTTCAGTTTGTAAGTTTTCATTGTTGTATTTTCAATTTTACTAAATTCTTAAAATAAAAAAAGGCTTGTCGTGATTGACAAGCCTTTTCTATGTATTTGAATTAAATTATACTATAGCAGGATTTGCTCACGACGACTGACGTAAGTTACTCCACCACCAAGTAGTATTTAAAAATGTGTTCATAATCTTAATATTGATACAAATGTATTAAAATATTTTTTTTAAATCCAAATTATTTTAGAAAAATTAAAATTATTTAACAGCTAATAATTCTACGAATTCTATACTTGGTTCTTTTGATAATAATTCACCAGCATGAGCCATAAGTGCAGCTGCAACTTTTCCTTCTAAATGTGCTTTTCTTCCAGTTTCCGTTTCAAATGTGTCGAAAATACCGAAAGTAGATTCACCTATTTGCCAACCGTACCAATTTACAGTATCTGGTTCTTCTAAAACTAGTGGTAAAGCACTTTTTAGAAAGTCGGCTACTTCTTTTTCTTTTCCAGGTTTAGCTTCTAAACGAGCTAATAATGCAAATTTTTCTATGATATTTGTTTATTTTTTCTGATTTTTATCTGTTATAGTACATAACAATTGATGCTTTTTCAATAGTATTTTGCCATAAATAATATCCTACAATTTCTGCGTTTGTACTTTCGGTTAAACCTAATTTGTCTATTTTAAGGGCATGTATCGTTAGGATATAACTATGAATTCCGTGACCTTTAGGAGGACATGGACCACCGTAACCGTTTGCACCGTAACTTGTTTTACTTTGAATGGCACCTTTTGGTGTTAAATCTAGACTTACATTTCCTGTATTGGAAACCAATTCATTTACATTTGATGGAATATCAAAAATGACCCAATGCCAAAAACCACTTCCTGTAGGAGCATCTGGATCATACATAGTAATAGCAAAACTTTTGGTTCCTTTTGGTGCGTTTTCCCAAAACAATTGTGGTGAAATGTTTTCACCAGAGCAACCAAAACCATTAAATTCTTGTTTTTTTGTTGATTGACCACCTACGTCTTTACTTTTTAAAGTAAATGTTTGTGCTTGACTGAATGTTGTAGCCAATAAAAATAATACGAAAGCAAATTTTTTCATGATATTTAAATTTAATTTGATAGTTCAAAAGTAAATTATATCCATGTTAATTAATTGTTCTAAATGGTCAAAAAATGTTGCTATTAGCTCAATTCCTGAATTTGATATTGTTTAGGTGTAATGCCAAATTTATGTTTGAAAGATTGCGTAAAACTAGAGAGACTTTCATATCCTATTGTTGCATAAACATCTATTGGTCTTTCTTTTTCAATTAGTAACATTTGAGCTGATTTTTCTAGTCTTTTTTCTTGGATCCATTTACTTGGTGACATTCCATAAATTTTATTGAATTCTCTTTTAAAAGTAGACAAACTCATATGAGATAAAAAAGCTAATTCTTCTAGGGTTAACTTTGAAAAAATATTATTTTCAACTGTATTTTTTAAACGAATATGATGTTTTTGAATAGGAGTAGTGGAAAAAAAGTTTAGAATTTCAACCTCTTTTTTTTGAACTAAATAATAAAGAATTTCTTCTAGTTTCAGTTTGAAAAAAAATTCATTCATTTTGGTATTGGAATCCAATAATTGTCTCATAGAGATAACAAAATTTTTGATAAAGCTATCGTATTCTAGGACTTTAAATTTTTTCTGCTTTTTCTGTTTTTTATTTTCGGCATTAGAGATAAGTTTATATTTTCTTTTAAAATCTGTGATAAAGTTATCATTAAAAAAGAAAAGTAAACTAGCATATTTTTTATTATCCGATAATTTTTCAGACATCATACAATTGCCGTGTTTTGCTAATACAAATTGATTTTCTGTAATAGTTTTGGAGTAATTTTCATGATACAATTCTTTGGAACCTTCAAATAAAAAACTAATTAAATTGGTGTTTAATTGAATTTTAGTTTTAGTAGAATAGGCATCACTTACAAAGTAATGGGCGTAGACTTCTGGTAATGTTTTAGTAGTAAGAAAGAAGTTTGGTAATTCTAATTTAGTCATGAGTTTATTTTGAAACATAAAAGTACTAAAATAAAATGTTTCTAAAAGGTCAAAAAAAATGCCCAAATTAATGGGCATTTTCTTATTCATAGCATTTTTTTTATTAGAAGTTTAAAGTAACATCTAATTCGAATTCGTCATAGATTGTTTTGTCTCCTAAGTTGTCAAAGAAGGAACCAGAACCATATTTAATATCATATTTAGCTCTATCTACAATTAATTTTGAAGTTGCTGTATCTTTATTTACTGTCATATCAAAAACAATAGGATTTGTTTTTCCTTTGATTTCTAAATCTGCAGTAATAGTATACACATTATTACCTTTATCTGCTAAAGTTTTGAAAACTAATTTTGCTGTTGGGTGACTTTCTACACCAAAAAAATCTTCTGATTTTAAATGTCCGTCTAGTTTATCTTTCATTCCACCTTCTAAATCTGTAGTGTTTATTGAAGTCATATCTACTGTGAAATTTCCACCAGCTAAAGCTTTTCCTTTAAATACTAAAGCACCTTCTTTTAAATTGATTGTTCCATTGTGTTGACCAGTTACTTTTTTACCAAGCCATTCAATCTTACTTTTTTCAACATTTACCTTTTTAGTAGTTTGTGCATTCGCTGAGAATGAAACTAATGTAATTAATGCTACTGCAATTGTTTTTAAATTTTTCATCGTTTTGTTTTTAATTTTAATAATTATAGAGTAATAAATAATTCTTCGTTTGGTTTACGAACTTTAGTATAATGTTGGGTAGCATCTTCTTCATGACGATATCCAATTGCAGCTACTAGAGATGCATTTAATCCTAATGCATTTAATCCTAAGATTTCGTTATATTTTTCTGGTTCAAAACCTTCCATTGGAGTAACGTCTATTTTTAACTCAGCGGCTACGTTTAATAGATTCCCTAAAGCTAAATAGGTTTGTTTTGAAGCCCAAACAGATTTAGAATCTGAAGGAAGGGTTATTATTTTTGATTTCATAAAATCACTATATGGTTTTAAACTTTCCGTATTTAATCCTCTAGTTTGAGCCATGTTAGTTATATAGTCATCTATTTGGCTTTCATTTACATTTACAATATTTGCAAATACAAATAAATGTGAAGCATCTACAATTTGAGTTTGTCCCCAAGAAGCAGGTTGTAATTTTGTTCTTAACTCAGGATTTTCAATTATAAAAACCTGATATGGCTGTAAACCATAAGACGAAGTACTTAAGCGTATAGCGTCTTTTAAAATTTCAAGATCGCTGTTTGAGATTTTTCTTGTGGCATCAAATTTTTTTGTTGCATATCTCCAATTTTGATTTTCAATAAAAGTGTTCATATTAATTTTCTCTAATTTTCTCTAATAAATAATTTAATTTTTCTAATTCTTCTGCTGTTAATTTTTTTGTTAATTCACTTTCGTACCTTTCAATTAAAGGATCTAACTCTAAAAGAATATCTAATCCTTTTTTTGTAATATTAATTTCAATTTTTCTTCTATTGTTAGGACAAATATTTCGTTCTACCATTTCCTTAAATAACAATTTATCAATTAAACGAGTAGTGTTACTGTTTTTAGTAACCATTCGTTCTTGGATATCTTGCATATTTATAAGTTTTCCCTTTTGTCCTCTTAAAATCCTTAATACATTATATTGTTCACTGGAAATTTCATATGGTTTTAATACGTCATTAAATTTGTCACCAAGAAAATTTGTAGTGAATTTCAAATTAAGAGTTACTTTTTTAGCAATACTTAATTCAATGGTACTTTTTATTTCATCTTCTATTTTCATTTGTATTTACAAAATTTGTATGTACAAATGTAATGTATTTATTTATTTGTATATACAAATGTTTGTTAAATTTTTATTAATTTTTTATTAGCTGAGACTAGAATAGTTATTTTTAACCTGTTATGAAAAAATTAATATTCATTGTATGCCTATTAGTGGCAACAGTCATTTATAGTCAAAAGAATGTACAACCTATCAAAGTGTATGAATTAGAGGGGATAACTGTATCTTCATATGATTTTGAAGGATTAGAAACTTTTTTTAAACAAAAAGATGATACTATTTATATTATCAATTTTTGGGCTACATGGTGTGCACCTTGTATAAAAGAATTGCCTTATTTTGAGGGAATTGGTAAAAAATACAAAGAAAAAAATGTGAAAATTATTTTAGTAAGTCTAGATTTTCCTAAAAAAGTTGAAACAAGTTTACTTCCATTTATAAAAAGAAAAAAGTTAGTGTCAGATGTTATTCATTTAAATGATCCTGATGCTAATTCTTGGATAGAGAAAGTTAATAAAGGTTGGAGTGGAGCTATACCAGCTACAATTATATACAAGAATGATGATGCGGCTTTTTATGAACAATCCTTTACTTATGAAGAATTAGAAAAAGAACTTTTAAAAATGTTAAACAAATAAATAAAAAGAATGAAAGCTTTAAAAATTGTATTAAGTGTATTGGTATTTGGACTTGTAAGTGCATTTACTTTTAATAGAGTAGTAACTTCTGGTTATGAAGTAGGAGATAAGGCTACTGATTTTAAATTGAAAAATATTGATGATAAAATGGTATCCTTAAGCGATTATAAAGATGTAAAAGGATATATTGTTATTTTTACTTGTAATCATTGTCCATTTGCTATTGCTTATGAAGATCGAATAATTGCATTGGATAAAAAATATAAGAAATTAGGGTATCCTGTTATTGCAATTAATCCAAATAATCCTGAAGTTCAAGAGAAAGATAGTTTTGAATTAATGAAAGTAAGAGCCAAAGAGAAAGGATTTACTTTTCCTTATTTATTTGATGAAGGTCAAAAAATTTATCCACAGTATGGAGCTACAAAAACGCCTCATGTTTATGTATTGAAAAAAACTAAAGAAGGTAATATTGTAAAATATATTGGAGCAATAGATGACAATCATACAGATGAAACTGCTGTTAAAGTAAAATATGTAGAAAATGCAGTGGATGCTTTATTAAAAAATAAGGAAGTTTCTGTAAAAATGACAAAAGCTATTGGATGTTCCATTAAAGCATAGTATTTTTGGTGCAAATTAATGAATATGAATTTAGAGCAACAACAGTGGTGGAGTCAGTTTTTAACTGATGAAAAAGGAGTAATTTTAGATGTTAGAACTGAAGACGAGTTCAATAACGGAAAAATTCCTGATGCACTTAATATTGATATATTTAAAGGACAAGGTTTTATTTATGCTTTAGAAGAATTAGATAAAACTAAAAATTACTATGTGTATTGTGCAGCTGGTTCTAGAAGTGCAAATGCATGTAATATTATGAGAGAATTAGGTTTTACAAATGCTTATAATTTAGTTGGAGGTATTTCTCAATGGGAAGGTCCAGTGGAATAACGTCTAATATATATTAATAAACAAAAACCGAGTTGAAATAACTCGGTTTTTGTGTTTTATAGTTTTTTACTATAAGTTCTTCTTCTTTTAGTGATTTTTGTATCAAAATGTTTCCATAAATTGTGAATCGCATTGTTTTCTTCTAATTCAGGAGTTCTTACGCAAGTTTTTATTCCTTTCGCTTCACATACTTTGTAATATTCTTCAAAAATAATACCTGTAACACCTTTGCTTTGATATTCTGGAGCTACACCAATTAAATAAAAAACAGCTTCTTTAGAATGCTTTCTAGCTTGTAATAAATGATAAAAACCAAATGGAAAAAGTTTTCCTTTTGCTTTTTGAAGTGCTTCACTAAAACCAGGCATAACTATTGCAAATGCAACCATTTTATTGTCTTTATCAACTATGAATTTGATAAATTCTGGATTTATAAAGCTGATGTATTTTTTCTTAAAATATTCTTTTTGAACTTTATTAATAGCAACAAAAGATTGTAGTTTTGAGTAAGTTTCGTTAAACAATTCAAACATATCATCTACATAAGGCATGATATCTTTTGTTTTAGTAAAGTTTAGACATCTTAACTGATAACGTTGTTGAACTAATTTACTAATTTTAGTAAAAGGAGCAGGGTCAATATTAGCAAATGAAAAGGAACTTTCAATGTATTCTTTTTCTTTTAGTAACCCTAATTTTTCAAAATGATCTTTATAATAAGGCATGCTATACCAAGTAACCATATTGCCTATTTCTTTAAAGCCTTCAACAAGGACTCCTACTTTATCTAAATTTGAAAAACCTATTGGTCCTTCCACCATTTCTAAACTATGTTTGTTACCTAATTCGTAAACTTTATCTAATAAAGCTTTGGTTACTTCAATATCATCAATAGCATCAAACCAACCAAAACGAACTTTGCTTTTATTTAGGATATTCACTTCATCCCAATTAATTATAGCAGCAACTTTTCCTACAATTGTATTGTCTTTATAAGCCAAATAAAAATGGGCTTCTGCTGTTTCAAATGCAGGGTTTTTAGACTTGTCAAAAGTTTCTAATTCCTCTGCAATTATGGGTGGAACCCAATAAGGGTTTCCTTTGTATAAATCAAATGAGAATAAAATATAATCTTTAAGATCCTTTTTGGTCTCCGCTTTTTTTATTGTTATCATTTTTTATTCTATTTCTACTTCGTCTTTACGTTTTTTCTTTTCTTTTTCGGCTTTTTTCTTCATTTTTTTATCCATTTTGCTGCCTTTATCTTTTTCTATTTTTACTTCCTTATAATTCGCATCAAAACGCCATGAGAAACCAGCTCCAGCAGTAAATAAAGAAGGACTATCTTTAATATTTTTTCCTATAGAAGCATCTACTTGCATTCTGCTGTTTATTAAATAAGCCGCTCCTAATCTAAAAACGCCATCTGAATAATAATCACCATTATAACCTTGGTTTTCAATAAAACCAGACCATTTTTCATTAAAACCTCTTGTTAATGTTATTACATAGTTAATAGAATTAAAATCAGAAGCTATCTTGTCATACATTATATTAGTCACAAAAACCCAGCGAGAACCAAAATGATTTTGAGCAATTAACATTACTTTTGGACTTACAGTAGGCTCTTTAACAAAAGTAGGTGCATAAATAAATGGGTTATCTGAAAAACTAAGATTAACACCTGCATAAGCAGCTACAGCAGGAACAAATTGTCTCCAATTGAATTTATGATTGGCTTTCCAACTGTATAAATTCTCTTTTACTTCATAATTTTTAAAAGGGTCGTAGATTAAATACTTAACACCTATTAATGTTTTCTTTAAAGCAGAACGATTTTTACTTTCAAAACTGGAATTATATTTATCGTTTTGATATTGGAGTTCAGCAATGAATTCTAATTCTTCAAAAAATAAACCCCAACGAAAGTCAAGTTCTGCAATAACTCCGTTTGCGTCATATTTTAATGCTGCATGATCCTCATTTTGAAAATTTAAACCAGTTTCAACTTGAATAATAGATTTACCAACAGAAAAAGCCATCATAGATTTTCCCGGACGATTAGAGTTGATTTCATCTGTAAATTGAGCATAATGAGCTTGATAAACAAAGAAAAATAATAAGAATAAACATTTAGTGTATTTCATCTTGCTAATATTTAGGTCAAAAGTAGTATTTTTATAATAATTTTAAGAAACATTAGTATGCTTTTATCTACTAATAAACGTAATTTTGAATTTTAAATTTAATTAGAATGGAAACAGCATCATTCCCAAGTTTACTTAGAACGCTAGCTATTATAATATTATTTTATTATTTGTTTAAATTTTTGTTCCGAATTTTTGCACCAGTTTTAATGAGAGGAGCCATGAATAAAATGCAACAAAAAATGCAAGACCAAATGAATGGTCAGTTTGGGCAACAAAATACTTATGGTAACCAAAATACAAATTCTCAAAAAACAAGCACTAAAGAAATGCCTACAGAAAAGAAGAAAGTAGGAGAGTATGTTGATTTTGAAGAGATAGATTAAAACGATAAACAATACTTCAAGTTGTTCTAAAGGATATTATTGCAATATCCTTTTTTTATTTACCTTAGCGTTTTATTTAGATATCTATTTTACCAATGAAAAAAATACAATCTTTCTTACCTCATTTACTTGCCATATTAGGTTTTGTTTTAGTAGCTATAATTTATTTTTATCCAGTATTAGAAGGGAAAAAAATATACCAATCTGATATTGCTCAATATACAGGAATGGCAAAAGAGCAAAATGATTTTAGAAAAGAAAATGATACTGAACCTTATTGGACAAATAGTGCTTTTGGAGGAATGCCAACATATCAATTAGGAGCACATTACCCACATAATTATGTGAAGAAATTGGACTTAGTTTTACGTTTTTTACCTCGACCAGCAGATTATTTGTTTTTATACTTTCTTGGTTTTTATATTCTTTTAATGGTTTTAAAAATTGATCCATTAAAAGCCTTTTTTGGTGCTTTAGCTTTCGGTTTTTCTACCTATTTAATTATTATTTTAGGAGTTGGTCATAATGCAAAAGCTCATGCAATTGCTTATATGCCTATCGTTTTAGCTGGAGTATTATTGGTTTTCCAAAGAAAATATATTGTAGGAGGAATTTTGACAATGATTGCTGCTGCATTGGAAATACAAGCGAATCACTTTCAAATGACTTACTATTTACTGATTTTATTATTGATAGTAAGTAGTTTTTATACGTACCAATTTTTAAAAGAAAAAGCTTATAAAGATTTTGGGAAAGTAATTGGAATTTTTGCAATTGCAGGATTATTAGCGATTGGTGCCAATGCGACTAATTTATTGGCTACATCTGAATATGCTACATTTTCAACTCGTAATAAAAGTGAGTTAACCATTGATGAAAATGGTACTCCAAAAACGAATGCAAATGCAATGAGTTATGAATACATAACAGAATATAGTTATGGAAAAGCTGAGAGTTTAAATCTAATTGCACCAAGGTTATTTGGAGGTTCTAATCATGAAGATTTAGGAGTGGAATCAGAAATGTATAGTTTTATTACGCAACAAGGTGTTCCACCAAACGAGGCAGTTGATATAGTAAAACAAATGCCAACCTATTGGGGAGATCAGCCAATTGTTGCTGCACCAGCTTATATAGGAATAGTTGTTTTTTTCTTTTTTATATTAGCATTATTTGTTTCAGATAATAAGAAAATAAAATACGCTTTGTTAACAGGTGCAGTTGTTTCTCTATTTCTTTCTTGGGGAAAAAACTTATCTTTTTTAACTGATTTCTTTATTGATTTTGTACCCATGTACAATAAATTTAGAGCCGTTTCTTCTATTCAAGTTATTTTGGAATTGTGTATTCCTACTTTAGCAGTTTTAGGTTTTTACCAATTTTTCAAACTGGAAGATAAAAAAATACAATGGAATTACCTTTGGAAAACAGGAGCTATTGTTTTTGGATTTCTAGCGATTTTATTTGTTTTTAAAGGAGCTTTTGATTTTTCAGGAGGAAATGATGGGTTTTATGCTCAAAATTATGGTCCAGAATTCATGAGTGCTTTAAAAAAAGATAGAATGTCCTTGTATACCAAAGATATTTTACGTGCTATGGGTTATGTTTTGGCTGTTTTTGGAATTTTATTTTTCTACAATAAAGGAAGTCTTAAAACTACAAGGGCAGTTATTTTAGTTGGTTTATTGATGTGTACAGATTTAGTTACTATCGACAAAAATTACGTTAGTAAAGAGGATTTTGTCTCAGCAAGGGAAATGGAAGAACCTTTTCAAGCAACGGAAGCCGATTTAAAAATATTACAAGACACCACACATTTTAGAGTGTTTGAAGTAGCTGGACAAATGAGTAGTGCTAGAAGCTCGTATTTTCATAAGTCGATAGGTGGTTATCATGCAGCTAAACCAAGAAGAATGCAACAATTATTTGATTACCAAATAGCAAAAAACAATGTGAATATTTTGAACATGTTGAATGTGAAGTACATTATTCAAAATGGAGAAGATGGAAGACCTGTTGCTTTAGCTAACCCAGCTACAAATGGGAATGCTTGGTTTGTAAAAGAAGTTAAAAAAGTGAATTCTGCGGATGAAGAAATGAAAGCTTTGGATAGTTTAGATACTAAAAATGTGGCTATTTTAAACCCTATTTCTTTAAAGGCAAAAACAAATTATAACTTTAAAGATTTCAAAAGAGATTCACTAGCTAGTATAAAACTAGATGTATATAAACCTAATTATCTTAAATATTCTTCTAATAATGAAAATGATGGTTTTGCAGTTTTTTCAGAAATGTATTATAGAGATGGATGGAAAGCTACTATTGATGGAAATGAAAGTATGATTTATAGAGTTGATTATGTCCTAAGGGGTCTGAAAATTCCAGCAGGCAAACATACTATTGAGTTTACATTTGCACCACAAGTTGTAAAAACAGGAAGTTTAATTGCTTTAATGAGTTCGATAGGAATGTTGTTACTGATTATTGGAGGTGTTTATTTTGAAACTAAAAAAGTAAAAAATTAAACCTTCAAAAAAAATACTAATCATTTCTTATTATTGGCCACCAGCTGGAGGACCAGGAGTGCAGCGTTGGTTGAAGTTTGTAAAATACTTACCTGATTTTGGTATTGAACCACATGTTTACATCCCAGAAAATCCAAATTACCCACTTACAGATGAAAAATTAATTCGTGAAGTTTCAGAATCAACGATTGTTGTAAAAAAGAAAATTTTTGAACCTTATGGATTGGCCGCTGTTTTTTCGAAAAATAAAACCAAAAAAATCAGTTCAGGTATTATTCCGAATCAAAAGAAGCAGACGTTTTTAGAAAAACTAATGCTTTGGATTAGAGGGAATTTATTTATTCCAGATGCAAGGGTTTTTTGGGTGAAACCATCTGTGAAATTTTTAAAAAAGTATCTTCAAGAGAACGAGATTAATACTGTAATTACAACTGGACCACCACATAGTTTGCACCTTATTGGTTTACAATTAAAAAAGGAGCTAAATATCAAGTGGATAACCGATTTTCGAGATCCTTGGACAACTATTGGTTATCACAAACAATTAAAATTGAGTAATTGGGCAGCTAAAAAACATGAAGCATTAGAAAAAGAAGTATTAAATAGTTGTGATACTATCATTGTGACTTCAGAAAACACTAAAAAAGAATTTAAAGCACTCTCAAATCAACGAATTGAAGTGATTACGAATGGATATGATTTTGAGAAAGTGGCTAAAAAACCAATGGATACCCAATTTACATTGGCACATATTGGTTCATTTTTGTCAGAACGAAATCCAAAAATTCTATGGCAGTCTTTATCAGAATTAATTTTAGAGAATAGATCTTTTGCAGAAAATTTTCAGTTGAAATTAATTGGAGCGGTTAGTAATGAAGTTTTAGAAAGCATAGAAAAATATAATTTGCAAACTTTTGTACATCATTTGGGGTATGTTTCTCACGAAGAAGCCTTGCAACAACAAAAAAGTTCACAAGTACTATTGTTGGTTGAAATTGATTCAGAAGAAACGAAATGCATTATTCCTGGAAAACTATTTGAATATATGGTTTCAGAACGACCTATTATTGCCATTGGACCAAATGCAACTGATTTTGAAAAAATTATTAAAGAAACTAATTCGGGTTCATTTTTTAATTATTATGAAAAAGAAGCTTTAAAAGATCAAATTTTAAAATATTTTAACTTGTATTTAGAAAATGATTTAAAGTCACATCCAATAGGTTTGCAACAATATAGTAGGAAGCGTTTAACAGAAAATTTGGCTTCACTGGTTATAAATCACTAATCACTATTTGTATAAAATGGGAATTGTTATCAACCAATCTATAAGAAATACAATTATTACCTACATTGGTTTTGCCATTGGAGCGGTGAATACATTGTATATGTATGTTAAGTTTTTAGGTGATACTTATTATGGTTTGGTTGGTTATATACTTTCATCAGCAAATATATTAATGCCTTTAATGGCTTTTGGAGTCCATAATACCTTGGTAAAATATTTTAATGAATATAAAACAGAAAGAGAGAAATCAGAATTTTTAACTTTCATTTTGTTTTTACCTCTATTATTAGTAATTCCTTTTTCATTGATAGCTTATTTTGGATATCATCAAATAGCAGGTTTATTAGCTCAAGAAAATCTAATTGTTTATGATTATGTATGGCAAATACCAGTGATTGGTTTGTCGATGGGCTATTTTGAGATTTTTTATGCTTGGGTAAAAGTTCATTTACAATCTGTTTTAGGAAGTTTTATTAAAGAAGTTTTATTGCGAATTTTAATTAGTATTAGCTTATTTGCTGTTTATTTTAATTGGATAACACCTATTCAGTTTGTCTATACTTTAATGGGAATTTATTTATTTGTCATGTTATTGATGAAATGGTTTGCTTTTAGAGTACGGTTTCCTTCTTTTACTTTTAAGCGACCTTCAAATAGTAAAGCAATAATTACGTATAGTTTGTTTATTATCTTAACAGGTGGAATAGCTAATTTATTTTTAGAAATTGATAAGTTTATGCTAAATTGGTATGTTCAAATTGAAAATATAGCCTATTATTCTGTAGCAATATTTATTGCTACTGTTATTGCAGTTCCAAGCCGTGCGATGCATCAGATAACTTATCCAATTACAGCAAAGTTAATGACTGAAAATAAACTGGTTGAGTTGAATGAGCTTTATAAAAAAACATCTATTACTTTACAAATCATAGGAGGCTTAATTTTTGTAGGTATTTTAACAAATATTAATGAATTATATGTGTTGTTACCAAAAGAATATTCTGGTGGTATTTTTGTAGTGTTTACAATTGGTTTATCTAAATATTTTGATTTGACATTAGGTAATAATAATGCTATTATTTTTAATTCACAATATTATAGAATTGTACTTTTTCTAGGTATTTTATTGATTTTAGTGACTGTTGGATTAAATATGATTTTTATTCCTTTATATGGATTAAAGGGGACTGCTTTTGCTACATTATTATCAATTACCTTATATAGTTTATCAAAATTAGTATTTGTAGTTTTTAAAATGAAGCTGTTTCCATTTTCAATAAATACAATAAAATCTTTTGGAGTTTTAATAACTACTTTTTTAGTTTTTTATTTTTGGGATTTTGGGTTTCATCCCATACTGAATATAGCATTAAAATCTATTTTGATTACATTTTTTTATACAGGCTTATCTTATTATTTTTCACTTTCGGAAGATATTAATTTGATTTTAAATAAAGTATTTAAAAGAATTGGCTTGAAATAAAGAATCCTGCTTCACATTTCTGTTTCACAGGATTTTTAACAAACAAACTAAACCAACCAAAACTATTTATGAAATTTTTAATTTTTTTTATCTAATTCTTTAATGTCTTCATTTAACATTTTTGCTTTTGTTCCATCCTGGCGATAGTAGTAGTAATCTTCATCACTATCATTGTTATCGTAACCAGAGTTATAATTGTATTGGTTATCAGCTTGATAATGATTGTTGTTTGTAGTGTAAGTATAATTTCCATTATAACTATTAACAGTTCCTATGATGTTTACTATTCTACCTCTTCTATCATAAATTATTCTTAAACCACCAACTTGAGTTAGTGCAAAACTGTTGTAATTCATATAAACAGAACCTACTCTTTTTACTCTTCCTGTAGCATCATAGTTAATGAAAACATTTCCAACTCTTCTAACTCTACCCATATAATCATGTTCAATTTTTGTACCACCATTACTTGGTCCATAATATGATCTAGAATTTCCTCTTCCACTAGGTGCACCATATGTTCTATTTACATTGCTATTTCTTCTGTTTGGAGCAGTTGTTGTAACAGTATTAAAATCAAATTCACCATTTGGGAAAACATAAAACTCGATTCCTCTTTCCATAAAAACTATCGGATCTGCATATCTATAATCTACAGGTGGATAATTTCGATTACTAACATCATCAAAAACCTTTTTGTCAGATGCTTTTGCAGTTTGTAAACTAAAAGCTAAAACTACAATAACTAATACTTGAGTAATTTTTTTCATAACACATCAATTTAAGGTTAAACTCTCAACTTTGTTTTTTATTTAAAAACTTGTTGCTTGATTAACTATAACCAATTTGCGTGCCAAAAAAAGTTAGTTAAGAAAAAATATTTTTATTTGTTTGATTGTTAGTTAGTTGTTGAAATAAAAAAATCCAGCAATATACTGGATTTCAAAGTTTATATTTGATGGAAATTTATTTTGCACCATATTTTCTCATCATCTCTTGTTGCATTTGCATAACTCCTTCTGAGCCTAAAGTGCTAAATAGGACAATAATATATATTAAATAAATACCACCTAAGACAATACCAATTATAGATAAAATTCTACCTATGTTCAGATTGCTATAGTTTGAATATGCAGAAGGATTTTCCTTATATAACTGTAAATCTTTTTTAGAAAGAACAAGTCCTACAACTCCAAGTACTAGACCTAGTCCATAACAACAACAAGTAAGTATTGAAATAATTCCTAAAACGAGAACAACAGTAGCATTTGGTAATTTTTGATTTTCCATGATTTAATTTATTTGGTTGGTTAGTTAATAAAAATGTTTAAAGTAATAGGCAACTATCATTATAATCGCATTTAGAATAGCAGTAATAATAACAATTTTTGTATAATTTCTAGACTTATCTATTAAGTGAAAGAAGAGAAAGATAAAGAAAAGTATTGTTGTGTAAATAGCGGGATACATTTTAAATGCTCCAATGAAATCACCTTGAAATAACAAAAGAAGAGATCTTTGGGTTCCACAACCTAAACATTCTACTCCGAAAAGAGATTTGCTAAAGCAAGGCAACATATATTCTTCCATGGTTGTAATTGTTTTTTTTACAAGTTTACAAAAATATTATTGTAAAAAAAATAGCATGTCAATTTTAGTTTTTTATATTTGGAAAAAGAAATTTAAATGAAAAACTTTTTATATACTGTCTTACTATTTGTTGTTGGAATTTATGCCATATATGAACAATCGAAGTCAGAACCGAATAAATTTATTATGTTTGGTGCTTTAGCAATTTTTATGGTAGGATTATATCGTATTAGTAATAAAATTCCAAGTAAACAAGATAAAGAGAATACAGAAGATGAGCAATAATTTTGAAATAGGTGATAGAGTATCAGTATTAGATGATGCAATTGATGGAGTAGTTACTAAAGTAAATCAAAATGAGGTTACGATTTCTACAGATGATGATTTTGTAATGACTTTTAAAAAAGATGAATTAGTTAAGATTAATAAAGGATCTTTAACTAATTTGTTTTCTTCGAAAAGTGTTTCACAAGTTCTATCTGAAAAAGTTGAACCGACTAAGCGTTCGTTTACAAAAGAAAAAAAATCAAAGAGAGAAGAATTTGTTTTAGAAGTTGATTTACATATTGAAAAATTAGTTCCTTCTATGAAAGGATTGTCTAATTATGAAATTCTTAATATTCAAATGGATACTGCGAAAGGGCAATTAGACTTTGCAATAAGAAATAGAATGCAAAAACTAGTTTTTATTCATGGAGTAGGAGAAGGAGTTCTAAAATCTGAATTAGAATTTATGCTTGGACGTTATGAGCAAGTTAGTTTTCAAGAAGCTAGTTTTCAAAAATATGGTTTTGGAGCTACAGAAGTCTATATCAAACAAAACGTTCGTTAATTAACATCTATTTTATAATCACCAAAAATGTAACTAACAAAGCTAAATGAGTTATCTGTACTTGCAAAGTTTACATTCAACAGAGTAATATTATGAGTGTGGGAAACAACCTCATTACTTGAATTTAAAACTTCATTTGTTTCAATTGAGATTGTTCCTCCAGTAGCTTTCCACTCTTTAAGAACAGTAGGAGATGAAACAGGAACAGTTGCGCATACAGTAAGGTTTGAAACGGTTCCTGTATACTTTCTATAAATTACTTCATTACTACCACTTATAGTTATAATTCTTGGGCTATCAACAGTAGGAGTAGCTTCAAAAGCAATGTCGAATTGTTCGTCAGTTAAGCTAATTAATAATAACTCCTCATTTTTTGTTTTAAAAATTAAATTATTATCGGTACACTCTTGTATTTCTTGATCTTCAAAATTAAAGGATTCTAAAGTGATGTCTCCATCATCGCATGAGGAAATAGTAACTATAGCAAGTAATAAAACAAGTATTTTTTTCATAGAAAATAGCTTAAAATAGAATGCTGTTTATATATGGAAACAAAAATAAGTTTAATATTTAATTCTAAACTATAATTTTTGCTAATTTTTAAGTTATTTAGGAATTTTACTATAAATTAGATTTCCAAAAATAGAGTTATTAATAATTGGAATCGTTATAATTTTTTATCAAAATGATAAAAAATAAGTTAAGAAATCGTTTTCGTTAATAACTAATTTTAAAAAAGTTGCTAAGGAAAATCTTATAAATGTATATTTATGAAAATTTTTACTCTAATTTTATCATTATTATAATTAAAAGGAATAATAGTTATAAATGTTAAAATTAAGACAACAAATAAATCTAATCTTTAATTAAATTATGAGTACAAACCAAACCAAAACCAATTGGGCGCAATTTATTCCTTTAGTATCAGTTTTCTTCTTTTGGGGATTTGTTGCAGCAAGTAATGATATCTTAATACCAGTTTTTAAAAAAGCATTTGATTTATCACAAGGACAAAGTCAATTAGTTTCTGTTGCTTTTTATGTAGCTTATACTGTGGGAGCAATTTTATATATGTTAATATCACATTTATCAAAAAAAGATATTGTTAGAAGACTAGGTTATAAAAATAGTTTATCCTTAGGGTTATTAATTTCAGCATTGGGAACATTATTGTTTTATCCTGCAGCAAATACAGGTTCTTTTCCATTAATGCTTTCAGGATTATTTATTGTAGGGTTAGGCTTTTCATTACAACAGACTGTTGCGAATCCTTTGGCAATTGCTTTAGGTTCAATTACAACAGGCTCACAGAGATTAACTTTAGCGGGAGGAATAAATAATTTTGGTACAACTATAGGACCATTAATTGTCACTTTTGCTATTTTTGGAGCTAATTCAACAGCTGATACTGTAATAGATGTTACTACTGTAAAAGTACCTTATCTAATTTTAGGTTTGGCTTTTGCTTTGGTAGCTATTTTATTGAAATTTTCGAGTTTACCAAATAAAGTTGAAGAAGAAATTGAGGTAGAAGATAATAAAGGAATAGTTGTAAGAAGTTCTGCTTTAAAATATCCTCAATTAGTTATGGGTATGATTGCAATATTTGTTTATGTTGGAGTAGAGGTTTCTACGGCAAGTAATTTACCTGCTTATTTAGAGTCAGGTTTAGGAATGAGTATAAGTGAAGTTGCTCCTTATGTCTCTTTATATTGGGCAAGTTTAATGATTGGGAGATGGACAGGTGCAGTTGAGGCTTTTACAGATAATCTTCAATGGAGAAAAATTTTAAAATTTGTTGCTCCTTATTTAGCTTTTGGAGTGTTTCTTTTTGCAAGTTATTTGTCAGGAAAAGAGTTGCAACCATTTTATGTATATGGTTTAATTATTTTAGTATTAATTATTGCTGATATTTTGAGTAAAGCAAATCCAGTAAGAATGTTATTGCTTTTCTCTTTATTTGGAATTGTTGCACTTTTAATAGGAATGACTACTTCTGGAATGGTGAGTGTTTATGCTTTTACTAGTGTTGGTCTTTTTTGTAGTACTTTATGGCCGTGTATTTTTACTTTGGCTATTAGTGGGCTTGGAAAACATACCACTCAAGGGAGTAATTTTTTAATTATGATGATTATGGGTGGAGGAATTGTTAGTTGGATTCAAGGTTATGTTGCAGATCAAACAACACCTCACTTTAGCTACATTGTTGGAATTTTTTGCTTTGCTTACTTAGCATTTTATGCTTGGAAAGTAGGTGGAATTTTAATGAATCAAGGAATTAATTTTGATAAAAAAGTAAGTGGTGGACATTAAAAAATGAATACCTTTTTAATAGCAAAAAAATCCGATTTGTCATCAAGTCGGATTTTTTTGTTAGATATTATTTCTTTTACTAATGAATTTTAAATAGTATTGAAATGGTGTTTAAAATGATAAATGTCTATTTTAGCCCTGATAGTAGTGGCATCCTTTTCTTTTTATAAGAAAAAGAAAAGATAGAACGGATAGCAGGTGTATTTTTCTTATGAATGCTTTTTTGGTGCTTCTAAAAAATTATCTAACTCAATTTACTAAGTTTTTTTAATAAAAAATTCCGTTTAGAGAACTAAACGGAATTCTTTTATATCTAGATATTTCTTTTTTACAAATGAATCACTTCTCCATAAGCATCAGCTACTGCTTCCATAACTGCTTCGCTCATGGTTGGGTGAGGGTGAACTGCTTTTAGGATTTCATGACCTGTAGTTTCTAGTTTACGGGCTACAACTGCTTCTGCAATCATATCGGTAACACCTGCACCAATCATATGACAACCTAACCACTCTCCGTATTTAGCATCGAAGATAACTTTTACAAAACCATCAGGTGTTCCAGCTGCTTTTGCTTTTCCAGAAGCTGAGAAAGGGAATTTACCAATTTTTAACTCGTATCCTTTTTCTTTAGCTTGTTTTTCTGTCATACCAACAGAAGCTATTTCTGGAGTGGCATAAGTACAACCTGGAATGTTTCCATAATCTAATGGTTCTACATGTAAACCTGCAATTTTTTCTACACATAATATTCCTTCAGCAGAAGCAACATGTGCTAAGGCTTGACCAGGAGTTACATCTCCAATAGCATAGTAACCAGGAACATTAGTTTGGTAGAAATCGTTTACTAAAATTTTATCTCTATCAGTTGCAATACCAGTTTCTTCTAAACCAATATTTTCAATATTTGTTTTGATTCCAACTGCTGAAAGTAAGATATCGGCTTCTAGAACTTCTTCTCCTTTTGCTGTTTTTACAAATGCTTTTACACCGTCTCCAGAGGTATCAATTCTTTCTACAGAAGAATTAGTCATCACTTTGATACCTGCTTTTTTCATAGAACGCTCAAATTGTTTTGAGATATCTTCGTCTTCAACTGGAACTACATTTGGCATAAATTCTACAATAGTAACATCAGTTCCCATTGCATTATAGAAATGTGCAAACTCAACACCAATTGCACCAGAACCTACAACAATCATTTTCTTTGGTTGCTCGGGTAAAGTCATGGCTTGTCTGTAGCCTATTACTTTTTTACCATCTTGAGGTAAATTGGGTAACTCACGTGAACGAGCACCAGTAGCTATAATGATATTGTCTGCAGAATATTCAGTTACTTTCCCATCTTTATCTGTAACATCAACCTTCTTTCCTGATTTTAGTTTCCCGAAACCATCAATTACATCAATTTTATTTTTTTTCATTAGGAACTGAACGCCTTTACTCATTCCTTCTGCTACGTCTCTAGAACGTTTTACAACAGCATTAAAATCTTTATCAAACTCCTTAACGGTTAAACCATAGTCTGAAGCATGTTTTAAATAATCAAATACTTGAGCAGATTTCAGTAAGGCTTTTGTAGGAATACAACCCCAATTTAAACAAATTCCTCCTAAATTTTCTTTCTCTACAACAGCTACTTTAAAGCCTAATTGCGATGCTCTAATTGCTGTTACATATCCACCAGGACCACTTCCTAAAACAATGATGTCGTATTTCATTTTTTGATTTTTATATTAAAAAAGTAATTGTAATAATTATCGTTTGCGAATTTAAGGAATTATTTTAAAAGATTATACCTGAATTGAAAATTGGGAATCGTAAAGGTTTTTGTAATAGCCATTTTCTAAAGCTAATAATTCAGAATGTGAACCAGATTCTACAATTTCACCCTTATCCATTACTATAATCCTATCAGCTTTCATGATAGTTGCTAATCTATGGGCGATTACAATTGAAGTTCGTCCTTTAGTGATTTTCTCTGTTGCACTTTGTATTAATTCTTCTGAATAACTATCAATTGAAGAGGTAGCTTCGTCTAAGATTAATATACTAGGATTGCTTACATAAGCTCGTAAAAAAGCAATTAGTTGTCTTTGACCTGAAGATAGCATGACTCCTCTTTCTTTGACATTGTAATCATAACCATTTGGAAGGTTTATAATAAATTCATGTACTCCAATTTTTTTAGCAGCTAAGATTACATCTTCTTTTGTGATAGATTTATCATAAAGTGTTATGTTGTTATAAATAGTATCGGCAAATAAAAAGACATCTTGTAAAACTACAGCTATTTGCTTACGTAAACTCTCTATAGTATATTCTTTAATAGTTGTATTGTCTATTGTTATAGTTCCTGAATCTATTTCGTAAAATCGATTTAATAAATTAATTATTGTAGATTTTCCTGCTCCTGTACTTCCTACAATTGCAATAGTTGCACCAGCAGGAATATCCATATTAATACCTTTTAAAACTTCTTCTCCTTCTAGATAACTAAATCGAACATCTTTAAATGATATAATTCCTTCAAATCGAGTTGCTAACTTGTTTCCAATATCTTGAATTTGGCTATTAGTTTCTAGAATTTCAAAAACACGTTCAGCAGCTACAATTCCCATTTGCATAACATTAAACTTATCTGCAATTTGTCGTAAAGGATTGAAAAGCATGGTAATTAACATAGTGTAGGTAAATAAATCACCAAAGGTAGTACTTGTTTCTCCATTTAATATTTGCATTCCACCGTACCAAACGATAGCTCCTAGTGTTAGAGAGGAAACAAAGTCAGCAATAGGGAAGAAGATAGAGTTGTATAAGATGTTTTTTAACCAAGCTTTATTGTGCTTTTGATTGATTTCTTTGAATTTTTCATATTCAATTTTTTCTCGATTAAATAGTTGAACTATCTTCATGCCCGTTAATCGTTCTTGTACAAAAGTATTTAGATTTGAGATTTCGTTTCGTACTTCGTTAAAAGCAACTTTCATTTTCTTTTGAAAAATATTAGTTGCGTAAATTAATATTGGCATTGCTAAAAGAACGATAAGTGTTAATTCCCAATTCATGTATAACATTATCCCAATAATAACAATCATTTTAAGAATATCACTTACAATCATAAATAATCCCTGACTGAAAATACTTGCTATGGATTCGATGTCAGAAACAGTTCTCGTTACTAGTTTGCCAACAGGTTCATTGTCAAAATACTTCATTTTAAATGAAGTAATATGTTTGAATAATTTATCTCTTATATCTTTTATTATATCTTGACCTAACCAATTAGCCCAATAAGTAAAGAAGAATTGAGAAACTACTTCTAAAAGTAAAACAACTCCCATGATTATTACATATATTAATAATCCTTCCTTATTATGATTTTTTAAATAATCATCAACGGTTTGTTTTAATAAATAGGGGCGAGAAGCTGCAAAAATGGATAATAAAATAGCCCAAATTATTACCCAGTTAAACCTTTTTTGATAAGGTTTAGCATATCGCATTATTTTTTTTAAAGATTTTGGCTTTATAGCGCTCATTTATGTTTTGTATTTCATGAAGTGATCTTTAATAATAATCACTTTATTTACTATCTAATTAATATAAGGATAATCAACTTTAACTAAGTATAAACCGTGTGCTGGAACCGAAAAACCTGCTTTACTTCTGTTTTTACTTTTAATTATTTTTTCAAAATCGTCAATTGAAATTTTACCTAAACCAATATTTATCATAGTTCCTACAATTGCTCTAACCATATTTCGTAGAAAACGATCTGCTTTTATGGTGAAAATTAATTGATTTTCTTTTTGAACCCAATAAGCTTTTGTTATTTTACAATTAAAAGTATGAACATCTGTATTTACTTTTGAAAAACATTCGAAATCAATATGCTTAAAAAGTAGCTCACAAGCTTTATTCATTTGGTTTATATCTAAATCTTTAAAAAAATACCAACTTCCCTCTTGATTGAAAACATCTTTAAAAGTATGAATATAATACTCATATGTACGACTAGTAGCATCAAAACGAGCATGAGCATCATTATTTACCTTAATAAAATCAAAAATAACGATGTCATTTGGTAGATAAGAATTTAGTTTTTTTGTCCAATATTTAGCATCAATCTCTCCGTCATATTCAAAATGTGCAAACATTTCTTTTGCATGTACACCACTGTCTGTTCTTCCTGCACCAACGATTTCAATTTTTTGTTTTAATAATAAACTAAGTGCTTTATCAAGAGTTTCTTGAATAGAAATCGCATTAGGTTGTATTTGAAAACCAAAGTAATTTTTTCCGTTATAGGCAAATTTGATAAAATATCTCAAATCAAGTTTATTTTTACAAA
Source organism: Flavobacterium jejuense (assembly GCF_006491595.2). Classification (GTDB taxonomy): domain Bacteria; phylum Bacteroidota; class Bacteroidia; order Flavobacteriales; family Flavobacteriaceae; genus Flavobacterium; species Flavobacterium jejuense. The sequence goes on from NZ_VEVQ02000001.1 coordinate 354,412, forward strand.
GTGGCAAAGTTACGAAATTCAAATTCCATTATTCAATTTCTAAATCCCAAACTTTGCTAATAATGAATAAAAAAGAGAATTAAATTTTGTACTTTATATTACTTTTGCAACATGACAAAGATTCTTTTACTTTCAGATACACATAGTTATATAGATGATCAAATAATGAAATATGTTCGCCAAGCTGATGAAGTATGGCATGCAGGAGATATTGGTGATTTAATTGTGACAGATACTATAAAAAAAGAGAAGACTTTACGTGCTGTTTTTGGTAACATAGATAATCATGAAGCTAGGAAAGAATTTCCTTTGCACAATCGTTTTATGTGTGAGAGTGTTGATGTTTGGATAACACATATCGGAGGTTATCCTGGTAAATATAACATGGAAATAAGAGAAGAAATAAATAAAAATCCTCCAAAAATATTTATTTGTGGCCATTCACATATCCTAAAAGTAATGCCTGATAAGAAATTAGGATTAATACATATGAATCCTGGGGCTATTGGTAAACATGGTTTTCATCAAGTAAGAACGATGTTGCGTTTTGAAATTGATGGTGATAAAATTCAGAATTTAGAAGTGATTGAAGTGGGGAAGAAGTGATGTTTATTTCTTATTATTTTGTAGAAAAGTGGCTATTTTTATTGTTAATTTTTATTTAATCATGCTTTATTTGTGAATTAGTAATCGTAAATTTATAGTATTAATTTGAAAAGATAATCATGAGAAAAATAATTTTAAGTTTAGTCATGTGTGTTTCTTTTATAAGTTATGCACAAGAAAAGATCAGTGTTCCACCACATTTAAAATTAAATTTTGAAAAAGAATTTAAAGGAGCTAAAGATGTTAGTTGGTCAATGTTTTACAGAGGGAAATATAGAGATCAGCTTCGATTTGAGGTTGAGTTTTTACAAGGAAATTCAAAATATTTAGTGAGTTATGATAAAGAAGACAAGATAAAGGCAATCGAAAAAAGTATTGCTATAAGTTCTTTAAAAGTCCCCATTTTAGAATACTTAAAGAGAAAATATCCCACTTTTGAAGTAAACGAAGCTTCAAAAATCACTAAAGATAATGGAACAGAATTTTACAATGTAGGAATAGCAGATTCAGATAATTTTTTTGTTCTAGTTTTTAATGACGTTGGGGACTTTTTATATTTAACTTCTTTAGGTGAGAGATATTAGTTTTTAATAAATTTATAAAAATAAAAATCCGAACCATAAAGATTCGGATTTCTAACGCACTAATAAACTAAGATGTTAGGTTTATCGCAATCGATCAACAGATTTTACGAGATCTTCGTCCTTTTTAATTGCTCTATTGGCTAGAACAAGGAAAACGATAGAAATGGCAGGAAGAATCATCCCAATACCCTTCTCAGAAACTTCCGTTTCTCCGGATAAGCTTAGTGTTCGATACACAAAAAATCCTAGTAAAATAAAGTTAAATATTATAGACAATCTATTTAAAACAAATTGTGTTTGTCTCTTTTTAAAACTAAAAATGCTAATTAATGTTATCAAAGATATAAATCCAAATAATAACATATAAGGAATAGAAATTGTAAAGAAAACAGGTGTTTCGCTTCCAATTTCTTTCCATAAAGAAAAAACAAATGGAAGTGCAGCGGTTGCAATACAACTAATTGCCATGTATAAAGTTTGAATTCTTTGAATCATTTTTATCTAACTTAGCACAGCAAAAATAGATTTTCTTTTTTAAAAAAACTATTGTTTTATTCAATTTTATTCGTATTATTGCATGACATAATCGTAAGTACTTCATTCTACGATTTGTATAATCTCAAAAAAAATCTCACTTTTTTTGTTGACCAAAATCTTAAATAATTTATTCATATATATCCATGTTTGATATTGAAGTATTAAAAGAGATGAAACTCTCTGAATTACAGGAAATTGCTAAAGTTGCTAAAGTAAAGAAATACAGAACATTGAAAAAAGAAGAATTAGTATATCAAATTCTAGATGTTCAAGCAGCTAATCCTGAAACTATTAAAGTAGAAGAAACTGCTACTACTAAACCTGAAGAAACAACTCCAAAAGCAAAAAGAACAAGAGTAATTACTTCTAAAATAGAAAAAAAAGTACCTAATCCTAGTCCGTTTAAAGATAAATCGGAAATAGATAAAGAGGTAAAACTAGAACCAAAAGTAGAAGAAGTTGAACCTATTGCTACTGTACCGAAACCAAAGCCGACAAAGCCAAAGAAGACAAATGCTAAGGTTAATGAGGTTAAAGAAGTTCATGTTTCTCAAAAACAAGAATCTAAAGAGGTTGCAGTTGATGAAACGACTACAAAACAAGTTGTTCAAAATAAGGCTCCAAATCCTAACCCAAATCATAAAGCAAATCAGAATAATCCTAATCATCCTGCTTACAAAAAGGCTAATGGAAATGTAAATCAGAATCAAAATACTAAAAATAATTTCAGAGAACCAGATTTTGAATTTGATGGGATTATAGAAAGTGAAGGTGTGTTAGAAATGATGCCTGATGGCTATGGTTTTTTGCGTTCATCTGATTATAATTATTTAGCATCTCCGGATGATATTTATTTATCAACTTCTCAAATTCGTTTGTTTGGTTTAAAAACTGGTGACACAGTTAAAGGTGTGGTAAGACCTCCAAAAGAAGGAGAAAAGTACTTTCCGTTAGTAAAAGTATTGAAAATTAACGGACATGATCCACAAGTGGTTCGTGATAGAGTGTCTTTTGAACATTTAACTCCTGTTTTTCCAACTGAAAAGTTTAGACTAGCTGAAAAAGGAAGTACAATTTCTACTCGTATTATAGATTTGTTTTCTCCAATTGGTAAAGGACAACGTGGAATGATTGTTGCTCAACCAAAAACAGGTAAAACGATGTTGCTAAAAGATGTTGCGAATGCTATCGCAGCAAACCATCCTGAAGTATATATGATCGTTTTATTAATTGATGAACGTCCAGAAGAAGTAACTGATATGCAACGTAGTGTTAAAGGTGAGGTTGTTGCTTCAACTTTTGACCGTGAACCACAAGAGCATGTTAAGATTGCTAATATCGTTTTAGAAAAAGCAAAACGTTTGGTAGAATGTGGTCATGATGTTGTTATATTGTTGGATTCTATTACGCGTTTAGCGCGAGCTTATAATACAGTTCAACCAGCCTCAGGAAAGGTTTTGAGTGGAGGTGTGGATGCTAATGCTTTACAAAAACCCAAACGTTTCTTTGGAGCAGCTCGTAATGTTGAAAATGGAGGTTCTTTAAGTATTATAGCAACAGCTCTTACAGAGACAGGTTCTAAAATGGACGAAGTTATCTTTGAAGAATTCAAAGGAACTGGAAATATGGAACTTCAATTAGATAGAAGAATTTCTAACAAACGTATTTTTCCTGCTATTGATTTAGTTTCTTCAAGTACACGTAGAGATGATTTATTGTTAGATGACACTACAATTCATAGAATGTGGATTTTAAGAAAATATTTGGCAGATATGAATCCTATTGAAGCAATGGAGTTCTTAGAAAAAAGAATTAAAACTACTAGAAATAATGAAGAGTTTTTGATTTCTATGAATGAATAAATTTTTCAAAAAGCATAAAAAAACTTCAAGATATAATTATTTTGAAGTTTTTTTATACTTTTTAGTTATCTAAAAATTGAATAGGCTGCACCAGACATAGCGCCTCCCATAACAACTCCGCCAACTGCTGCACCAACTGGACCTCCAACAGTAAAACCAGCAACAGCTCCACCAGTAGCGCCAATTACATCAGCTGCCACGGTGAACACTGCTCTTAGACAGTTCTTTTTTCTAGCACTTTTTGAGTTAGAACTTAATTCTAAACTATCATACCAATAATGTAAACTATATCTTGCAACTGCACTTCCTATTAAAAGAGGTATAATGGAATTTTGCTCGTATTTGCTATTGATAATTCTAAATTCCCATTGATTTAACTGTTCAATTTTGTCTATAAAAGAATCGGTTATGATATCAAAATTTAGCAGTGTATCTAATATCCATGAAAGTTCTGATTTGATGGTATTATTTGCTTTTAAATGATTTATTAGTTTCATGGTTACTTTATTTTCTTTTTTAATTTCTAATAAAATTGAATCACTTAAAATATATAGCTTTTCAATAAATGAATCATCTAGTTTTTTAATAAAACCTGAATCATTGTTTACATAATACTCTCCTGCGGTATTGATAAAATTTTTGGTGCTTGGTGTTTTTACTTTTTTGATAAGGTAGTCTAGGCATTTGTTATGCATTTCTCCTGTAAATGAATAAGGGTTGTTGTTTCCTAAATGTAAAAAGTCATAAGTTGTAATTTGTTTGTCAAATGTAACAATTGCATTTTCATATTTTTCAATTGTTGTCTTTGATTTTTCTAATGTGTCCATGTAATTAAGATTTAAATTAGTAATTCATTTATTCTTCAAAATTACAGATAAGTATATGTTCTAGTGTTAGTTAATGAACCTTGTTTTATATCTATTTTGCCTATTATTTATAGGTTGAATAACCCGCTTTTTATATAAAAAAACACCTAGTATTTTATTTACTAGGTGTTTTATTAATATAATTTATTTTTTTAACTATTGACCGTCTGCGTTCTTTTTCTTTTTAACTTTTACAGCTGCTTCTTGCATGGATTTTTGGTTTCTAGCATAAGTTTCTGATTGTTCTGTACTTGCACCATATAATTCAGGGTGTAAATAAGTTCCTTTGAATTCTTTTTCTTTTTCTGGAACAATTCTATTTTTGTTAGCATATTTATCTGCTCTTACGGCAGTTATTTGCCAGCTAACTTCTACACCAGGAGTACTTGTTTGAATAACAAATTTATTACCAGTAACTTTCTCTTTTATGATAGCTTGTGCAAAAGAACCTATTGAAGTTAATTGGTATCTAAAATCTTTATTGGCTGCTTCAAAATATTTTGGTAGTGTAACAGTAACATAACCATTTGCATCAGTAGTTGCATTTCCTGAATAGATGTTCATCATTTCTGGTGATTCAACAAAACTATGTACTAAATATTGATTTTTTGGATCTAATGGGTGATCGATTTTAAAAGTACCACCACCTTTAGAAATGTTTCCTGTAACATTTAAGTCACCTGTAATAGTTACATTACCTGTAAAATCTGAATTACCTGTAAAATCTGAATCACCATCTACAGAAAGTTGCGTCGTTGGATTAGTGTTATAATTCAACCCTAGTCTTAATTGTCTTATGTTAGAATAACCACTTCTGTTAAATCTAGCTATTGTGTCTGGAGAAGAACATCCACCAATAATATACAAACTATTCGCAGCACCATTATGCTGAATTTTAAGACCACATTCAGAAGCGTAAGTCACATCTTCTACAAAATGTAACTCTCCAGAATTAACATTATTAAACCCTCCATTATTACCAATTGCAACTTTAGGTGATGCATTAGTAGAAACTACGAAATTCATATTAGAATTAGGTACACTTGAACCAACAACAACACTACCTGAATTTGTGTTTCTTATATTGTTACCATTTGTATTCCATTCTGCACCTGCTACACCACCTGAGTTTTTGGCAAATAAAGCATAAGGGACGCTAAGTAATTGGCTTGCACCAGTGATTGTGTAAGAAGTTCCTCCTAGTGGGTCTACTTCTGTTTTAATAAAATAAGAATCTGATGACCAATCTATTGTAGTAAAATCACCTGAAACAACAGATCCGTTTCCTACTTCAATACTAACTAATCCATTTGCGTTGGTTGTAGGTGTTTGTGTTTCAACATAAACAGCAGTTCCTGTAGAGGTAGTTTGTAGTATGCTTATTTGCATTCCTACTGTTGTTGATACTATTAAAGCATCACTAGCATCTCTTACCACGGCTTGATAACTCATTTTTTCTGGAGCTTGTGCAAATGTGCTTAGAGAAAAGATAATTGTAGCCAATAATGTGTATAATTTCTTCATATGTTTTATTTTTTAATTATTTTAAATGTTTTAACTTCTTTGTTTTGATTAGTTATTTTTAGGAAATAAATTGCAGATGGGAAAGCAGAAACAGTTATATTGGTTACATTAGGGATATTTTTTTCAGCTTTTAAAACTTTACCATTAATATCTACAATTTGATAATCTAACTGTAGATCACCAGTATTAATCATGTTTAATGTCAAAACATCAGTAGATGGATTTGGAAATACTTTTAAATTTTTAACTAGTTCTGAAAAGTTATCAGTAGATAGGACTTCAGAGATTTCATAAGGTTGTTGTACTCCTTGAGTAACAGATCCATTAGAACCAGTATTAGTTGTGTATACAACTTGTCCGACAGAATAGGATACAGATCCGTTAGAGCCTATTAAATCACCACCAGAAGCCGTGGGTGATTCTTGTGCAAAACAACTAGTGATTCCTATAAAGGAAATGGTTGTTAGGAAAAATAAGAGTTTGTTTTTTTTCATATAGTTTAATTTAATTGATTACAATTTTTTAACTTAATTTATTATAAATATAATAAAAAAAATCTTAAAAAAATAAATTATACGTAAAAAATAATTAATAAAAATATTACAAAAACATGTTTATTACAATAAAACCTATGAAGGTATAAAGTAGAGCTAAAATAATTTCTAATCTATATTTTTCTAAAAAACGCATATTCTATATATTATTTTTCAAAATTAATTATTAAGATTGAACTATTTATAGGTAGAAATACCTGTTTTTAAATGAATAATTATAGAATCATAATGTTTATTGAAAATTGGGTTCTCGAAAAGTAATGTTAATTCGTCCATTTTGATACTTAGAATTCTTTGTTAAAGTATGCATATAGCGTTCTTGGGTATAATCTTTCATAATTAACAAACTACCATTGGCTAAATCTAAAGAATAAACCTCTCCTGTTTCATTTTCTTTGAAGGAAAACTCACGAACTTCACCAAGACTGATTGAAGGTAAAATAGTTTTATAGCCAGATGTTTGTTGGTCAAAATGATATGGAGCAAAATATTCTCCGTTTGGATAATAAATGCACATTGCTAATTCAAATTCCTTATTTAATAATGCTTCAACTTGCATTTTAAGTTTTTTCATGATTCCTGACCAAACGTAAACTTTGCCATGAATATTTTCGGGATGACTATTTAAATCTATAAGCCTTTCAGTAGCGAATAGTATTTTAAAGCTATCTGTTGCAATTGTTTTACCACCTGCTTCAATTATAAGCTGAGATTTATCAATATTATAATTGTTTATTAAAGTATCATAAAGTGCTATAGCGTCTGTTGGATTCAAAAAATCATCTATATATTCAACAATGCAGTTTAAAGGTAGTTTCAATTTAGTAAAGAATTAGTTAGGTATTTTTTAATAAAGAAAGTGAAGAAAATTGGATTGTTTAATTATTTAAATTACTAGGTAAAAAAAGTAAAAATATTAATTGCATCTTAAAAGGACAACTTTTACTAAACTTTTATTAAAGTTCTTTGAAACGATAGTAAATAATAGTAATTTTAAAGAAACAATTAAAACAATATATTTTTATGCAAATTCAAATTAATACAGACAAAAACATAGATGGAAATAAACGATTAGTTGATTTTTATACTTCAGAAATAGAGAAAGAATTGGCTCGTTTTGATGATAAAATTACTAGAGTTGAAGTTCATTTCGGAGATGAAAACAGTGAGAAATTTGGCAAAAATGACAAGAGGTGCCTTATTGAAGTTAGAATTGCAAAAAAAGAGCCATTAGCTGTAACAGAGCATGCAGAAACTCTTGAAAAAGCTTTTCACGGTGCGCTTAATAAGGCCAAAAAAGTAATGATGACTACTTTAGAAAAAATGAGAGAAGTATAGAGCTTACAAATTAAAACAAAAGCCCGAATTTATTTATAAATTCGGGCTTTTGTTTTGAACTTTAGTATATTACTGTTCATTATACGGAATGTAATTTTCCCATTCATATGGACATAGTTACCAAAGATTGTTATACTATAAAGGGAATAACTAAAATAATGAAGAGAATCCCCAACTTTCAATAGTTAGTAGCGCCATAAATGAGGTTATATAAAGTAGTGTTATTGTTATTTGAAAGTTGATTACTTTTCTTCCATGAGCATTATATATTTTATTGTCTTCTCGCTTATGAATCCATAAAAATAATGGAAATAAAATATTGCATAAGGGTAAAACTAGTCTTAGAATGGGTGTGCCATGAAGTAAAAGAAGCCATTTTGTTTGCATATTTTCTTCTTTTGGATCTTCCAAAGGAATTAAATCTTCAACTTCAATATGTAAAGCGGTAGCTAAAAGTTTAATAGTTTGAAGATGTGGTGTAACATCTCCTTTTTCAATTCTTTGTATAGTTCTAACTGTTACTTGTGTTTTTTCTGAAAGTTCCTCTTGTGAATACCCTTTTAATTTTCTTTGATAAATTAATTTTTTTGATATTGTTTGTGTTTCCATAATGATGTTTTATTTATTGATACAAAGCTATGGACGGTCTGTTTACTTTGTAACGACATTTAGGTGTCACCTAACGGTCATTTGTTGAATTATAAGGGTTTTCTAATTGCTTTTAGTTGTTTATCAAATATATAAAAAAAGATCACATCGTTTTTGGACATTAATTAGTGATATTTCAAAAGCATAAAAACACCTCACATTCTCTTAAAAATGCAAGGTGTTTTCAACCAAATTAACCAACTAAAAAAAAATCAATTTCAACTTTGGGAGTTGAATTTTTTATCTGTTTTTAAAGTAATTAAAGCAGTAAATTTCTGTATCTACCTCTATTATTTATTCCTAAAAACTAATTTTCCATCAAAACTATCTAATAAAATAATGCTATCAGTTGTGATTTCACCAGAAAGTATTTCTTTTGATAATTGGTTTAATACTTCTCTTTGGATGACTCTTTTTACAGGTCTTGCACCAAATTCTGTATCATATCCTTTTACTGCTAAATAATCTATAGCTTCTGGAGTTGCATCCATAGTAATATTTTGATGAGCTAACATTTTGGATACTCCTTTTAATTGTAATCCCACAATTTGACGAATGTTTTCTTGTGTTAAAGGTGTAAACATTACAATTTCATCAATACGATTTATAAATTCTGGACGAACAGTCTGTTTTAATAACCCTAAAACTTCCATTTTGGCTGTTTCGGTTGTAGCTTCAATATTGCCTTTTAGATTGTCAAATTTTTCTTGAATAATATGACTACCCATATTTGAGGTCATAATAATAATCGTATTTTTAAAATCAGCTAAGCGTCCTTTGTTATCAGTTAGACGACCTTCATCTAAGACTTGTAATAAAATATTAAAAGTATCTGGATGTGCTTTCTCTATTTCATCTAATAAAACTACAGAATAAGGTCTTCTTCTCACTGCCTCTGTCAATTGTCCACCTTCATCATATCCAACATATCCAGGAGGAGCACCCACTAAACGACTTACACTATGACGTTCTTGATATTCACTCATATCGATACGAGTTATGGCATTTTCATCATCGAAAAGATATTCGGCTAACGCTTTTGCTAATTCGGTTTTACCTACACCAGTTGTACCAAGGAATAAGAAAGATCCCAAAGGTTTTTTCATATCTTGTAAACCAGCCCGACTTCTACGAACAGCATCAGAAATTGCTTCAATAGCTTCCTCTTGTCCTACAACACGTTTGTGTAGTTCGTCTTCTAATTTTAATAATTTTTCTCGATCACTTTGTAGCATTTTTGTTACTGGAATTCCGGTCCATTTAGCAACAACTTCAGCGATATCCTCACTGGTAACTTCTTCTTTAATTAAGGAAGTTTCTGACTGATTTTCTTCTAATTTAATTTGTAATGCATCTAGTTTTTCATGCGCATCTTTAATTTTTCCATATCTAATTTCGGCTACTTTTCCATAATCTCCATCTCGTTCAGCTCGTTCAGCTTCTCCCTTATAATCTTCAATCTCTTGTTTTATATTTTGAATGTTATCTACGACCTCTTTTTCAGATTTCCATTTGGCATAAATTTCATTTCTGTCTTCCTTTACATTAGCTAACTCTAAACCTAATCCTTTTAGTTTGGTTTCATCATTCTCTCGTTTAATAGCTTCAATTTCGATTTCTAATTGCATTATTTTTCGATCCAAAACATCTAATTCTTCTGGTTTTGAATTGATTTCCATTCTTAATTTAGAAGCAGCTTCATCCATTAAATCTATGGCTTTATCTGGAAGGAAACGATTGGTAATATAACGTTGTGATAGTTCTACAGCAGCAATAATAGCATCGTCTTTAATACGTACTTTGTGATGTGTTTCATATTTTTCTTTAATTCCTCTAAGAATTGAAATAGCACTTTCTGTATCAGGTTCATCTACATTTACTTTTTGAAAACGTCTTTCCAACGCTTTGTCTTTTTCAAAGTATTTTTGGTATTCATCTAAAGTGGTTGCACCAATAGCTCTCAGTTCTCCACGAGCTAAAGCTGGTTTTAAAATATTAGCGGCATCCATTGCACCTTCACCACCTCCAGCACCAACGAGTGTATGAATTTCGTCTATAAAAAGAACAATATCACCTTCTGCAGAAGTTACCTCTTTCACCACAGATTTAAGTCTTTCTTCAAACTCTCCTTTGTATTTTGCTCCAGCAATAAGTGCTCCCATATCTAAAGAATAGATGATTTTATATTTTAGATTTTCAGGAACATCACCATCAATAATTCGATGCGCTAAACCTTCTGCAATTGCAGTTTTACCAACACCTGGTTCACCAATAAGCATTGGATTGTTTTTAGTTCTACGTGTTAAAATTTGCAAGACTCTACGAATTTCTTCATCACGTCCAATGACAGGATCTAATTTTCCATTTTTGGCCAATTCGCAAAGATTTTTTGCATATTTATTTAAGGCATTATAAGTTTCCTCTGCTGAAGCAGAAGTTACTCTTTCCCCTTTTCTAAGTTCTATAATTGCGCTTTCTAAACCTTTTTCAGTAACTCCTTGATCTTTGAGAATTTGAGCGACCTTACTTTTTGATTTAAAAATGGCCAAGACTAAATGCTCAATAGAAACGAATTCATCATTCATCTTTTTGGCAATAATAGATGCTTCATTTAAAGCACTATTTGCTTCTCTTGATAATAAAATATCTCCACCAGATACTTTTGAGAAACTTTGTATAGTACTATCTAATACTTTTTTAAATAAATCAACGTTTATATTTAACTTCTTTAATAAGAAAGGAGTTACATTTTCATCTGCTTCTAAAATACCTTTGAAAATGTGTTCGTTTTCTATTTGTTGGTGTCCAAAGCTTTGCGCTATTTGTTGCGCTTTTTGTATGGCTTCTTGTGACTTGATTGTATAATTATTAAAGTTCATATTTTTATTTTGTTTTATCTTATTGTTAGTGTTTGACTGTTACTATTCAATTTATGTTCCAATACTTTTTTTGTGTCAAAATGACTTGTTTTTTGTCGTTTTTTACTAATTTAAAACGAATAAGCGGTCAAAATGACTTGTTTTATTGATAATGTATTAAATTTAAATTATAAATTTATGAAGAGATTATTGTTTGTTCTTATGATTTTTACCTTGTTTTTCTGTAAGGAAGAACCACAAAGAAATAAAAAGAAAGAGCATAAGGTTAAATCAACAAAAGTGGATTTCAAATTACCAAATTATCTAGAATTAGCTCTTTTAGATGATCCTTTACCTGATATAAAACCAGGAGATTGGTTAAGTACTCACGATGAAAATGGACAATCATTTGATCAATATTTTAAGAATGAAAAATTAGTTTCTCCATTACAAAATAAAAATATAATATACATCCAACCAATAGGTTCTTTTACGGTTTGGGAAAAGAAAATTATAGATTGGAATACTAAATATATACAATTATTTTTTGGTCTAAAAACAGTTCAGTTGAAACCTATTTCTGAGAAAAATATACCAAAAACAAAGAAAAGAATACATTTTGGTAATGAACAATTAGATGCAACTTATATTATTCATTCTCTTTTACCTAAGAAAATGCCAAAGGATGGAATTGTAATCATGGCTTTAACAGCTAAAGATTTGTATCCACATCCAAAATGGAATTACGTGTTTGGACTGGCTAGTTATCAAAGACGAACAGGAGTTTCATCTATTTTTAGATATTCCAATGAAAATTTAAACGAAAAAAACTATTCTTTATGTTTGAAACGCATTATTAGGACTTCAACTCATGAGATTAGTCATATGTTTTCTGTGTCTCATTGTATTAGCGCAGTTTGTTTAATGAATGGCGCAAATAATTTGGAAGAAGCTGATTCTCGTCCTAATTCACTTTGTTCTGAATGTTTGACTAAATTGTCTTGGAACCTTAATTTTGATAATTTGGAACGAATGGATAGTCTAATTCATTTTATGAATGAACATCATTTAGAAGACGATGCAATAATTTTGGGTAAACAAAGAGAGATTATTGCAAGATAAGTTTAATATTCATAGAGTTTTATTTTTTTTAAAATGTATAATTGTTAATTTGTAGCAGTTACTATTTTAGTAACTTTGTAAAAAATATAGTAAAGATGAGTTTTTTAAACAAAATATTTGGTAGTTCAGAGAATGAAAAAGCAGAGGAGTCTTATGTAAAGCCTAAATTTTATACGTTGACAGGTATAGAAGAATTTGAAACTATTGATGCTATTTCGTATGAAAAATCAGTTGTTCTTTTTAAACATAGTACAAGATGCAGCATTAGTCGTTTTGTATTAAAACGTTTTGATGCAGAATATGATTTTTCAGAAGAACAGATGAATTGGTATTTATTAGACTTGTTAAATTATAGAGATGTATCAAATGAAATAGCTAGACGTTACAGTATAGAACATCAGTCTCCACAAATTATTGTGGTTAGAAATGGAAAAGCAGTTTTTAATACTTCTCATGATAGTATTGATTTTTCTGATTTAAAACAGTTTGTGTAATGAAGTATTTAAGCCTATTTGTTTGTCTTTTTGTAGCATGTCTGTCATGCAAAAAAACAGAAGAGAAAGTAGAAGAAAGTGTAATAGAAGAAGTGCAAACTTTAAAAGAAAGATATTTAGTTGGAACTTACACGGATTCACTTTCTCAAGGAATAAATTTAGTTTCTTTTACACCTGCTAATCAGGAATTAAAATTGGATCAAGTTATTGATAGTTTGCAAAACCCTTCTTTTGTCATATCTAATAAGGAAAAAACAATTGTAGTAACTGTTGGTGAGATTCAGGGTGAAAAAGGAGGTCTATTAACATCATTTTTTTATTCAAAAAAAGATGATTCATTTATAAAGGTAAGTACAGTTAACACATTGGGCAATGACCCATGTACACTTGCTTTTAGTCCAAATGAAAAAGCTATTTTAGTGGGAAATTACTCTGGTGGAAATTTGAGTGTTTTTCCAATTAATGAAAAAGGAGAGATTCTAGATACTCCTCAATTGATTCAACATGAAGGGAGTAGTGTAACCAAAGAAAGACAAGAAAAAGCACATGTACATTGTGTCGTTTTTCATCCTAAAGATTCAACAGTATTTGTAACAGATTTAGGTAAGGATACAGTTGATATTATTCCATATACTGAAGAAAATGATTCATTTAAACTTTTATCTGAAAATACAATTTCTGTAAAAGTACCTGCTGGTTCTGGACCAAGACATATTCTTTTTAGTATAAACGGAAAAACAGCTTATGTCGTTTTTGAATTAACCAATGAAGTTGGTGTTTTTGATTACAAAGGTAATTCTTTAGTTTTGAAAGAAGTTTTAGGATTAACAGATTCAAAAAATAGACTAGGTTCTGCAGCTGAATTAAAATTAAGTAAAGATAATAAATTTTTATATGTATCAGTTAGGGGAGAAGATAATCAAATAGTTGTTTTTAAATTAAATAGTAAGGCTACTATTGAAAAAATACAAACGATTAAAACAGGTTTGAAACCAAGAAATTTTACTCTTTCAAAAGAAGAAGATTTTATTTTAGTAGCAAATCAAGAATCAAATACAATAGTAGTTTATAAAAGAGATAAAAGAACAGGTTTATTAACTAAAACGTCAAGTGAAATTATAATTAATAAACCTGTGTATTTTTACCAGTTTTAGAAGTGTTTATCTTCTAAACTTATTATTGCTAATAATAGCTTTCAGTTTAGCTTTCAAATCTTCACCTGTATCATATACCATTTGTTCATTACTTGGAAATGGAACAGCTCTTCTATCGAAATATTGGTAGTAATTTTCTTCACAAGCACGTTTGTCACCATTATAATTAGCGTAAATATAATCAAATATAAATTCACTAGTTACAGGAAAGGCATCAATTAGTTGATTACTTTTAAAGTCTATATAATCAATTTTTGCAGTAACTTGGCAAGATTTAAATTGAGTAAACTCGTAAACACTTACAGAAATTGTTTTAAAGTTATCTACTTTGATAGGTTTTCCAAGGCTATCTTTTACTATATTCCCATTGTTATCTAAAAGAGTTTTTGTACCATCTTTTATCTGTTTTTCTTTAATAAATTGCTTTTCTTTTACTTGTTCTGGAGAAATTGCAATATTTCTAAAATTAACAATCATTCCGTAATCATAATTAATGCTTTTCTGACGATTATTATGGTAAACAGTCCATTTGTCATTAATTCCATAAGTACTAAAATCTAATAAATCATCCTGTAAACGAGCTGGAATAACCATATTAGTTTCATTTTTTGTATAAACATGAACAAAGTCAGTACCTTTTAATTGTGCTTCATCCATTAAGGATCTAACATCCTTATAATTTGGGTTTAATTGATCTAAATACCTCAAATCATCAAAAGCTTGACGAAAATCCATTTTATTTTTCGAAGTCATTAATTTTTTCGCATTAGCATACAAGTATCCTGATAAATTATTTTTACTACTAATAATTTCATCTGAATAATCATCCATTGGAAATATAGCATTTCTTCCTTCTTTTAATAAAGGAAGAGGAAGTAATGGTCTAATTCTTTCTTGACGATTTCTTAATTGAGTATATAGTTTAAAAATTCTTTCGTAATTAGCAGGATTATTTTCTTTAATTAATAAATTTAAATTGGATTCATCTCTAGCTTTAGCTTTAGCAAAAGATTCTTCTAATAAATATACATAATCTTGTTTTCCTTTTGCATTTTTATTAGTTCTTAGTGAATTAACTGCATTTTCAATAGCACCGTCATAGTTGCCATTACTAAGCATGGATTGTGTTTGTTTAACACCACAACTAACAACTACAAGTGATAAAATAATAAAAGTAATTTTTCTCATAAATAAATCATTTAGGCAAAGATAAAATTTTTAGAAGTTGAAACTTGCTATATGTTATATCTTTTTTGTTTTTTTATATAAGACAAAAAAGATGCCATTTCTATTTTTGGACTAAAAAAAAACTCTAAAATTATTTTTAGAGTTTTTAAGATATATTTTTGACTACTTAATTTCTATTGCTGGTAATAATTTACTAGCACATTCACCAAAACCTATTCTTATTTCATCATTTTGACAATAACCTCTTATTATTACGGTATCATTGTCATTAATGAATTTACGTTCGCTTCCATCACTCAAAATAATAGGATTTTTACCACCCCAAGTTAATTCTAGCATAGAGCCAAACGAATCTGGTGTTGATCCAGATATTGTTCCACTTCCCATCATGTCTCCAGAATTTATTCTGCAACCGTTAATAGTATGATGTGCTAATTGTTGAGACATAGACCAATACATGTATTTGAAATTTGAATTTGAAACCACAGTTTCTTCACTGTTTTCAGGTTTAATGGCAACTTGAAGGTTAATATCGAATGCATTTTCTCCTGATTGTTGTAAATAAGGTAGTGGAGTAGGAGACTGCTCAGGACCAGTAACTCTAAAAGCTTCTAAAGCATCCATAGTAACGATCCAAGGAGAAATTGATGAGGCAAAGTTTTTAGCTAAGAATGGTCCAAGTGGAACATACTCCCATTTTTGAATATCTCTTGCACTCCAATCGTTAAATAAAACCATTCCGAAAATGTACTCTTCGGCTTGATCAACTGGAATAGGTTCTCCCATTAAATTTGCATCAGTAGTTATAAAAGCAGTTTCTAATTCAAAATCTACTAATTTAGAAGGCCCAAATACAGGTTCTTTAGCATCCGCTGGTAATGTTTGTCCGTTTGGACGTCTAACAGATACTCCACTTGGGACAATTGTAGAGCTTCTTCCATGGTAACCTACAGGAATATGAAGCCAGTTTGGTAACAGAGCATTTTCTGGGTCACGAAACATTTTTCCTACATTAGTAGCATGCTCTTTAGAGCTATAAAAATCTGTATAATCACCTATTTGAACAGGTAGTAACATTTCAATATCTTTGACATCAAATATGACTACATCTTTATGCTTTTTATTGTCCCTTAATTTTGAGTTTTCTGAATCAAAAATTTCGACTAATCTATTGCGAACTAATCTCCATGTTTTTTTTCCGTCCGAAATGAAGTCATTTAAAGTATCTTGCATGAACATGTCATCTGTAAGATCTATTCCTTCAAAATACCCTAATTGTTGTAACGCACCCATATCAATTGCAGAATTTCCAATTCGAGTACCAATTGTAATTACATCTTCTTTTGTTATGAAAACACCGAAAGGAATATTTTGAATAGGGAAATCACTATTTTCTGGAACATTTATCCAAGATTTTCTAGTAGGATCGTTTGCTATATTTGGCATAATATTTTGTTAGTTTTTTGTTGAAAAATTATACACCAAATATAAACTTTACTGCTAATTTAACAAACCTTTTTTGTAATTTTGAATAAATTTTAACGAATTACTAAGAAATGCAACGCGACGAACAAATTTTTGATCTTATTCTAGATGAACAAGACAGACAAATTCACGGAATTGAATTAATTGCTTCTGAAAACTTTGTAAGTGATCAAGTGATGGAAGCAGCTGGTTCTGTATTAACTAATAAATATGCAGAGGGTTATCCTGGAAAGCGTTATTATGGTGGCTGTGAAGTAGTAGATATAGTAGAACAAATTGCTATTGATAGAGCCAAAGAATTATTTGGTGCGGAATATGTAAACGTACAACCGCATTCTGGTTCACAAGCAAATACAGCTGTGTTTTTTGCCTGCCTAAAACCAGGTGATAAAATATTAGGTTTTGATTTATCTCATGGAGGACACTTAACGCACGGATCTCCTGTTAATTTTTCTGGTAGATTATATAATCCTGTTTTCTATGGGGTTGATAAAGAAACTGGTCGATTAGATTATGATAAAATTCAAGAAATTGCTACTGCTGAAAAACCAAAAATGATTATTGCAGGTGCATCTGCATATTCAAGAGACATGGATTTTGAGCGTTTTCGTAAAATAGCAGATAGTGTTGGAGCGTTACTTTTAGCAGATATTTCTCATCCTGCAGGTTTAATTGCAAAAGGTTTATTAAATGATCCAATTCCACATTGTCATATTGTAACTACAACCACTCACAAAACATTGAGAGGTCCAAGAGGAGGAATGATAATGATGGGTAAAGATTTTGAGAACCCTTGGGGATTAACAACTCCAAAAGGAGATGTAAGAATGATGTCTCATATTTTAGATATGGCTGTTTTTCCTGGGAATCAAGGTGGTCCTTTAATGCATATCATAGCAGCTAAAGCTGTGGCATTTGGTGAGGCACTTACAGATGAATTCTTTAGATATACGATGCAAGTACAAAAAAATGCACAAGCTATGGCTGTTGCTTTTGTAAAAAGAGGGTATCATTTAATTTCTGGAGGAACTGACAATCATATGATGTTGATCGATTTGAGAAATAAAAATATTACCGGTAAAGAGGCTGAAAACGCATTAGTAAAAGCTGAAATAACGGTAAATAAAAATATGGTTCCTTTTGATGACAAATCTCCATTTGTTACTTCTGGAATAAGAGTTGGAACTCCTGCTATTACTACTCGTGGTTTAGTAGAAGAAGATATGGAAACAATAGTTGCTTTAATTGATAAAGTAATTACAAACCATACTGATGAAACTATTCTAGAACAAGTAGCAGAAGAAGTGAATGATTTAATGGGTGAAAGAGCCATGTTTGTTTTTTAAAAGTTATAGCTTCTTTAAAATAATAGAAAAGTCCGATATTTTATCGGACTTTTTTGTTATTCAGTTATTTTGATGGTGTGATTTAACTCTTTTATGCTATCAATAAATTGGTTGTTAGATTTAGGGCTTATATACATTTCATCATATTTATTATACTTTATAATCAATCCATTTCTTGCAGTTGCAGTTTTGAATCCAACCCATAACGTTCTATTTTTAATAATTTCATGGATACTTTCAATCTCTATCTTTCCTTTTATTGGTCCAGATTTATAAATCAGTGTTTTATTTTTTAATTCATAATTAGTTCCAAAATATATCCAAAAGAGTAAACTTACTACTACTGTAATAATAAAAATAGGAATATAGTCATCAATTGTAAGTTTTCCTTGAATTAATTTCCAAATAATAATACTAATAAGTAATAAATTGGTTCCAAAAATAATACTACTAAATAAAGTATCTTTTTTACTTTTAAATTGCATTGAAATTAGCTTTTATTGAATATATGTAGTAAAATTAATAGTTTATAATTTAAAATTCAAATGGTATTTTTAGTTTTTTGAAAATAAAAAAATCTTCAACTATTACTAATTGAAGATTCTATATATAATAAATTATTAAAATCTAGCTTTTTTGTTCTTTATTGAAATACACTAAATAATAGTACATTTGTTTTTCTTCGTCCCAACCTTTTTCTACAAATTTCTCAGCACTTTCAGGGTTAATGAAATCTAATTTTATTTGAATATTAGTATCCAATTGAATTGTATTTTTCATTTTCTTTCTAGCATCAGTAACCGCAGCATTCGCAATTGGAAAATTAGAAACGTCTTCAATACTATATTTAGCTCCTTTATCTACTTTGTAATTTTTAAATTCAGGAATAAATTCAGGATTTTGCATTACTTCGTTTAAGAATGCAGTTTCTTCAAACTCATCATTCTTAGCAAAATGATTCACGGCTCTGTTCATAAACAATACCTCTTGTTGTTTGTCTTCAGCAGGTAAAACTACATCTTTGGCAAAATCCTGACAGAATTTTAAATATTTTTTAGTAATGAAATTTTCATCTTGAAATACATCTACTGATAAGAAATGTTCCAACCAATATCTGGCATCATAACGATTACTATCCACTGTAAGAATTTTGTATCCTTCTTCTTTTTTATAATTGAAGATGATACATCCTTTATCTAATTTATTCAAGTTGATACCTTGTTGTAAAATCATTTCAAGATTACTTCCTTTTTCTTCAAATTGCAAGAAATCGGTTTGAATTTCACTTTTGAAAACGCCAATAGCATCGACTACATTATTATCAATCGAAACATTAGTAAAATAAGTTACATATACTTCACCATTTTTAATATGTGGGTGATTAGATTGCTCAAAAAGATGTAGGGTTATTTTTTTTGAAACTGTATGTATTTCACTTGGATTATCAAAAACTTCTGAAGCTAATTTATACATTTCATTGTATTCTAAATCTACTTCGTGAGCAAATTGATAGTAGTTTTCTTCTTTTTCGCGAAAAGCTTTAAAAAAATATTCTTTTAATAAAGGCATTATTTCATCATTCAGCCCATATGGACTTTCCGATAAAAACGTATTTTCACTTCTACTTTTATTTCCCACTCTATGAATGGAAAGGTTTTCTATGTGCGTGTTGAATAAGTTTATCATTTTCTTTTAATGTGTCAATTATTAATGTGTCAATTTTATGTTTATGAGAAATGTACAATAGGTACATTGACACATTTTCATATTGACTAGTTATTTAATTCCAATTCTCTTCAAAACCAAAATCTTCAAAGCTATCATCACCGTCAAAAGCGTCTAAATCATCTTCATCATAGTCGTCATTAAATTCAGCACCAAAGTCTTCTGCTTCAAAAGTCTTATCAGGAGCATCCAATGGAAGTTGACCATGAGAGAATAAAAGAGATGGATAAGTTTCACCTTCTACTTTTTCTTCAATTGCCGCTAGTTCAACTAAAAAAGTCCACATATTAAAGAAATCATATACATAGATAATTTTAGTTTGGTACTTATCTAAATTATCTTCTAATATGAAATTATTCATAATTCTCATTTCTCCAGGTATATCACCAGTATCAAATAAAGGAATTTCATCTTCTTGATTCCAGGTTTCATCACAGGTATAAAAAGAGGCCATTTCAGTACCATCAAATCCAAATGCATTCACTAAGGCATTGTGTAAATCTTCTAAGGTTGCTTCTTTTTCTATAGCAATATCTCTAAAAATATCTTCTTCTGCATCGAGTATCGCTCGGAATTTATAAATCATAATCTTGAAATTTTAGGAAAGGCAAAAGTAAGGATTATTTACCATTATTGATTTATCAAATTCGGATTGTTAATAATATTTTGTCTAAAATATTGAAGCTTCGGTAATTGTAGTTAAACGTTCTAAAGTTTCTAATCCATAGTAGGAGTTGCCTTTTTTATTTAGTTTCGGACTCCAAACTGCTACGGTGTAATGATTTGGATAAATGGCTACAACACCACCACCAACTCCACTTTTTCCAGGTAAACCTACTTTAAATGTAAATTCACCTGCTTGATCATAAAAACCACACATTTGCATCAAAGCATTCATTCGTTTGCATTGACTAGTTGTAAGAAATTTAAATTTTGTTTTTGGAACTATGCCATTATTTGAAAAAACTTGGAATACTTTGGCTAAATCTAAACAACTCATTTCAATGGAACATTGGTGGAAATAAAAATCTAAAACGTCATCTGGATGATTTTGTATGTTATGAAATGATTTTATATAATTTACTAAAGCTGCATTTCTATATCCATTTTCTTTTTCAGATTGAGCTACAGTTTCATTATATTCTATGTTTTCATTTTCTGATAATTCTTTCATAAAACTTAGAAAATATTCTTTTGGATTTTCAAAATGAGAAACCATTAAGTCAGCAATTACTAAAGCTCCAGCATTAATAAAAGGATTTCTAGGAATTCCATTTTCGTATTCTAATTGAACCAATGAATTAAAAGCATTTCCAGAAGGTTCAAAGCCTACTCGTTGCCACAAATCATTTCCCATTTTTGAAAAAATAATAGAAGTTGTAATGACTTTTGAAATACTTTGAATTGAAAACTGCTCTGTTGCATTTCCAATTGAGTACCTGTTTTGGAAATTATCAATTAAAGCAATTCCAAATTTATCAGTATTAATTTTTTGTAATTCAGGAATATAATCTGCTATTGTTCCTTTATTCTCTAAAAGAGATACTTCTTTATATATTGAGTTGATGATACTTTGGTACTCCATTTTGTAAATTTTGGTAAATGTACTAAAATGTTACAAGCTACAATTCAGTTGCTAAAAATTACAGTTCGGTCATCATAAATTGAATTCTTTTTTTTTCTAATGCAACTTTGCTTCATCAAAAACAATAAATAGTTAAGACATGAAAGTATTTTTTACAATTTTAATAGCATTACTAACCACTTTAAGTTATTCGCAAATTCAAATTACTGGAACAATTCAAGATGAATTTGGCCAACCTATTTATGGAGCTAATATTTTTATCAAAGGCACTTATGATGGAGCCATTTCTGATGAAAAAGGAGTTTTTAAGTTTGAAACTACTGCAAAAGGGGAACAAATTTTGCAAATAAGTTTTATGTCTTATGAAACGATTACTTCGAAAATTAGCATTGAAAATTATAAGAAAAAGACTTATACTTTAAAAGAAAATATAAATACGTTAGACGCTGTTGTGGTTTCTGCTGGAACTTTTAAAGCGGGTGATAATAGTAAAACAACTGCTTTAAAACCGCTAGACATTGTAACTACTGCTGGTTCTGTGGGAAATATTATTGGAGCTTTAGAAACATTACCAGGAACACAAACAGTAGGAGAGAGTGGAAGGCTTTTTGTTCGTGGAGGCGAAAGTGATGAAACCCAAACCTTTGTTGATGGAATTCGTGTAGCACAACCTTATGGAGCAACAGCTAATAACCTACCAACTAGAAGTAGGTTTTCTCCTTTTTTGTTTGATGGAGTAACGTTTTCAACTGGTGGTTACAGTGCAGAATTCGGAAATGCTTTATCTAGTGTATTGTTATTAAATACCATCAATGAACCCGATCAAAGTCAGACCGATATTTCTGTAATGTCAGTTGGTGCTGGTTTGGGAAAAACACAAAAATGGGAGAAAAGTTCGTTAACATTTAATGCTAGTTATATCAATTTAGCTCCTTATCAGTTATTAGTTCCTCAAAAAATAGATTGGAACAAACCTGTTCAATCGTATTCAGGGGAAAGTGTGTACAGAAGAAAATTTAAAAACGGACTTTTAAAAGTATATGGTGCTTTTGATTATACTACTTTCGATATCAATCAAAAAGATGTGAATTTTGCTGAAAAGAGGAACATTGACATTCAAAACAAGAATTTTTATTTGAATACAAGCTACAAAGGGTACTTAAATGATAATTTACAATTGCAAACTGGTTTCGGATTTGGCTATGGCCAAAATAAAATAGGTATTCAAAACGATTTACTTCAAAATAATGAAAGAGCGTTGCATTATAAATTGAAATTTCGTCAAACGATTACTAGTAGAATTAAGTTGAATGTAGGTGGTGATTTTTTTCATACTAATTTTGATGAAAATTATACCGCTTTTCAAACCAACCGATTTGATTATGGCTATCAAAATAATATGACGGCTATTTATTCTGAAGCGGAAATATTCTTTTCTAAGAAAACGGCAATGAATGTAGGTTTACGTTCTTCAAATGCTTCAATAATTGATCAATTTACGATAGAGCCTAGAGTTTCTTTTGCTTATAAAATTGCTCAAAACAGTCAGTTCTCTTTGGCTTATGGTAATTTCAATCAAACCGCTAATGCAGATTATTTGAAATATAATTCCAATTTAGATTATGAGAAAACCCAACATTATATTTTTAATTACATGTACAATAAAGAAGGCAGAATGTTGCGAGCTGAAGCTTATTTTAAAAACTATGATGATTTAGTAAAATATGACGACAATCAACCTAATTTCAATAGTAACTATACGAATACGGGTTATGGTTATGCAAAAGGAATCGATTTGTTTTGGAGAGACAATAAAACGGTTAAAAACTTAGATTATTGGGTTTCTTACTCTTTTATTGATTCGGAAAGAGATTATAAAAATTATAATAAGGAAGTTACTCCAAATTTTATTGCTAATCATAATTTTTCAGTAGTGACTAAGTATTGGTCTGATAAATTAAAATCACAAATTAGTGCTACATATTCTTTCAATTCTGGAAGACCTTATAATAATCCAAATATTGCTGAATTTATGAATGAAAAAACCAAATCATTCAATAATTTAAGTTTGAGTTGGGCCTATTTACTTTCGCAACAAAAGATTTTATTCTTTTCGGTTACCAATGTTTTAAATGCCAATAATATTTTTGGTTACCAATATGCTAATACTGCAAACATAAACGGTCAGTTTCAAAGACAAGCTATTACACAACCTGCTAATCAATTCTTCTTTGTTGGTTTCTTTTGGACCATTAGCGATAATAATAAGACTAATAATTTAGATAATTTGTAGAAGAGTGATTAGAAACTAGTTCCTAGTATTTAGTCCTTAGGGATTAGTAAAAAGCTATTATAAACAAACTTAAAGCATCTATTAATTAACTAAAAGTATATAATATATTACTTTAAGTAAATAAAGTATTACTTAAAGTAAATATATGAATACTAAAAGCTTATAAAATGTTGCAAAAAGGTATTAAATAAGAGCTATTAGTGAATAATTAGAAGTTAAATGAATCTCTAAGGTTGCTAATAACTAAGGACTAAGGACTAAATACTAGGTACTAAAAACAATTGATCCTCAAAAAACGACAGTTCGGTAATAATCAATTTTATTAGAAAGCTAACTAACCGAAATTTGTTCTATCAAAAAGGAAGAAAGAGTAAAGAAGAAAGAAAAAAGAGTAAAGAAAATTGAAACAACATACAACTTAGAACATATAACAAATAACAATTTAAAATTTAAACATTATGACACGAATTATCACATTTATCGCAATCTTCGTAATTTCAGTAGTAACAGCTCAAGCACAATATGAAAAAGGAATGCAAGAAGCTTTAACCTTATGGCAAAATGATAAACCAACAGAAGCGATTGCTCTATTTGAAAGGATAGCCTCTGTAGACGAACAAAATTGGTTGCCTAATTATTACATAGCCTTAATCAACACCACACAATCTTTTCGTTATATGAATGATAAAGCAAAAGTAAAAACACTTTTAGAGGAAGCACAAAAAGCACAAGACAAGATGAACAAAATTGCTTTAGATAATCCAGAAGTATTAGTTATGCAAGCTATGATTCATACAGGTTGGATAGTTTATGATCCTATGACTAATGGTCAAAAGTTATCTGGTGATGTAATGTATATTTACAATAAAGCGTATCAAATTGCTCCAGAGAATCCAAGAGTTGTGTTTCAAAAAGCTTCTTATGAAATTGGAATGGCTTCTTATTTTGGTCAAGATACCAAGCCAATGTGTGCTCAAATAGAAAAATCTATAGAACTTTTTGCTAACTTTAAACCGGAAACACCATTTCATCCAACTTGGGGTTTAGAAAGAGCACAACAGGAGTTGGAGAAATGTAAAAAATAATAAATATTTAGAATGAATTATCTAAGAGAAATTAAAAAAGCATTGTTAATAGGACTAATTATTTTTATTGTCTTACAAGTAATTAATTTAGTTTTAAACCAAAGCTTACCCAATTTTGAAAGCATCAAATGGAATTTTTTATATACTATGCTTTATGCTGTTGTTTTGTATATGGCTAATGCTATTATTTTTATTCAATTAGATAAACATTTTGAAAAAAACAGGTTTCATTTAAAGCGATTAGTAGTTGGTTTTTTAGCTTCATTTGCCATCTCTGGTTTTGTTATTTTTTTACTGCGAATGTTAGAAGATGTAGTTTTTGAAAGTAAACCTTTAGATCAATTTTTTAAAACTGAAAGCCCATCAAACTATTTAGTAGCTATGATTATAACCGTTATAGTTACCCTTTTAATTCATTTGGTATATTTCTATAAGGCTTATCAAGAAAATAAACTGAAAGAACAAAAGATAATTGCAGGAACAGCTTCAGCTAAGTTTGAGAGTTTGAAAAATCAATTGGATCCTCACTTTTTATTCAATAGTTTAAATGTGTTAAGCTCTTTAATTGAAGAAAATCCAGAAAATGCTCAAAAATTCACGACTTCATTATCTAAAATTTACAGATATGTGTTGGAACAAAGAGATAAAGAATTAGTTTCTGTAGATGAAGAATTACAATTTGCAAAAACCTATATGAATCTTCTAAAAATGAGATTTGAAAACAGTATTACATTTGAATTGCCTGAAAAATTTGGTAATGAAGAAGCAAAAGTAGTTCCGTTATCACTTCAATTATTATTAGAGAATTGCATCAAACACAATGTGGTGAGTGAATCAAAACCATTACATATAAAAATTGCAATTGAAGAAAATCAATTAACAATAAGTAACAATTTTCAAAAGAAAGAAGTATTGCAAAGTAGAAAAGGAGTGGGTTTACAAAACATTGTAAATCGCTATGCGATACTAACAAAAAGAAATGTATTAGTGGAAGAAAATGAAAAGCATTTTAAAGTTTTCTTACCTATTTTAACCAAACAAATTACAATTATGGAATCAAAAAATATATATTCAGAAAATATGGCTTATGCTCGAGCTAAAGAAAGAGTAGAAAAATTAAAAGGTTTTTATGGCAATCTTATTTCTTATTGTTGTGTTATTCCTATTTTGATAATTATTAATTTAAATACGTCAAGTTTCCAATGGTTTTGGTTTCCTATGTTGGGTTGGGGATTAGGAGTTACGTTTCATGCTTTGGAAACGTTTGGTTACGGTAAATCTTGGGAAGAAAAGAAAATTCAAGAGATACTAGAAAAGGAAAATAGAGAACAATCAAAATGGAAGTAAGGATGGAAAATGATACGAATTCAAAAGAATTGATGGAAGAAATAGCAAGAGAGAAAGTTCAAAAAATTAAAAAGTTTTATACGCATTTATTCATTTTTGTAATTGGAGTTATAGTTTATGTTTCTAAGGCTTATTTGGGAGCTCCTTTAAACTTTTGGCCTATAAAGTTTATTAATGAATTCTTTATGTGGTGTTGGACTTTTATAATTGTAGTACAAGGAATTAGATTGTTTCTTAGCCAAAATATACTTAGTAAAAATTGGGAAGACCAAAAAATTAAAGAGATTTTAGAGAAAGAAAAAACTAACAAACAAAATTGGGAATAAAATGGAAAAGTATAGTAATGATTATGAGCGTTATCAAAAAGCGCAAAAAAAAGTAAAAGAAATAAAAGGATTTTATGGAAACTTAATAAGTTACATAGTAGTTATTTCCGTTTTAGCTTTTATTAACTTGAGCTATTCACCTAATCATTTATGGTTTTTTTATCCTATGTTAGGTTGGGGATTGGGTGTTTTCCTTCAGGCAATGAGTGTTTTTAATTTTTTTCCTTTTTTAAATAAAAATTGGGAAGAAAAAAAGATTAAACAGTTTATGGAAGAAGAGAAAAATGAAGTAAATAAGTATAAATAAAAGGAAAATATGAAAGAAGATTTAAACTATTATAAGGCGAAGAAAAGAGTAGAACGAATTAAAGGGTTTTATGGGCATTTAGTGTCATTTATAGTAATCAATTTAGTTTTATACGTAGTTAACTTGGTTACTTACCCTAATGATTTTTGGTTTGATTATTGGTTTTACTGGCAACTTCTAATTTGGGGAGTAGGTTTAGTATTTCATGGGATAGTCGTTTTTTATTCACTTCCTTTTTTTGGTAAAGAATGGGAAGAAAGAAAGGTAAAACAATTTATGGCAGAAGAAGAATATCAAAATAATAAAATGGAATAAAATGAGTATAGAGGATAGAATACAAAGAAGAATGGATAGAAGAGGAGGTGCCGATTTTACTTCTTCAAATCCAGATGAGATTAAATATCAAGAAGCTTTAAAAAGAGTAAAGCGAATTAAAGGTTTTTATACACATGCCTTGGTTTATATTGTAATTAATATTATGATAATTATTGTTAATGTTCAAGGTTTAAAAGAAGGCGAAAGTTATTTTCAAATTCATAATTTCTTCACTCTTTTTTTCTGGGGAATTGGTTTGTTAGCACATGGTTTATCCGTTTTTCTGCCAGGAATGATTTTAGGAAGTAATTGGGAAGAACGTAAAATTAGAGAGCTAATGGAGAAAGAAAAAAAAGAGAAATGGGAATAAATTGTAATCGATTTTAATTTAAAATGAAAAAAATATTATCTCTAATTCTTGCACTATCTGTAGTTAAATTAATAATTCATTTTATTGGAAATCAAAATTATGGTTTCCATAGAGATGAATTATTGCATCTATCAGTTAGCGAACATTTAGATTGGGGTTATTTTGAATTTCCACCATTTATTGCTTTGGCTGGAAAGTTGTCCCATTTTTTATTTGGGTATTCTTTATTTGGAATGCGTTTGTTTCCAACTCTTGCAGGTATTACTATTTTGATTTTAACTTGTTTAATAGCAATTGAAATTGGAGGAAGAAAGAAAGCAGTTCTATTATCAGGAGTTTTGATTTTAGTTTTTATACCTTTTTATAGAAATCATTTACTTTTTCAACCTGTTGCTTTTGATCAGTTGTTCTGGACCTTAAGTTTTTATTATTTAGTTCGATTTTTAAAAACAGAAGCTCATAAATATTTACTGCTTTTGGGAATCAGTTTAGCTATAGGATTTCTAAATAAGTATACCATAGTTATTTTAATAGTGGCCATTTTGATTGGATTACTGGTAACACAAAAAGGAAAAATAATAAAGAATAAATGGCTATATAGTACTGGATTTATTTCTTTTTGTATGGTTTTACCCAATTTAATTTGGCAAATGCAACATCATTTTCCTGTTTTAAAACATTTTCAGAAATTAAATGAAAAGCAATTAGATGAAATTGGAACTTTTGATTTTATTTTAGATCAATTACATTCTCCTTTTACCTTTATAATTGCAATAATAGGTTTAATTACTATCTTCTTTGATGTAGAAATTAAGAAGTATAAAGCAATAGGAATTACTTTTTTAGTTGTGTTTTTTGCTATGTGGATTTTAAAATCCAAAACATACTATTTTTATGCGATTTATCCAGTTGTTTTTGCTTTTGGAGCTTATAAAGTAGAAAAAATGCTTTTAACTAAAAATGTAGTTTTTTATTCTTTAGTTAGTTTTTTAGTTTTGATTTCTGTTTATTTTATACCAGAAGCTATTCCTGTTTTACCTATCGAAAAATATGTAGATTTTAAAAAAATTAAACCAAATAGTGAAGGAAGGTATATTTTAACTGGTGATTATGCAGACATGTTTGGTTGGGAAGAACAGGTTAAAATTATTGACAGTGTTTATCAAACACTATCAGATAAAGAAAAGAAGGAATGTATTATTTTAGCTGAAAATTATGGTGAAGCAGGTGCTTTAACTGTTTTAGGAGAAAAGTACAATTTACCAAAACCTGTTTGTAGTCATGGAAGTTTTTGGTTATGGGGAACAGGAACCACATCTGGAGAAATAACCATCACACTTGGAATTGAAAAAGAAATAATTGAAAAAGTGTTTGAAGAATATCAGTTAATAAAAATTATACACCATAAATATGCAATTGAAGAGGAAAATAACATTCCTATTTATCTTTGTAAAAAAACAAAAATTAAATTAAAGAAGATTTGGCCTTCATTTGAGAGTCATGTTTTCGATTAAAATTACCTATTTAAAATGAACATCATAATTATAGAAGACGAAAAACCAGCTGCAAGATTATTACAAAGAAAAGTAGAAAAACTAGGACTACAAGTTAATCAAATGTTACATTCTGTAGAAGAATCATTGCATTGGTTTCAAAATAATATACATCCTGATTTAATTTTTTTAGACATTCAATTGTCTGATGGTTTGTCTTTTGAAATTTTTGAACAAATTGATATTAAAAGTGCTGTGATTTTTACTACTGCTTATGATGAATATGCTTTAAGAGCTTTTAAATTGAATAGTATCGATTATTTATTAAAACCTATTGATGAAGATGATTTGGAAACGGCTGTTGCCAAATTTAAAGCGAGAACCACTGCAAATACTTCTGTAAGTTTAGATTTTGAAGCAATTAAACGAATGTTGATCAATCCTGTGGAAAGAGAATATAAAACTCGTTTTTCTGTTAAAATTGGTCAACAAATTAAAGTTATTCCCATTCAAGAAGTGGAGTGTTTTTACAGCGAAAATAAAGGTACCTACTTGCACACATTTGAAAATAGAAATTACTTATTAGATCTCACAATGGAACAATTGGAAAATGAATTGAACCCAAAAGAGTTCTTTAGAATTAATCGAAAATTCATTTTGCCTTTAAAAGGAATTAAAGAAATTCAAGTGCACACTAATTCTCGTTTAAAAATTATTTTGCCCTCTTACAAAGAAGATGAAGTAATTGTTGCTAGAGAAAGAGTCAATGATTTTAAGACTTGGTTGGATTAAATTAGGTATTTTTTTCTGATACCTATAAATACAAAGATTAAGATACTGGAGAAGATAAAAAACGGGATAATGTATTCGATCAAACCTAAAGGTAACATAATCGACATGACTAATAATTGAAATCCTAAACCATAAACAGATAGAAAGGTCATAAACCAACTCGGAAATGATTTTACTTTATAGGCTTCTGCATCCATGAAATGAATAATTTTGTCAAATTTGCCATATAAAATAGAATAGGTTTTAAATAAAATATTTACAGATTGCTGACTTTCACCTGGCAACGCTTTTGGACTTTTATATTCAAAAATTTTACTTGTAGCATCACCACCAACGGATTTATTTCTTAAAATTACATAGTAATAATTATATAATGTTCCTTGTAATTGAAGACATATAAATGCTATTAATGTTAGCCAAAGTGGTGTTTGAGAAACATAGCAAATGGTCATCAAAAAGATAAAATTTAAAAGGATATCAAAAACACTATCTAAATACCTTCCAAAATAAGAAGGAGTTTTCTTTAATCGTGCTAATTCTCCATCAGCAGCATCAATACCCGATTTTAGAAGAATAAAAAAAGCAGCAAATAAATAGTGATTTGTCAAGATGCAATACACAGCAATTAAACCAGAAATTCCAAAAAGTAATGTAACATGAATAGGAGTGAAGCGTGTTTCTTTTAATTGATAAGCTAAAATTCTTCCAAAAGAACGGCCATAATCTGATAAATCTAAAAACTTATCTTCTTTTTTTAATTTTGACATTGTAATGTTGTACAAAACGGGTGACAATATAGTCGGATTGTAAAAATACTACATTTTTATGAAATGGACTTTCTTTTTATAGTGTTTTCAAGTACTAAGTAAAATTGGATCCCAAATAAAACAGAAGCTAAAACAATATGAACCGTTTGTGTTCCAAATGGAAAATCAAAATAATACATTACAATTCCTGAAAAAATCTCCAATAATACGATAGCCAAAATTAATTTTACTTTAGAAAAACCTAATTTAAGTTTAGCATTTGTATATACTAAATAAACAGCTATTAAAGTTACCAAAATAGAGAAGCTTCTATGAATATAAAAAGTTACTGATGGGTTTTGTAACCAAAATTCTTTAGGTAAACCTGTCTCAGCAATATGATCTATAAACTCTCTTACAGATGTTCCTAAAACTACTTGAATTAAGGTTACACCTAATGCAAATAGCAATACATTTTTAAATTTATTATTGTAAACAAATGTTTTTTCTTTCCCTTTCTGAAAATAAAAAATCAAATATAATTGAAGAGCTACTATCAAAAATGCAACCAGCATATGAGTGGTAATCTTAACAGGATTTAAAACCGAATCTACTACTGTTTTACCTAACCAAGCTTGAAACCCCATTAAAACACAGATTATAAATGCATAAAGAGTTAATTTTTTATTGGTTTTCCAATGCCAAAAGGCCAAAATAAAACTAGCAAAACAAGCTATACCTGCTAAAGCTCCACAAAGACGATTAATATATTCCACCCAAGTATGAAACGGATTAAAAATGGCATAATCATGTTTGGTATATTTTTCCCAATTAGCTTCCGAAAAAGAGCTTGTAGTTGTAAAATCTTCTTTGGCAACTAATAAACTTTCATCTTTAATAATCACCATTCCTTTATTATAACTCTTATTTGGTGCGAAAAGTAGTTCACTTTCTTGAGTAGGAGGAATGTAGTAACCAAAGCATTTTGGCCAATCTGGGCAACCCATACCTGAACCAGTCATACGCACTAAAGCTCCTGCTATAATTACAAGATAAACCAGTACAAGAGCAATTTTAGTTATGGGTAAAAAGTAGTTTTTCATTTTTAACTAAATTAATGATTTTAAATGTAGCATTTTTTTATCAAAAGTTACACTTTTTGCAATCCCATTTTTTCAGCTCTTTTAATTACAAAAGCTAAGGCATCACTATATTCATTGGGAATTTCTCCTTCTAAAATCGCTTCTTTTACAGCTTCTTTTAGTGTGCCAATTTCTCTTCCTGGTTTCAATCCAAATAATTCCATAATCTCTTCACCAGAAATAGGGGGTTGAAAATTACGCACATGATCGCGTTCTTCTACTTCAACAATCTTTTGACGAACAATCTTAAAATTATGATGGTATTTATTGAATTTTTTAGGATTCTTAGTAGTGATATCAGCTTCGCACAAAATCATTAGGTTTTCTACATCTTCACCAGCATCAAAAACTAACCTCCTAACAGCTGAATCTGTAACAATGTCTTGTGATAATACTATTGGACGCGAGCTCATAGTTACCATTTTTTGTACAAATTTCATTTTTTGGTTTAAAGGCATGTGCAAACGTTCAAAGATACGTTTTACCATTTTTCCACCTAAAAACTCATGTCCGTGAAACGTCCAACCTTGTTTTTTGTTGAATTTTTTTGTTGGAGCTTTACCAATATCATGTAATAAAGCTGACCAACGTAGCCAAACATCATCTGTATTAGGACAAATATTATCTACGACTTCTAAAGAATGATAAAAGTTATTTTTATGAGTATGACCTTCAATTTCTTCTACCTGATTTAAAGCTGTTAATTCAGGTAAAATTATGTCTAATAATCCTGTTTCATACAATAATAAAAATCCAATAGATGGTTTTTCAGACAATAGAATTTTATTCAATTCTTCAACAATGCGTTCTCCAGAAATAATTGTAATACGATCTTTATTTCTGCTAATAGCTTGTAATGACTTTAACTCAATTTCAAAATGCAATTGGGAAGCAAATCGAATAGCGCGTAACATTCGTAAAGGATCATCAGAATAAGTGATATCAGAATCTAATGGTGTTTTTATAATTTTATTTTCTAAATCGTTAACACCATTAAAAGGATCAACTAATTCACCAAATGTAGTTTTATTAAGTGAGAAAGCTAATGCATTTATGGTAAAATCTCTTCTCTCTTGATCATCTTCTAATGTTCCATTTTCAACTATAGGATTTCTACTATCATGATTGTAAGATTCTTTTCTTGCTCCTACAAATTCAATATCCATATCATGGTATCGTAGCATCGCTGTGCCATAGTTTTTAAAAACTTGGACTTTAGGTTTGTTAGGAATCAATTCTGAAACCTTTAAGGCTAATTCAATACCACTACCAACAGCAACAATATCAATGTCTTTTTTGTGATTTCTATTCAATAAGATGTCTCTAACAAAACCACCAATCACATAACATTCTAAGTTAAGTTCTTGAGCAGCTTGAGAAACTATCGTAAATATTTTATCCTCTAAATGTTTTTTGTAATTCATACATTTTAATTAGTCAATTAGTCAATTTGAAAATGTGTCAATTTAAGTAGGTAGATTGTTACATTTGACTAATTTTACATTGGCATATTAATCTATTTGCGAATTTATGGTCATTTTTATTTTCTAATAACTTTGACCTGACTATCCAATCCTAATTTTATAATAGTTGAAGGATTTTTGCAAATTTTATCCTGATGCAAATTTACTACATAGTCCACACCTTTTAAAATTTCAGGAGAAATTTCTTTAAAAGTTTTAGGGGTAAACATACCTGAAATATTTGCTGAAGTGGAAACTAGTGGCTTTTTCATTCTTTCCATTAATTTATAGCAAAAAGGCTCAGAAACTATGCGTACTGCTAGTGAATTATCTTCAGCAATTATGTTTTTAGCGACATTTTTTGGTTTATCTAGAATTAAAGTAGTTGGTTTTTCCGAAAAATCTAGAATTTGCCATGCTACTTCTGGTATTTCATTAAAGACTTGATGCATCATTCTTTCTCCATTAACTAAAACAATCATACTTTTACTTTCTTCACGTTGTTTTAAGGCATAAATTTTCTTAATTGCTTCCTCATTAGTTGCATCACAACCAATTCCCCAAACTGTGTCAGTAGGATATAGGATTATTCCTCCATTTTTAATTACTTCGTAAGCTTTATGTATTTCTGTGTTCATAATTTATTTTTCAAATAAAAACTTTTTTATTTTTAATTCAACTTTTAATAAAAAAGGAAGCTTCATTTGTTTTTTTAAGTTTAATAATAAGGAATAGGTATGTTGTTGAGGAAATAATAAACTTGCATTTTTAATTAATGATTTTACATCTTTATATTTTAATAATACTAAATTATGCCAAACTTTCGGTTCCACTGGGTGAAAGTCGATTAAATTTTTATAATTATTTACATTAATATTTGCCCAAGTCTTAAAATATTCATCACCATTAAAATCATTTTTATGCCCCCAATTATCTAATTTTTGTTTTATTTCATGTTCATCTCTTGCCCAAGATTGATGTAATACTTTTTGATTAGTGTATAAACATGTCCAATTTGTTTGTCTTGCTCTTATGTATTTTGGATTATTAGTTGCAAAGTAAAAATCTTCATTTATTGGATTTATTACATAAAATCCATTTTTATCTTTTTTATATAAAACTATAACTTGAGCAATTAAAGAGTAAGGTTTGTTTATAGGATCTTTTAGCAGAAAAGCACTTTTTTTTAAATATGTTAGCATTTTTTTAAAATCATAAACATATTCATCAACATCAAGTTGAATGTGCCAACCACCTTTCCCCATGAATTCTCCTAATTTATTTCTTTGGAAAGTTTCACTTAACATTGGATTTGAAATGTTTTCAGGAATATAAAAGTTATCAGAATAAAACTTTATTTTATTTTTAGTATCAAATTTTTTTATTGATTCAAAAAATGTTTCTGGAATACTAAAAGAATTTCCAGTCCATGTTTTAAAATCTTTATCATAACAAAGAACTATTAAATCTACATATTTATAAATACTTTCAAGGGAATTCATTAAATAACTGTAATCATATGAAATAAGGTATCCTACTTTTATTTTAGCTTTCATCAGAAATCATTATTAGTTTACTAATTATAGTTTTTTTAAAATTACTAATTAAAGACATTTATTTTGTTTGTTAACAAACTATCTGAAATTATTTCAGCAAACTCAAAACTTAAGTGATTACTATCATAAGTCATTGGAGCATTTTGAGCTGTAAAAATAACACAATCTTTAATGTCGTTTGAATTATTTTTACATAATAAATCCTTTTTACTAATATATCTGTACAGTCCTTTAGATTTAAGTTTCAATTCATTTTCATATAAGGCTAAACTTTTAACATCATCATTAGTTAAGCTTTTACCTAAATTGGTATGGTTAACTAAATCATTATTTAGAATAATATAATTTCCAAAAACAATGATTTTAGCATCGGTTTTCTTTTTTAATTCCTTTATATAATTAACTAAGTTATCAGGTTTATACCAGTCAAACATAACATTGATAACAATATATTCATAACCTGATAAATTTAATGTTATAACCTTATCCATTAAAGCATAACAATTGTTTTTTATTTCTACTGGGTGGTTATCAATTAATTTTAAATCTGATTTGATCATGGGTGGACAACCTCCTTCTGTTAACATTCTATAATCATAATCTGGATAAGCAAGTTTTAAGAAATTAAGTGCATCTGGTGCATGACTGTCACCAAGAATTAAAACATGTTCTTTGTGATTAGTTTTTTCTAAAGCTATATCATTTAAAAACGGCTCATTACAAAATTTAAACCTTAATTGTTTTCCTTCTTCAATTTGCTTTAAGCTATAATTAGTTGTGTTTTTTGTATTGAAAATTAATGAGCCAAATTTAAGTGTCAATAAATTGACTGTTAATATCATTGCTATTGTTGTAATGATATAAATAATTGTTTTTGATGGTTTTGTGCTTTTTTGGGTTTCTCTAAAAGGAGTTTCAACAAATTTATAAATAAGGAATCCTATAAAGGTTGAAGCAATAAATAAAATAACTTGGTCTATTGAATCTAATTCTGGAGTATATAAGAACTTGTAAAAAACTATAAATGGCCAGTGGATTAGATATAATGAATAGGATATTTTACCAAACCATCTTATAAGTTGGTTGTTATAAATTAAACTTACATATTTTGATTGTCCAGTGTTGTGAATTAAAATCGCAGAAAAAAGACAAGGTAATAAAGCATTAACACCTGGAAAATCTACATTGTTGTCATAAAAATAACTAAGAAAAACTAATCCAGCAATACTAATAAATGAGAGTATTTCTTTAATAAATAATTTAAATTCAATTTTCTTTACCCAAAATAATATGGTTCCAATAAGAAATTCAAAAACGCGAAAGGGTGTTAAGAAAAATGCGGCAGAACTATTAATAGTTAAATAATACTCACAGTAAATTAAACTAATAATACCTATAACAGTTAATACTAAAATTCTATAAATTTTTTTCTTGATTTTTAAAGTAAAAAATAATAATAAAGGCCAAATTAAATAGAATTGTTCTTCAACAGATAATGACCAGGTATGGAGTAATGGTTTTAAATGAGCACCTGAATCAAAATAACCAGATTCATTGAAAAAGAATATATTAGAAAAAGATAATATTGATGCAGTTGCTGATTTTAATGATTTTTCTAATAAATGTAATGGAAAAATGAAATATCCCATTATCATAGTCAATAGTACCACAAATAACATTGCAGGCATTAATCTTTTCATTCTTCTTAGGTAAAAGTCTTTAAATGAAAAAGTATTGCTATCAATTTTATTAATTAGTATTGTGCTAATTAAGTAACCACTAATTACAAAAAAAACATCAACACCTATATATCCTCCTTTAAAAAATGAATTGTCAAGGTGAAATAGTAAAACTAATAAAACAGCAATTCCACGCAATCCATCAATATGTGGGAAGTATTTTTTCTGCGACATTTACAATTATTTATATTTAGTTTCTTTAATTTTTAAACTTTATTATTAGAGGAAAAATTAAAAATTTTCATTAATTACATCATTTACTTTTTCAACAGAAAAAGGATACAAACTTTTTTCTGAATTTTGAGAAAGTTTATTCCAAATGACTTCATCAGTATATAATTTTATAATTGAGTTAGCAAAATCTATAGGTTGATCTGCAATTAAAACATTTTCTTCATCCTTTAAAAACATTCCTTCTGCTCCAATAGTAGTTGTTACAACTGGTAAGTAATATTCAAAAGCTTGACCAATTTTCCCTTTAACACCTGCACCTATTAATAAAGGAGCTACCATCAATTTTGCAGTATTAAAGAGTGGTTCGATATTAGAAACAAAACCATGGAAAATGAATCTTTCATCATTAATATCTTTAACAACTGTATTTATATTACCAATAATATTTACTTTCATTTTTGGATGTGATTTCCATACAATTGGCATTATATTATTGTATAAAAAATAAATAGCATCTACGTTTGGATGATGTGTTGAACCAATGAATAGAATGTCATTTCTATAGTTAAACTGATTTATTTCGTTTTGTTTTACTTTTGGATAATGAATATTTGATATTGTAAGTAGTTGTTCCTTATTGCAATATGTTTTCATAAACTCTTTTTCATCATCAGAAATAGTAATTGTATAATCAGATACTTTTGCTGCTTCTAGTTCTATTTTTTTGTAGGCTGAATAGTTTTTTAAATTGCTTTCATCTTCTTTGTTGATTTCAGATGCTCTTTTAAATCTTAAATGATGAATGTCAACCATATCATAAATGAATTTTGCATTTGAAAAAAGAGGCTTAATTTTTTCATAATAATTTTTAAAACTATTAGGGCCATAAATCCAAACATAGTTAGCATTTGCACAATATTTTGAAATAAAATATTTATAATCTTTGTACTGCAAATGTTCATAAAAAATATTAATTCCCATTCTTTGATAAACTTCTAAATAGGCTTGCCAAATGAATATATCTTTAGAAACGAAAGTTACATTGTATCCTTTTTCAATAAATACATTCATAATTTCTTTCAATCTATTTGAGCCTGAATCTCTATCAAACTCTGGAACAGTATCGTTTATAAATAAAATAGATTTATTGTTGTTGATTTCTAAAATTCTATCTTCAACGCATTCAGCTTGAATGCTATTTATTTGTTGATTCCATTTATCATAAAACTTCTTTTGATTCGTTTTAAATAAAATTTCTTTACGGTTATTACTTTCTTGATTTTGTTTAGATTTATCGTTGTATGTAATTCCATTAAAATGTAAAACCTTTGAAAAAGGGGTATAATAAACACTTTTATTTTGATTGTACTTTAAATCAAAACATAAATCAGTTTCTTCAAAATAAGCTGGAGCAAATTGTTCATCGAATAGATTTAAATCTCCATTATCTTTATATTTTTTAAATAATAAACTACATCCTGAGCAATAATCCACTTTTCTTATATAATTAACTTCTGGATAGAACGGTTTTCTGTTTCTCACAATTTGATGAATAGTAAAATCTTTCATAAAGACAGAGCCAGCTTCTTGTAATGTTTGATCAGGATTTAATAACATAGAACCAACAGCACCAACATTCTTATGGTTCTCAAAAACATAAAAAAGTTCATCTAGAAAGTTTTCATAGACTTCTGTGTCATTATTTAATAAATAAATATACTCACCTTTTGAAGCGTTTATTCCTTTATTAATATTTTTTAAAAAGCCTAAATTGGTTTCGTTTTTAATAATATTAATTCCAGAAGCATTTGTGAAATCATATTTTTCTGAACTATTATCGTCAATTAATATAATTTCAAATGGATAATTATCCGTTAAATTCTTATGTAAATACTGAAGACAATTCCAAGTGTAAATTTCTTGATTATAAAATGGAATAATTATTGAAACTTTTGGATTTTCAGAACTTTTAAATGAAATAGGTGTTCTATCAATATTAGTAAGTTCTTTAGGTTGTATGTTTTTTAGTTTATCTTCTAGTTGTTTAACTTTTCTTCTTCTTCTAAAAAAAAGGCTAATTTTTTTTTTAAATTTCATTACACTATATTTTTTTTAAATTTTCTAATAGCTTCTCTCTTGAAAAAGGTTTTAAACTTTCTTCAGAATTGTTTTGAAGCTTTTCCCAAAGGTCTTTGTTTTCATAAAGATTTAAGATCTCATTTGCAAAATCTTCAGCCTTGTCAGCTATTAAAACATTTTTATTATGTAATAACCCCATTCCTTCAACCCCAATGCTAGATGAAACTATAGGTAAGTAATATTCAAAGGCTTGTCCTAGTTTTCCTTTTACACCAGCACCGTATCTTAATGGAGCTACCATCATCTTATTTGAAATAAAAATATCTTCAATATTTTCTACATAACCATGAAAAATAAAATTAGGATGTGAAATATTATTAATTTCTTCATTTAAATTTCCAATAACATTAACTTTGATATTACTATTTTTATTCCAAACTAACGGCATTATATCATTGTATAAATAATATATAGCATCAATATTTGGTGTGTGTGTTGAACCAATAAAAAGAATGTCTTTTCTGTCTTCAAAAGAATATATTCTATCCTTATTAATTTTTGGATAATGAACATTTGATATTGTTTTTACTCTATTTGGGTTAAGATATTCTGATATATATTTATTTTCTTCATCTGAAATAGCTACAACAATATTGGCTTTTTTAGCTAATTTTGTTTCAATTTTATAAAATTTCTTGAATCTTTTTCTAAATGAATATTTGATAGGATTTAAGTCAATTGCACGTTGAAGGCGTAAATGATGAATATCAATCATATCATATATTTTTTTGATTTTTCTAAAATGTTTATTTAATTTGAAGATATTTTTTTTGAATGTATATGGACCATATAACCAAATTAAATCAATTGTATTAATTGATTTTAAAAAAGGAACAATATGATATTCTTTAAATTGAAATAACATTATACCTTGATCTTTGAAAAAGGAATAATATTTATTGCTATAATCTTTTACCTCATAGCAAATTACACAGTTGTAATTTAATTTTTTGTAGGCCAAAATTATTTCTTTCAATCTATTTGAACCTGAATCTTTGTCAAAAGTGGGAATAACACCAGTAATAAAAATTATTGTTTTTTTATTAGTATCGTAAGAATTTATATTGACTAAATCATCAATATGAATATCTTCTTTTTTAATAAAAAGTTGTTTGAAAAATTTAAATACAATCATTTATTCTTGCCTTTGCTTTAATGAATCAGATATATGAGCTCCTTTTATTAAAATTTTAAATATATACCAATATTTAAATTTGAAAATACTTTTAACTAAAAATTGAAGTCTTAATTTGTTTAATAAAAAAACATGCCAAAAATAACCATAATGTTTGCGAATTACATATAAAAACGAAATTTTTAATTCAGTTTTAATTAAAATTGACTTTGGAGTACTTGCTCCATGGTAATGAATAAACTCTGCCTCAGGTATTAAGTAGGCTTTTTTTCCTAGTTCTAATAGTCTTTTACATAGATCGGTCTCTTCATAATATAAAAATATGTTAGTGTCAAAACCTCCAACTTTCCAAAAGTCTATAGCTCTGACCATCATAAAGCTACCAGAAACAAATTGGCCTACTTGATGATCTACATAATCTTTAGTTCTATCAATATACTTCTTAGGGTTAATCCTATGTAAAAGTGAACGCCCAAACAATTCTTTTATTGGTGAAGCAAAATAATCCAAAGTAGGTAAAATAGTTCCATCCTCTTTATAAGCTTTTGGACCACAAATACCATATTCAGGATTATTATCCATTGCTTTTTTTAATAGGAATAAGCAATCATTTTTAAATATAGAATCATTATTAACAAAGGCATAATAGGTCGCATTTGAATGTTGAACACCTAAAAGATTTCCACCTCCAAAACCTAAATTTATATTGCTTTTTATTATTACTATATCTTTAAAATCTAAATTTTTAGAGAATTCAACTAATCTTTCAAACTCATTATTTTTAGAATCATTGTCAACTATAATTATTTCAAAAGAAATTCCACTACATGTTTTTTTTTGTATACTTTTTACACAATTGATTGTGTAATCAATTGAATTGTAATTTATTAATATTACAGCTATATCTTTCATACCTATAAATATTGATTAACACCTTTTTCAATAAAAGAAATCTTTTTTTCTGTAGTTTCTCTTTCAATTGCGTTATTGATTTCTAAATTGTTCTTATTTTGCTCTTTATGATAAATATGATATGCTATTGCAGTTTGTTTTAACCTCTTCCCTTTAATGCCAATATTATGTAAACGCTGAATCATTTCAGAATCATCAATTCCCCAACCCACTAATCCTTCATTAAAACCATTTACTTTAATGAAATCTTGTTTCCAAAAAGACATGTTACAACCTCTCAATTTTCTAGAACGTTCGTCGTGAGTTTTAGCAAATTTCATAAATAAAGGAAAACGAACTGTCCTTGTTCTTTTCTTGATTCCTTCAGCAAAAAAACCAAAGGTGATTGTTTTTTTATTAAAAATTGTTTTTAGGATTTTTTGTTGAATGTTAACTCTTGAACCAAATAGATAGAATCCTTTTTCAGAATAAGTCAAATGATCTTTTATAAAATTTTTATGCATTATAATATCGCCATCAATTTCAATAATATAATCATACTTTGCTTTAGCAATTGCTTTATTCATTATTTTTGGCTTCTGATTGCCATTATCCTCATGCCATACATGAATCAAAGGAATTGGAAATTCAACTTGAAATTTTTTTATGAGTTTGATAGTTTCTTCTTTTGAACCATCATCAGCAATTATAACTTCATTTGGTAAGTAAGTTTGATTTTTAATACTTAAAAGTAAAAGTTCTAAAGCTTCTGGCCAATTGTAAGTTGGAGTTACTAATGTACACTTTGGAAAACTATTCATGCTTAATTTTTGGTAAAAATATTGAATTAATTGGAATTATTAAACACAATATCTACTTTTGATAAAAAAATAGCTTGATAAAAATAGCATCTCCATACCAAGATAAATCATCACAAATTAGTATTTGTATAGAAAAATTTGAACAGCAAGGTAAAATGTTTGTTCAAGGCTCGCGTAATTCTATAAAGCTTTTTGAAATAGATGGACAAATTGTAAATATTAAATCTTTTAAAAAGCCTAATTTAATAAATAAAATTGCTTACAAATATTTCCGTAAATCTAAAGCAAAACGTTCTTTTGAATATGCATCTATTTTAAAAGAAAAAGGAATTGGAACACCTGAACCAATAGCTTTTTACGAAGATTTTGACTTTATAGGTTTAAATCAAAGTTATTATGCGTGTGAACATCTAGAATGCGATTTAACTTATAGAGAATTAGTTGAAACAGACTATCCCGATGCGGAAAATATATTACGTCAGTTTACTCAATTTACTTTTGATATGCATGAAAAGGGAATTGAATTTTTAGATCATTCTCCAGGAAATACATTGATAAAGAAAGAAGCCAATGGAAAGTATTCTTTTTATTTAGTAGATTTGAACAGAATGAAATTTCATGATTTTTTAAGTTTTGAAACTCGAATGAAAAACCTTTCCAAAATAACTCCTAAAGAAGATATGGTTGCTATTATGAGTAATGAATATGCCAAGATTTCTGGTGAAGTTGAAGAAAAAGTATTTGGATTAATGTGGCAATTGACAAAAGATTTTCAACATCGTTTTTACCGTAAAAAAAGGATTAAAAAGAAACTAAAATTCTGGAAAAAGTAGTACTTTCAATTTTTTAAACCTTTGCATGAAAGTTTCGGTAATAATTACAACTTACAATTCTGAAGAATGGCTCAAAAAAGTACTTCTTGGCTACAGTGTCCAAACGGAGGAAAATTTTGAAGTTGTTGTTGCTGATGATGGTTCTACTGAAGCTACTAAAAATATTATTAAAGAATTTCAATCAAAATTTAAATTTCCGATAGTTCATGTTTGGCAAGCTGATGATGGTTTTCAAAAGTGTAAAATTTTAAATAAAGCTATTTTGAAAACAAATTCTGAATATCTAATTTTTACAGATGGAGATTGTATTCCGAGAAAGGATTTTGTTTTCCAACATTTAAAGCATAAAGAAAAAGGTTATTTTCTTTCTGGTGGTTATTTCAAATTACCAATGACTACTTCACATTTAATTTCAATGGATGAGATTATTAATCAAAAAACATTTTTAACTAATTGGTTAATTAAAAACGGAGTAAAAAAATCATTTAAATTATCAAAATTGACACAAAATAGATGGTTTGCAGCATTCATGAATTGGCTAACACCTACAAAAAAGACATTTAATGGTCATAATACATCTTGTTTTAAAGAAGATTTAATAGCTATAAATGGGTTTAATGAAGAAATGCAATATGGTGGTTTAGATAGAGAATTAGGGGAAAGATTGTTTAATTACGGAATTTTAGGTAAGCAAATTCGCTATAGTGCTATTTGTTTGCATTTAGACCATAAAAGAGGTTATGCAACAACTGAAACTTGGCAAAAAAATTATGCTATTAGGACTTATAATAAAAAGCATAACATAATTAAAATTAAAAAAGGGTTAAGTCAATATCTTTAAGATTGTATTATATCAAAAAAAGAAGCTAATTTTTCTTTAATTACATCAATAGGATATTCTTCAAAGTATTTGAACGTATGCT
The DNA here is from genome assembly GCF_006491595.2 of Flavobacterium jejuense. Classification (GTDB taxonomy): domain Bacteria; phylum Bacteroidota; class Bacteroidia; order Flavobacteriales; family Flavobacteriaceae; genus Flavobacterium; species Flavobacterium jejuense. The sequence goes on from NZ_VEVQ02000001.1 coordinate 397,778, forward strand.
CTTTAATAAATTTTTCATCGTGCTCTTTATAAATTTCAGGTTTTAAGTCTTTCAAATGAATTGAAATATTTCTCTCATCTTCAAAAATTTGCCAAGTTTCCTTATCTACACTAGGAGAAAACAATGAAAATGTAGGAACAAACAAAGCTTTAGCCATATTTACTGAACCACCCTCATTACCAATTAAGGCATTGCATTGAGATAATAATCCTAAAAAAGAGCGTAAGTCATTGGCATATAAATCAAAATAAATACGTTTTTGCGTATTTGGTTGACATAAATTATAAATTTTTTGAGCATCTTCTTTTTGTTTTGGAATGTAATTGAATAATAAATTAGCATTAGTTGTAGCAACAGTATAATCTAGTAATTCAGCCATTTTTTCAAAAGGATAAGTTTTGTACCATTCACTTCCTAAAATACCAATCATAAAGGTTGGTTTGTCTTTTTGTAATGGAAATGATGCTAATAATTGTTTAGCGTCATTAATCTCACTTACTGTAAGGAAAATCTTAGGTTTATAGTCAGTAATTTCTTCAGAAATTAGCGGTTTTAAAAGTCTCAAACGATTAATTATGGCTAGACCTATATCAGACTGTGTTCCGTTATTTAAACGTTCAATATTGTAGTTGTAAAACAAACGAGAATACCCTTTTTTATAGGATATTTTATACTTAGATCCAGAAAAAAATGTAATTAAATTAGTCTCTAATTTACTGTAAGCATCAATTATAATATCATATTTTTTATTTCTAATGCTGAAAATAAACCTAAATAAAGAAAAGTAATTTTTTCTTACTTTTTCTTCTAGAACAATGATATTAGCTATGTTTGGATTGTTTTCCAAAACTGCTACACAATTTGCATAACACATGTAGTCAATTTCAGCATTCGGATAAGCTTTTTTTAGGTTATTCGATAAAATAGTTGAAGTTAAAACATCACCAATTCTTTTTTGCTGTATAATTAGAATTTTCATTTCTTATATTTTGTGCTAAAATACACAACTAAGCAAGATTTTGAAACTGTGAGAACAAAATAATTTAGTTACTTTTGCAAAAAATCATTTCAATATGGCAATTAGCGGTTTGGTTATCACTTTTAATGAAGAAAAAAACATTGGAAAATGTATTGATGCACTTTTTGAGGTGTGTGATGAAGTAATTGTTGTTGATTCTTTAAGTTCTGATAACACTGTTAAAATAGCTGAAGAGAAAGGAGCGAAGGTTATTTTACAAAATTTTTTAGGTGATGGGCCACAACGTTCACATGGACTTCCTTATTGTAAAAATGATTGGATTTTAAATCTTGATGCGGATGAGTTTTTAGACAATGATGCTAAAGATTTTGTTTTAAAGCAAAAGTATTTAGAAGGTAATTATGATGCATTTTCTTTTCGTGTTAAAAATTTCTTGGCTGATGAATTAATTGATTTCTCTGGTTGGTATCCAGATAGTAAAGTTCGTTTTTTTAATCAAAAGACAGCTAAACCATCAGAAGATAAAGTACATCAAAAGATAGTAACGACTAATGAAAAAAAAGTAGCCGTTCATATTTTACATTACGGATGGAGTTCTTTTGAGCAAATTTTAGCTAAAAAAAATCAATATTCTACTTGGCATGCACAACAACTCTTCGATCAAGGAAAACGAATTAATGCTTTAAAACCCATTTTAAATGGAACTGTTTCTTTTGTTCGTTGTTATTTCTTCAAAAAAGGAATCATTAATGGTATAGATGGATTGACCATTGCAATGATTCAAGCTTTTTTTTCTTACATGAAATATGCTAAATTACTAAAGTTACAACAAGAAGTAAAGAATTAGTGAACAGTTAATTTATTGTTAATGATACGTTCGTTAAAAGATTGAACATAGGCTTTTATAAATCGTTCCATTTTATCTTTTATTTCCTTATTGGTTTCTAATTCATTTTTTTTGAGAAGTTCATCTTCTTTAAAATTATATAAACCTATTGCTTTTTTACCGTCAAATGCCATGTAATAATCACCTTCTAAATAATGGTAAATATTATCTAAATAATAGACTACAAAATCTTTTTCAGATTGATAAGGTTTACCAAACGATATCATCTTGGTATTAATATTTAAATATTTTAAAATAGAAGGCATTATATCTATTTGTTGAGTATTTCTATAACTTATTCCACCAAAAGTAGGTTCTCCTGGATTAAAAAATAAGATAGGAATTCTAAATTTCCCTACATTAGTTTTAAATTTTTCTGCTGTGGGTTCTGCTGAAGTATGATCCGCTGTAATAACAAAAAGAGTATTTTTATACCATTCTTGTTGTTGAGCTGAATCAAAGAATTTTCTTAGTGCAAAATCTGAGTAGGCTATACTTTCTTGTATTTTTGAGTTTCCTTTTGGAAATTTTCCTTTATATTTTTCAGGAATGGTATAAGGATTATGTGAAGAAATACTAAAAATTGAAGTAAAAAAAGGTTGTTTGAATTCAGTCATTTTATGGCAATAATATTGAAAGAATTCTTCGTCAAAAATTCCCCAATTTCCATCAAAAGCTTCTGGACCAACATATTCATTTTTGCCATAATAAGCATCAAAACCAGCAACTTTACAATATTGATCAAAATTTTGACTACCATTAAAGGCTCCATGAAAAAAAGCAGTGTAGTATCCGTTGTCTTTTAAAATTTTAGGTAAACCATAAATTTCGTTTATAGAATAACTTGAAGTGATTAACGAGTTATTCATTAAACTGGGAATACTTGATAAAGTAGATGGAACAGCGTCGATAGATAACTTACCATTAGCAAAACCATTTTCAAAGAATAATGATTTTGTAAGTAAGGAATCTAAGAAAGGAGTTTGTCCTATTTGTAAATTCTCTCTTCCAAAACTTTCTAAAATAAGTATTACAACATTTTTATTCAGTTTTTCTTCTTTTGGATTTAATGTTAGAACAGGATTAAATATAGCATTCAATTCTTCATCAGAATAAAATTTTGGAGATTCAAGAGTCTCTTTTTTACCAATAGTTTTTAAGATGCAAAAAGGAGTATTTAATACTAAAGCAGAGTGACTAATAGAACCATAGTTCACAGCATCAACTACTTTTAGAGGTTTTTGTTGAAACCCACCACGACCTAGTAAGAATACAATGCCTAATAAAAATATAAAAAGACCAATTTGTTTTAAATTTGTAATTGAATTAGTTTTTTCATCAGAAAAGATCAGTCTTATGTTTGGTATGGTCTTCCAAAAAACAAAAGCTAATATCAATGCAATTATTGGTAAATACCAAAATTCAGCTAAAAATACAAAAATTAAACCACCAATTTCATTTTCCATTCCTGTAGCAGTTATCATTCCAAAAGAACTTCTTCTTCCAGTGAATTTATAATATTCAAAATCAACAAAATTGGTTAAAATAAATATTAAATTGACTACAAAAAAAGCTATTTTTAACCCTTTTTGATAACCGGATTTATATTTAAACTTTCCAGGAATAAAATGTAAAATAGCAAAAAGAATATTGATGTATGCTATAGCTGATAAATCAAAGTGTAATCCTCCTAAAAAAGCTTTAAGCGTTACTCCATCAAAGGCACTTTTATTGAAAAATAAGAACAAAAGTCTACACAGTTGATAAATAATGACAATAAGTAAAAAGCGTTTAAAAAAAAGGAATATACTTTGAAAGTAATTTTTCATTTGTAAAATATTTCAGCAAATTTATAAAATGAAAAAATATTTACAATTAATTAAGTATTTATTTACATAAAGTTTTCAATAAATAATCCAAGCTTATAAAACTTGGATTATTAGAATTTATATTATTTTACAATGAATTACACAGCTACATTATATTCGCGTAAAGCATCATTTAACGATGTTTTTAAATCGGTTGAAGGCTTTCTTTTTCCAATAATTATGGCACAAGGAACTTGATAGTCACCAGCTGGGAATTTCTTTGTATAACTTCCAGGAATTACAACTGATCGTGCAGGAACAATTCCTTTATATTCAATAGGTTCTGTACCTGTAACATCAATTATTTTTGTAGAACCAGTTAGTACCACATTTGCACCTAAAACAGCTTCTTTTTCTACACGAACACCTTCGACTACTATACAACGAGATCCTATAAAAGCTCCATCTTCAATAATTACTGGAGCGGCTTGCAATGGTTCTAAAACACCACCTATTCCTACACCACCAGATAAATGTACATTTTTACCAATTTGAGCGCAACTTCCTACTGTTGCCCAAGTATCAACCATAGTTCCTTCATCTACATAAGCACCTATATTTACATAACTTGGCATTAAAATAACACCTTTAGAAATATATGCTCCATGACGAGCTACAGCATTGGGAACAACCCGAATTCCTTTTTCAGCATACCCTCTTTTTAAAGGCATTTTATCATGATATTCAAAAATACCAGCTTCTAAAGTTTCCATTTTTTGAATAGGAAAATACATAATCACTGCTTTTTTTACCCATTCGTTCACTTTCCAGCCACTATCAATTGGCTCTGCAACTCTTAATTGACCAGAATCTAATAATTCAATAACTTCTCTAATGGCTTTTTGTGTGTTTTCATCTTGTAATAAAGCTCTATTTTCCCAAGCTTGTTCTATTGTTGATTGTAATTGTGTCATTTCTTTTTATGAATTTAGCACAAAGATAATTCGATTTTTTTTAAATCATAACTTGTTTTTAGTTACATATTTTTAGTTTGTCTATATAAATGTGAGTTTTAATTGTTTAAATAATATAATTGAAATAATAGATTGATTTTATTTATTAAATTCTAAATAGACTTTTTTATAAAATGAAAACTGATTTTTATCAGGTTTTAAAAGAGGATGATTAAATAGTTTTGCAACATAATAAAACAAGATGGATTTAGAAATAAATAATAAGTCAAATAATAAAATGGATATAATAGATAAAGAAGTTGCTTGGGATAAAACACAAGTAATTATGAGTAAAACAAATTCAAGAGGAATAATTGAGTATGCTAATGAAGTTTTTGTTGATGTATGTGGTTATGAAGACTATGAATTAATGGGGCAACCTCACAATATTATCAGACATCCAGATATGCCAAAAGTAATTTTTAAAGTGTTATGGGAAAAATTAAAGAATAGTGAAAACTTTCATGCAATAGTAAAAAACTTAGCAAAATCAGGAAGATATTATTGGGTAATAACTGATTTTGAAATTTCAAAAAATAAAGAAGGGGAAATTGTTAATTATTTTGCAAGAAGAAGAGCTGTACCTCAAGAAGTAATTACAAATCATATAGAACCGTTGTATAAAAAATTACTTCAAATAGAAGGAGCAAGTGGAATTGAGTATAGTGAAAAGTATTTAAATGGATTTTTAGAAGAAAAGAATAAAACTTATGTGCAATATATTTTGGAGCTAATTTACAACCAAGAAAAATTAGACAATGAAAATAATAAAGTTGAGGAAGAAAAAGGTTTTTTTAGCAGATTTTTTAGTAGATAAAAATTATTATTAATTTAATATTTTAAGCTCGTATTTTTATGGATTTATTATAATTTTCTGTTTGTTCTTTGTTTATCTTTGTACTACATTTTAGGTATAAGTTTAGAGTATATAAAGAAGTAAAAGAATGGAAAATCCAGATGTGGTTCTAATAGGAGCTGGAATAATGAGTGCAACTTTAGGGATTTTATTAAAAGAATTAAATCCTGATTGTAAAATTGAAATTTTTGAACGTTTATCAGAAGCAGCCTCGGAAAGTAGTGATGCTTGGAATAATGCAGGAACAGGTCATGCTGCCTTTTGTGAATTGAATTATACACCTGAAAAGGAAGATGGTTCAATTGATATATCAAAAGCATTAAAGATTTCTGAAGCTTATGAGGTTTCAAGGCAGTTTTGGAGTTATTTGATTCAAAAAGGGGTTTTGAAAAATCCAGAAGATTTTATTCATTCCATACCTCATATAAGTTTTGTTTGGGGTAAAGAAAATGTTGAATTTCTACGAAAAAGACACGAAGCATTAACCCAGAAATGTTTATTTAAAAGGATGCTTTTTAGCTCAGATGAAGCTGTTTTGAAGGAATGGATGCCATTAGTCATGCATAATAGAGATGAAAATGAACTTCATGCAGCTACATATATGCCAATTGGTACCGATGTGAATTTTGGTACATTAACAAGAGCTTTATTCGACTATTTAAAAGACCAAGAAGGAGTGACTTTATATTTTCAAACAGAAGTTGAAAAGTTGAAGAAACAAAAAGAAGGAGACTGGAAAATAAAAGTTAGAGATTTAAAAACAAAAAAATCTAGAAAAACCAAAACACCATTTGTTTTTATTGGTGCTGGAGGTGGTTCTTTACCATTATTAGAGAAGGCTGATATTGAAGAAGGTGATGGATATGGTGGATTCCCAATTAGTGGTCAATGGTTGCGCTGTATGAATCCGGAAATAATAAAACAACATAAAGCTAAAGTTTACGGGAAAGCTGCTGTTGGTTCTCCACCAATGTCAGTTCCGCATATTGATACGCGTGTTATAGATGGAAAACAAGAATTACTTTTCGGACCTTATGCAGGTTTTACCACTAAATTCTTAAAAAATGGTTCTTATCTTGATTTAATAAAATCTATTCAAACGGATAATATTCGTCCCATGCTTTCTGCTGGAATTCATAATATTCCTTTGACTAAATATTTGATTGAGCAAGTGATGCAATCGCAAGAAGATAGAATGCATGCCCTTAGAAATTATTTTCCAGATGCAAAAGCAGAAGATTGGGTTTTAGAGACTGCAGGAAAACGAGTACAAGTGATTAAAAAAGATAAAAACGGAAAAGGTGTTTTAGAGTTTGGTACTGAAGTCGTAAACGATGATGATGGTTCATTAGCGGTCTTGTTAGGAGCTTCTCCAGGAGCATCAACATCAGTTTCTATTATGATAGAAGTGATTAGTAGATGTTTTGCCTCTAAATACAATTCTGATGAATGGCAAACTAAATTTAAAGAAATGATTCCTGCTTTTGGTCAACATCTAAATGATAATGAAGAGTTGTGTACTCAAATTAGAGAAATGACTAGTAAAACATTGAAATTGGTGAATTAAAAAGAGTATACAGATTAATTTGTATTATTTGTGTTTTTCGTATAATTGTTTTAAAATATTAGAGGAATGACTATAAAAGATGAATTAAATGCTGAGGAAGGTTCTTTCTTACTAGAATTAAGGACTGATCTTAACTGGAACCATAGTTCATTCATCAATCTTTTGACCGAATTAAATAATGAGTGTAAACGAACAAATGGTATTCCGAATTTATCGAGAGAAATTGCTTCTGGAATTTGGTACATATCAGATTTTATAAAAAGTTGGACTGAACATAAAAACTTTCCGAAAATATATACTCATGAATATTATGAGAAATCATATGAACTAATAAGTGATTTGGCTAATACATACTTTATGTCTGAATCACCTTATGAATCGGAATCTGAAATTGAAAATAGAATTGTGGAATTAAAAAAGAGTATTTAACAACGATTTGTATGAAAAAGCTAAATTAGTTGCTAATAAAAATGGAACTTTCTATATATAAAAACAAATACGATAAATAATAATCAACTGATATTAACAAAGTTTCTTGTCTTTTTAAGATTAAAGTCAGGGTGAAGATTAAATCTACAAAAGATTTAATATGCATTAATTTGTGAAATTCGTTTTTTTATTGTTTGAAAAGAGAGATGACCCTTGTTAAATCTTTGTGTTTAATAAGGGTTTCTTTCCGTATCTTTGTTTCATAAAACAAAACTATGCCTAGAATACTTTCCATCGATTATGGTTTAAAACGAACAGGAATTGCAGTTACCGATGAAATGCAAATTATTGCTTCGGGTTTGACCACAATTGCTTCTGATACTTTAGTTGTTTTCTTAAAAGAGTATTTTTCGAAAGAAAAAGTAGAAAAAGTAATCATTGGTGAACCAAAACAAATGGATGGAACTCCTTCCGAAAGTGCTCTTATCATTGAAAAATTCATAAAAGTGTTCCAAAAAGAATTTCCTGAAATGAAATTGGATAGAGTAGATGAGCGATTTACTTCAAAAATGGCTTTTCAAACAATGATTGATAGTGGTTTGAAGAAAAACCAACGTAAAAATAAAGCTTTAATAGATGAAATTGCTGCAACCATTATGCTTCAAGATTATTTGCAATATAAAAGATAATAGTAAAAATGAAAGACCAATTAGATACTAAAGACCAATTAATATTAGAAATTTTGCAAAATGATTCTACTATTTCAGTAAAAGATATTGGGGAAAAAATCGGACTTTCGTTTACACCTACATACGAACGTATAAAAAATTTAGAACGCAACGGTGTCATAAAAAAGTACGTCGCTTTGGTGGACCGATTCAAAATTGGTGTTGAAATTGTTGTCTATTGTAATGTTACACTGAAAGAGCAATCCAAAGAAGCTTTAGACGAATTTGAAAAAATAATTACACCGATTCCACAAGTTTTAGATGTTATTAGTTTATCTGGAAATTACGATTACATGCTTAAAATTGTGGCTCACGACATTAGAACTTACAATGAGTTTGTAGTGGATGTCATTTCAAATATTCCAAACATAGGACAATACCATAGTAGTATTGTAATGAATGAATGTAAAAAAGAAACGGCTTATCCTTTGAAGGTGAAGTAGGTTATTAATTTAGTCGATGTTTGAAGGAAATATAATATATAATACGCAAAAGACTCCTAAATGAGAATATATTCAGCAATACAAATCGGAGATTATCATCAAAATAATTGTGAAGACCATTTGTATATTGGAGAATATGGGAAAAATAAAATTCTTTGTGCAGTAATGGATGGTTGCACAACTGCATTGGAAAGTCATTTCGTTTCAACTTTAGTTGGAAAAATTCTAAAGAAAATTTGCATTGAAAAAGGTTATAAAGAATTTATTGAACAAAATGATTTACAGCTCAATATTGAAGAAAATTTAAAATCAATTCTCAAGAATTTATTAAATGAGCTCAAAATTGTGAAAAATTTATTAATGCTTGACTCCAAAGAATTATTGACAACTTTAATCATAATGTTGTACGACAAAAATAATAAACAAGGAATAATTTTAGCAATTGGAGATGGGTTTGTAAATATTAATGGTAAAATAACTGAATTTGAGCAAGACAACAAACCCGATTATTTAGGTTTTCATTTATCTGAGGATTTTGAAACATTTTATAATTCTCAAAAGCAGAAAATCGAATTTAACAAAATAATAGATTTGAGTATTTCGACTGACGGAATATTTACTTTTGAGAAATTAATACCAAATAAATCCAAAGAAGAGATTAATGTAATTGATTTTTTAACAAATGAAAAAACGAATAGTGAGAAAGAGGAAATGCTTAATCTAAAACTAAAGATATTAGAAAATGAATTTGGATTAAAGCCTACTGATGATTTTTCTATAATCAGAATAATGCAATAAAAATTGAGATTAGAATTAAACTAGTAAGTGATAGTCAAGAATTAATCTTAATTTGTAGTATATATCACCTTTGTCAAAGTTCAAAACTTTGACAAAGGTATTAGATAAATAGTATAGTAATAAATGAATTTAAAAAGGAAACAGCTTATACTTTTAATTAGTGAATTGTTTTAACTTTTTTATTAATTTTAATACCCTTAAAATATGGAAATAAGTAGTTTTGCTAAATATCCTAAACTGAATAAATTTTTTATCATAAGAACAATATTAATTATTGTTTTTATTATTCTTTCTGGTTATTTTAAATATACTATTTCACAAACATTAGATGAGATAGAAAACCTCAAAATTGAAAATTTTAAACTAAATATTAAAAATGAAATCAAATCCAAGATTGCATATGATATGAATATAACAAGTTTAAAAAATAAAATTGATTAATATATTGATTTCATTTTTAATATTTAGTTTACTTTTAATTATTAAAGAAAAAACAATTGAAGGAAATAATAGACTTGATGAAATTGAAAAATAATCAATTTTAAAGCTCAAACCTACTCTTCACTTCCTTAAAATTTTCCACAATCAAATCATTACAAAGGTTACCTATACTTCCTTCGTGTGAATGTTGTACGTTATAGTTAGGTTCAAAGGCATTGTTTTCAATAGCTAAGCCAATATTTTTGTAGGCATCTCTAAATACAATTCCTTCTAATACTTGTTGGTTTACATTTTCGACACTAAACATATATTTGTATTTTTCGTCTTTTACAATTTCTGGTTTTATTTGAATGTGTGCCAACATGAATTCGAGCATTTCCAAACATTCTTTTAAAGAAGTTATTGCTGGAAAGAGAATTTCTTTGGTTAATTGCACATCTCTATGATAACCAGAAGGTAAATTATTGGTTACCAAAATCAATTCATTGGAAATTGCTTGAATTCTGTTGCACTTGGCTCTCATTATTTCAAAAACATCTGGATTTTTTTTATGAGGCATAATACTACTTCCAGTCGTTAACGAATCAGGAAAGGAAATAAAACCAAAATTCTGATTCAAATACAAACACATATCAAAAGCAAATTTGCTCAATGTTCCAGCCATTGTTGCCAAAGCCATTCCAAACACTTTTTCCGATTTCCCTCTAGTCATTTGTGCATATACTGAATTTACATTTAAGGTTTTAAAACCTAATAATTCAGTGGTTAAAGTCCTATTCAACGGAAAAGAAGTACCATAACCAGCTCCAGAACCTAATGGGTTTTTATTCACCACATTATAAGAAGCTAAAAACATTTCTAAATCGTCAATTAAACTTTCTGCATACGCTCCAAACCAAAGTCCGAAAGAAGAAGGCATTGCAATTTGTAAGTGTGTGTATCCTGGTAAAAGGATGTCTCTATGTTGATTACTTAATGCTATTAAAGTATTGAAAAGCGTTTCTGTAAGAGAAACAATTGCTGAAATTTCGGCTTTGAAATATAATTTTAAATCGGTTAAAACTTGGTCATTTCTAGAGCGTCCGCTGTGAATTTTTTTACCAATGTCTCCAATCCTTTGAATTAATAAATGTTCTACTTGAGAATGGACATCTTCAATTCCTGCTTCAATTTTGAAATTATCATTTTCAATTTCAGTAGCTATGTTTTTCAACTCTTTTTGGATAGCCAACCATTCTTCTTTAGTTAATAAATCTATAGAATGAAGCATTTCGCAATGAGCCAAAGAACCTTGCACATCATATTTAGCTAATTTATAATCAAAAATAACATCGTTACCAACTGTAAATTTTTCTACAATTGACGCATGTTCTTGATTGGAGCTTTCTTTTTTTTGCCAAATTTTAGTAGCCATGGTTACAATATTTGAGTTAAAATTGAAATATGAATTTGGATGGCTTCCTTAATTTCATCTAAATAAATAAATTCATCACTACTATGGGAACGAGTCGATAAACCTGGACCCATTTTTAAAGAAGGACAAGGAAGTACAGCTTGATCTGATGAGGTTGGTGAACCATAATAAGTTCTTCCTATTGCTAAACCCGCTTTTACATAAGGATGATCCATTGGAATAGAAGAGGAGTTCAATCGTAAAGAACGAGCCGTTACTTTTGAATTCACGTTTTCTTGAATTAAATTATAAACTTCCTCGTTAGAATACAATTCATTGGTACGAACATCAACTGTAAAGGAACACGAATTTGGAACCACATTATGTTGGGAACCACTGTTTATAATAGTTGGAGTCATTTTTACTTCCCCTAGAATTGGAGAAACTTTATCGAATTGATATTGGGTAAACCAATGAATGTCTTTTACAGCATTTAAAATAGCATTGTCATCATTTGGATGTGCAGCGTGAGAAGAAGTTCCAGAAGCTTCACAATCTAAAACCAATAATCCTTTTTCGGCTATAGCCAAATTCATTTCGGTTGGTTCTCCTACAATCGCAAAATCAATTTTTCCTAATTCTTTATAAATTGATTCCACACCATTTACACCAGAAATTTCCTCTTCTGCAGTTGCTGTCATGATGATGTTATAATTCAGATTTTCTTTTTCGTAGAAGTATAAGAATGCACATATAAGACTTACTAAAGGACCTCCAGCATCATTACTTCCTAAACCGTATAGTTTTCCGTCTTTCTCAATTGGTTCAAAAGGATCTAAAGTATAACCTGTATTTGGTTTTACTGTGTCGTGATGTGAATTTAAAAGTATAGTTGGTTTTGAAGCATCATAATATTTATTGTAAGCCCAAATATTATTCATACTGCGGTTTGTTGGGATTTCATGAGATTTAAAAAAATCTTCTATTATAGTTGCTGTTTTGTCCTCACTTTTACTAAAGGAAGGTGTAATTATTAATTTTTTTAATAGAGAAAGTGCCTTTTCATATAATTGCGTAATAGTATTATTTGATAATTCTTGTGTATTCATGATTTGTGTTGTTTAAAAAGCCTAAAATATTTGTGGCTTTTAAGATTCCTATTTCATTTACTCCGTTTTGTAAGGCATTGAAACAATTATCCAGTTTTGGTAACATTCCTTTCGAAATAATTCCATCCTTTCTTAATTGTTCAAATTGTTGATGATTCAAAGTTGTAATTACTGAATCATCATTACTGGGTTCAGATAACACTCCTTTTTTTTCAAAACAATAGAGTAAAGACACTTCATATTTTGAAGCTAAACTAATTGCTAGAGCATTAGCAATTGAATCAGCATTTGTGTTTAATAATTGACCGTTTCCATCATGTGTTATTGCATTTATAACAGGTGTTAAGCTAAAATTTATCAGATTTTCAATAAAATCTATATTTACACTAGTTGCATTCAAATCACCAACAAAACCATAATCGATTGTTGGATGAATTCGTTTTGTGGTTTGTATCAAATTGGCATCAGCACCAGAAAGTCCGATGCTATTTTTTTTGTTTTTTTGTAACAAAGCCACAATATTTTTATTAATGTAACCCGCATAAACCATCGTTGCAATTTTAATGGTTTCTGCATCTGTTATTCTTCGTCCATCTATTAATTGTTGTGGAATGTTTAATTTTTCGGCTAAATCAGTGGCTAACTTTCCTCCACCATGCACCAGAATAAAAGGAGTAGAAATAGTGGCAACAGCTTCTAAAAATTGTACTAACTCAAACTGATTGTCGATACTGTTGCCACCTATTTTTATGATTAATAGCTTTTGGTTATTCATTATTTTCTAAAATTTTTTGTAGAACGATTTGTGCTGCAAAGGTTCTGTTATAAGCCTGTTGGTAAACTAATGAATTTTCGCTGTCAATCACTTCATCACTAATTTCAACATTTCTTCTAACTGGTAAACAGTGCATTATTTTGGCATTATTACTTGCTTTTAACTTCTCATTGGTTAATAACCAATCTTCTTCAACAGGAATCATTTTTCCATATTCCTTGAAAGAAGACCAATTTTTAACATATACAAAATCCGCATTTTCTATCGCTTTTTGCTGATTATATTCAATGGTTGCATCTTGTGTAAACTTAGTATCTAACTCATATCCTTCTGGATGTGTTATCACAAATTCGTAATCACTTGCATTCATCCATTGAGCAAAGGAATTCCCAACAGCTTGCGGAATTGGTTTTATATGTGGTGCCCAAGTCAACACAACTTTTGGCTTTTTATTCTTTGGCAAGTTTTCCTCAATAGTAATACAATCTGCCAAACTTTGTAGTGGATGTAATGTAGCAGACTCTAAAGAAACTACAGGAACTTTAGCATGTTTTTCAAATAATTGATATATTTTTTCGGAAACATCATCTTCTTTATTGGTTAAACCAGCAAAACAGCGAATTCCTATGACATCACAATATTGACTCAGCACGTTTGCTGCATCTTTTACATGTTCAACCGTATTCCCATTCATAATTGCACCATCTTCATATTCCCATGTCCATGCTTCTTGAGCAGCATTTAATAGAATAGTATATAACCCTAAATTATGTGCTGCTTTTTGCGTACTTAATCTTGTACGTAAACTTGAGTTTAGAAATACTAAACCGATTGTTTTTCCTTTGCCAAGGTGACTATTTTGTTGAGGTGCTTTTTTTAATGCAATTGCCTCTTTTATAGTTGTATGTAAATCTGTTATATCGTTAACAGAGAAGAATCTTTTCATCTCTTTATCGTCTTATTTATTAATTTAATTTAGCACTAATCACTAATCACTAATCACTAATCACTAATTATGTCAGTATTGTTTTTTTACTTTGGTTTACTTCCTCTTTTTTCGCATTTAATCTTGAAACTGTTTTAAAAGCACTAATGAAAATATCTAATTCCTTTTTTCCAATATTCAAAGCTGGTAAAATTCGTAAAGTGTTAGGACAAGAAGCATTTCCAGTTAAAATTCTAAAATCTTTCAATAACTGATTTCTGAAAGGAGCACAAGGTGTTTTTAATTCAATACCAAACATTAATCCTTGGTATCTTATTTCCTTAATGCTTTCATAATCTTTCAATTGTTCGTAAAGATAATCGCCCATTTCTTTAGCATTTTGCATTAATTTTTCAGATTCGATGACTTCTAAAACCGCTTTTGAAGCCGCACAAGCTAAATAGTTTCCACCAAATGTGGTTCCTAGTAAACCATGTCTTGCTTCAATTTTTGGAGAAATAATAACTCCACCAACTGGAAATCCATTTCCCATTCCTTTTGCTACTGTAATGATATCTGCTTGCACATTGGCATGTTGGTGCGCAAAGAATTTACCCGTTCTTCCATAACCCGATTGAATTTCGTCAGCAATAAATAAGACTTCATAACGATCACATAATACTCTTATTTTTTGTAAAAAAGCAGTTGTCGGAATTTGGACACCACCAACACCTTGAATACCTTCAATAATAACGGCAGCAATATCATTATTTTTAAATGCATTATCTAATGCTTCAATATCATTAAAAGGCAAGAAAATAAAGTTGTCACTTTCATTAATAGGAGCAATTATTTTTTTATTATCGGTTGCTGCCACTGCTGCTGCAGTTCTTCCGTGAAACGCTTTTGTGAAGCAAATTACTTTTTTTCTATTAGTATGAAAAGAAGCCAGTTTCAAGGCATTTTCATTGGCTTCAGCTCCAGAATTACACATGAAAAATTCGTAAGTATCATAACCACTAGCTTTACCTAATAATTTGGCAACTTCTTCCTGAATAGGAATACGAACTGAATTGGAATAAAAACCTATGTTGTGTAACTGTCTAGTTAACATTTTTACATAAGTAGGATGACTATGACCAATAGAAATCACAGCATGACCACCATATAAATCTAGGTATTTTTCGTTTTTATCACTCCATAAATAGCTGCCTTCAGCTTCTATGAAGTTTAAATCGAATAACGGATATACATCAAATAATTTCATACGTAGAATATTAATTGTTTTTTAAAATGCAGAAGCTTTTAATTTTAGACCTAATGTAGGTTCCCAACCTAACATTAAATTCATATTTTGAATGGCTTGACCTGAAGCTCCTTTTACCAAATTGTCTATAATAGAATGAACAACAACCTGTTCATCTTGTTTTTCTATATGTATCAAGCACTTATTTGTGTTGACTACCTGTTTTAAATCGATTGTATTTCTAGAAACAAAAACAAAAGGATTGCCTTTGTAAAAGGTTTCATAAATGGCATAAATAGATTCTAACGATAAATAGGTTTCCAATGTAGAACTGGTAAAAATTCCTCTTGTAAAATCGCCTCTCCAAGGAACAAATTCCAACTTAACTTTGTTTTTATTTAATTTTTCCAATGTTTGACAGATTTCAGGAACATGTTGGTGATTCAAAGTTTTATAAGCTGAAATATTATTAGTTCTCCAACTAAAATGCGATGTTGGTTGCAATTGTTGACCAGCTCCTGTTGCTCCCGTAATTCCAGTGGTATATACTTTGTTTAATAGTTTTTCTTTTGCCAACGGAAGCAAAGCCAACTGAATTGCGGTTGCAAAACAACCAGGATTAGCAACATATTTTGCCTTTTTTATTGCTTCTTCACAGGTTTCGGATAATCCATATATAAATTCACCTTGAGTGAAATTGCCATCTAATCTGAAATCGTTTCCTAAATCAATTATTTTTATTGGGTTGGAAATCGAATTATTTTCAATCCAACTTTTACTTTCTTTATGTGGTAAACACAGAAATAATAGGTCTACATTGTTAGCATATTCATTGGTAAACTCTAAATTGGTTTCTCCAAATAAATCTGAATGAACTTCATAAACTGGTTTGTTTGCGTTACTTCTACTTAAAGCGAATGTAAGTTCCACATTTGGATGATTCAACAACAAACGAATCAATTCACCACCTGTATAACCTGCTGCGCCAATAATTCCAACTTTTGTTTTAGTTTGCATCTACTTCAGTTTGATTAGCATTTACTTTGTGATAAATCGAAAGCGAATTACTAATGATTTTTGAATATCCTTTTACATCTTCACCTGACCAGCCTAAGTTCATTTCTCCATAACTACCAAATTTCGCATGCATCAAATCATTATCAGATTCAATTCCGTTAAGGATAAAACGATAGGGAAGTAGCGTAATAAATACTTTTCCATTTACTTTAGCTTGTGTGCTTTCAAAGAAAACTTCTATATCTCTCATTGCTGGATCTAAAAACAACCCTTCGTGTAACCAACTTCCATACCAATCTGCTAATTGGGATTTAAGATTTAATTGGAATTTAGAAAGGGTATGTTTTTCTAATAAATGATGTGCTTTTAATATTAAAATAGCAGCAGCTGCTTCAAACCCAACTCTTCCTTTAATGCCAACAATAGTATCACCTACGTGAATGTCTCTACCTATTGCATAAGGAGTTGCAATACTTTCGAGATATTGAATGGCTTTTACAGGATTTGAAAACGTTTTGTTATTAATACCTACTATTTCTCCCTTTTTAAAGTGAAGTGTTAGTTCGGTAGAAGTAGCTGCTGTACTATCTAATTGTGAAGGAAAGGCAATTTCTGGTAAATACCCATGAGAGGTTAAGGTTTCTTTACCGCCTACAGATGTTCCCCAAAGACCTTTATTGATTGAATATTGTGCTTTTTCAAAGTTAATTTCGAATCCGTTTTCTGCTAAAAATTGAATCTCAGCTTCTCTGGATAATTTTAAATCTCTTATTGGAGTTATAATTTCAACATTTGGACAAAGGATATTAAAAATGACATCAAAACGAACTTGGTCATTTCCTGCACCTGTGCTTCCGTGAGCTACTGAGTCTGCATTTATAGTTGCTGCATATTCAGCAATAGATTTTGCTTGAATGGTTCTTTCTGCACTAACTGATAAAGGATAGGTGTTGTTTTTTAAAACATTGCCATAGATTAAATATTTCACACAAGTATTGTAATATGTTTCTGTTGCATCTATGCAAGTATAAGAATAGACGCCTAATTCGTAAGCACGCTTTTCAATTGCAGTTATTTCATCTTCTGAAAACCCACCAGTGTTAATGGTTACAGCATAAACTTCGTATTCTAATTTTTTAGATAAATAGACCGCACAGAAAGAAGTATCTAAACCACCACTATACGCTAAAACTATTTTTTTTTTCATTTCAATTATTTAAATAATATTAAAAAAGGGTTTACTTTTTTTTTTGAATTGTAAGGATATGATTTTAAGTAATGAATGTTTTTTTTTCATTCTACTCAATCTTTCTTTAGCTAAAATTTTTTGTTCAATTTTTATCTTTTTATCTTTTTCTTTTTCAATTGGATCCCAAATCATAGCTGTGCACATACAATTTTTCCGGTCTTTACTTAAAAGAATCTCAAAATTGATACAAGAAGTACATCCTTTCCAAAAATCTTCATCTTGAGTAAGTTCTGAATAGGTTACAGGTTCGTATCCTAAATCGCTATTAATCTTCATTACAGCTAATCCAGTGGTTAACCCAAAAATTTTAGAATTAGGATATTTATTTCGAGATAATTTAAAAATGGCTTGTTTAATTCTTTTAGCTAAGCCAAATTCCCGATATTCTGGAGACACTATTAAACCTGAATTGGCTACAAATTTTTCATGACTCCATACTTCAATGTAACAAAAACCAGCCCAATTACCAGATTCTGTCAAAGCAATGATTGCATTACCTTGAGTCATTTTTTTTTGTAAATATTCAGGTGAACGCTTAGCAATACCAGTACCTCTCACTTTTGCAGAGGCTTCCATTTCGTTGCAAATAGCTTCTGCATGATGTAAATGTTTTTCAGAAGCTTGTTCAATTGTAAATGTCATAATAAAAATAAATAATAAGTTGCAAATATAGATTTATTATTTGTTTAATTACAATATTGAAGATAAATAATATTTAAAAAATATAAAATTAGATATTTTATCTATTTAAATTGATTTTAAAAATAAAATATCTTTTTATAGTTTAAAAAATGTGAAGGAACATATAATTTAATTGTTTAATTTTGCACTTTATTAAAAAAAATCAAAATAGAATGATTTTATCAATATATGGATACGGTGAACCCGTTTTAAGAAAAGTTGCAACAGATATTACTCCAGATTATCCTAATTTAAAAGAGACTATTGCTAATATGTATGAAACTATGTATCATGCTTATGGGTTAGGTTTAGCAGCTCCTCAAGTAGGATTACCTATTCGTTTGTTTATTTTGGATACTGAGCCATTAGCAGATAGTGATGAAGTTTCTAAAGAAGAAGCAGAACAATTAAAAACTTTTAAAAAAGCTTTTATTAATGCAAAGATTTTAAAAGAAGAAGGAGATATTTGGGGATTTAATGAAGGTTGTTTGAGTATTCCAGATGTTAGGGAAGATGTTTTTCGTCATGAAACAATTACTATAGAGTATTATGATGAAGACTTTAATAAAAAAACAGAAGTGTATTCAGGGTTAATTGCGAGGGTAATTCAACATGAATACGACCATATAGAAGGAATTTTGTTTACTGATCATTTATCAGCTTTGAAAAAGAAATTAATTGGTAAAAAATTAAGTAACATTTTAGAAGGAAAAGCAAAACCAGATTATAAAATGAAATTTGCTAAAGTAAAAGGTAAATAATTTAATTCGTAATTTGTCGTTATAGATAGTAATTGGATTTTTTTTACTTTAAACTTTCGACTTTGAACATTAAAATATATATTTGCCACCTTAAATTTAAAACAACATGAGTATTCAAAAAATATTAGCTATTGCTGGAAAACCAGGTTTATACGAATTAAAAATACAAACACGTACAGGATTTGTTGCTGAATCATTATTAGATGGAAAGCGAATTACTGTTGGAATGAGAAGTAATGTAAGTTTATTATCTGAAATTGCCGTTTACACTTATACAGAAGAAATTCGTTTAGCAGATGTACTAAAAGCGATAGCAACCAAAGAAAATGATGGTCCGGCTATTTCTCATAAAGAAGATGATGCAAAATTAAAAGCTTATTTTAGAGAAGTGTTACCAGAATTTGATGAAGATAGAGTATATACTTCTGATATTAAGAAAATTTTCAATTGGTATAATATTTTACAACCTAAAGGATTTGTGACAGTTGAAGCTTTGTCAAAAGAAGAAGTTAAGGAAGAGACAAAAGAAGAAAACGCAGAGTAATCTTCTATTTTATAAACATAAAAAGTTCTCATATGAGGACTTTTTTGTTTGAAATATACTTCTTAAATACTAAAAATCCTTTTTTATATTCATCGAAATTATTGTATATGATTAATACCTTAATTTTATTAAAAAGCACATTTATGTTTTCTCTACTCTTCTCTTCTCTCTTAGAATGGTTAGTTTATGACTTATTAAATGTTCCAAAATGCCATAATATTCCTGATGGATCATGTATAAAACATTCTTTTCCCCAATCTAGTTTACGAATAGGAACTATACGAACAGTATCATACTTCTCTGTTAATTTTAAGAGAGTTAATTCATTCCAGAATGTCTCCAAATTATTAACTTCCATAAAAACCATAGTATTATCAATCCAATCTTTTACATAGGCATCTTGAAGATAAAAGCCAAAGTCACCAGAATAAAAATAACTCATCGTGTTTGATAAAATAGTTTCTTGGAAACCTAAATCTTTATAAAAATTTCGAGATACTTCACAATTTTTCGCTCCAATAAAAGGTCTAATGGATTTTGCATTATGGTTCATAGCTAAATTTTTTAATATTTGAAGGTTATAAATATAAAATTAAAAACTCATTTTATTCTATGAATTCTAAAATATCTCCAGGTTGGCAATCTAATGCTTTACAAATAGCTTCTAATGTACTAAACCTAATGGCTTTTGCCTTTCCTGTTTTCAAGATGGAGAGGTTGGATAAGGTAAGTTCTACTTTTTCCGAGAGTTCGTTTAATGACATTTTTCGTTTTGCCATCATAACATCTAAATTGACTACTATTGGCATAATTAAATGGTTAATTCATTTTCTGATTGAAGTGCTATACCTTTTTTAAATATTTCCGCAATTACTAAAAGTGTAATTCCCATAAACAACCAAACATCAGCTCCACCAAGACCTAAGTTTTGAATATCTGGTATTGAAACACCTTGAGTAACTAACCATTTTGTGTTTTGTATTCCCCAATATGAAAATAAACCAATTCCTAACGTTAGATAAGAAGCATTTGAAATAAACGCTTTTATTTCAATATTGAAAGGTTGTGATAAATTGAGTTTTTTCTTATGTAAAATCTTTACAATTAAATAGAATAGTATTGCCTTCATTACTGCTACAATACTCATTAATAAAGTTTCTGAAATAAAATAACCTTTGTCAAAATTATATAAATTTGATAAATCGACTTCTTCCCAAAAACTTTTTACTGCAATTGGGTTGATAACAAGTGTAAAAAAAGTATTAAACAAAATACCACCAGCAGTAATACATAGACCAATAAAAATAACCCAAGAAATAACGGTTATAAATTTTAAAACAGAAGTTGATTTAGCTGTCATAATTATATTTAATTATAATATGTAGCAAATATAAATAAAAATTTATTTTTTTTCGATTTGATTATTTTTTAAGTTGAATTGTATACAAATAATAAATAGGATTGGTATCGATATACTTCTGAAATTAATCCATAATTTTACAGTTACTAAATAGAACTTCAATTATAATTTCAAAAAAGCAATACATGAACAATCGAGAAAACCAACTTAAAGCTTTTAATAGATTATTAGATATCATGGATGATTTACGTGAGAAGTGTCCATGGGATAAAAAACAAACATTGGAAAGTTTACGTCATTTAACAATTGAAGAAACCTATGAATTGGGAGATGCAATTTTGGATAATGATTTGCAAGAAATAAAAAAGGAATTGGGCGATTTATTATTACACATTGTTTTTTATGCTAAAATAGGAAGTGAAACTAATGCTTTTGATATTGAAGATGTTGCCAATTCAATTTGTGATAAACTAATTGATCGTCATCCTCATATTTATGGAGATGTTGTGGTTGCTGATGAAGAAGAAGTGAAGCAAAACTGGGAAAAATTAAAACTTAAAGAAGGAAAAAAATCGGTTTTGGAAGGTGTGCCAAAAAGTTTACCAGCACTTGTTAAGGCAAGTCGCATTCAAGATAAGGTGAAAGGAGTAGGGTTTGACTGGGAAGAATCGCACCAAGTGTGGGATAAAGTACAAGAAGAATTACAAGAACTTCAGGAAGAAGTAACATTGGGTAACCAAGATACTATAGAAGCTGAATTTGGGGATGTTTTATTTTCAATGATAAATTATGCACGATTTTTAAAAGTTAATCCAGAAGATGCTTTGGAACGTACCAATAAAAAATTCATCAAGCGTTTTATGTATCTAGAAAGCAAAGCAGGAGAATTAGGGAAACCATTAGCTGATATGACCTTAGCTGAAATGGATGTTTTTTGGGAAGAAGCGAAGAAGTTGTAGTGTTTGTTCAGTGTTCAGTTATCAGTTATCAGTTTTTCTGGATAATAAATCTTTTTTTTCAAAACCAATTTGTAATTTTCTAATCACTAAAAACATGTATTACGCAGTAATTTTCACATCTATAAGAACAGAAATAGATTCAGGTTATAGTGAAATGGCTCAAAAAATGGAAGCTTTAGCCAAGCTTCAAAAAGGATTTATTGGTGTTGAAAGTGCTCGTAATGAAATAGGAATTACTGTTTCTTATTGGGAAAATCTAGAAGCTATTCGAAATTGGAAATCAAATATGGATCATTTATTGGCACAAGAAAAAGGAAAATCCACTTGGTATAAAAATTATAAAGTTAGAATAGCTAAAATAGAACGTGAATATGAGTTTGGTTTTTAATAATAAAAAAGGTCTAACATTACGAAGAATATTAGACCTTTTGAATGGTTTTGTATAAGTGAGACTAATTCACTACGATTTTTTTAGTTGTAGCTCCATAATCAGAAGATAATTTCACCATATAGAAACCACTATTTAGATTAGTAACTTGGTACGTTTCGTTACTAATAGTATTTGGATTTTTAATTTCTTGTACAATTTGTCCGTTTATATTGTATATAATTATATCTTTTAAACTTGTCGATGAAGAAATGTATACGGTATTATTGATTGTAGGATTCGGATAAACATTAACTGAAGCTAATAAATCAAAATTTTCAGCAGATAAAAATACTGTTGGCCATCTGTTTTCAGCTACTGGTCCACCCCATATTACAGTTGCTAAATAAGGATTGTCGATAAAGGGATTACGATTACCTTGTGCATATGTATTTGAAGTATTACCATGATAGGTGTTTCTATTATCTTCATATTGCGATACTGGATCATCAGCATTCCATTGTAAGAATAAATCAATCATATTAGCATCACTAGCAACAGGATTTCCTACACCAACATTTATTGGTAAACATTGAGAACCATATCTTAGGTACATGTACATCATCATTCTTGCTACATCACCTTTCCATTCATCACCAGGATACCAAGTAGTAGAAGTTATATCACCAGAATTTCCGCTTCCTGCAGCAAATTTCTCACTTGATCTATCGTTATTTCTATCTACATCAGAAGCTCTTAAATGATGTGCATCTTCACCAGCATCACTTGAACCACCTTGATCTAATGGAGGACTTGCTAGTGCTTTTGCATAAACATGTTCTCTGTTCCATTCACATGAAGTACCACCGCCATTTGAAAATTTATTTCTTGTTCTGTGGTCATTGTCATCAGTAGGAGAGGAAGGACAAGTATTAGAACTAAATCCATATAGTAATAAAACATTAGAATTTGTTATATCATTAGGATCTAAGTCAGTTACCTGAGTAGCATCCCAAACTTCAGAATAAGTTAAATAATTTGTATGGGTATTCGCAATTTTAGTTTCTAAAGTACTTTTTAGAGCACTTGCGCTTAAGCTATTCCAGTTAGAAATATCATCATAATATGGACTAGCTGGAGCTCCGTTTTGTGCATAATTTAAAGCAATACTTAATAGTAATAATAATGTAAATTTGTTTTTCATTTTTTTATAGTTTTCGTTCTAATAAAGCCATATAAAACCCATCATATCCACTTTGATGAGCTAATACTTTTTTTTCTTTTACAAATGTGAAATTTTTCCCTTCTTCTGTAGTCAAAAATTTTTCTATCTGTTGTTCGTTTTCTGA
Source organism: Flavobacterium jejuense (assembly GCF_006491595.2). Taxonomy (GTDB): domain Bacteria; phylum Bacteroidota; class Bacteroidia; order Flavobacteriales; family Flavobacteriaceae; genus Flavobacterium; species Flavobacterium jejuense. The sequence goes on from NZ_VEVQ02000001.1 coordinate 421,461, forward strand.
TGGAAGTACCGAACAAGTTGCATAAACCATTTTTCCACCTGGTTTTACTATCTTAGAATAATTTTGAAGTACTTCAGCTTGAACTTTTTTAATATTATCAATAAATTCAGGTTGTAATTTCCATTTACTATCAGGATTACGTTTCATTACACCTAATCCACTACAAGGAGCATCAATTAAAACGCGATCAGCTTTTTCATGTAGTTTTTTGATGACTTTAGTAGAATCAATTACTCTAAATTCAATATTGTGAACCCCATTTCTTTTGGCACGAAGTTTTAATTGTTTCAATTTACTTTCGTAAATATCCATAGCTATTAATTGGCCTTTGTTTTCCATTAAAGAAGCTAAATGTAAGCTTTTTCCACCAGCACCAGCACAAGTGTCAACTACTCGCATTCCAGGTGCTACATCTAAGAAATAGGCTACTAATTGAGAAGAAGCATCTTGTACTTCAAAATACCCTTGTTTGAAGATATCTGTCATGAAAACATTAGCTCTCTCTTTCAATATTAAGGCATCAGGATAATCTTTGGAAGCATAAGTTTCAATATTCAAGTCCATCAAGATAGCTCTTACTTTTTCTTTAGTAGTTTTTAAGGTATTCACTCTAAGAATTACTTCAGCTTGTTTGTTTTGAGCTTCTAATTCTTTTGACCAAGTGGCTTCACCTAATTCTTTAACCCCTAATTCATCAATCCAATCAGGAATAGATTCTTTGAATTTTCTAATTTTAGATAATTCATCAAACTTACCTTTTATTTTTCGTGAAGGAGTTCCTTCAAAGTATTTCCAATCAGGTAACATAATACCTCTTAAAACTGCCCAAACAGCAAACACTCTCCAAATATTATCTCTATCGTAAGGTTCTCTTACTTCAGCAATTTCTGCATATAAACGTTTCCAGCGTACTATTTCATAAATCGTTTCTGCAACAAATTTTCTGTCACTGCTTCCCCAACGTTTGTCTTTTTTTAAAGCACGGGCCACAACTTTATCTGCATATTCTCCTTCGTTGAAAATTGCTAGCAAAGAATCTATAACCGTGAATACTAAATTTCTATGTAATCTCATTTTTTATTTAATCAGCGTGCAAAGATAGTGATTTAAACAAAAAAAGCTGTCAATTATGACAGCTTTGTTAAGATATGGGTTATTAAATTTTTTTTATCCTCTTCTAGAACTACCGCGAGATGATGATGAGCTTCTACTTCCTCCAGAATTTCCACTTTGTCTAGATGAACTACCTGAACCTCTTGTAGATGAGTTATTTCTTGAGGAACTTTTAGTAGCACTTCCTCTATTAGATGAATTACTTCTTGACGAACCTATAGTTTTATTTCCTCTTGTTGAAGTATTATTTCTTGAAGAACCTATATTAGAGTTATTGTTTCTAGTGGAAGAAGTATTTCTTGTAGACATTGTATTACTTCTAGTAGAAGAATTATTTCTTGGAGTATTTGTTACAGATTTTGTACCTCTAGTAGAAGAATAGGTTCTTGGAGCATTACCAGTTGTAGTGTTGCTTCTAGTAGAAGAGTAGCTTCTAGGTGTTGTAGTAGAATTATTATTTCTTGAAGAAGAATAATTTCTAGTTGAACCTTGAGCATTATTTCTATTTCCTCTTGTAGAACTATTTCTTGTATTAGTATAAGCTAATTCTCTAGAACCAGGTACTCTTGTTCTAATGTTTCTATTTTGATCCATTTCTCGACGATTTGAATAACCTGAATTTCTATGACTGAACGATCTATTAGGATATCTTCTTTCGTAACCATTAGCTCTTCTACCATAATATGCGTTGTAAGCATAACTACATCTTCTGGTGTTTACATAATGGTAAGTATGACCAAAATTAATGTGAACTGCTATATGATTTCTATATCTAAAAATCGGGAATGGATTCCAATAGGTGTAGTAAGAAGGGTAGTAATTCCAATACCAACTTGAGCAATAAGGGCGATAGCTACTTACCCAAAATGAAGTGTAAATTATTGGACGATGTACGTATATAGGCTCATAAATATAATTATCACCATACATGTAAACATCACCAACCACCTGTACTTGAACATTGTTGTTTCTGTCCTTTTCCACTTCAATAGACGCTACATCTTGATATAAGTCTTTATCCAAAACCGCTTGAACAACTATAATGTGTGCATTTCCTTCAACAGATTCTATTACTCTTAAATAGTCAACATAGTTGTCATTATTTAGATCCAAATTTGAGATTTGAGATTTGGGATCATTTAAGCGTCTTTCAAAATCTTCTAAATCAGAAGCGTCTCCAAAAATGGTAGCTACTGCTCTTAAATCTAAGTTATCACTAATATCAGTACTGTTAGCAGTAACTGTTGTTTTATCTTGTGCAAAAGTGTTAATGACTAAGAAAAAACTAAATATCGCTGTAAGTAAATTCGTTTTCATATCTTCATTGTTTAATGTTACAATTAAGACTATCCAATTACTATGCCAAAAATGGACTAACTGATTTTTTGTAATGCTTTTTTGTCTTTTAAAAATATCTTTTTTCCTTGTATTTCAATGACTTTTGTTTTGTTCATCTCTGATAATAATCGGATACAACTTTCGGTAGCAGTTCCAATCATTCCAGCTAATTCTTCTCTTGATAATTGAATGCGAATACTTCCATCCTCATTTTTTCCAAAACTCTCTTCTAAATAAATTAGAACTTCAGCTAAACGTTGTTTGACGGTTTTTTGTGCCATATCAACCATATGCTCATCTGCTTCTTTTAAATCTCCACAAATGGTTCTCATTACATTCATAGAAAAATCATTATTTTGATTGAAAAATTGGAGTATTTCATTTTTAGGAACAAAACAAACTTCCATATCTTCTAATGCAGTTGCAGATAGATTTGCCGATTCATCACTTATCATAGAACGTTGTCCTAATAATTCTCCTGGTTTGCCTAATTTAATAATTTGGTCTTTTCCGTTCTGACTTAATTTGGATAGCTTGCAAACACCATCTTTAATACAGTAAACACCATTCAAGGTTTCACCTTCTTCAAAAATAGATTCCCCTTTTTTAATTGTATATGAAGTTTTACAATTAGCCATTTGAACTAATTGTTCTTTATTTAAAGCTTTTATAGAGCTAAATTGTCTTACAATACATTGTTCGCATTTACTCATGTATGATTCTTTTAAAGATTTTCAAAGATAATCAAAGTATGACAAATATCATATTTTAAATTGGAAGCATTTGCAACCTTTGTTACAGGTAAAATGAGCAAATTATGGATGCAAAAAATTGTTTCCATTGTGGAATTGAAATTATAAAAAAAGACGAAATTATTTATGATAATAAAAGTTTCTGTTGTAATGGTTGCAAAACTGTTTATGAGATTTTTAGTCAAAATGATTTAAGCTGTTATTATGATTTTGAAAAAGCACCAGGTGCTACTCCACAGGAAATTAAAGGTAAATATGACTTTTTAGACGATGAAAAAATTAACACAAAACTGTTGGAATTTCAAGAAGAAACAACAAATATTGTTTCACTTTTCATTCCTCATATACATTGTAGTTCGTGCATTTGGATTTTGGAAAATTTACAAAAGCTACAGAAAGGAGTAAGTACTTCACAGGTTAACTTTCCAGAGAAAAAGGTTAGAATAACTTTTGATTCTTCAAAAACATCTTTGAAAGAGCTAGTTTATTTGTTGAGTTCCATTGGTTACGAACCATACATAAGTCTGGAAAATTTCGAAACAGGAAAGAAAAATGTAGATAGAAGTTTAATCTATAAGCTAGGTGTAGCCTTTTTTTGTTTTGGAAATATAATGTTACTCTCTTTTCCAGAATATTTTGAAGTTGAAGAATTTTGGATTAATCAATATAGAGGATTCTTTCGTTGGTTAATTTTTGCTTTATCACTTCCTTCTTTTTTGTATGCAGCAAGTGATTATTATATTTCGGCTTATAAAAGTATTAAATCAAGAATGTTGAATATTGATATTCCTATTGCTTTAGGAATTATCGTCATGTTTGTAAGAAGTACGATTGATATTGTATTGGATTATGGGCAAGGCTATTTTGATAGTTTAACAGGTTTGGTTTTCTTTATGTTATTAGGAAAGTTATTCCAACAAAAAACGTATAATTTTCTCTCATTCGAAAGAGATTATAAATCTTATTTTCCAATAGCTATTACCAAATTGAATTCGGATGGAACTGAAATTCCTATTCAAGTGTATGATATTGAAAAAGCTGACCGGTTGTTAATTCGTAATCAAGAATTAATTCCTGTTGATGGTATTTTAATTTCTGATACAACTTCAATTGATTACAGTTTTGTTACTGGTGAAGCTATTCCAATAGAAAAAAAATCAGGAGATAAACTTTTTGCAGGAGGGAAAATAATAGGAAGTGTCATTGAAATGGAAGTTTTGTTTTCGGTTTCCCAAAGTTACTTAACTCAATTATGGAGTAATGACATTTTTCAGAAGAAAATCGATCAAAAACATAAGACCATAACGGATAAAATAAGTCGTTATTTTACACCTATTTTATTACTACTAGCAGCAATTGTATTCATTATTTGGTTATTTATAGATGTTCCAACGGCTTTTAATGTCTTAACTGCGGTTTTAATTGTGGCTTGTCCTTGTGCGTTGGCTTTAACTGCACCTTTTACTTTAGGAAATGTCTTACGTATTATGGGAAAACAGAAAATGTATCTTAAAAACGCAATGGTTATTGAACAATTAGCCAAAGTAGATACGTTGGTTTTTGATAAAACAGGAACCATTACTTCTAATAAAAAATCGGCTGTAGAATTTGTTGGAAACGAACTTTCATTAGACGAACTTTCACTAATTAAAAATGCAATGCGAGGCTCAAACCATCCTTTGAGTAGAAAGATTTATGATTTTTTGCCTAATGTACCTAAAGTTGAAATACAAGAATTTGAAGAAATTACTGGAAAAGGAATTATAGCTAAAGCAAATGATACAACAGTGAAGATTGGTTCCGCTTTTTTATTAGGAATTATTGATGAAGAAATGTCCCAACAAACCAAAGTTTACATAAAAATAAACAATACTTTCAAAGGATATTTCGTATTCGATAATCAATATAGAAAGGGTGTTATTGAGTTATTTGACCAATTGAGTAATAAGTATGAATTAAAAATTCTTTCAGGAGATAACGAAGGAGAAAAAGAAACACTTCAAACGTTATTACCTAAAACCACTGAACTAGTATTCAACCAAAAGCCTGAACAAAAACTTGAATTTATCAAACACTTACAAGAAAAAGGCAAGAATGTGATGATGATAGGTGATGGGTTAAATGATGCTGGAGCATTGGCACAAAGTAATGTGGGAATATCCCTTTCAGAAAATGTAAATGTGTTTTCACCAGCTTGTGATGGTATTATGGATGCCTCTCAATTTTCAAAATTAGGATACTATTTGAAGTACTCTAAAAATGCCATGCGAACGATTTACATGAGCTTCGGACTTTCCTTATTATATAATTTAGTAGGCTTATCATTTGCTATTTCTGGCAATTTATCTCCATTAGTAGCAGCCATAATCATGCCTTTAAGTTCTATTACAGTAGTGAGTTTTGTAACGATAATGAGTAATTATTATGCTAAAAAATAATTTATTCATTACCATTGGTCATTGCAAAAGAAATTTAACAAAATTTTAAAGCATGATAAATGTCATATTTTTTGAACATCAGTCGAAGTAACTTTGTTAACACAAATTTAAGGTATGAGTGTCATTTATATATTAATTACAGTAAGTATAGTAGTTGCAGTCGTTTTCTTACTAGCTTTTATCAAAGCAGTAAAAAGTGGACAGTACGATGACGACTATACACCATCAGTCAGAATGCTTTTTGACGATGAATTAAAAAAAAGTCCGAGTAAAATAATAGAAGTAGAAAAACAAAAACCAATCTAATTATGGAGATGCAACAATTTTATTACGATAACAAAATTGTAAAGAAGTTTCTTTATGCAAGTATACTTTTCGGTGTCGTAGGAATGCTTGTAGGCTTAACAGTAGCCTTTATGTTTATTTTTCCAAACATGACCGATGGTATTCCATGGTTGAGTTTTGGACGATTAAGACCTTTACATACAAATGCTGTTATTTTCGCCTTTGTAGGTAACGCTATTTTTGCAGGTGTCTATTATTCGTTACAACGTTTATTAAAAACTAGAATGTATAGCGATGTATTAAGTAATATTAATTTCTGGGGATGGCAATTAATTATAGTAGCTGCTGCCATTACATTACCATTGGGTTATACCACATCAAAAGAATATGCTGAATTGGAATGGCCTATTGATATTGCTATTGCAATAATTTGGGTAGTATTTGGTATTAATATGATTATGACCATTTTAAGAAGAAGAGAGCGTCATTTATATGTAGCAATTTGGTTCTATATTGCCACATTTGTTACGGTTGCTGTACTTCATATTTTTAATAGTTTAGAACTTCCTGTTTCTGCTTTAAAAAGTTATTCGGTTTATGCAGGTGTACAAGATGCTTTGGTACAATGGTGGTACGGACATAACGCGGTGGCCTTTTTCTTAACCACACCTTTCTTAGGATTGATGTATTATTTTGTGCCAAAAGCTGCCAATCGTCCAGTTTACTCGTATAGATTATCAATTATACACTTTTGGTCTTTGATCTTCATTTATATTTGGGCTGGACCGCATCATTTATTATATACAGCTTTACCAGATTGGGCGCAAAATCTTGGAGTGGTTTTCTCTATTATGTTAATTGCTCCATCTTGGGGAGGAATGATTAATGGCTTGTTAACCTTAAGAGGAGTTTGGGATAAAGTAAGAACAGAACCGGTTTTAAAATTCTTCGTAGTAGGTATTACAGGTTATGGTATGGCTACTTTTGAAGGACCAATGTTATCCTTGAAAAATGTAAATGCGATTGCCCATTTTACCGATTGGATTGTAGCTCACGTTCACGTAGGAGCATTAGCTTGGAATGGTTTCATGACTTTTGGAATGATTTATTGGTTAATTCCAAGAATGACTAAAACAAAACTATATTCTACTGCTTTAGCTAATTTCCATTTTTGGATTGGAACGTTAGGTATTATATTATATGCTTTGCCAATGTATGTGGCTGGGTTTACTCAAGCTTCAATGTGGAAACAATTCAAACCAGACGGAACTTTACAATATGGAAACTTCCTAGAAACAGTTACCGAAATTATGCCAATGTATTTAATGCGTGCAATTGGAGGAACTTTATTCGTAATTGGACTTTTAGTTTTAGTATATAATATTATTAGAACAGTAATGGCTGGACAAAAAGTGGAAGATGAACTAGCAGAAGCTCCAGCATTAACAAAAATAACTTCTGGAAGATTAAAAGGAGAGAAATTCCACCCTTGGTTAGAAAGAAGACCTATTCAATTGACCATTTTAGCAACGATTGCGATTTTAATAGGAGGTATTCTTCAAATTGTACCAACCATTATGGTTAAATCTAATATTCCAACGATTTCTAGTGTAAAACCTTACACACCTTTAGAATTAGAAGGAAGAGATATTTATATAAGAGAAGGCTGTAATAACTGCCACTCTCAAATGGTTCGTCCTTTTCGTTCTGAGGTAGTGCGTTATGGTGAATATTCAAAAGCTGGTGAATTTGTTTACGATCATCCATTTTTATGGGGTTCTAAACGTACTGGACCTGATTTAGCTCGAGAAGGTGTTTCAGGTAAACCGAATAACGGTGGACGTTCCGATGACTGGCATTTTAATCACCTTTGGGATCCACAAAGTACTTCTTCAGGTTCGATTATGCCAGGTTATAAATGGATTATCAGAGGTAAATTAGATACATCCAATACACAAGAAAAAATGAAAGTAATGCAACAATTAGGCGTTCCTTACTCTGATCTTGAAGTAGAAAAAGCTATGGATTCTATTGAGAAACAAGCCTCTAAAATTGAAGCGAACTTGATGAAGAATGATGATATCAAGAAGTCTTTTGATGAACAGAAAGTGGCTAATGGAGCCGATTTTGTTCCTGTAAAAGAGAGAGAAATTGTAGCCTTAATTGCTTATTTACAACGGTTAGGTACTGATATTACTAAACAAGATAATACTAATAAATAAGGAATATGCTAAAGTTCATCAAACACAATTTAGAAACAATAGCTGGTGTTGAGATTTATCCAATACTATCATTAAGCATCTTTTTTACTTTTTTTCTAGTGCTTTTTATTTGGGTGTTTACCTATAAAAAAGATAAAATTAAAGAGTTAAGTGAGTTACCTATTAAAGACGAATTATAAAATTTATAGATATGAAAAGTATAATCCCTTCATACATTAGAGTTCCATTACTATTTGCCATTGTATTTATGGGAATGGAATATTTTATCGACTCAGGAGAAAAGCCTGCCTTTATAGAATTTCCAATGGTGTCTGTTTTCTTGTTTGTTTTTCTATTTCTTTTGATAGCCATAGAAATTGTAATCAGTGCAGTTGATAAAGTAACGTATCAATTATTAAACGAAGAACAGAAAAAACAATTAGAAGAAGCACAAGCCTTACCTTTTACAGAGAGTGCTTTTTACAAGAATATCATGAAAAAACTAACCCGTTCAAAAGCTATCGAACAAGAAGCTGATGTGATGCTAGATCATAATTATGACGGTATTAGAGAGTTGGATAATGTGTTGCCACCTTGGTGGGTGTATTTATTCTATGGTTGTGTAGTTTTTGCAATAGTATATTTAGTTCGTTTTCATATTGTGGGCGATTATACCCAAAAAGAAGAATATGAAATGGCTATGAATGAAGCAAAATTAGAACATGAGGAATATTTAAAAAATGCTCCTGATTTAGTAAATGTGGATAATGTTGTGTTAATGACTGATGCAGCTAGCATTGCTGATGGGAAACGAGTTTTTACTGAAAATAATTGTGCTTCTTGCCATAAAGAGAATTTAGAAGGAAACATTGGACCCAATTTAACAGATAAATACTGGATCAATGGAGGAGGAGTTAAAAATTTATTTACTGTTATTTCTGAAGGTAGTTCAAAAAACACAGTAATGGCTCCTTGGAAAGAAGTAATTAAACCCACTGATATTCAAAAAGTAGCCAGTTATATTTTATCTCTTCAAGGTTCAAATCCACTAGGAGCTAAAGCTCCAGAAGGAGAACTTTGGGTGGAAGAAGCTTCTTTAACTGATGAGGTAACCAAAGTTAGTGATTCAACTAAAGTTAGTGCTGATGAGGTAACAATTGTTACTGACTCAACTAAAGTTAAGTAGTAAATTAGACGTTGTTAGAAAGTTGTCATTCTGAATCTAAACTATTTTGAAGATTTTGAAATAAGTTCAGAATGACATAAAATCTTTAAACAAACTCTTTTTTAATCCCAATTAATGCAAGAATTATGTCAAATCAACCTGATGAAAGCTTTAGAGATACAATAGGAACCATAGATGAACAAGGAAAAAGAAACTTTATTCATCCTAAAAAACCTGTTGGTAAGTATTATGATAAGCGAAAACTACTAAGTTACTTTCTTTTAGCATTTTTATTATCGGCACCTTTTATAAAAATTAACGGAAATCAGTTTTTATTATTTAACGTACTAGAACGTAAGTTTTCCATATTTGGATTTCCATTTTGGCCACAAGATTTCTACATTTTTGTATTATCAATGATAGTTGGAGTAGTAGGATTGACACTTTTTACGGTTGCCTTTGGTCGTATTTTTTGTGGTTGGTTTTGTCCACAAACTATTTTTATGGAAATGGTTTTCAGACGCATTGAATATTGGATTGATGGTGATAGAGGAGCACAAATACGATTAGCTAAACAAGAATGGAATGCTGAAAAAATAAGAAAAAGAGTAACCAAATGGATTATCTTTTTTATTATTTCTTTTCTGATTGCTAATGTATTTCTAGCGTATCTAATTGGTAGTGATAAATTATTAGAATACATAGAAGAAGGACCAGCGGAAAACATCAGTACATTAATTGCTTTATTAATTTTCACAGGAGTATTCTATTTCATATTCGCTTGGTTTAGAGAACAAGTGTGTATTATCGCTTGTCCTTATGGAAGAATGCAAGGCGTTTTATTGGATAACAAATCCATCAATGTGGCTTACGATCATGTAAGAGGAGAAAAAGAATCAGGAAGAGCCAAATGGGATAAAAGAGAAAATAGAGATGATACAGGAAAAGGAGATTGTATTGATTGCAAACAATGTGTAGTAGTTTGTCCCACAGGAATAGACATTCGCAACGGTACTCAGTTAGAATGTATCAATTGTACTGCTTGTATTGATGAATGTGATACTATAATGGATAAAGTAGGTTTACCAAAAGGACTAATTCGTTATGCTAGTGAAGATGAAATTGTAAAGAAAGAGAAGTTCAAGCTAACCACTAGAATGAAAGGGTATATTGCTGTCTTGACTATTCTTATCGGAATTTTAATTGGTTTACTTTTTTTGCGTAATGATGTAGAAGCCAATGTCTTTCGATTACCAGGACAATTGTATGAACAAAAAGGGAATGTGATTAGTAATGTCTTTACTTATAAAATAGTCAATAAAACGGTGAAAAATTTTGATAATGTGACTATTAAACTTGAAAAACCAGAAGGTACTATTCGATTAGTAGGAAACACACATATAACCGTTAAAAAAGAAGCCTTGTTTCAAGGAACTCTATTTATTGAAATTCCAACTTCTTTGGTTAAAAAAGATAAAATGAAAATAAAAATAGGTATTTATAATGATGGTAAGTTGATTGAAACCACGACGACGACTTTCTTAGGACCAAGATCGTTTAATTAAAATATTTATTTAAAGGTTTCAAAGTTTAAGGTTGTTTAAAATCGTTACAACTTAGAACTTATAACCTAAAACTTAAAACTATACAAAATGAAAATAAATTGGGGAACAGGAATCGTAATTGCTTTTGGCTTGTTTATGACTTTCATACTGTACTTTGTTTTTAAAGTGCAATCCAATTCGAAATACGATAACGAGTTGGTCACAGAAGATTATTACCAACAAGAATTAAAAGTACAAGGAAATATTGAAAGAGCCATTAATGCCAATGCATTGGAGCACCAACTAACTATAGAAAAAGTTGCAGAAGGCATTCAAGTGACATTTCCAGAAGATTTTAAATACAAAGAAATAACAGGAAAAGTGTCCTTATACAGACCGTCTAACCAGAAATTAGATAGTGAAATGCAAATTTCATTGTCTTCTTCACATTTGCTCATACCTAAAAGTAATTTGGTAGGCGGTCTTTGGGACATTACTGTAGAATGGCAATATAATGGCGTTTCGTATCGAAACAAGCAGTCGGTTTATTATTAGTGAAAAGTTAGAGATGAGAAGTGAATAGTGATTAGTTTTTAAGGAGCACAAAAATGGTTCTTCGGTTGAAAATCTCACCCGCTATCCGTTACAATCTTTTCTTTTTTATTAGAAAAAGAAAAGGATTTACACTACTATCGGGGCTAAAAATCACGTTTTTACTTTTATATACAAACAAAAGAAAACCTATAACTTACAACATAGAACCTACAACCTACAACAAAATAGCATGCTTTACACAGCCATTATATTCGGATTAATTAGTAGTTTTCACTGCATTGGTATGTGTGGTCCTATTGCTATGATGTTGCCTGTGGATCGAAATAACGAGGCTAAAAAAATAACACAATTAGTAGTGTATCACTTGGGCAGATTGCTTGCCTATAGTTCATTAGGATTCCTTTTTGGGGTATTGGGTAAAGGTTTTTTCTTGGCAGGTATGCAACAACAGCTTTCAATAGTTGTTGGAATCGTTATGATAGTTATTGCATTAGTTCCAGAAAAAACTTTAGCCCGATACAATTTCTCAAAACCTGTTTACCGTATCATTTCAAAAGTAAAATCAAATCTAGGCAATCAGTTTAAAAACAGAAGTTACAAGTCCTTTTTTACTATTGGTTTACTAAATGGCTATTTACCTTGTGGAATGGTGTATGTTGCATTATTCGGAGCATTGGCTATGCTAACCATACAATACAGCATCTTATACATGCTACTGTTCGGATTAGGAACCGTTCCCATGATGAGTTTGGTAGTCATTATCTCTAACTTACTTAAAAACCCAATAAGAAATACCCTTCAAAAAATGATTCCCATACTCACAGTAGTAATAGGAATGTTATTTATCATTAGAGGGCTAGGCTTAAATATTCCTTATGTTTCTCCAAGTACCACCAGTCTTTTTGTACAAACGGAAGCGAACTGTCATTAAGGAGGAATTGTTTAATGTTGTTTAAAGGTTTAAAAGTTTAAAGGTTGTTTTCAAAACCCTTTAACTACTCGTAATCTTGTCAACCTGTAAGGGTCTCACATGAAGTTCCGTAAAGTTTTTTGAAATGCTAATGGGATGCTTACAGCATGACAAGATTGTGGATATATTATGCAAAAATGATTGTTGCCATAGAATTAAAAACTTTAAAGAACAATTTGTTAACTCTAAGATTTAACCGCAATCTTGTCACCCTGTAAGGGTCTCACTCGGGAAGTATTTTGCTTATGTACTACTTTTGACCAGATTACAGCTTAAAAAACACAAGCGGATTATCATTAGTCAAGAAAAATCCAAAACTATACATCTATTTTTAATCGCGTAGCGATATAATACTGGTTGCTAATTTAGTAGTTTGAGAACCTAATCCCTTTAGGGATGGTATTTGTATATCATCCCTAAAGGGATTTATTGAAACGTGTTAGGTTATCTCTTACCTATATTTTATCCCTAAAGGAATTTAACTGTAAGAAATCCATCAGTAGTAATAGTAATGTTATTTATCCTTAGAGTATTAGGCATATTCATTGTGTTTCAACAATTACAACCATTTTTTTTGTAAAAATAGAAGCAGATTATGATTAGAGGATAAATTGTTTAAAGTTGCTATTATTTATTTAGCTTAAATTTCGACTTTTCAAATGTGAATTTTTTAGTTTTGGGAACTTCATAAGAAGTTAAAAATAAATTATCTGTTAAGGTGTCATTATCCACTAAGAGGTATATTCTAGACATATTTATCATTTTTTCATTATCGATAATTGTATCTCTTTCGACTTGTTGATATAAGATGCCTTGTAGTTTATTATTGTAGTAATTTTCATATTCAAATTCTATTGTGTTTTTGGATTTAGAACTCAAATAAACTAAATTAACACTATCTTTATTTTGAACACAATAACCAAATTGAAGTTCCCTACGGTTATTTTTATCTAATTTTAGATTTTCATATAAAGAATGTAAAGTAATAACTCCTTTGTAGCTATTTTTTCTATTAGTTTTAGTAATCTTTAAATCATAATAAATACTTTCTAAAGTGTCAATTATATTCCCTTTTAAATATTTATATTGATTGTATAAGGTGTCTTTTTCTTTTGTAATGTATATTTCGTAGTTTTCAGTTATAGAATCTGAAAAATTTAAATTTAGAAATTGTCTTTTGTACAGACCTTCATCACTTAATCGGTCAAATTGTTTTCTGTTTTTTTCATTCGTTTTTTCAACACAAGATGAAATAATAAATAGGATGAATATTGATATATAAATTTTCAAGTTATTTTTTATTACGTTTTTTAAATTTCATTCAAAGATTTAGCGAATATACCTTTTTGTCTTAAGATTTTAAAAATTTCTCCAATTTCTTAAATAGGTGTTACAAAAAATACCATAAATTTAATGTTTTACTTCTTAAACCTTTTTTCGAATCTTGATTTTTTATAATTGTATCTAGTTTTATGCACATAATATTTAAAGCGATATAAAAACAGATTCCATTCATATCGTATTCCTCCTAATTGCCAATTTACATCGAATTTCTTTTCTTCTTTGGCTGGCTTTCCAATAGAACTTAAATATGGGGGAATAGCTACTTTACCATGCCACATGGGGTTATTGTCCTTAATGGTTTCGTAAAAATCTTTAGTATGAGAAGTTTTTAGAAAGTATTTAATCTCAATGATGGTTTTGTCTTTTGAGGCTTTGTAGATGTAGAAATTTATATCATAGAGATTATCATATAACAAAGCTAAGTCTTGAGTAATTTCTTGCAATGATTTAGGAGTTTTACCTTCATTAATTTTTTTTCTAATTTTATTTCCTTCAAACAAGTTCTTACCAATAGTTTCATCAATTTCGGATAAGAGATAAAAGCAATTTCTAGATATAGTGTTCCAACAAAGATCACTTGCCGTATTAATTAAACGAGAGGTTGCATCGGCTATTTTAGTTTCTAAAATTTCTTTATTCACGAGAGTTAATAGTAATGTTATTCAATATTAGAAATAATCATTTCATTAATAAGCTCATTTTCAAATTCTAATACGTTCCTTTTTTTACTATTGATATAAGCTACAGATTGAATTTTTGGATACCCTTTAAAATAATAATCAAGATAATGAATTGAGATATTATCATTTGATTTAATGTCTTTCATACTGAAAACCAAATTTAGTCTTTTAATAAAATTCTCAGAATTTGCAAGCTTACCTATTTCAGAAATATATTTTTCAGTTTTCTTTTCATAAGCTTTTCCTTTTTTCGAATAGAGATCACCATCAAAAAATACTTCGTTTCCTTGTTTTCTAATTTCACCTTCAATGGTATCTAAATATTCAAAATAGTCTTTAGATAAACTATCACAGGTTTTAATTTTATGGAATTCTTTTAAACTTTTTGTCTCATCTAGTTTAAGTATAATATTATCAAGTAAACTTTTGTTGTAAGTATTGTTTTCTGCAATATGTTGTTCATAGGTTACCTCATATTTTTTTTCTAAACTCATTTCAGAATTACAAGAGATAATTAGAAAAGGTAGTAATAAAAAAAGTTTTTTCATAGGGACTATTAGCAAAAGTAATTTAGATTATAACTAATTATAAAGTAAATATACCTTTTTACTCTTTAGTTTAAAAATAATGTTATATGCGTGTTCCAAAAAATTTCATTTCTAGTTAAAAAAGTATAAAAACCTAAAATTTTAAGTCCTAGACCTAAAGTTTTAAGTCTGGGACTGGTCTTTTTACCTCGGAGACTCAAAATTTTACGTCCATAAGGGTAAAATTTTACGTCTACCAACGTAAAATTTTATGTCCGGAACTTAAAATTTTAAGTCCTAGACATAAAATTTTAGGTTACCCAACGTAAAAGTTTAGGTTAAAGACCTAAAACGACCACTTCAAGACCTAAAAATAGGAGTATTATTTTGATGGAATGGCTGTCAAGAAATAAAAAACGTCATATTTAGCCCTGATAGGAACGGCATCCTTTGCTTTTTCTTTTAAAAAGCAAAGATATAGTGGATAGCAGGTGGGATTTTCAACTGAAGACCTTGGTTTCTGCTCCTAAACATCTAAATCGTCATTGAAAACAACTGTGTTTGTGGTGCTTTCCGTATCAATCGTAAGTCGAATGCCATGCAAATGTTTCTTACGAAGGGCTTTCCTTTTTCGGTTACGAATAGGGTTTGGTCTTTTATGAGTAGTAAACCGTCTTTTTCCATTTCGGCCAAATTAGGTAGAATGGTTTCTATTTCTGGGAAATAAGTGGTTTTGTCTTTCCACGAGGTTTGAAATTGGCACATTAGATTCAAAATGTGTTTTCTGATGATTAAATCTTCTTCATTTAGAATATGTCCTCTGAAAATGGGTAATTCGTCAAGATCTAATTTGTCATAATAGGCTTCGATTGTTTTCTCATTCTGTGCAAAAGCATTCCAAGAATCGCTAATAGAAGAGACTCCTAAGCCAATCATAACTTCTGTTTTGGATGCCGTATATCCCATGAAATTGCGATGAAGCGTTCCGTTTTCAAAAGCTTGAGTCATGCTATCGTTCTTTAAGGCAAAATGATCCATTCCAATTTCTACATAATTACGTTTTAAGAGTTCCAATTTCCCTTGTTCGTATAATTCTCTTTTGACAGTATCTTTGGGTAAATCCTCATCTTTAAAGCCTCTTTGACCGTTTCCTTTTATCCAAGGTACGTGTGCATAACTGTAAAATGCTAATCGATCAGGTTGTAAGGAATTGGTTTTGGCAATAGTATCTAAAACATCCTCTAAAGTTTGAAATGGCAATCCAAAAATTAAATCGTGACCTATAGAAGTATAGCCAATTTCCCTTGCCCAAAACGTAACTTTTGCCACATTATGAAACGATTGCTTTCTGTGAATAGCATTTTGTACTTTTTCTGAGTAATCTTGCACACCATAACTCACTCTTCGAAAGCCTAAATCATATAGCGTTTGTAAATGTTCGTAAGTAGTATTATTTGGATGTCCTTCAAAACTGAATTCGTACTCCTGTGCTTTATCTGCATTGATGAAAAGTCCGTTTATAAGAGTTGTTAAATGTGCTGGTGAAAAGAAAGTGGGTGTACCACCTCCTAAATGGATTTCTTTGATTCTTGGTCGTTGAGGTAATAATTCGCAATATAAATCCCATTCTTTCAAAACCGCTTTTATGTACGGATTTTCCACATCATGTCGTTTGGTAATACGTTTGTTACAACCACAAAACGTGCATAAACTTTCGCAAAAAGGCAAGTGAATGTATAAGCTAATACCTTCTGTTGTATTAGAAGCTTCAAAAGATTGTACAAGGGCTGCTTTCCATTTGTTTACCGAAAATAAATCTTCTTCCCAATAAGGAACAGTGGGATAACTCGTATATCTTGGTCCTGGAACATTATATTTTTGAATTAAACTCATGTTTGAAAATTTATTCAAAAATAGGGATAGTAGTTAGGGTTAAAAATGATAATTATCATGTAAAGGTTGATAGTCGAAAGTGAAAAGCTGAAAGTGTTTTTTTGATGGGTTAGTTATTTGGATTTTAGATTGTTAAATGTTATTTATCTCTTTTTGTGGAGTTGGGAAGCTAAACTACTATTTAAAGTCGAATTTGTATTACTCTCTTAAACCAGAAAAGGATGCAACTGGTAGTTTTAAAATAAGTTGTAAATTTGCCCTTCAATTAGTTATACAATGAGAAAAATAGTACTTTTTACCTTCCTAATTTCATTATTTTCTTGTAAAGAACAAAAGGTGAACCAAGATATAAAACCAATACAAGCCAAATTGCCAACTAAATCATTTACTAATGTACAACTACGAGAAATTCATAGTGACGCTATTAGTATAAGAGCAATTGTATTAGATAGTAACCAATTGTGGTTTGCAGGAAGTAATGGAAAATATGGAGCTATTGATTTGATGACTCAAAAAATGTTTAGAGGTAGAATAGCCAAAGATACTTTGCATCCTGAATTTAGGAGTATTGCTAAAACTAAAGATGCCGTTTTTGTATTGAGCGTGGCTAATCCTGCGTTGTTGTATCGTATTTCTAATGATAAAAAGGTCGTGCAATTGGTTTATGAAGAAAAAAACGAAAAAGTATTTTACGATAGCATGCAATTTTTAGACGATAGTTTTGGAGTAGCCATGGGTGACCCAATATCGGATTGTTTGAATATAATTACTACGACTGATGGTGGAAATACGTGGCAAAAAATACCTTGTGAAAAATTACCTAAAGCAGGAGAGGGAGAAGCCGCTTTTGCAGCTAGCAATACCAATGTAATGCTACGAAACAACAAAATAATTATTGTTTCAGGAGGAAAAAAAGCACGCTGTTTTGTGAGTGAAGACAAAGGCAACACTTGGAATGTATATGAAACTCCCATAGTACAAGGTAAAACCATGACTGGTATTTTTACAGCCGATTTCTACGATGAAAACATAGGTTTTATTGCTGGTGGTGATTATGAAAAACAAGAAGACAATAGCAACAACAAAGCCATTACAAACGACGGTGGCAAAACTTGGCAATTGGTAGGACAAAATACGGGTTTTGGATATGCTTCTTGTGTGCAATTTGTTCCAAACACCAAAGGAAAAGCATTAGTTTGCCTAGGAGGAACAGGTTTGCATTATTCAAGTGATAGTGGAAAAACTTGGAAAAAAATGCTTGACGATAAAGATTTATATACGCTTCGTTTTCAAAATGATTCAGTTGCCTATGCAGCTGGGAAGAATAAAATTGTAAAACTTAGTTTTCAGTAGTTTTTTATTTTAACAGCTTTTTTCTCTTTTTAATTTCATCGAGTTTCTTTTGTTGTTTTACAACTTTTACTCTATTAGTGTCTAACTTTTGCTTTAATTCTAGTATCTCTTTTTCTTTATCAGCAATTTCGTCTTTTGCTTTTTCGATGACTTTATAGGCATCATCTTTATCATCTTCCAAACCTTTTTGGTCGTCTAGAAGGTCTTCCAATTGGTCTTTTTCTTCCTCTAAAACATCATTAATTCTAATTTTAGAAGCATAAATAGCAATTTTAGTTACGATTTCTTCTGCAGCAGCAAATTGTTTAGGATTTGCATTTGACTCTAAAAATGAACCTCCTAAATTGAAGAAAGCTGTATATCTAATTCCTTTACCTACTTCTTCAATAAGTTGGTGCATAGTAATAGGTTTGCTATTAATTTCTTTAATAATTGCATTTTCAATATAGGTTTCATTGCTTCTTCTAACGCGTTCTTCGTCACCCTTGTACTTTTTAGTAATTTCTTTAATTGCATCTTCAACATCGTCTTCTGAAACGGATGGAATGAATATTTCGATACCCGTTTGCGTTCCTTTACTCATCTTTATTTTAACTTCTTTGGTTTCTAAAGATTGTGAGAAAACTAGTATTGGTAACAGGATAAGTAATAATAAAGTAATTTTTTTCATGGCTTGTTTTTTTATATCTTATAAGATACAATTTTTAATCTAGAATTACTACTAATAAATGTGATATTAAATCTTAATTTAAGTAATTTTAATATATAGGTTTTCATAACGAATTTGTGGTGTATAATGTAGGAAAGAATGAGTAGTAGACCAGTAATTTTTCTCTAGTGAATTAAGTTAATCCTGTTAGGGATGTGATTCTAATCAACATCATATTAAAAAGTAAAGAAATGAATTTATTTGTTGATTTTAAATCATTATTTCATCCCTAAAGAGATTAAAAAAAATATTGAGTGTTTATTATCAACGTGTACCACATAAAAATTTATAATGTATTCGTAAAAACTTACCTCTTTCATTCACATTATTAAATGGACTTTCACCATAATCAACTTCTACGATTATAGAAGTATCTGATGTAATTTTATGTGTGAGTGTTTTTGGCACACTTCTCATACCAAATACCTTTAAAGTAATAGTATCATTTTTTATTTTTTCAGAGCAAATAAGTGTCTCTGCAAAACCTTCAAAGTTACCAGAAGCAAAGCCAATGGTTTCATTATCAGAAATTATTTCAATAAATGTACCACCAATATTGTGACGTGTTGTTTTTTCAACAATGTTACATTTTAGGGTGTACATTTTTGATTTACAATCTTCTTGAGAAAAGTTCAATTGGAAAACAAATAATAGGAGCAATAGGTTGATTTCTTTAATCATGAATATGAATAAAAGCCATCAATAGTTATACCAAAAAAAGCACCTTACAGTGCTTTTCTTTTAATTTTTTCTACCTCTAAACTCTCTTAAAAGTTTTCTATTAAATTCGTCTTCAGCTTTTTTTAGTTTGATTACTTTTTTTGGAGGTAAAACGGTTAGTAAATCTTTTAAAAATTTCTTTTTTAGATGGTGCATTTCGTCTTCATAGGTTTCCATTTTGGTAATCAATTCTAAAGCTTCTTTTTCAGTAAGTTGGTCAATACCTCCTTCTTCAAAACGCTTTATAACTGCTTTCATTTTATTATGCTTTATTTCAAATTGTTTGTCGTCAAACGCATTGTAAACAGGCCAAAATTTTTGAGCTTCCTCACTTGTTAAATTTAATTGTTCTGTTATGTAAGCAACTTTTAGGGCTTTAATTTTTTCTTTCTTTTCTTTCATTCCGCCTTGAGCAAATGAAAAACTAACTATCAAAAGTAGTAATAGGGTTATTTTTTTTCTCATAATTATTGATTTAAATAGTAGTCAATATTTTGTGTATCTAATAAATAAGCTTCTACAGCATCGTCATTTAAGGATAAATCGTTTTCTAAGGCTTTTATATCTTCAATGCTTACTTTATCTATAATGTCATAAGTGGAATATTCACTTACTAAATAGGTTTCTAATGTTGTGGTCTCAATGGTATTAGTTTTAGCCATGTTAAAATAAATAGGAATCGCTATCATTACTAATAGAACAGCAGCAATACTTGAGATCCAAATTTGTTTTTTATGAAACAAAGAAACAACTTTTACCTCTTTTTTAGGCAATTGTTCCATCATTTTGGCTTCAAATTGCTCAAAATAATTATCTGGAATTTGAAATCCAGGCTTTATTTTGGGTTGAGTATCTAAGTTAAAATCTTTCATATCTATAAGACTGTATTTTGTATAAATGGTTTAATTTGTTTTTAAATATTCTTCTATTTTCTTGACTGCCAAATGATAACTGGCTTTCAAAGCACCTACTGATGTGTTTACTATATTAGAGATTTCTTCATATTTTAATTCTTCAAAATATTTCATTTTAAAGACTAATTGTTGTTTTTCAGGCAAAACGGCAATGGCCTTTTGTAATTTTAATTGGATTTCGTCTCCATCAAAAAAAACATCACTTTCTAATTTATTGATAGCTTTTTGCTGGACTTCTTCATTACTTATTCCTGTTTTCCTAGCTTTTTGCTGTAAAAAAGTCAAAGCTTCGTTGGTAGCAATGCGATAAATCCAAGAAAATAACTTGCTTTCTCCTTTAAACTTAGATAAGTTTTGAAATATTTTCAGAAATGTATTTTGCAAAACATCATCGGTATCATCGTGATTTAAAACAATATTTCGGATATGATTGTATAACGGTTTTTGGTATAATTGCAACAACTCTCGAAAAGCCATTTGCTGGGTTTTCGGGTTTAATAATTGTTCAATAAATACTTTTTCGTCTTGCAATTTTAAATTGTATTTACAGGTTAGACTAAAGGTAATTAAAAAGGTTTAATTGGTAGCCAAAGAAAATTTTAAATACTATTTTTGTAAAAAAAGAACTATGATTAAAACGGTTATTTTTGATATGGATGGAGTTATTGTAGATACAGAACCAGTGCATCATTATGCTTACCAACAACATTTTGTAGAATTAAATGTTTCTGTTTCAGATGATGTATATGCTACTTTTACAGGTAATTCTACTCGTAACGTATTTCAAAAAGTAAAGGAATTATTTCAATTGGAACATGAAGTTGAAGAGTTGATTTTAAGGAAAAGACATCTTTTCAATGAAGCGTTTGATTCTAAACCTGATTTATATTTAATTGATGGAGTTGAGGATTTGATTAAAGATTTGTTTGCCAATGGGATTCAATTAATTGTAGCTTCTTCAGCTTCAAAAAGTACTATTAATAGAGTTTTTACCCGATTTAATTTACACCAATATTTCTCTCATATTGTTTCTGGTGAGGATTTCCCAAAATCAAAACCACATCCTGCTATTTTTGAACATGCTGCAAGTTTATCGATTCATCCAAAAGAGAATTGCATCATTATTGAAGACAGTACAAACGGCATCATTGCTGCAAAAGGAGCTGGAATATATTGCATTGGTTACAACAGTGAAAATTCTAAAAACCAAGATTTATCGATAGCGGATTTAATTATCAATGATTTTAATGAAATTAATGCAGAGAAGGTGAGAGGGTTAGTTTAATTTTTTTCTAGTAAGGAAGGGAAATTAAGAAACATCTCTATCAGGTAAGACGTGAGTGGCTAAAATACGTTTGCCTTCTTTTTTTACTTCTTCATTTTTTCGGAGCCTCCATAAAATATCACTTGAGAACTTTCTAGTTGTATCTAAATCAACAATTGGTCTAGGATAGTTTTCTCCTAATCTAAAATTATATAAATCTTGTTCAATAGGTGTTAATTTCCATGGTTCATGAATAAATGGAATAGGTAAAACACCTAGTTCTGGAACCCATTTTTTTATAAAAACAGCATCGGCATCATGGTCAATGGAATTCTTTACTGGGTTATAGACTCTCAAAGTATTAACTCCAGTAACGCCTGCTTGCATTTGAATTTGAGGATAATGAATTCCAGGTTCAAAATCAAGAAAGTTTTGTGCTAAGTATGATGAGCATTTTTGCCAAGGTTGCCATAAGTTGTGCGTATAGAAGGAAACTACTAAAGCTCGCATTCTGAAGTTTAAATACCCTGTTTCATTTAAACAACGCATACAAGCATCAATAATTGGAATGCCTGTTTTCCCTGTAGTCCATGCCACATGATAGCTTTTTTTAATAATTTGATTGAGATTACGATATCCTTTATTGATAGCCACAAACTCCATTTCACATTCCATTTCAAACTTTTGGATAAAATGAGATTGCCAACGTAAACGTGACATGAAATTTAATAAGATTTTCTTTCTATCTCTGTTTACCAAATAACGAGTAGCTTCTTGAAAAACTTCTCTTATGGATAGATTTCCCCAAGCTATATAAGGTGATAACCGACTACAACTTTTTCTGGCTTTTTCGGGTTTTGAAATATGTTTGGAATAATTTAAAACTCTTTCTTTGTAAAATGAATTCATATATCGTTTTCCTATTTCAAAGCCACCTTTTTGAAATAAAGTATCTGTTTTAGTTTCTAATGAAGCTAGTTTAAAGTGATTTTCTAAAACTTCGATATCCTTGTATTTTAAAAAGCTCCTTGGTGTTGGTTCAAAAGGAAAGACATTAGTATTCATATAATCATACCAATCTTCTTTCCATGCTTTTCTATTTTGAATACCTCTTATGACACCATTGTTTATAGATTCTGTCCATTTTATATTTTGGCTTTTGAAATATTGAGTCAATTGTAAATCTCTATCATAAGTGATCTTTAAACCTGTTTCTTGATGGGAAAATATACCGTGAATTTTTACTAAATCGTTCAATTTTTCAAAAACACTCAAGGCTTCTTCTTCTACAATAAGAATTTGGGTATGATAAGGAAGTAATGCTTTTTGCAGGGTTTCTAAGGATTGTTTGATGAAATCAATATGTCTTTGACTATAGTGATAGTCATTTTGAAGCGATGGTTCCAAAATATATAGTAAAAGGGTCTTTCGTCCTGATGAGATAGCATTGTGTATTGCTTCATTATCTGTTAAACGTAAATCCCTTTTAAACCATACAATATTCATAATTTATCTTGTTTTAGCCTACGGCTTCTTTATATACTTTTAAACATCTTTCCCTTGCTTCTTTATGATCCACAATAGGTTCTGGATATTTTGAAGTTTCCACTTCTGGAATCCATTTTTTAATGTATTTTAAATCTTTATCAAACTTTTTGATTTGTTCGGTTGGGTTGAAAATCCTAAAATAAGGAGCTGCATCTACACCAGAACCAGCAGCCCATTGCCAATTACCAATGTTACTTGACTGTTCGTAGTCTAATAATTTTTGAGCGAAATAGGTTTCTCCCCAACGCCAATCAATTAGTAAATGTTTGCATAAAAAACTCGCAACAATCATTCGAACCCGATTGTGCATATGTCCAGTTGCATTTAATTCGCGCATACCTGCATCAACAAAAGGATATCCTGTTTTACCTTCACACCATTTTTTAAATTTCGCTTCATCATTTTTCCAGACGATAGCATCATATTTTGGTCTAAAACTATCTTTTATTGTATGTGGAAAATGCCATAATATTTGCATGAAAAACTCTCTCCAAATCAATTCTTTTAAAAAAGTTTCATTTTTTACTGTCAAGGCTTTTTTAACCATTTCTCTAATTGAAACGACTCCAAAACGCAAATAAACCCCTAACATCGAAGTTCCATCTACTGCTGGAAAATTTCGAGTAGCTTCATAATTTTCCATTAACTTTTCAGAAATGGTATATTTAGGAAAACTAATTTTAGTTGGTTTAAAACCAATGTCTTTTAGACTTAGAAAAGGGTAGGAATGCTTTACTAGATTCTCTAATTTCTCTTCTGATTTATAATAAGGTATTGCTGTTTTTTCTAAAGTTTCTTTCCATTTTCTAGAAAAAGGAGTGTAAACCACGTAAGGAGATCCATCATCTTTAACTACTTCACTTTTTTCAAATATAACTTGGTCTTTTGAGGTTTTGAATGTTATATCATTTTCTTTAAAAATTTGGTAAACTTCTTTATCTCTTTTTCTTGCGTAAGGTTCGTAATCATGGTTGGTAAAGACTGAACTTATTTCATTTTCTTTAATTAGTTTTTCGAAAATCGTTTTGGGTTTACCAATAAAAATTGCTAACGATTTCCCTTTTCTTTCTATCTCTGTATTAATGTTTACTAATTGTTCATGAATAAAGCTGACTCTTGCATCGTCTTTTTCCAATTCGTTTAAGATAGAAGGATCAAAAATAAAAATAGGTAATACTTTTTCAAGACTATTTAAAGCATGGAATAATCCAGCATTATCCTGTAAACGTAAATCTCTTCTAAACCAAAATATATTCATTATATCTTTTTATTTAAGATTGTTTAAAAGTTTAAGTTTACTACTCTCATAAAATTAAACAACTTTAAATTATTAAAGTTTTAAGCATTTTCTAAATTATCCATTAACTGATAGTGTTGACACTCCTCCATCAACATGGAAAACTTGCCCTGTTACCCAATTGCTTTTATCAGAGAGTAAGAAAGCAGACATTTCTGCAATGTCATTTGGTGTGCCAAATTTTTTTAAAGGATGTCTTTCTGCTGCTTTTTCTTTTTTCACCTCATTATTTAAAAATTTATCAGCTAATGGTGTGTCTGTTAAAGAAGGAGCAATTACATTGACTCTTATTTTTGGTGCATATTCTGCTGCTAATGCTTTAGCAAACCCTTCAATAGCTCCTTTTGCGGCTGCAATACTTGTATGAAATGGCATTCCAGTAGTAACTGCAACTGTACTAAAAAGTACTACACTTGCTTGTTCTGAAGCCACTAAATTAGGTAAAATAGTTTGTAAAACCTTTACCATATTGATAAAATTAACTTGTAAATCTTCTTCAAAGGTTTCTATTTTTAAACCTTTAAAAGGTCTTAAGTTGATACTTCCTGGTAAAAATGCAAAGCCATCTATTTGATTAGGTAATACTTGTGTGTTTAAAACTTGTGAATTAGCATCAAAAGTAATATGGTGAATAGATGCATCTAAATTTTCAACAGTTCTAGAAGCTACATAAATATTATTTTGTGTTTTTAATAATTCAGTTAAAGCGTGACCAATTCCGTATGAGCCACCTATTAATAGTATATTTTTTTTCATTATGATGAGGTACTTTTAAAGTTGTTTGAGTTTTGCTGTAATAATTAACATAAGACTAAAGATTAGATATTTTATAATCACCAAAAAGTTCAACTAATTTTTTTCTTCTATAATCGAAGATTTCGTTTAATTTGGGTTTAACCAAAATAGGATGAATTATTTGACCTAAAATTCCCATTGGTATTTTATAGTCGATGATATCTTCCATTTCTACACCACCAGGAATTTTTTTTAAAAAATGTTTGTGATGCCAAAGTGAGTAAGGGCCGAAACGTTGTTCGTCTACAAAGTACTTTTTATCTTGAACATGAGTAATTTCAGTTACCCATTTAGTTGGTATGCTTAATATAGGAGTAACAATATATTGGATAATTTGACCAGAAAACATTGGTTTATCATCACCAGAAAGAATATTAAAACCCATATAATCAGGAGTGATAGTTTTTAAATTTTTTGGATTAGATAAAAAATCCCATGCTTCTTCTATAGAAATAGGTAAATTTTGTTTGGATTTAAGTGTATATATTTTCATAAAATTATTTTGTTTAACAAATATAAGAAAATATTAAACAAAATAATTTTAATTTTAGGAATAGCTTAACATATTCATCTAGGTTTTTTAGTAATTTCGTATAATCCTTATTTAAATCACAAATTAATAAAATAAAAGATGAAAAAGTTATTTTTTACAGGATTGCTAGCACTTGCAATTTTGTCAACAGAAGCTCAAGTTAAGACACCACAAGCGAGTCCAGCTGCAAAAGTAGAACAAGTAGTAGGGTTAGCTAATGTACAGATTGATTATTCAAGACCAGGAGCAAAAGGAAGAACAGTTTATGGAGATTTAGTTCCTTATGGTAAAAATTGGAGAACTGGAGCCAATGCTAATACAACAATTTCTTTTGATCAAGACATAAAAGTGAATGGAAAAGAATTAAAGAAAGGAAAATATGCTATATATACTACTCCAAAAGCGGATAGTTGGGATGTTATTTTCTATACTTCAACAGATAATTGGGGTTTACCAGAAAATTGGGACGAAACTAAAGTAGCATTAAGAACAACAGTAAAGCCTGAGACTTTAATGAAACCAGTTGAGTCTTTTACTTTATCTATAAATAATTTAACAAATGATTCAGCTTCTTTAGATTTAGCTTGGGAAAGAACAATAGTTTCCGTTCCTTTTACAGTACCAACTAATGAAGTAGCAATGGCAAGTATTGAAAAAGCTTTAGCAGGTCCTTCTTATGGTGATTATTTTTCTGCAGCACAATATTTTTATCAAATAAATAAAGATTTAGATAAGGCCTTAACTTGGGTAAATAAAGCTATAGAATTAGTGCCTTCTGGTAGTGAAACACCATTTTGGTACTTACGATTAAAATCGCTAATACAAGCAAAATCAGGTGATAAAAAAGGAGCAATTGCCTCTGCAAAAGCTTCTTTAGATGGAGCAAAAAAAGCAGGAAATGCTGATTACGAAAAAATGAATAAAGATAGTATTGCAGAATGGTCTAAATAATTTTTATTAATTTTCAAAAATTTAAAAAGCCGTTAGATATTTTCTAACGGCTTTTAATTTTAAAATCTCAATTAACTATATTAGAATACATAGTTTTCTATTTTTGATTAAGAAGTTTTATTACTTAATCAAATTCTTAATTACTTGCCAGCTTTTCAGTATTTAAAATCGATTTGTACACTTGAGAAATTCCTCTAGATGATAATGTTGCATCTTCATCAGTTACAGTAATTTCATAAGATACTTTTTTAAGATCATTTTCAACTTTTAGGATATATTTTCCAGAAGGAAATTGTTCTAGATTGTAGACCTTCTTAATTCCTTTTTGACCAATAGCTTTTTCAACATAAATTCTTTCTCCATAACTATCAAGTATAGTTATACTAGCTTCTTGAATTCCGTTTATAGAAAAAGTAATTTGTTTTCCATTTTTATTTTTCACATAAAGTAAAAAATCATGATCATTTGCATACACTGACGTCATAGTAGATAAAACTACTGCCAACACTAAACTTACTTTAAAAATTTTTTTCATAATTGTAGTTTTTAAATTAATACTTGTTTTTATGATGAAACAAATTTAGGTTACATTTAAGTACTAGGATACAACTAGATTTTCATATTTATGTGTTATTTTACCATTAACGAAAACGTTTTAGTTTAAATAGGGTAATTTAGTATATATTAATAATTAATTTTTAATAGTTTTTAATTGTGAGACATGTAAAATTTAAAGTATTTTTTTGAAGAATATTCATTTTAATTCCTTTTTCATCATTTTAGGACTGTTTTACATGAAATTTTCAATCGAATTTAAAAGGAATCGTTTTATTGAATAATTTATTAAATAGGGTTATTTTTTAATTTAAAATAGTAGATAACAAGGTTTAAAAGTCATTTTTTTAAAGGGGTCTATTTTGAAAATGAATAGTTACCTATTTTTTACTTATGCTCTTTTATACGAAATCGTTTTAGGTTAAAATTGTTGAATTCATCTTTAATAATAGTAATTTTATAGATTTTAAATAGATAGACATGAAAAACTCGATACCATCTTTTGAAGTGATAATTCCTTCTTTTGGAAGTTCTTTTGCATATGCTAGTTACACAGAAAAAAATAATAATAAATCAAATATTTGGCATTATCATCCAGAAATTGAACTAGTTTACGTCAATGGAGGTTCTGGTAAAAGACAAATAGGAAGTCATATTTCTTATTATACTGATGGAGATTTAATTTTAATTGGTAGCAATTTACCTCATTGTGGTTTTACCAATGAACAAACAGGAAATAAAATTGAAACAGTAATTCAAATGAAACCTGATTTTTTAGGGAATGATTTTTTGGATATTATTGAAATGAGAAAAATTCAAAATTTGATAAAACAAGCTAGAGTAGGTATTGCTTTTGATAATGAAACGAAAAGATATGTTGGAGCTCAAATTGAAATGATGCAATCACAAAAACCTTTTGAAAGATTATTAAGTTTTCTAAAAATATTAAATGATTTAGCTATTTCAAATGATACTATTTTTTTAAATGCAGACGGATTTTCTTTAGAAACCCAAGTTCAAGATAATGATAAGATAAACATTATTTTTAATTTTGTAAAAGATCGTTTCTATGAACCAATAACATTAGATGAAGTGGCTAAATTGGTTAGTATGACAGTGCCTTCATTTTGTAGGTTTTTTAAAAAAATAACTAATAAAACTTTTACTTCTTTTGTAAATGAGTATCGATTGGTTCATGCCTGTAAATTATTAGCTGAAAAACCAATTAGTATTACTGAGATTAGTTTTGAGAGTGGTTTTAATAACTTTAGTCATTTTAATAAATTATTTAAACAACACACTGGTAAAAGTGCTTCCCAATATAGAAATGAATTAAAAAATATAATTAAATAATTTAAAAAATATAAAAATAAAGAAGAGCCTTAGACTAGCTCTTCTTTACTATTTAAATTGGAATTACTATTATTTTTTGAGAGTAACTGTATGAAAAAAGACAAAAATAGCGTTAAAACTACTCCAATAAAATTAAGCCACAAATAACTTAATTTTTCATCTTCTGGTAGAATATGAATGTAAAAATAGTAAATAATGAAGATGATGCTTTGACTTAAACAGGCTCCAATAAATATAGCATTTCCTCTAATGTACTTGATATAGAAGCCAACCAAAAATATTCCTAAAACTGTTCCATAAAATATGGAACCTATTATGTTTACTAATTGAATTAAATTTTCAAATAGGGAACTAATACAAGCGAAACCTATAGCAACAATCCCCCAAAATAGAGTAAAATACTGGGTTGCATAAACATAATGTTTATCGGATTTTTCACTTACGTTTCTTTTGTATATATCTATAGCAGTTGTTGCTGCTAAAGAATTTAAACCAGATGCACTCGAAGACATTGCTGCACTAAAAATAACTGCTAAAAGTAAGCCTAACAACCCTTTTGGAAGGTAATGTAAAATAAAATAAAGAAAAACATAATCTTTGTCATTGGTTTCGGAACCATTATCTACTTTTTTAATGATATCCTTTGCATCTTCTCTAAGTTCTTTTTCTTTTAGAGATAAAGCTACCATTTGTTTTCTTAATGCTGGATTATCAAAATCATTATGCTGTAATTGTTCTATATAAATTTTATTGACTACTTTTTTTTCTTCATTAACTAGTTGCAGTTTATTTTCAATTTTTTCATAATCAACTTTATAAGTAGACGCTTTTACCTTAGTAACATTATTTGGGTTAAAGTGAAGCGGAGCATCATTAAATTGAAAAAAGACAAAAACTAAAACACCAGTTAAAAGTATAAAAAATTGCATAGGAACTTTTAAAACACCATTCATGATTAATCCCATTTGGCTTTCTTTTACAGATTTACCTGAAAGGTATCTTCCTACTTGAGATTGATCGGTTCCAAAATAAGAAAGCATAAGAAAAAAGCCACCAGTAATTCCGCTCCAAAAGGTATACCTTGTTTTTGGGTTATAGGAAAAGTCTAAAATATTCATTTTTCCATTGGCTCCAGCCACATGAAGTACATTTCCAAAATCGAGTTCTTCTGGAAGGTAATCAAGAATTAAGAAAAAAGTAATAAACATTCCCAAAAGAATAACAAACATTTGATGCTTTTGAGTTACATTAACTGCTTTAGTTCCTCCTGTTACAGTATAAACAATAACTAATGTACCTATTATAATATTTAGCATGGTTAAATTCCATCCAAGTAAAGCAGATAAAATAATAGAAGGAGCATAAATTGTAATTCCTGTACCTAAACCTCTTTGAATTAAAAACAATACAGACGCTAAGGTTCTAGTTCTAATGTCAAAACGTTGTTCTAAATATTCATAAGCTGTAAATACTTTTAATTTATGGTAAATAGGAATAAAAGTATAGGCTATGACTATCATTGCTAGAGGTAATCCAAAATAAAATTGAACAAAACCCATTCCATCATGGTAGGCTTGTCCAGGTGTAGATAAAAAAGTAATAGCACTTGCTTGCGTAGCCATTACAGAAAGACCTACAGTAAACCATGGAGTTTCATTATTATCTAATAAATAATCTTTTACATTAGCACTTCCTTTTGTTTTTAAAGCTCCATAGATAACTATAAATAACAAAGTACAAGATAATACAATCCAATCTAAATTTTCCATATTATGAGAATACTTCCATTAGTAAAACGAAAATTAAAATATAAATTGCATTTAGGATTAGCACGTAATTATAACTTCTTTTCCATTCATTTTTTTGTTTTGTCATAGTGTTTTTATTTGTCTAGAGAAATTAGATTAACTAAAAGACGATAAGCTCCTGAAACTCCTTCCGGTAATTCTCTAAAAAAGCTTAGTCCAGTGTAAATATAATTTCCTTTTCCATATTTAGCAACTAATAATGCTCCTTCTTTTTGATCTTCTCCATCATCTGCAGCTGACAAAATAGGAGTAAACGCTTTATTCCATTTATTTGGATAATATAAGCCTTGTTCCTGAACCCAGTTTTCAAAATCTTTAGTTGTAATTTTATTTGGAGTATTCAGTACAGGGTTACTAGGCGCTAAAAAGGTAACTTTTGCTTTTTCATTAGTAACTCTATCTCTTGAAATTGATAGTTCAAATGGAGCAACATCTTTTGTAATTAAACCACTAGTTGTGTTATATTGAACAATAAGATTTCCACCATTTTCCACATATTTGAATAATTCTTTTTGTTTGAATTTTAAATCTTCAATGGTGTTGAAAGCTCTAATTCCTAATATTATAGCATCAAATTTGTTTAAAATAGCAGCATTTAATTCGTTTGGACTAATATAAGAAATATTGTAGCCTATATTTTCTAAATATTTGCCTACTTCATCACCAGCACCAATCAAATAACCTATATTTTTGCCTTTAGTTTTAATATCTAGTTTGACTAATTTTCCTTCGGATGGTTGTAAAATAGTTTGTTTTGGAATGTGATCGTATTTAATTTCAACACATTCTAATTGGTGTTTTTCCTTAGTTGTTTCAATTTCAACTGAAAAATCAACATTACTTTCATTTTTTGGTGGATACACTTTAAAATTAACCGTTTTTTCATCATTTTTTATAGCGATACTAAAAGGAATTTCATTCGGCTCTACTCTCCAATTATTAGGTACAACTAATCGAGCTTTTCCAGAGCTATTTTCTTTGTTTGTTTTAAGTTTTACTAGAATATCTTTTGGTGCATTAGTATTAAAAATAGATACTTTATTTGCAATTTCTGAAGTAACTTCTGGTAAAATAGAAAATGGAATGTAGGTTTCTCCTTTTCTGCGGTCATTCATTTTGTAAACTAAATTTTTTACAAAATCAATTTTTGTTCCTTCAATTTCTATGGAAAAAATGACAGGAAATTGTAATTTTTCTTCTGGATAAATTCGAATTGCTTTATTAGAAACTTGATACATTCCTACTGTTGGTTTTTCTTTTAACCAAAATAGATTGGTATAATCAACTGAATTTGGAATTTGGAAATTCTTTTCTTCGAAGTTTATTTTTTCATTATTAGTTAATTCAACTTCTTTTACCTTTTTAGGTTGATTTAAAATGGAATAACTTAGTAATTTTATTTTTGAATGACTTCTATTAATTACTTCAAAATTGATTGTAATTGCTTCATTTTTAGTAGCATTTTCAACAGAAGAAACGGCTTCTAAATACATACCACTACAAGCTTCTATTATTTTTAGAATTTCTTTTGTTTTATCGATTTTCCAATAAGAATCTTCTAATTTTTGAATTAATAAGTAGGCTTTTACTAGTTGTGGAATATGTGATGCAGGATTATTGAAATCAAAATTATTTTGAATAGGAGTTAAGATTTTACCAATAGACTCACCTCCTTTAATTCGGTTCCATGAGGTGTCAATTCCATCAAAAATATTAGTAACATTTGGTAAATCTCCTTTTAATAATTCTAAGTATTCGGTTTCATTTCCTCTTGAACCTGTAGATCCAAAACCTTGACATTGATGCTGACTTCTACTTAAGGCTGCTATTTCATGGTTGCTTTTGCCTTTCAGAGGATAATAGACATTAGCATTAAAAGCAATTAAATTAGATTTATCCGCTTTTTCAAAAGCTTCTTCACTACCATAAAACCACCAAGAAGTGTTAAAAAAGACTCTTTTGGGTTTTGTTTTTAATTGTTCATAAGCTTCTAAACTTAGGATTGCTGAAGCAGTATGATGACCATGAGTAGTTCCTGGAGTTCTATGATTAAAACGATTAATAACAATATCTGGATGAAAAGTTTCCATCACTTGAACAACATCTTCAAGAACTTGTTCTTTGTTCCAGATGGAAAATGTTTCGCTAGGTTCTTTAGAGTAACCAAAGTCATTGGCACGAGTAAAAAATTGGTTCCCACCATCTATATTTCTAGCAGCTAATAGTTCTTGAGTACGAATAGCTCCTAATTTTTCTCTTAATTCTGGACCGATTAGATTTTGACCTCCATCTCCTCGAGTTAGAGATAAATAAGCTGTTTCTGCATGATAATGATTCGCAAAATAAGTGATTAAGCGTGTGTTTTCATCATCAGGATGTGCAGCTACATACAATACTTTACCTAGAAAATTTAATTTTTGAATTTCTTCAAATATCTGATTTGAATTTAATTTCTTCGGAGCTTGTGCCTGAATAATTATAGTAAATAATAAAAGTAGTGCAGTATAATTCCTTCTCATTTGTGTTGTTTTTTTAATTTCAAATTGAAATTGAGCCTAAAATTAAAAAAGGAAGATTAAAATACTTCCTTTTTAACATTAATTTATAAGATGATTTAATCTGTAAATTCTTTATCTTCGAATGTTGACTTTATAATTAAAATTCCTTTTTGCATCAATAAGTTATTGGGATAAGTGATTTTCTCATCATTAATTGTTTTCAAAATGATATAAAAAGCCTTTATGTCTTCAATTTCTCCTTCTAAAGGGTAATCTTTATCTAGTATTTTAATTTTATCACCAATTTTAAAAGGATAAGAAAAGAAAAGTATAATTCCAGCTGAAATATTACTTAATATTGACCACTGCGCAAAGGATGCAACACCTACAACTGCAAAAACAGATGAGATAAATAAAAATATTTGTTCTCTTTTTACACCCCAAATAATGACAATTGAAAATATAGCCAATAAGCCGAGTAGGATATTGATGTATTTAATAACTAAATTAGTCCTATGTTCTAAAGATTCATTAATTCTAGCGAATTTTTTGATAACTTCAGCAAAGAATAATCGTGAAATTAAAAAAATACAAATGGTAATAAAAGTTAGTATTTCTTCATGTAAGTATGGGTTTTCAATTAATTTTAGCATAATCTAATAATTTTGAATATACTTTTTCAACGGGTAAGCCTACTACATTAGTATATGAACCTTCTATTTTTGTAATTCCAATTAAACCAATCCATTCTTGAATACCATAAGATCCTGCTTTGTCAAATGGTTCGTAATGGTCTAAATAATAGGTTATTTCAGTATCTAATAAATTTTTAAAAGTAACTTTAGTTATTTCATAAATAGTTTCGGTTCTATCCTTTGTTTTAAAACAAACAGATGTAATTACTTCATGTGTTTTATCTGACATAGATTGTAACATTTGAAAAGCATCTTCATAATTTTTAGGTTTACCCAAAGCTTCTTTGTTATGCCAAACAATAGTATCACTAGTTATTAAAATATCATTTTCTTGAAGATTTTCAAAAACACTAGCTTTCAATTCGGCTAAATAATTGGTTATTTCTTCAGCATTTAATGTATTTGGATAAATTTCATCAATTTCTTTTAATTGAATAGTATATGAGATATCCATTTCTTTAAAAAACTGTTGTCTTCTTGGTGATCCAGAAGCTAAAATAATGTTGTATTGGTTTAATTTATCCTTGAGCATTTTTTATAGCATAAGTGATTATTGCGATGGAAAGTATTCCAAAAAATAAAACTAATTTTAGAATAGTGCTAACATGTTTAAACTCAAATTTTGATTTGGCACTCCATAGTTTTATCATACAGTAGAGTAGTGGTCCAATTACAAATAATAATCCGTAAAGGAAAACATAATTGTAATCAAGTAAATTTTTAGTAATGTAAAAAAGCAATAAAAGAATAGGAATAATAATTAGAACACTTACTAATTTTGCTGTTCTAGTTTTTCCTAAAAGAAGAGGTAAGGTTTGAATACCTGAGGCATAATCTCCATCTGTATCTTCAATATCTTTTACTATTTCTCTGATCCAATTGATGATAAAAGCAAAAACAGCATAATCAAATAAAATTGCGAAAGCTTTCTTCATTTGGATTACATTTCCGTCATAAGTTGCAGGAAACAAATCAAAAATTCCTAGAATAAGAATACTAAAAGATAAAATAAAAGCAACAATTATATTGCTTACTATTACAATTTTTTTTAAAAAAGTTGAATAAACATATAATAAAGCAGTAGCAAATATGAATACTGTAAATAATCCTTTTTTACCAACAGCATTTGAAAGATAAAATCCAATTCCAACTCCTATAATATTTAATACTACATAAATGTTATAAGCACTACTTTCTGAAATAGATTTACCAACAATTCTGTCCTTCGGTTTAGTAATTTCATCATTATCTTGGTCCATAATGTTGTTAATTACATAACCAGCCGCAGCAATGCAGACTGTTGATAAAACTAATAATGCAAATTGAAAATGCGTCAATGATAAATAATCATTTGAAGGCGTTAAAGTATTATAAGTTGCCGCTTTCAAATAAGTGTAACGAAAGAGTACTTGCATTAAAGCAAGAATAAGTAGGTTTTGAAAGCGTATAAGTTTTAAGTATTTCATATTGTTGAGTAATTAGTGATAAGTAAACAGTGATAAGTAAACAGTGATAAGTTTGTATACTGAACACTATAAAATCAATCATATTTTGCATCAAAATGTTCCATCCATTTATGTTGTACTTTCATTACTTGTTCTATGACATCTCTTACGCAACCTTTTCCTCCGTCTTTATGAGAAATATATTTTGATATCGCTTTAATTTCTGGTGCAGCATTTTGTGGACAGGTTGGTAAACCTACTAGTTTCATTACATGATAGTCTGGAATATCATCACCCATATATAATACTTGTTCGGGTTTAATATTGTAAATATCTATGAATTCTTTAAAAGTTTCTACTTTATCAGAAATCCCTAAATGAATATCCGTTATTCCTAAATTACGTAAACGCACTCGAACACCTTCATTACTTCCTCCAGAAATGATACAAACGGTGTAACCATTTTCAACAGCAGCTTTCATAGCATAACCATCTCGAATGTTCATATTGCGAAGCATTTCACCCGTTTGAGTGACATGAATGGTTCCATCGGTAAGTACACCATCAACATCAAGGATGAAAGTGGTAATTTCGTTCATTTGTTCTTTATAGCTTTTAGACATTTTGTATGGATTGGGTTAATAAGGTATAAATTTCTTTGTAGTTTGAATCTTTTAAAAATTCGATATGTTTTTCAATAGTTTTTGTATCCTTTCTTAGAGCTGGACCAGTTTGTGCTTCTTTTGGAGATAGTTCGGTTATTTTATTTGCAGTTTCTAGAATTAAAGGTTGTAAAATTTCAAATGGAACTTCGTTATCATCGCAAATTTGGTTTCCAATTTCATACAAATGATTTACAAAATTACAAACAAAAACGGCAGCTACATGCAAACTTTTTCGTTGTTCAGATGAAATAGCAAACGCTTTTTTGGAAATAAGGTTGGCCAATGTTCCTAAAGTTTTATAATCTCTTTCATTTTCGGTTTCCAAACAAATAGGAATAGTTGAAAAATCAACCGCTTTTGATTTACTGAACGTTTGCAAGGGATAAAAAACACCTTTTCTGTTTTTATCATCTAAAACCGAAAGTTCAGAAGTACCAGAAGTATGAACCACTAATCTATTTTCAAAAGGTAAATTACTTGAAACTTCTGCAATGGCATTATCAGAAACAGAAATAATATACAAATCGGCTTCTTTAAGATCTTGATAATTAGATGTAATTTGCTCTTTAGTAATTAAATGTGAAATACTACTCTTATTACGTGCAAAAACTTGAACCAACTCAATATCAGCTGATTTCAACATCACTTGTAATAAGTGTTGAGCTACATTTCCACTACCGAGTAATACAATTTTAATCATGTGGCTAAAATACTATTTTTTTAAAGAATTACATTGTGAGAAATGACCAATATTATTTAGGATGTCGTTTTTTAAACAAAAAAAATGATAATTAAATATTTATACTATTTTTGATATATAAATTTAATATATGAAACAAATATACTTTTTTGTAGTAGTTTTTATTAGTTGTAGCTTACAAGCACAAATTATTAATATTCCAGACGCTAATTTTAAAGCGAAGTTGTTGAATGCTAGTTCAAGTAATACTATTGCATCAATACAGTCACCAAATGCTGTTGGAAATGTTACTACTTACAATTCAATTGATACAAATAATAATGGAGAAATAGAAGTAAGTGAAGCAGCATTAATTACTTTTATAAATGTAGGTAGTTCTAATTCAAGTAATAGTTCTAATATTTTTGATTTAACAGGAATTGAATATTTTTCAAATTTAATTACTTTATCATGTTCATTTAATCAATTAAGTACTTTAGATGTAACTCAAAATCAGGATTTAGAAAACCTTTACTGTTATAATAATAATTTGAGTACTTTAGATGTAACTTATAATCAAAATTTGAAGCTTTTAGCTTGTAGTAATAATCCATTAACTTCTATTAATCTAACACAAAACATTAATTTAAAAAAATTGTATTGTAATTTTAATACATTGACTGCTTTAGATGTGACACAAAACCCTTATTTGGAACATTTAGAATGTGTAAGTAATTCATTAACCGTTTTGAATGTAACTCAAAACCCCAATTTACAAA
This sequence comes from Flavobacterium jejuense, assembly GCF_006491595.2. Classification (GTDB taxonomy): domain Bacteria; phylum Bacteroidota; class Bacteroidia; order Flavobacteriales; family Flavobacteriaceae; genus Flavobacterium; species Flavobacterium jejuense. The sequence goes on from NZ_VEVQ02000001.1 coordinate 458,826, forward strand.
CTTTAAATTGTGATGTTAATCAATTGGATAATATAAACGTCACTCAAAACACAAATTTAGAATTTCTATCTTGCGTGTATAATCAATTAACAACTTTAAATATTACTCAAAATTTGAATTTAAAAACACTAAGGTGCTATTATAATCTATTAAACACTCTAGATGTTTCACAAAATCTAAATATTTCAACTTTGTTTAGTTTTAATAATCAACTTACAAGCTTATTTATGAAAAATGGTAATAATGATATGTTACTTAACCCTGTAAATAATGCAACAATTGGATTTGATGTTAGTAATAATCCTAATTTAAAATACATATGCTGCGATGAAGAAAGTATTTTGGATGTTCAAGTTAAAATGACAACTCAAAATAGTCAAAATTGTGTTGTTAATTCTTATTGTTCTTTTATTCCAGGGGGTGTTTTTTATAATGTAGAAGGAAATGTAAAATATGATTTTAATGATGACGATTGTGATTCAAACGATATCAATTATTCAAATTTAAATTTTTCAATCACTGATGGAATAAATTCTGGTTCACTAATTAGCAATTCTTCGGGTAATTATTCTATTCCAGTTCAAGCAGGTTCTCATACTATAACCCCAAATCTTGAAAACCCAACTTATTTCACTATTTCTCCAACAAGTCTTACAGTAGATTTCCCAACACAAGCCAGTCCGTTTACGCAAGATTTTTGTGTTACTGCAAATGGAATTCATTCAGATGTTGAAGTAGTTATTTTACCAACAACACCTGCAAGACCAGGTTTTGATGCTAAATATAAAATAATCTACAGAAACAAAGGCAATCAAATTGAAAACGGAGCTATCACTTTTATGTATAATAATGCTGTTTTAGATTACGTATCTGCTAATCCAGTTTATGATAGTCAAGCTACAGATTCATTTGTATGGAATTATACTAATTTACAACCCTTTGAAACTCGTGAAATTGCTGTTACTTTAAATGTAAATTCTCCGATGGAAACTCCAGCAGTTAATATAGGTGACCAATTGAATTTCTTAGCGCAAATAACCCCAACAATTAATGATGAAGTTCTTTATGATAATACTTCAGCTATAAAACAAATAGTTGTAGGTTCTTATGATCCAAATGACAAAACGTGTTTAGAAGGAGAAATTGTGTCACCAGATATGATAGGTGAATATGTTCATTATTTGATTCGTTTTGAAAATACTGGAACATATCCTGCTGAAAATGTGGTAGTAAAAGACATGATTGATTTGACTAAATTTGATATTGCTACTTTAATTCCATTAAAAGGAAGTCATGATTTTTATACTAGAATAAAAGATAATAAAGTAGAATTCATATTTGAAAATATTAATTTAGATTTCAATGATGCTACTAATGATGGTTATGTGGCTTTCAAAATTAAAACAAAACCAACTTTAGTAGTTGGTGATACTTTTTCAAACGATGCCAATATCTATTTTGATTATAATTTTCCAATTACAACAAATACTTATACAACAACCATTCAAGCCTTAAGTTCACAAGATTTTGATTTTGTAAGCCAATTTACATTATATCCAAATCCTGTAAAAGACGTTTTGCATTTCAATTCAAAAGAGAATTTAGAAATTCAATCTGTTGAGATTTATAATATGTTGGGACAAATTGTTATATCTGTTCCCAATGCAACTACTTCAATTGATATTTCAACTCTAACTAAAGAAAATTACTTCGTAAAAATAAATACAGAAAAGGGTAGTGCAAATACTAAGTTTATTAAAGAGTAATTCTCGACTATTTTCAAACTAACACAAAACAAAAACTCGTTTAGAAATAATTCCTAAACGAGTTTTTTTACAGATTTCTAAATTAGTTTTCAATAACATAACAGAAAAAAACAATCTTAAGGAATTTTCATTTCAAGAATAAAAATGATTTAAACATAAATATTTGCGCTATTTTTGCCAACTTAAATTTATATGATGAAGAAAATTTACCTTTTATTACTTGTTTTGTTGGGATTGAATTTGCAAGCTCAGATTGTTAATATTCCAGATGCTAATTTTAAAGCGAAGTTGTTGAGTGCTAGTTCAAGCAACCAGATTGCATCTACTCAAACACCTAATACCTTTAATGGAAGTGTTTCAATGTATCATAAAATTGATACAAATGAAGATGGTGAAATACAAGTTTCTGAAGCTCTAACTATTAAGTATCTAAATGTTAGCAGTTCTAATATTAGCAGTATAACTGGTTTAGAGGCTTTTACAAATATTTTGTATTTGAATGCTACTAATAATCAATTATCAAATGTTAATTTTTCATCTAATTTAAATTTAAAATTTATTCAACTTAGTAATAATATAATTACTAACATTGATTGTAGTCAAAATTTAAATTTGAATACAATTAATTTATTTTCAAATCAATTATTGACAATTGATGTTTCTAATTTATCTAGTTTGAAAACCCTTGATTTATCATTTAATCAACTTACAACTATTGATATTTCTTCAAATCAAAATTTAGAATCGTTTTCAGTTGGTAATAATAATTTAACAAGTATTAATCTATCCAATAATAGTAATTTAACTTTGTTGAGAATTTATTCAAATCAAATTAGTACTATAGATTTATCAATATTAACTAATTTAAATTGGCTAGAACTTGATTCTAATCAACTTACTAGTATTGATTTATCAAATAATACAAATTTAACATACATACAGCTAGGAGGTAATCAATTATCAACTATAGATGTTTCTATGCTATCTAATTTGGATTTTTTAAATATTCCACAAAATTTTTTAACTAGTATAAATTTAACCAATAACATAAATTTAAGTCAATTAAGCATTGCAAAAAATCAATTAACAGAATTAGATGTTAGTAATAATACAAATTTATTTATTTTAAATTGTTATGATAATTTAATTTCATCTTTAGATATATCATCATTAACAGGATTAAAGTTCTTATATTTTGAAAAAAATCAAATAACCAACATAGATGTTTCGAATAATTCATTATTAGAGACATTAGCATGTAATAATAATCAATTGACAATTATAGATATAACTAATAATCCATTTTTACGAAGTTTAAAATGTAAAGATAATCCACTTTTAGAATCTTTATTTATAAAAAACGGTAATCTTAATACGTGGTCAAATTTAGATTTTTCAAATAACTCTAACCTTGAGTATATCTGTGCAGATGAGGGAGACCTAGCTTTAGTGCAACAAAAAATAACAGATTATAATTATTCAAATTGCCACGTAAATAGTTATTGTAGTTTTACACCAAATGGAACATCTTTTAGTATTTCAGGAAAAATAAAATATGATTTTAATAGTAATGGTTGCGATTTAGCTGATTTAAATTACACTAATTTGAAATTTTCTATTGTAAATGGAACAAATTCAGGTAGTTTAATTTCAAATCAAACAGGAAATTATAATATTCCAGTTCAAGCTGGTTCTCATACCATAACACCAAACCTAGAAAACCCAACGTATTTCAATATTTCTCCAACCAGTTTTACAGTAAATTTTCCAACACAAGCAAGTCCGTTTACACAAGACTTTTGTGTGACTGCAAATGGTGTTCACTCAGATGTTGAAGTAGTTGTTTTACCAACAGTTTCTGCAAGACCTGGTTTTGATGCTAAATATAAAATTTCCTATAGAAATAAAGGAAATCAAGTTGAAAATGGAAGTGTCTCTTTAACTTTTGAGGATACAGTTTTGGATTATCTTTCTTCAAATCCTGTTTTTAATAGTCAAGCAACCAATTCTTATACATGGAATTATACCAATTTACAACCTTTTGAAACAAGAGAAATTGAAATCGTTTTCAATGTAAATTCTCCAACGGAAACTCCAACAGTTAATATTGATGATGTTTTAAATTACACAGCAACTATTTCAACTTCAAATACAGATGAAACACCAAATGATAATACGTTTACTTTAAATCAAACGGTTGTAGGTTCTTATGATCCAAATGACAAAACGTGTTTAGAAGGAGAAATTGTGTCACCAGATATGATAGGTGAATATGTTCATTATTTGATTCGTTTTGAAAATACTGGAACATATCCTGCTGAAAATGTGGTAGTAAAAGACATGATTGATTTGACTAAATTTGATATTGCTACTTTAATTCCATTAAAAGGAAGTCATGATTTTTATACTAGAATAAAAGATAATAAAGTAGAATTCATATTTGAAAATATTAATTTAGATTTCAATGATGCTACTAATGATGGTTATGTGGCTTTCAAAATTAAAACAAAACCAACTTTAGTAGTTGGTGATACTTTTTCAAACGATGCCAATATCTATTTTGATTATAATTTTCCAATTACAACAAATACTTATACAACAACCATTCAAGCCTTAAGTTCACAAGATTTTGATTTTGTAAGCCAATTTACATTATATCCAAATCCTGTAAAAGACGTTTTGCATTTCAATTCAAAAGAGAATTTAGAAATTCAATCGGTTGAAATCTATAATATGTTAGGTCAAATTGTAATCTCTGTTCCAAATGCATCTAAATCGATAGATGTTTCTAGTCTAACTAATGGAGATTACTTCGTAAAAGTAAATACGGAAAAGGGTAGTGCAACTACTAAGCTTATTAAGGAATAGTTTTCGATTACGCTCAAACTGACAATAAAAAAAACTCGTTTAGTATTCCTAAACGAGTTTTTTGTGTTATTATAACTTATAACCTACAACAGAAAACTGATAACAGACAACCAAAAACTATCTTAAACTAGCTCCTAATTGGTTTTCGAAATTAGTTTGTAGTTTGTTCATGATTTTTTCAATCTCTTTATCATTCAGCGTTTTATTATTATCTTGAATGATAAAACTAACCGCATAAGACTTTTTACCTTCTGGCAAGTTATTACCTTGGTACACATCAAAAAGACTTATTTCTTTTAGCAGTTTCTTTTCAGTCTGTTTGGCAATTTTATAAACTTCATCAAAAGAAGTAGTATCGTTTAATAAGAGTGCTAAATCGCGTTTCACTTCAGGATATTTTGGGATATCTATAAATTTAATTTTATTAGAAACATATTTTTGAATTTTTCCCCAATTAAAATCAGCAAATAAAACTTCTTGTTTGATGTCAAAATGTTTCAAAACTGTTTTTTTTATGGTTCCAAATTCGATAATAACTTCTTTACCGATTGCTAAACTAAGTCCTTCAGCAAAAATATCACTTTCTACAGGTAAACTAGAAACTTTTGTATCTAATCCTATTCTGGAAAGTACACTAGTAATATAGCCTTTAAATAAAAAGAAATCTGATTTTTGTTGACCTTGTGTCCAATTTTCACTATTTCTATTTCCTGTTTGGAATAAGGTTAAATGTTTATTTTCTTCATACCCTGAAGGCAATTTGTGGTATGTTTTACCAAATTCGTATAGTTTTAAATCACTTCTTCGTCTATTAATATTAAAAGAAATTGCTTCTAAACCAGAAAACAACATCGATTGTCTCATGGCAGATAAGTCATTACTTAGCGGGTTTAACATTAATACATTAAACTCTTCTTTTAGGTTTTCTGACAATTTAATATAATCAGGAGTGGTTAACGAATTGGCCATCATTTCATTAAAACCTAATGAACACAATTGATTAGCCACAATATTTTGTACTTTATATTCTTCTGTTCGAGAGGAATTAGAAATAGTAGCATTTAACTTTTCAGTAAAATTGATGTTGTTGTAGCCATACACACGAAGTATTTCTTCAATCACATCAATTTCTCTTTGAACGTCAACTCGGTAAGAAGGGATTACAATTCCTATTCCTGTTTCCGTTACATTATTAATTTTCATTTCTAAAGCCACTAATATTTTCTTAATCGTTTCTTTAGGTAATTCTTCACCAATGACTTTTGTTATTTTCTCAAAGTTTAAGAATACTTGGAAATCTTCTAATTTTTTTGGATAAAAATCTACAATTTCAGAAGTTATTTCACCACCAGCAACTTCTTGTATTAGTAAAGCAGCTCTTTTTAAGGCATATTCTGTAATAGTAGAATCAATTCCTCTTTCAAATCGGAAAGAAGCATCTGTATTTAAGGCATGACGTTTAGCTGTTTTTCTAACAGAAACTGGGTTGAAATAAGCACTTTCTAAAAAGATAGCGGTTGTGTTTTCTGTAACACCAGAATCTTTTCCTCCAAAAACTCCTGCAATACACATTGGTCCGTCTGCATGACAAATCATCAAATCTTCAGCATCTAAAGTTCTTTCAACATCATCTAACGTAGTAAACTTTGTTCCCGCTGCTACAGTTTTTACAATGACTTTATTTCCTTTTATTTTATTGGCATCAAAAGCATGTAAAGGTTGTCCTAATTCATGTAAAACATAATTAGTAACATCTACCACATTGTTTTTTGGAGTAATACCAATAGCTTTTAAACGATTTTGTAGCCAAGTAGGTGATGGTTTAATAGTTAAATCTGAAATCGTAAGTCCACAATAACGAGGAGCTAATTTTTCATTTTCAACCGATACATCTATTTTTAAAGTCCGTTTGTCTATTCTAAAATTACTTACTGATGGAGTAATTAATTCAATATTTTTGTCTTTTTGTACTAATCCAGCTTTTAAATCTCTCGCTACACCAAAGTGGCTCATTGCATCTGCACGGTTTGGTGTTAAACCTATTTCAAAAACTTCATCAGTTTCGATATTAAAAACTTCTTTTCCAAGTGTTCCTGGTTTTAAAGTGTTATCCAAGATTAAAATACCATCATGACTTTCACCAAGACCTAATTCATCTTCTGCGCAAATCATTCCGTGACTTTCTTGTCCACGAATTTTACCTTTTTTAATTTCGAATGAATTACCATCTTTGTCGTACAATTTGGTTCCAATGGTTGCTACAGGAACTTTTTGACCAACAGCTACATTAGGAGCACCACAAACAATTTGGACAGGTGAATTACCATCTCCTAAATCAACAGTAGTTACTTTTAGTCTATCTGCATCAGGATGTTGCTCACAAGTAAGAACGTGACCTACAACAATTCCTTCTAAACCTCCTTTTAGACTTTCAAATTTATCTACACCTTCTACTTCTAAACCTAAATCAGTTAGTAAGGCTGCTGTTTCTTCTGAACTCCAATCTGTTTTAATGAATTGTTTTAACCAATTGTATGAAATGCGCATTTTATATCGATTTTTAAAGCGCAAAGATAAGTATTGTAGGTTTTAGTTTAAAATATATTTCATCTAAAATATAATTTCTTTATTATTGAGTATTTGGCAATTTAAGCGTGTTAATTTTATCAAAAAAATATTTTTTATACGTTAAAAATTGTTAATTATCATTTTTGTGCTATAAATTGACTAAATAATGCTATTTATAAATTTCAATTAAAAGTAAATTTGAGTAAATCAAAAAAAGTAAAAATTATGAGTGATTTAATTCAAAGACCTAGTTTTAAAGAAAAATACAATAATTATATAGGAGGTAAATTTGTGCCTCCAACATCTGGAAACTATTTTGATGTATATTCTCCAATTGATGGAAAAGTATTTACAAAAGCTGCACACTCTAACAAGGATGATTTGACTTTAGCTGTAGATTCAGCCTCTGATGCTTTTAAGACTTGGAGTAAAACTTCCTCAACAGAAAGAAGCAATTTACTTAATAAAATTGCTCAAGTCATGGAAGACAATTTGGAATATTTAGCAGCTGTTGAAACCGTTGATAATGGAAAGGCAGTGCGTGAGACCTTGGCTGCCGATTTACCTTTAGCCATTGATCATTTTAGATATTTTGCAAGCGTTATTAGAGCAGAAGAAGGTTCGTTAAGTGAGCTAGATTCAAATACAGTTTCCTTAATTGTGAATGAACCATTAGGAGTAATAGCACAAATTATACCTTGGAATTTTCCCATTTTAATGGCAGTTTGGAAACTTGCTCCAGCAATAGCAGCAGGGAATTGTGTAGTACTAAAACCAGCGGAAAACACTCCAATTTCAATTATAGTATTAATGGAGTTGATTGGAGATATCCTACCAGCTGGTGTTATTAACATAGTTAATGGTTTTGGAGCTGAGTTAGGAAGAGCTTTGGTGACGAACCCAAAAGTAGCAAAAGCCGCTTTCACTGGTTCTACTGCTACTGGTCGTTTAGTAATGCAATATGCTACCGAAAATATAGTTCCTGTTACTTTAGAATTAGGTGGAAAATCACCAAATATATTTTTTCCATCAGTAATGGATGAAGATGATGCTTTTTTAGATAAAGCTATAGAAGGAGCTGTTTTGTTTTGTTTAAACCAAGGTGAAGTTTGTACGTGTCCGTCTCGTCTTTTAATTCACGAAGACATTTATGATAAATTTATTGAACGAGTTCTAGAACGTGTTGCTGCTGTAAAAATGGGTAATCCATTAGATCCATCGGTTATGATGGGAGCACAAGCTTCTAAAGTTCAGAAAGATAAAATTATGTCTTATTTGAAATTAGGCAAAGAAGAAGGAGCTGAACTTTTAATTGGTGGTGATGAAAATAAATTAGGTGGTGATTTAGAAAGTGGTTACTATATTCAACCTACCTTGTTTAAAGGTCATAATAAAATGAGAATTTTTCAAGAAGAAATTTTTGGTCCTGTGCTAGCCGTTACTACTTTTAAAAGTACTGAAGAAGCTTTAGAAATTGCAAACGATACTATGTATGGTTTAGGTGCTGGAGTTTGGACACGTGATGCTCATGAATTGTATCAAGTACCTAGAGCTATTCATGCAGGAAGAGTTTGGGTGAATCAATATCATTCTTATCCTGCGGGTGCTCCGTTTGGTGGTTATAAGCAATCTGGTATTGGAAGAGAAAATCATAAAATGATGTTAGATCATTATCGTCAAACTAAGAACATGTTAATCTCTTATGATAAAAATAAGTTAGGTTTCTTTTAATTTTAATTTAATAACTAGACCCAGTTTCGGCTGGGTTTAAATTTTATAAATAATGAGTACAATAAGTCGATTAGATGCCACTAAAAATGCTTTAGATACTATTGCTGTTTTAAAAGAAAAATTTGGAGATTTAATGTTTTATCAAGCTGGTGGTTGTTGTGAAGGAACACAGCCTCAATGTTTTGAAAAAGATGGTTTTTTCCTAAGGTCGGGAGATGTGTGTATAGGTAAAATTGATGGTTTTGATTTTTGGTTAGATAAAGATTTATTTGAGTATTGGAAACACGCTCATTTTACCTTAGATATTATGGATGGAATTGGAGCAGGAGGTTTTTCTTTAGAAACACCTATGGGAAAAACATTTATTGTAAAATATAAAATTTTTAATGAAGAAGAAAGCAAGAATTTAGAACCTGTTCTATTACATTCTTATGATTGATTTGAAAAATTCATTAGTTGATATTGTTTTGGAGTAATTCCTTCATGTTTTTTAAATAAACGAATGAAATAATTACAATCTTCAAAACCTGAAGCGTAAGAAACTTCATTTATTTGTATTTTTGGATTACTAAGTAGTTTTTTAGCAAATTTAATCTTTTCATTTAAAATAAACTCCATTGGACTTATTCCTAATTCCTTTTTGAAATTTCTATAAAATGAAGTCGTACTCATGCATGCTTTATCACTTAAGTCTTTTAATTGAATAGAATTATGAATATTATTTTTTATGTATTCTATTGAAGCCATTATTGGGCTATCTATTTCAATTAGATTAGAGTTGTCAAATCGTTTTATAGTTTGCGTTTGAATAATTCTTATAATCAACTCTTGTAACGTCAAGTCAGCTAAAGCATCTTTTGTTATAGAAGTTCCCATGCATTCTTTTATGAGTTTGTTGATAGTATTTGCTAAATCTACATTATTGTAAAAGAAATAATTTTCATGGTCTAATTTCCATAAATTATTTTTTCCTTCTTTAGGATATTTATCATTTAAAAAAGACAAAGTATCAGTTATAACTTTGTTATCAATAGCTAATGCAATACATTGTGTTGGATTTTTAGTAGTAGCTTCAGGAAAATCAATTTTCATTTCTACGTTTGAAGGAACAATAACTGTTTCTCCAGGTAAATACTCAAAATGAGGTTCATCAAACAAATGCATTACTTTTTTTCCACGTAACATACTGGTTACAACTAAATCATTAAACTTTAAAGGAACTAAATCAGATTTTTCATAGGTTTCAAAAATATTTAATTCACAATGTTCCAATGAGAAAATAGTTCTATTTTCTACTAATGTTTTTAGTGATTTTTTATTAGTTAACTTTGGTGTATCAAGTAGGGTTTTAATTGACATGGAATTAAATTTATGAACTACAATTTAAGAAAAAAGAGGTAGTAATCATAAAAATAACTAAATAATTTGAATTTATTGTTTTAAAAAATCAATCAAACCTTTAAAATAGGTTTGTTGATCATCATAAAAAGCCAAATGACTTCCTTTAGGGCAATATAAATAGGAACCATTTGGTAATAAGTCAGTCATTTTTTTCATGAATTTCGGATCCATAGTATCGTATTCAGCTCCAATAACTAAACTTGTGATGTTAATATTTTTTAAGTCATTTGTTCTGTCCCATTTCTCTAAATTACCAGCGATACCAAATTCACTCGGACCTTGCATCGTAACATAAAGCGATTGATTCATTTTGTCAAATGAACGATTAACAGGTTCTGGCCAATCTTTAGCAGGTAAACGCAAAATATGTTGTTCGTAGAAATTTGGAATCAATAATTCCATATATCTTGGATTTGAAAAATCTTTTGCTTCTTCTATTTTATTGATTTCAAATAAGGCTTCTGGTTTCATTTGTAAAGCCAACACTTCATCTGCATATTTTCCATATTCTGGGCAGCTTGACATCATATTTGATATAATCAATCCTTTGATGTTATTTTGGTATTTTAAAGCATATTCTATTGCTAAAATACCACCCCAAGAATGCCCTAAAATGTAGCAATTATCTTTGGTTAAATTCAAAGCTTTTCTAACTTGCTCTACTTCTTCTACATATCTAGGTAAATTCCAATACAAAGTATCATTAGGATTATCGGAATTACCGCAACCTAATTGGTCGTAATAAATGAACTCAATACCTTCAGCAGGAAGAAAATTTTCAAAACATTCAAAATATTCATGAGTACATCCAGGACCACCATTGAGTAATAATACTTTTATTTTTGGATTATTTCCAATCCGTTTTGTCCAAACATGAAAAGTAGTATCGTTTGTAGTAATAGGAATCATTTTTACACCACCATCTTGAATAACAGTTGAATCGATTTGGTAATAATTTACGATTTTTTCTTTAACTGAAATACTATTTTCTTTTTTACAACTAGTGAAAAAAATTGTAAGGAAAGCTGTTATTAATACTGTTTTCATGATGTTAATCTATTTTATTTAACCAATCTATTGCTACTTGTAATGATTCATTATCATTACACTTTACATCTGGTTGTATTGAACTACCATATTTTGTTTTGTTTCGATCAACAAATATACTTTCTGCTAAATTAATTCTTGAACTATCTGATAAAGTATATGATTTACAACCAGTTGAAACACCAAATGTTTTTGTTCCAAAAAATTTTGTTTTATTACGACCTTTGAATGCAATGCTTATTGCTTCTCCAGAACTTGCTGTTTTAGCATTAATTAATACAGCTACATTTGGTTTTTCATTTTTTAAATGAATCAAATTTGTGTTTTGTTCCACAACTTCACTGTTAAGAAAAACTTTTCCTTCTAAGACTTTCCAAACTTCGTAATTGTTATTATTGTCTAGAAAATATCCTACAATTCCATCTCCTAGAATAGGTTCTATACCTACTAGCATTGGCCACATATTTCCTCCAAAATTATCTCTTAAGTCAACAATCCAACCTTTTAATTCTGCTTTATTTTGCTGGGAAATTTTTTCTGTAATAGTATCAATATAATCTTTTACTGCCTCATTGTTACCAATAAAAAATGGAATTCTAATATATCCAATATCTCTAGGAACATTTTCATCAACTAAAATCGGTAAAGGATTTAAATTCTCAATTTTAGTCGAATTTTTTGCAGGTTCAAAATAACTATGGTTATCTTTTAATTCACTTATTGCAAAAGAAATACAAGGATATGTGTCTTCTATTTTTTTTGAATTTTTAGCATGTAGATATATTTTATTAGTAAAAACAGTCCAATCTATTTCATTCTTTTTGATAGATTTTTGTTCTAATAAAGAAATTACTTCATCAATATATTCCTTTGCTATTGGAGATATTTGATTTCTAGCATTGTTATTACAGCCTAATAGTACTATTGAAAAAGTATATAAAATAAAATGTTTCATTTTATGTTTTTTTGTAAAAGTACTATAAAATCTCTTCTACATGTTTTTTAATATTACTTGCTAATTTTCTAGTAGGTAAATCGTTAGCATCATCACCAAAAGGATCTTCTATCTCCTCTGCAATTAATTCCAAACTAGCTAAAACATAAAAAGTAAATACCACAACCGGAATTACATAATACCCTAAACTAAACACATAACCAAATGGTAAGGTCATAATGTAAAAAAAGATAAATTTCTTTATAAATGAACTATAAGAGTAGGGTATAGGTGTGTTTTTAATGCGTTCACAAGCTCCACAAATATCTGTAAAAGATTGAATTTCACTATTGATAATGATTAATTGATCTCCAGATATTTTTCCAACTTCATGTAAATCATGAATCTTTTGGAACATCATTTTTGCTACTTGATTGGGTCTATGATTGTGATGATTAATGTCTAAGTCTAAATCTTCAAATAGTGTTTTGGCAGTTTCTTCATCATTTAAATGTTTTTGTAGAATAGAAGCATAACCTGGAATAACTCTTTTAAAAAATAGTTTATCAGTGTCTTCTTTTAGAATTACAGATAATTTAATAGCTAAATTTCTACTATTATTGACTAGAGCACCCCAATGTTTTCGACCTTCCCACCAACGGTCATAGGCTGTATTGGTTCTAAATACTAAAAGTAATGAAATAACAAAACCAAGCATGCCATGCATGATTGTAATGTTCTTTACATGACTATCATCGGATAATTGCCAATATTCAATTTCTAAATAAGCTACTGCATAGGAATACAATCCTATAGTAATCATCATAGGAATCAACTGACGAAAGGTATCTGATTTGTGAAAACGAAAAATGAAAGTAATCCAGTCTTTTGGGTTGTATTGAACCATAGTAATTTAGAAATTAGAAATCTGAATCTAGAATAAACGTAAATTTAATAAATTAATTCCAACTTAAAGTTCCTGCTAATTCTTTTAAATTGATTTCAGCAATTTTTGTATTGTATTGTGCTGTAGCATAACGAACAGAAGCTTCAATGAAATTTTGTTGTGCTGTTCTAACTTCAATAGTGGTAATGGTTCCTATTTTGAATTTGGCTAAAGTAATCTCTAAATTTTGTTTAGCAATAGTTACATTTTCTTCTTCCACTTTTATCAACTCTAAATTAGTTTGATAACTTTGATAAAATGATGCTATTTGAGATTCTAGAGCTACTTTTTGTTGGTTTAACAATAAAGAGGCATTTTCTACCTCATATTTAGCTGCTTTTTCTCTTTTATTTTGTAAAAAACCATTGAAGATAGGCACACTAGCTGAAACACCATAAACAAACCCTTGACCAGAAGATTGAGTAATAAAGCCCAAAGAAGCTTCAGAACGAGTAAAGTTATATCCTGAAGTCAATCGAACGGTTGGATACCTATTTCCTTTTACTTGTTTTAAGTTTAAATCAACTATTTTTTTGTTTAAAATTTGAGCTTGTAATTGCGGATTTTGCTTATTTGCTAATTCCTTCATTTCATCATAAGTTAAACTTTCTTCAAAGGTAATTTCTTGCACTACTTTAAATTTAATCTGTAGATCTCTGGCTAATAATTCGTTTAGTTTTGTCTTAGTATTTTGGTACAATTCTTTTTGACTCAAAAGCAAACTTTTATCCGTATTTAAATCAACTTGAGCATTTAAAACTTCTAGTTTAGCAGCTTTCCCAATGGAATATCTATTTTGAGCTGTAGTGACTCTTTGGTTTGAAATTACTATAGCACTATCAATGGAAGCCATGACTTGTTGCTGTTGGACCAAATCATAATAAGTAAGATAAACATCACTAATTCTACTCAGAATAGTTGCTTGTAATTCCGATTTTCCTTGTGCCTCTAATATAGCCAATTGCTCTTTTCTTGCAAACATACTTAATCCATCAAAAATAGTCCAGTCTAAACCAATTCCATAATTAAGGCTGAAGTTTTTAGCATTATTTAAGGTTCTTTCTGAACCATCTGATTGAGTTTGTGTGGTGTTTGTTTGACTGTTGTTATTATTTAAATTAGCACTTAGAGTAGGTAATATTCCAGCGTTGGCTAAATTATTATTCGTTTCGTCAATTTTTAAATTGTTTGTAGCAATTTTTATTTCATAATTGTTTTCCAAAGCTATTTTTACAGCCACTTCAAGCGTTAAAACTTCTTGTGCTTGCATTTGGAATCCAATGAAAAGTAAGAATATATAGGTATATGTTTTTGACATGATTATCTTTCTAAAGCGTCTAAATTATCAAATTCTGGTCGGTGTTTCTTTTGTCTCGACCATAATAAATAGATGGTTGGTATCACAAAAAGAGTTAGAATTAAGGAAAATAATGTTCCTCCTACAATTACAACACCCATTCCCATTCTACTAGCAGAAGCTGCTCCTAGTGACATGGCAATTGGCAAAGCACCTAAAGCAATAGCTAAACTGGTCATTAAAATAGGTCGCAAACGCGATTCAGAGGCTTCTATTATGGCATCATACTTTGACTTTCCTTGTTCACGTAATTGATTAGCAAATTCTACAATTAGAATACCGTTTTTGGTTACCAAACCAATCAGCATAATAGTTCCAATCTGACTAAAAATATTCCAAGTTTGATCAAATAACCATAAGGAAAACAATGCTCCAGCAATTGCCATCGGAACCGTTAAAATGATAATAAATGGATCAATAAAACTTTCAAATTGAGCGGATAAAATTAAATAAATCAATAATAAAGCCAATCCAAAGGCAAATGAAGTATTGGAACTACTTTCCACAAAATCTCTAGATTCTCCTCCTAAATCAGTAGTAAAGGTATCATCTAATACTTTTGCTTTTATCGCATCCATAGCTTCAATACCATCATTAATACTTTTTCCAGGAGCTAAACCAGCATTTACGGTTGCCGACATGTATCTGTTATTATGATACAACTGTGGAGGATTACTTTGTTCATCCACTGTTACCACATTATCCATTTGGATTAAATCTCCTTTATCATTTCTTATGAAAATAGAAGTTAAATCTAAAGGAGTAGCTCTGTCTTGTTGTATAAACTGACCAATTACTTGGTATTGTTTTCCATTCTTAGTAAAATAACCAAAACGTTGTCCGCTTAATGACAATTGCAAAGTTTGGGCAATATCAATTACTGAAATACCTAAGCTCTTAGCTTTTTCTCTATCAATTGTAACGTTAATTTCAGGTTTATTGAATTTTAAATTGACATCAACCATCGAAAAAGTAGGATCTTTAGTAGCTTCTTCCATGAAAGCAGGAATTTTTTCTTGTAATTTTTCGAAATTCTGTGCTTGAATAATATATTGAATTGGCAAACCACCTCTACGACTCACTGAAATAGTAGGCTGTTGAATTACAGATGTTTTAATATCTGGATAACGTTTGGTCCATTTGGAAACATCATCAGCAATTTCCATTTGAGATTTTTTTCTTTCACTAGGATCTTTTAAAGAAATTCTAATGAAACCACTATTTACAGCACCTCCACCACCAAAACCAGGTGACGAAATCACTAAACTAACTCGCTTTCCAGGAATAGAATCGTCAACTAATTGCGACATTTCTTGCATGAATCGATCTGTGTATTCGTAAGTCGCTCCTTCTGGAGTAGACATTCTCATTACAAAACCACTTCGGTCATCTAATGGAGCTGTTTCCTTTTGGAGGATACTAAAAAATAAATAGATTAAACCAAAACAAGCTGTGATTATAGCAAAACTAACCCATTTGTGTTTTACAAAACGTTCTAAATAACTTGCATATCCTTTGTTTAATTTTACAAAATAAGGTTCGGTCAATTCATAGAATTTAGTTCTTTTTTGTTCGCCTCCTTTCATTAAATAAGCATTTAACATAGGAGTTAACGTCAAGGATACAAAAGCAGAAACTAAAACTGCTGCACCTATGACGACACCAAATTCTCTGAATAATCTTCCCACAAAACCTTCTAAGAAAATTACAGGTAGAAATACAGCAGCCAAAGTTATTGAAATGGAAATAACAGCAAAAAAGATCTCATTGGAACCTTTTATGGCTGCTTCTATAGGAGACATGCCTTCTTCTACTTTTTTAAAGATATTTTCGGTCACTACAATTCCATCATCTACTACTAATCCTGTGGCTAAAACAATAGCTAATAAGGTTAGTACATTGATGGAAAATCCAAATAACCACATGATAAAGAAAGTTGCGATTAACGATACAGGAATGTCAATTAAAGGTCTAAATGCTATGGCCCAATTTCTGAAAAACAAATAAATAATTAGAATTACAAGTATAATCGAAATCATCAATGTTTCAACTACTTCTGTTACCGAACGTTTTACAAAAACAGTGGAATCAATAGCAATGTTTAATTCGATATCCTTTGGTAAGTCCCTTTTTAATTTTTCATATTCTTTATAGAATTCATCTGAAATATCTATATAATTGGCTCCAGGTAAAGGAACGATAGCTACAGCCACCATGGGTTTACCAGATTGTGTCAATTGGGTTTCAATATTTTCAGGGCCTAAAGTGGCGGAACCAATATCACTCAAACGAATGACTTTATCACCATCTGCTTTGATAATGATATTATTAAACTCTTCAGATGAAGTTAGGTTACCAACAGTTTTTACAGTTAATTCAGTATTGTTACCAGTAATTTTTCCCGAGGGTAATTCTACATTTTGATCGTTTAAGGCTTTTCTAACGTCAGCTACTGTTAGTCCGTATGAGGCTAACTTGTAGGGATCAATCCACAAACGCATCGCATATTTTTTATCACCCCAAATTTGAATTCCACTCACACCTGGAATAGTTTCCAATCGTTGTCCGATGACATTTTCAGCATAATCACTTAGTTCTAGAGCATTTCTAGTTTCACTTTGAACAGACATGGAAATAATAGCCTCACTATCTGCATCAGCTTTAGAGACTATCGGTTGGGAATCAATATCTTCGGGTAAACTTCGAATAGCTTGTGATACTTTATCTCGAACATCATTTGCAGCTTCTTCTAAATCTTTTTTAAGGTTAAATTCAATTGTTATTGAACTTCTTCCTTGATTACTGGAAGAAGTTATATTTCGAATACCATCAATCGAATTGATGGCTTTTTCTAAGGGTTCTGTAATTTGAGATTCAATGATATCTGCATTGGCTCCTGTATAATTGGTACGAATGGAAATTTGTGCAGGATCAATTGAAGGATATTCTCTAACACCTAAAAATTTATATCCAATAAACCCAAATAAAATAATGGCTAAATTTAGTACAATAGTAAGTACTGGTCTTTTTATACTTAATGTAGATAAACTCATACTTATTTTTTAAGGGTTACTTGTACCGTAGTGTCAGGTTTTAAACTCATAATACCACTTATAATAACGGTATCTCCAGCTTTTAAACCTTCAGTAATTAAAATAGATTCTTCCGTTCTAGTTCCAGTTTGTATTTGTACTTCCTTAGCTTTACCATTAGTAACAACAAATACTTTTTTACCATTTTGAATAGGAATAATGGCTTCAGTAGGGATTAAAATTGCTTTTTCAATTGCGTTTAATGGTAATTTTACATTGGCATATGTTCCAGGAAATAATTTTCCTTCTTGATTATTGGCTTTAGCACGAACTAAAAGTGTTCTAGTTGTAATATCAACACTTGGTTCCATAGCATAAACTTTAGCTTTTAAAATTTCTTTAGAACCTGAAACAGTAAACTCGATTTCATTATTGATTTTTATTTCACTGGCATACTTTTCTGGAATAGAAAAGGTGATTTTTACTTCACTAGCACTAACTAAATTTGTTACCACAGTAGTAGGAGTGAGGTACGTTCCTGGAGAAATATTGCGTAATCCTATTTTTCCTGAAAAAGGAGCTTTGATAGCTGTTTTAGCGATTTGTGCCTGAATTAACTGGGTTTGTGATTGTAAACTTCTATATTCTGCGCTAGCAATGTCATATTCTTCTTGACTGATGGCTTCTTTTTCCAATAACAATTTGGCTCTTCTTTCGTTTTCACCTGCTAAGTTTTTACGAGTAATTGCTTGTGCTAATTGCGCTCTTAACTCGATATCATTTACCTTAAAAAGGATTTGACCTTTATTCACATTTGATCCTTCTTTGAAATAAATATTTTCTACTATTCCTGAAACTTCACTTCTTATAGCTACTTGCTCGTTAGCATCTATTGAACCTGAAACAGAAATGATGTTGGAAAATTTTTCTTCGGAAACTACTAAACCATTTACATGAATACTCGGCTTTTTATCACCATTAGGTTTACTGGTATTAGTTGAAGCTTTGTCAGCATTGGTTTTCATACGGTAACCAATAAAGCCTACAAAAAGGATGATAATAAGTGTTAAAAGTAGTGTTCTAAGTTTCATTTGGTGACTATAAAATTATGTTAACAAAACTAATTGTTCCAATTTTAGAAAGCCAATTACTTATAATTTATTTAACAATTGTATGTACAAATAAAACAAATATGAACTTAATTGTTTTATAGTATATCTTTTTTGAGCATTAAGAAGTTAAAAATATGTTTTATTTAGAGTTAGGATACTTGTAGAGTTATTTTTGTTCTAATACAATTTCTCCACAACCCGCTCTTTTTCCTGCAGCTCCACTTGGTTGAGAGGAGAAATCATCAATTCCTTCATGTATAATAATCGCTTTTCCAACGATGTTTTTATCTGTATCAGCACAATCAATGCACCACAAATCAGTATCTCTACTTATTGTTCCAATACCTTGTGCGTCTATTTCTATGTTTCCGATATCTCCTTTGTGAAAAGGAGTTGTTCCCCATATGCCATGATCTTCATTTGTTGGATTCCAATGTCCTCCTGCTGAAGAACCATCATTTGCACTACAATCACCTTTTTCATGAATATGTATAGCATGTTTTCCTGGTGCTAAACCTGACAAAGTTGCCACCATAGAAACCATTCCTTCATTTTCAGTGAATGTGACTGTACCTGAGACTGCACTATTGCTCTTCGCTGAAATAATAGCTGTTGCTGTTATTGATTTTGAAATGGTATCCGTTACAATGTTTGTTACTGGTTCTGTATCTTTTTCCTTTACTTTGTTGTCTTTACAACTTACTATTGCTAAACAAATTAGTCCTATACTTAAGTATTTTTTCATATCTATTGTTTTAAAGTTTGTAATCATTTTTTCTTGTTGTAAAATTACTATTTTAAGAACAGTCATGTGTTACACAATCTCCATTTATGGAGTAATTATAATTCTGTAAACTTCATTTAGTTTTTCAATGGATTCTATCTTAATTTTATAGAAAAAGGTTTAAGGTATTTTAGGACGAGATATACAATAGAAAAGTCCTCTCATTGGAGGACTTTTCTATAAGCGTTATTTTTTATCAAAAATGGTAGGTTTCTTTAAGAAAACTTTTGAAATCAATTTCATCATGGCCAAGTATTTCTTCTAAAGTACTTCCAGTAATATTGAAATCATCATTTTTAATAGCGGCTGCAAACAAAGTAGACATTAGAATAATTCCTTCTGGAAGTCCAATTTGTGTAAGCATTTTTTCATATTCTTTGGGATCTGGGCTTGTATATGATACATTAGTATTTGACAAAGAAGATAGTATAGTTGCTATTTCTTTAAATGAATGTGTGTTTTTTGAAGTTAAATTATATACTTTATTTTCATATTCTTCACCAGTTGCTATTTTTGCAATTGCTTCTCCTAAATCTTTGCGGTTTGCAAAAGCAACTTTTCCCTCATCAGCGGGAAAATAGATTCCCGTTTCAAAAACATTTTCACCAATAAACATTGGAATTACATCTGAATATAAGTTGTTTTGTAAGAAAGTATATAAAAAACCATTTGATTTAATATATTCTTCGGTTTGAAAATGATCTTCTAGTAATGGTTTTATAGGTGAATTAGTAATATCTTTAATAGTTACACCAGTGTAAAGAATATGTTTTACATTATTTTTTTTTGCAGCATCAATGACATTTTTATGTTGTCCTATTCGATTATTAAAGTCGCTAGAAGAGATTAATAAAAGTTTGTCAATTCCTTTCATAGCTTTATCTAAGGAATCAATATCGTGATAATTTCCTATTTTAATTTGCAGTCCTTTTTCCTTAAATAATTGTGCTTTTTCTTTGTCTCTTACTAAAACTGAAATCTGACTTGCTGGAATTTTGTTTAAAGCATGTTCAATTACAATTGAACCTAAATGACCAGTTGCTCCTGTTATTAATATATTACTCATAATTTTTTTAAATTAATTAGTTACTATATATAAGTTTATTACTTACTTTTGTAGAGCAAATATCTAAAAGTTTGCATAAAGAAACAATAAGGCACCAATTTGTGATTAGCTTACTTTTTGGTTATTAATGTTGTAAATCAATTTGTTATGGGAGAAAAAATATTTGATAAAATTGAAATTGATTATGATAATTGTCCAATTAGAACTGTATTAGATCGTTTTGGTGATAAATGGTCAATTTTAATTCTTCTGATTTTAGGTGAAAATGAAAAATTAAGATTTAATGAAATTAATAAAAAAGTAGGTACAGATATTTCTCAAAAAATGTTAACTGTAACTTTACGATCGTTAGAAGCTGACGGATTGGTTACACGTACAGTATTCCCACAAGTACCGCCAAAAGTAGAATATGAAATTACAGATTTAGGAAAATCATTGGTTCCATTTATTAATGAGCTATCAAAATGGGCTAATACTAATATGGAAACTATTAAGAACTCAAGAGAAAAGTTCGCTAAGTAGACTGTATAATTTATTATATTTTACAAAAACAGAGGATGTGTTTCTTTTAAAAGGTAATAGTTCGATTCTTAGGTCAATGCAGAGTTTGGTTTTTTACTTATATATTCAAAATATGGTTTGTTAGTACAAAAGAACCACTAATAAGTAATAAGTTAATACAGGCTCTGATGATCCAGTTTTGTTTTGAGAAATCATGTTTTAACATTTTACTTAATAAAACGATTAAGCTCATAATAAAAAACCAAGTGGTGAAAAAGAAGTTTGTTTTTCCGCGAACAATTGTAGTAACAATATCATGAATGAAACCACAAAAAACAAATGTAAAAATTAAGGAAATGGAAACGGAAAAACTTTTTTTTAAGGGTTTGAAAATGAATTTACCCAAATAATACCCAAAAATAGGATTCCAATATTTCCAAAAAGTAGAAAAATTTTTAGCACCTAAAGAACGATAAAGGTTATTTCTTAAGGATTTAGAGCTTCCTATTGGCACACCATTTCTTTTTATTATATATTGTGATAGTGTGATGTTCATTTTTAAATACTTTTTTTATTTTTTAGTAGAAGCTTACTTACTCTATTTTGCACAGTTTCATTTCAGAAAAAACTCTAACAGAAGTTTTGTATTGGTCAAGTTTCTTAAAACTCTTACCTTAATTGGTAGTTTGTTAAGAAACTTGTTATTAGTACTGAAAATTTAGATCTGTTAAAGTTCCTGTATAATTTCCAGATATACTATATTGCGCGTTTGAATAGGAAAATGTAATAGTATAAATTCCATTGTTTTGTACCATTGTTGCTTGACCAGTTAAATCATTTGTACTTACTTCGTCAGATGAAACATATTGATTATTTTGAATGATTACATTCGTATTAACTCCTGAATGATCTATATAAGCAATATCAGAATTAAAATTAAAGTCAGTATAATCACGCACAGGATAAGTAGTGTTTTCAATAGCTCCTAGGTTTTGCACGGAAGTGTACATATTAAAATCAATTAATTGGGTGATATTGTTTGAATAAACAAATTCATTATTATTTAAAGTAACATCTCCATTGGTTAAGATAAAATAGAATCTTCTTTGATCATAATTAGGATCAGTACCTGTATAATTAGGAATGAGAAACCCTTTAGTTAAGGAATAAGTTTGTCCGTTAACAATCAATTCTCCAGTATTTGATTGGATATCTATAGTATTGTCATTATCTGATGAACATGATATTGCTAAAACTGCAATTAAAAGTACTATAAATAAGTTGCATTTTTTCATGAGTACAGTTGTATTTAAATGAGATATAATTATTATTCAAAAATAAATTAAGGATAATTTTCAGCAAAACTAAACTATTTATTTGTCTTTATTATCATTCTTCTGATTCTGGCTTAAAAAGTGCAATTGTGTAGTCTAGTAATGCTATGTTTCCAAATTCTCCGTGTCCAGGAATTACAATTTTAATATTAGGAAAAGCTTCTTTTACTTTCGTAACTGTTGCTGACCAATCTTTGACATTAGCATCTGAAAGGTTTCCTTTTCCTCCATTTATTTCTTTAATCATACAACCTCCAAAGAGTATTTTTTCTTTGGGAAAATAACCAATGACGTTGTCTTTTGTATGTCCTTCTCCAAAAAACTGGATAATTACATTTTCATTACCTACTTTGAGTTCAAGCTCATTTTGGAAACTGTTTCTTGAAAGATCTATGTTTTTTTTTTTTGCAAATTGAACTGTTTTATAAAAGGCATAGGTAGGAATTTCATGTCTGTTAAATGCTTTTATACCTCCTAAACAATCGTCGTGAAAATGTGTAGGAATCATGGCTTTAATTTTGCAATTTAGAGTTTTGTTTATCCAGTTTATAAGTTCTTCAGAACTTTTATCGTCAACTGCTGTATCAAAAACGATGGCTTCATTTGATGATTTTATAACCATTCCATTACAAGCAACTTTACCAAAATCAGTTGTGTTTAAATAAGAAATATGTTGGTAAACATTTTGAGAGATTTGTATAATGGTTATGTTCTCTGTTTGATATGATGTTTTAGATTCCGAAAGCGAAAGTTTTTTAGTAGCGTTACAACTGATTAAAAAAAGTAGGGTTAAACTAAAAGATATTAGTTTTATAGGACTTCTCAGTACCGTTTTTTTGCTTTTCAATAAAGATGTTGAGTTTTTTTTACATTTCTGCAAATATATGCTAATTTGTTTCATTCTAGTTTGTATTCTTATTGGTTTTCTAACTTTCGTTTTGTAGTCCAAACATGAGCTACACTTTGTTTAATCAAAGATATAAAAAGCAATAAAAGAATTCAAAGTAAACTCATTACTTATTTTTAACTATTAGATGAAGCTGAATTTCTGTCTTAATAACAAACGTCAGATGCCTATTTCAGATTTTTATTGTTTAATAAACTCTAATTGCATTTACTTTAGCATCTATAAAATTTAGATTAAAACCTCTTTCTATTTCTATTAAACATTTTTCAATAGTGTCAATTACAAATTTTTTTTCAACAGTTATGGAAAATAATTTTCCTATTTTATTAACAGGACAAGGACTTCTCCAGCCTTCCCATATAAATTTTATATTTTCTTTGTCTTTTGTCATAGTTATTAAATAGGCGTCAGTTGTTTCATCTATTGATAAAGCACAATTAGACCAGATTATATTGTCTAAAATTGGTAGGTATTCCTGTTTTCTTTTAAATTCATCTTCTAATTGATTAGATTTTCAAACTAGTTCAAAAATTTCTCTGTCGGATCTGTTATAAAACTCGATATCGTATAAAAATTCTGAATTGTTTTCAAGACAAGTTTTTATTTTTTTAATAGAATTTGTCCAACTTCTCAAAAGGCAAGTCTTTGTCTTTTATTTCCAAATTTTAAATATTTAATATTTCTAAAATTTTCAATCAAATTTTGTTTTTTACATTATTGACAATGTTATGCAATTGTGTTAGTTCTGTAAATTTATAACAAAAGTTAACAAATACAAAACTCCTCATGAAATTTTTGGAAGCTAGAACGAGATGTAAAAATAGGGATTTAATTCCTTAAATTTTAGAGTTAAAAGCTTTGGAATTTGAAGAACTGAACAATATAGTAGTATCTTATATATTGTTTTTTTGAAATTATAAAGTGTTTAATTGTCCGTTTAAAGTCAAGCTTGTAAGTCAGTACTCGTTTCAAAGGAGCATTAGATTGGGTCTATTTTTCTTTTGTTATGGCGAATCTAAATTATTTTTAACAAAACGATAACAGAAATATTTTTTTTTGTTTTTAAATTGCTTCTTAATTAAAATTTATAAAATGAAAAATAAATTTACTAAATCATTCGTGTTTATGATGCTAATTTTTAGTTTCAGTACATTTGCACAGTTAAATACTCCACAAGGTAGTCAAAAAGCAGTGGTTACACAACGTGTTGGCATATCAGATATTACAATTACTTATTCTAGACCTAGTGTTAATGGTCGTGAAATTTGGGGTAAACTAGTACCTTATGGGATGAATAATCTTGGATTTGGTACTGCAACAGTCTCACCATGGAGAGCTGGAGCTAATGAAAATACAACCATTTCATTTTCACATGATGCAAAAGTAGAAGGGAAGCCAATAAAAGCAGGTACTTATGGTTTACATTTTGAAGTTAAGCCAAACAATTTAGCTACTCTAATCCTTTCAAATGATTCAGATGTATGGGGAAGTTATTTTTATGATGAAAACAATGATGCTTTAAGAGTTGATATAACTACTATTACTGTACCTTATCATGAGTTATTAACATATGAGTTTAATACTGTAACACCAAATACTGCAACAGCTTCATTAATTTGGGAAAAAAAAGGATTTCCATTTACTATTTCTTTTGACGTCTCAAAAATTGTACTAAATGATATCAGAACTAAATTAAAAGGACAAACTGGCTTTCAGCGTCAAAGTTGGGAACAAGCTGCCAGTTTTGCTTTAAATAATGGAGGAGATCTTAAAGAAGCTTTAGTATGGATTAATGCTGCTATTTCAGGCCAATTTTTTAGTCAAAAAACATTTAATAATTTATCAATTAAAGGACAAATATTAAAAAAACTTGGTAAAAATGATGAATATAAAATAATAATGGATGAAGCAGCTAGTATGGCTAATGTGAATCAATTAAATACGATTGGTTATCAGATGCTTACAGCTAAAGATAATGAAAGAGCTATAAAATACTTTAAGTTGAATGTGACTAATAATCCAAAAAATCCTAACTGTTATGATAGTCTAGGAGAAGCTTATAAAACAATAGGTGACAATAAAAAAGCAATTAAATATCTCAAGAAAGCATTATCACTTAATCCTTCAGCAAATGTAAAAGCTAATTCAGAAAAACTATTAAAAGAATTAGGAGCTTTATAGAGCCTTTATTAATATCTACCAACTTTGTGGTCTTGCTTTTAATATTAATTATTTTTATATATAGTTAACATTGTTTTGTTTCCAAGTTCATTTAATGATAAGTTTAAAGCATACAAAAGTTGATCAGAAAATAATTCAATTGAGATTAAATGATTTTTGCATCTTCAGTAAATTTAAAAGGTCATGAAACTGTTGATTATTTCTTTTTATTATGTATTCTGAAAAGTGTGAGGTTCTTTTTTAAGAGTTTTTTTATTCATTTTGGTAGAAAGTCTATTCTTTTTTCCAGCTTTTAAGTTGGTCCAAATATAAATACGATTCTACAAACTTTCTGTGTGCTACAGTAGTCATTTTTTCCAATAATTCTAAAGCGGAAATATAGCTAGCCAAATTACCATTTGATGATAAAAATTTACCATCTTCTACATAAGTGACTAGACTATCATTTTGCACTTTTAAATTAGGATAGTCTTTTTGAAGTTGGGTTCCACCACCAATCCAAGTTACTATTTTATGTCCGTCCGCAATGCTAGATTGGCCAATTAGTTGTGCACCTGCACAATTGCTTACTGTGTATTTTGTTTCTTTATTTTTTTCTTTGATGAATTCTATAATTTTAGCATTATGAACTTGTGCATACATATCATAAGCACTAGGCACAAAAAGAACCTCTAATTTTGGACAATTGTCAAAAGTATAATCCGGTACAAATTTCATTCCTTCTTCTGTAACAATTGGATTTTCTGTTTCAGCAATAGTAATTACATTGAATAATTGTTTTCCATCTTCTGTTAACTTAGCAAAGACATCAGAGGTAGCAACTACTTCGCTTTGTAGAACTCCATTGTACATTAGAAGCCCAATTGTTGGTAAATCTTTGTTGAAAACTCTTAAGTGTTTGGTTAATGTGTCAGAAATAGTTTCGTTTTGTAGTTCAGTTGAGACTTTCTTTTTATCCGAATTGCAACTATAGAAAATTAGGACAACTGAAATAACGGAGATCATTATAGTATTTTTCATTTTAATGAGTCTTTATAAATGTTTTATTAATTTCTTTTACAAAGATAATTACTGTTTTTTTAACTAATATAATTCCATATAGTTTTCTTCTTACTAATTTCTATGAAGACTTTTCTCAAGGTAGCATGCTCTGGTTTTTCCATAGAAGCATCTGCTTTTAATAGTTTTACTGCATGATGTCTGGCTAATTGTAGAATGTCTTTATCTTTGACAATATCTGCAATTTGAAGGTTTAAAACACCACTTTGTTGTTTGCCCATAATATCACCAGGACCTCGTAGTTTTAAATCTACTTCCGAAATTTCAAAACCATCATTGGTTCTAACCATAGTTTCCATTCGAGTTTTACTGTCTTCACTTAGTTTGAAACCTGTCATTAAAATACAATAACTTTGTTCGGCACCACGACCTACACGACCTCTTAACTGATGTAATTGAGATAAACCAAAGCGTTCTGCACTTTCAATGACCATTACGGAAGCATTGGGTACATTTACTCCAACTTCAATTACCGTAGTAGCAATCATAATATTGGTTTTTCCAGTCGCAAAACGACGCATTTCTTCTTCTTTATCTGCTGGTTTCATTTGTCCGTGAACAATGGAAATAGAGTAGTCTGGTAATGGAAAATCACGAGAGATACTTTCGTAACCGTCCATCAAATCTTTGTAATCCATTTTCTCCGATTCTTGAATTAGAGGATAAACGATGTATACTTGTCGGCCTTTAGCAATTTCATCTTTTAAAAATTTCCAAACTTTCAAACGATTGCTATCATAACGATGTACGGTTTGAATAGGTTTTCTTCCTGCTGGTAATTCATCAATAACCGAAATGTCTAAATCACCATATAAACTCATGGCTAGCGTACGTGGAATAGGAGTAGCAGTCATCACTAACATGTGTGGAGGAAGATCTCCACCACCTTTTTTCCATAATTTACTTCTTTGTTCCACTCCAAATCGATGTTGTTCATCAATAATAGCTAACCCTAAATTCTGAAATACAACTTTATCTTCCAGTAAGGCATGAGTGCCAATTAAAATGTCTAGCGAACCATTTTCAAGTGCTTCATGAATGCCTTTTCGCTCTTTGGTTTTACTAGAACCAGTTAATATTTGAATATTAATATCAAGATCTTTTGCTAATTCGGTTAAACCGTTGAAATGTTGGGTTGCCAAAATTTCTGTTGGTGCCATTAAGCAACTTTGAAAACCATTATCTTTTGCCATTAGCATACAAAGTAACGCTACAATCGTTTTTCCTGAACCTACGTCTCCTTGTAATAAACGGTTCATTTGTGCATTACTTCCTAAATCATTTCGAATTTCTTTTACTACACGTTTTTGGGCATTGGTTAACTCAAAAGGCAAATGATTGTTATAGAAATTGGTAAAATTATCACCTATGATTTCAAAAGGATGTCCTTTTATTTTGTGTTTGCGAATGAGGTTTTTAGTAATTAATTGCAATTGGATAAAAAATAATTCTTCAAACTTCAATCGGAATTGGGCTTTGGATAATAACTCTTGATTTTTTGGAAAATGAATATTGAATAAGGCTTCTTTTTTAGAAATTAGCTTTAATTCATCTATTAAATAAGTTGGTAACGTTTCCGTAAATAAAACATGCGTTTCAATAAATAATTGCTGCATGAGTTTATTAATCACTCGATTGGAAATGCCTTTATTCGCCAATTTTTCAGTGCTTGGATAAACGGGTTGCATCGCAGAACGCAAACTGGCTTTGTGTTCAGCTAGTAATTCCATTTCTGGATGCGCCATATTGAAAGTACTTCCAAATTGGGTTACCTTTCCAAAAATAACATATACTTCATTGATTTTAAGTCCTTCTCGAATCCATTTGTGACCTTGGAACCAAACCAAATCCATTTCTCCAGTATCATCAATAAAAGTAGCTACTAACCGTTTGCCACGTTTTTGTTCGACTGTTTTAATGTGAATAACTTTACCAATAATCTGAACTTCTGAATTGTTGTTTTGGAGTTGGTTGATTTTAAAATAACGAGTTCTATCGATGTATCTATTGGGAAACAGATTCACTAAATCTCCATATTTATGAATACCGAGTTCTTTACGAAGTAAGTCACCACGATTGGGACCAACTCCTTTTAGATATTCAATTGGGGTTTCTAGTAAATTCATGTTTAAATGGCAATATCAATGTCAAAAATCAATGTCAAATTTTATTCTTAAAATTGAGTTCAAGATTTAGATTTCTGATGACTAAATTCTAATTTTTAAATTCAAAAGCGAAGATAGGGTATAATTTAAATATTCAAAAATATCCTTTTGATTAAAATAAATCCTAAAAAAAGATACCAATAGTATAAAAACAGGTAAAAGTACGTATATGAGTTTTTTTTATCTGTAGTACTTTTATAAAAACAATTTCTGCCTTTAGAAATCAAATCAATAGCAGTATGGAAAGCACAAAAAAGTCGGAATGCACTTGTAATTCATCTACTTGTCCTAATCAGGAACAAGAAGAGCCACAAGTATTTAAAAAATCTTTTAAGACAATTCCATCCATTGCATTGAGTTTTTTAATTGCATTTTTTCCAAAATGTCCCATTTGTTGGGCAGTTTACATGAGTATGTTAGGCAGTTTTGGGATTGCAGAAATTCCCTATATGAAATGGCTTTTACCTGTTTTTATAGTGTTTTTAGGCATTCATTTAGTACTATTATTAAAAAAAATACCTACTAAAGGGTATGGACCTTTTGTTATTAGTCTGATAGGTTTTGGTATTATGATTCCTAGTAAAATAGTTTTTAGTACACCAGAGTGGGTATCCATTTTAGGAATGTCTTTTATTGTAATGGGTTCTTTATGGAATAGTTTTACTTTATCCAAGAAGCAATTACTCATCAAAATATAATAACTATCATTTCGAAATTAATTGTTTTTTTTGACAACTAAATGATAGATAATCCAGACTTTCTATGAAAGTCTGGATTTATTTTCTGGTACTGATGGCTACTTTTTTCAAATCCAAATTCAATGTTTTAAGGTTTTGATTGGCAGAAATTTTGGTGTTTCTATCTACGTTTGGATTTAAAAGTACTTGATAATTAACAGCCATTTCTTTCTTTAAATTTTCAATTTTTGTGATTCTTTCAGGAGTTGAATTTGCAATTGTCAATGTAGCTTTTATACTATCTAAAGCTTTATTTTGTTTATCAATAATGTCTTGCATAGCATTTCTTAAAGAATCTTCATTGGTTTGATTGGGGTTTGTTTCAATTAAATCTTCAATTTGATTGCTATTTTGTGCTATTTCTTTTGTAATTTCTTCATTATTACTGTTGGAAAGTTCCGTAACACTTTCTTGCAGCTTTATATTTTGATTAAAAAGAGGCAAGGAAATAAACCCATTTAGAATAACCATAAAAATAGTCATCAACATAAAACGCCATATCATTTTTATGATTAGCGGTCTTGGTTCTTGGTCTTTATTTTGTTCAGCTCTTAGTAAGAAAAAAGTAAGTAGAACTAATAAAAAACTAAATCCTGATATACCATATCCTAAAATTTTTATAACGTCTAGATTTTCAAACATGATTTCCTGTTTTATGTATTTGTTATACAAATATCTTACAGTTTTTACTATAAATTATAAGGGAAAATAGGGTATTTTTATGAGGTTTTTTCCCCATTTTATTCTAATTCTTTACTTATTTTGGCTATTAATTCATTCGCTATTTCCGTGTCCATTGATTTCAATTGTGCAATCATGAGCAATTTTTCATCTTTGGTGAGTTCGGGTTCCGGTTTTAGGAATTGGTTTTCATCAGCTTCTTTAAAGAATAAGGCATCAGTCCATGCATTACGAATGCCATCAATTACTAAGTGAATTCGGTCTTGATCACCTTTGTTGGCAACTGAATGGATAAAATTAGCATTAATGTACCAACATTCTCCTTCGTTCATAATCAGTCTTTGGTTATCCAAAATAAATTCAACTTCAGGATTTGTAATAATTGGAATATGAATTCTAAAACAACCGTCTTCGTAGCCTAATTCGTTGTCAGTATGAGGTTTTATATATGCTCCAGCAGCTAAACGCAAAAGTCGAGCGGTAGTTTTTTCAAATGAAAAGCTATCAATTACTTCTTTTAAATACTCACATGAATCCATAACCTCAGTATAGACTACTTTTTCAGTTCCTAGATTGAAAGCAGTAATATTTCCAGATTCTCCACCTTGAGAAAGCAAGGCAATTGCATTCCAAGAACCATAATAATTACTTGTGTTATAATGATTAACCCAATTTTTATCTAATATTTTTTCAACATCCATTTGCAGTTTTTCAACATCAAATGTAAATGGGAATTTAATATGTCGAATTAAGTTATCCATATTATTCTCTTACCCATTTTATCATGTGCGGAAATGGTTTTTCATTTCGTGCTGTTGCTTTTTGATTACCCAATGTCATTTGACACCATTCTAAAAAAGGTAAACCAATATAATTATTTTCTTTATACGAATCTATTAACCAATTTGAACTTCCTTTGTATCCATTAGGATGAAAAACCACTTCAAGAGGAATTTTTAAATGTTTAGCAGCAGCAAAAGACCACAACATGGCACCAATTTCATCACCTTGAGTGGGCCAATCTTCAGGTATATTATCCGTTCCAATTTTCTTTCTATCTTCAGCTGTAGTTACAGCAATATGACCAGCTTCGTGTAAAATATCACCAGGATATAATAATTTATTATAATCGATAATAATACCTTCATTAGAAAGCGCTAAACCAGGTAAAAAAGTATCGTCTGACAATTCTTTTTCAATAGTATTTATTCCAATTTCTTTTAAGAAAGTTGTTATTTTTTGTACTAATATATCGTTCATAAGCTATAGTAAGTCACAATACCAAAATCCATATTGATTAGGAGAATCATCCGTTTTGCAGACATCACTATTCGAGGATTTTGTAGGTTCATATTTTCTATAAACAATTTCACCAATTTCAAAAGCAATAGGTTTGGTAAAGATAGGCCCATCAAAAGTAAAGGTATGAAATTCACCATTTTCTCCACACGGATCAACATTATCTGGTAAATCATTGATAAAATTAGCATCAATTATTCGTCCTACAAATTCTTTTCCTAAATATTTTTCATTGACACAAACAATAATGGTTTTGAATCCCAATTCTAAAAATTCATGAATTAGTGCTTTAGTATCTTTTTTCCATAATGGAAAAACCCCTTTAAAATTAGCTAAAGCTAGTTTGTCTTCTCTGTATTTTCTTAAATCTTCTAGAAAAATGTCTCCAAAAATTGAGTATTCAACTCCCTTTTCTTGAAATGCTAAAAGTGTGTTTTTCATCACTTCATCATAGATCTCCATGGTTGGCA
Organism: Flavobacterium jejuense; assembly: GCF_006491595.2. Classification (GTDB taxonomy): domain Bacteria; phylum Bacteroidota; class Bacteroidia; order Flavobacteriales; family Flavobacteriaceae; genus Flavobacterium; species Flavobacterium jejuense. The sequence continues at coordinate 490,772 of NZ_VEVQ02000001.1, forward strand.
TTTCTGGAATCATCATTTTTGTTAGTGGTAAACCGATACTTTCAGCTTGTTTTTCTAATAACTCAATACGAACACCATGCATGGAAATGCGTTGAAATTGTGAATTCACACTAGTAAGTAATGTGACAATTTCATATTCGTTTTCTTGTTGAATTTTGTGTAAAGTTAAAGCAGAATCTTTTCCGCTACTCCAGTTAAAAAGGGCTTTCTTTTTCAATTTTGGCATGTTTATAGTGTAAACTTACAAAATATGCTGAATTATTTCGCTAGGCTTTGTAAATTTGGAACAATAAAAATTAGACATGAGATACCTTTTTATAGTACTTTTTTCATTTTCACTCTTTTCCCAACAAACGAAAAAGGTCGATTTTATAAGTTGTGATGCTTTTGTTCAACCTAATTTCTCTGAAAAATCCATTTCAGGAAAAGTTAGTTATGAGTTTAAAGTTTTAGAAGCTATTGATACTATTAGAATTGATGCAATTGCTATGGGAATTGATGAAGTTCTGTTAAATAGTAAAAAAGTAAATTATAAAAATTCAGGAAAAGCTTTATTATTATTTGAAGGGTTTATCAAAGGCAATAACACCCTTTCATTTACTTATGAAGCAAAACCGAAACAAACCTTATATTTTACTGGAGAAGAAGAAGATCTACAGATTTGGACACAAGGACAAGGGAAAAATACAAGCCATTGGTTACCTAGTTTTGATGATGTGAATGAGAAGGTGATTTTTAATGTTACTATTGGTTTTGAAAAATCTTTTCAAGTTATTTCTAATGGAAAATTAGATAAAATTGTTTCTGTTGCAACAGATATGTACTATTGGCATTATCAAATGCAAAAACCAATGTCTTCTTATCTACTAATGTTAGCTATAGGAAACTTTGAAAAGCAAACTACTACAACAAAATCTGGAACAACTTTAGAGTTTTATTTGGATAAAAAAGATAGAGATAAATTTGAAACTACTTATCGCTTTTCTAAGCAGATTTTTGACTATTTAGAACAAGAAATAGGAGTAAAGTACCCTTGGGAAGTGTACCGTCAAGTTCCAGTAAGAGATTTTTTATATGCTGGAATGGAAAACACAACTTCTACCATTTTTTCTCAGGATTTTGTAGTGGATTCTATTGGTTTTAATGATAAAAACTATATCAATGTCAACGCTCATGAATTGGCTCATCAATGGTTTGGCGATTTAATAACAGCAAAGGAAAGTAAGCACCATTGGTTACATGAAGGTTTTGCTACGTATTATGCTTTATTAGCTGAAAAAGAGGTTTTTGGTGACGATTATTTTTACAATCAGCTTTATCAATCAGCTTTAGAATTAAAACAAGCAAATACATACGATTCTATTCCTATTTTAAATGAAAAGGCGAGTTCGTTGACATTTTATAAAAAAGGAGCTTGGGCTTTGCATGTTTTGAGAGAAAATGTAGGGGAAAAGAACTTTAGAAAAGCAGTAAAAAATTATTTAGATAAGTATGCCTTTAAAAATGTAGATACAGATGATTTTCTGAATGAAATCAATAAAGTTTCTAAATATGATACCAATGCTTTTAAGAAAAGCTGGTTGGAAAGTCCTACATTTAATTTAGAAGAAGCGATGAGTCATTTGGTCAAGAATAATTCGATAAAACAATTAATTGACTTTGGTTTAACCAATAAAAACTTGGAAGAAGATAAACTTTTTGAGAAATTCAAGTCCATTATAAAATCAGATGTTTATTTCACAGTGAAACAAGAAATTGTGTATCAATCTCAAAATCTATCTGATGAAAACCAACTAGCCATTTTAAAAGTAGCTTTGGAAACTAAAGATATAAAGGTTAGACAAGCGGTTGCAGAAATTTTAGCTAAAATTCCGCAATCTTTTAAAGCAGATTTTGAAACCTTATTATTGGATCCATCTTATATTACAAGAGAAATAGCTTTATTTAGACTTTGGACCAATTTTGAACAAGATAGAGAACGATTGGTTGCCATATCAGAAGATTGGATGGGTTTAAATTACAATTTAAAAATAGCGCATTTAACATTGAAGATTGTTGGTTCTAATGCTAATGAAGATAGAAGACAAAAAGCTGTAAAGGAATTAGAGCGATATATAAAATTACCTTATGAAGCCTCTGTTAGAGAACCAGCATTAGAAACTTTAATCAAATTAGGTAAAATTTCAGATGTTGTTTTAGAAGAATTAATCAATGCTTCTTTGCATCATAAATGGCAATTTGTGAAATTTGCTAAGGATAATATAAGAGCCTTAATTTCTAATGATACTATTAGAGAAAAATTCATACTTTTAAAGGATAAAGTAAACGACCAACAAAAAGAACGAATCAATTATTTCTTAAAAGAAACCGAGTAGATGAGAGCATTAGTAATTTCAGGAGGAGGAAGTAAAGGAGCCTTTGCAGGAGGTGTTGCCCAATATTTAATTAAAGACTTGCATAAAGATTATGATTTATATTTAGGAACTTCTACTGGAAGTCTATTGGTATCTCATTTGGCTTTACAAAAAGTTGAAAAAATAAAAGAAATATATACTTCTGTGAACCAAAATAGTATTTTTAGTAATTGTCCGTTCATTATTAAAAAGAAATTTGGAGAAGATACTATTGCGATTAATCACTTTAATGTTTTTCGAAATTTCATGAAAGGTTCTAAAACGTTTGGCGAAAGTAAAAATTTGAAAAAATTAATTCGTAAAGTACTTACAGTTGAAGAATTTGAAGAACTACAACAAGGTGAAAAAGAAATTATCGTTACAGTTTCTAACTTATCTTTAAATACAGTAGAATATAAATCCATAAACGATTTTAGTTATGATGATTTTTGTGACTGGGTGTGGATTTCTTGCAACTACATCCCATTTATGTCTTTGGTAAGGAAAAATAATTTTGAATATGCAGATGGTGGTTTTGCTTCTATGATTCCTATTGAAGAGGCTATCAAAAGAGGAGCGACTCATGTGGATGCTATTATTTTACAGAGTGAAACCAACTTATACAATAGAATGCCTGCTCGTGGTCCTTTTGGATTGTTGAGTAATCTTTTTGCTTTTATGATGGATCGTATTGAATATCAGAATATTAAAATTGGTAAATACGAAGCCAAATTAAGTAATGCAACTATCAATTTTTATTTTACACCAACGTTACTGACGACAAATTCATTAGTTTTTAATAAAAAGCAAATGCTAGAATGGTGGAAAATTGGTTATGAATATGCCAAAAGTAAAGAAATTGATACGCAAGAAATTCCTGAGGAGGAGTAAACATTCTTTCATTAATTATATAAAAAAAGTTATACTTAAAATATCCAATTTTTAAATACTAGGGAAAACCCTAGAATTTAAAATCTATGGTATTCACTATTCCGTGCCTTATAGATATTCTCCAAATTGCAATAGTCTAAAATACTATTCATTATGAGAACACAATTTCAATTCAAAACGTTTGGAGTGATTATCATTTTATTGTCATTTCAATTTGTAAGTGCTCAGGTTTTTAATTTAAAAGCAATACCAAATGAACCTGGCGAAAGAAAAGCAACTTCAATTGTAAAATTGCAAGGTTTACCAATTAGTAAAGTATCAGTTTCCATTGTTTATGGTACAGATTCTCTCGAAGTAAAAAATGCGTTTATTCTCAATAGAAGAAACCCAGCGAAATATTTTGAAACAAAAGCTACTTTAAAAGAGTTACAAAACGGAACAGCTGAAGCAACTATTATTTTTCCACATTCAGGTTTGGAACCAAAGAGTAGAGAAAAAGCATTTCCTTTTGGTACAAAACTTTATTTTGCTTGGGCAAGAACACATATTCCAAATGGAGCTACTGAAGAATTAACTTTAAATTCTGCAGTAAGTAGTTTTATTGTGCCAAGACCTATAACAATAGCCTATATGGGTGATTCTTTTGCTTCTGGAGAAGGAGCAAAGGGTAATGGTAATTGGGTAGATGAGGCTTGTCACAGATCAAACAAAAGTGGAGGAGTATTGGCTATAAAAAAACTAATTAGAGAAAGACAAGAATTGGAGTTCGATTATGTGAATACTACTTGTAGTGGTGCTAGAGTAATTGATTATTTTTTAGTTGCTCAACCCGTAGAACCAAGTAAAAATGCTACAAAACAAGACAAACAATTGGATATTGTTAAAAGATGGCTTACTAATAATAGATATGAAGATCTAGATATTTTAGTAGCTGATGGTGGTGGAAATGATATTGGCTTTGGCAATTTAGTTGGAGATGGGTTATTCTCTTTTTTTCGTGAATTAAGAACAGACAAAGCGCTCAACCAAGAATTGAATAGAGCTTTAAATAATTTACCTGATGTTTACGAATCATTTATGAACTTTCTGAATGCTGAAGTAACACCTTCGAAAATCATTTGGATGAATTACCCAAATCCCTTAATTGGTGAAGGAGGACGATTATGTTACCAACACCCTAGTTTATGTTGGGGCATCTTAGAAAATCAAATATCAAATCAAGATTGGGTTTATATCAATGAGAATATTTTTAATAAACTGAATCAGAGAGTAGAGCAGGCTGCAACTCTTTATGGTTGGGATTTAGTGGATGTTTCTAAAAAAGCGAATAACTTCGGAATTTGCAATTGCGAAGGGTATTTTAATACATTAGGGCAATCTATATTGGTACAAGGAGATGAAAGAGGTACTTTTCATCCAAATGAAAGAGGTTTTAATGCTATTTATAAAGAAGCCGTTTACAAAAAACTAGATGAGAATGTTAGCTCAATTTTTAAAGAAAGAAAAATGCTAGCTTTAAAAAAAGCAAAAGCAGCAGCCAAAGCGAAAATGTATCTTGAAAGCTTTAAGAAAAAAAATACGACTTTAATTTCAAACCAATCTGATTTTACTAATAAAGTTAAATTGGTTAAAAAAGGAACAATTAATAGCAATTTAAAAGTAACGAAATAATTATTAGAGGTATTACTATTATGGGAACAAGATATATATGTTTATGGGTAACGACTATACTGATGTCTTGCCAAACACCAACTCAAGCGCAAATGGAAGGCATTTATATAGGAGATATAGACGGAGCTAGTATTACTTTGACGCTAAAAAAAGTGACAGCAACTAGTTATGAAGGCTCTATGCAAGACGAACAACAAAATTATGTTGTTACTGCTCAAGTAGATGATAATTGTTTACACGGAAATGCAGTTGAAAATGACTTGCATATTACATTATTATTATCTGGATGTTTACAAAAGAATCAAATAGAAATGGGTTTTGATTTTAGCAATTTAGGTGTAACAGAAATAAAAAAAGTTCTTTTTATAAAACAAACTAGTGCTACTAGTTCAAATACAAATCAACCTAAAAAGAATGCTGGTACTGATCGCGATCAAGCTCTTGTAGGTGTTTGGAAACAAGAACAATTATACAGTTCAGGTTCGGGTGATGCTTTTTTTGGAGGTAGTGTTACTCAAAAAGTTGTCTTTTATCCAGATGGCTCAATTGCAGATGGAGGAAGTCAAGCAACAATGAGTGGTAGTGACTATTCAGGCAATTCTACTTCTGGATATGTAGGTAAAGCAGCAGGGGTAAGTTGGTCAACAAAAAATAAGCATTTGTATATTACTATTACGCAAAATAATCAAACACAAACAGCTGATGCTGGAAAATATTATGTAGAAAATGGCAAAATGCTCATTACTGATCAAAATGGCAATAAAACATTATTAATTAAAGTACAATAGTATGAGAAATAATAGTTTACTACTTGTTAGCGTTATGGCAATTTTACTAAGTTGCAGTAAAGAAGAGTTCACTGAAGTTCAAAATGAAAAACCGCAACCATTTAATCTAATTGCTATTAATAATGGAGCAGTTGAAGTGGGTGTGAAACCAACATTTATTTGGGAACCAGCAATTGATCCAGAAGGATTTAATGTAACATACGATTTGTTAGTTGGAAAAACTGCGAATGATTTAGTACCTTTTGCATCCTCTATTAATGGAACCACATTTACACCAACACAGCGTTTGCCAGTATCAGAAGATTTGTTCTGGAGTGTTAAAGCAAAAGACAATAAAGGAGCTGAAACTATAGCTTCAGATACATTTAGTTTTACAACTAGAAAATTGACAGATGGGACTTTAGGAATAAATACATTTACTACATTACAAACCCATACTTCTTTGGTTTTTGATACTAAATTATGGATACTTGGGGGGCAAAATAAGATACTCAATTCATCAGATGGAATCAATTGGAATGTAGTGAATACAACTCCTGCTTTTCAAACGAGATTCAATCATTCTTCAGTTGTTTTTGATAATAAAATGTGGGTAATTGGAGGAGAAGTTTCTATAACGAATAAAAATGATGTTTGGTTTTCTTCAGATGGCAACAATTGGACTCAAGCAACGAACAATGCCCCTTTTTCTGCCAGACAAGGACAATCTTCAGTTGTTTTTGATAATAAAATATGGGTAATTGGAGGTCATGCAGGTACTTCATCTTTTAATGATGTTTGGTTTTCATCTGATGGAGTTAATTGGCAAGAAGCAACTAATAATGTAAACTTTACAATTCCTTTAGAGCATACTACAGTGGTGTTTGATAATAAAATATACATGATAGGAGGGAATGAAGTTCGATTTTCAACAAATGGAATTACATGGCAATTAGCAGCAACTATAAGTCAATTTTCCAATCGTAACAATCATAGCTCTGTAGTTTTTGATGATAAAATTTGGTTAATAGGAGGATTTGGGATTATTGATAGAAATGATGTTTGGTTTTCTAAAGATGGTGTTACCTGGACTAGAAATGTTGAAAGTGCCAATTTTAACGATAGATCAAAGCATACAGCAGTTGTATTTAAAGAAAAAATTTGGGTTATAGGTGGTGTAAAATTATTCTCCCCTTCCGGAGAAGATCCAAATAACGGAATTTGGTTTTTAGATTAAAAATCTATTTAGCATTGCAATGCGATACTGTATTGCAATGTTTTTTTTACTTATTTTTACTTAAAATCATTATATGTTATCTCTTGTTTGGTGTACAGCTATTGCTTATCTGATATTATTTATAATTGTCAGTACAAGCATCTATTTTTATACTCGAGAGAAAAGCTTTAAATATTATGTTTATTATAGTACTTTTTTACTTATTTATTTAGCAACGAAAGACTTAACTGTATATGCTTTTTTAAATAAATACGTAAATCATGATGTTATAATTCATTTTAATTGGTTAATTCAAGTAGTCTTTTACAGTTTTTATTTCATTTTTGCTTTATATTTTTTAGATTTTGAAAAGTTTTTGCCTAAAATGTTTAAAATAGTTCGACTGTTTCTCTTTTCATTAATTGTACTTTTTTTTGTATTTGCATTGTTATCTATTCATTATCATTTATACAATGTCTTTTTTAAACTTTTTGCCTATTTGTTTTTACCTATAGTATTGTTACTTTTTGTTTATTTTTTTCCATTAGCATTAAAGCATTCTGGTAAACACAAATACTTTTTACTAACAGGAATTGTAATATACATTATCACTGCATTAACAGCTTTTATTTTAAGTCATTATAGTCATATAAGTATTGAACCGTTAAAATATTTCATTGCAGGCATTATCATTGAAAGTATTTGTTTTAGTCTTGGTTTGGCTTATAAAATAAAACTCATAAATGATGAAAGTATAAAGCAAAAAAATGATAGATTAAAAGCCCAACATAAATTAGAAATAACGAAGCTTAATGCACTTATTGAAGGAGAAGAGAATGAAAGAAATAGAATAGCACAAGATTTACACGATGGTATTAATGGAGATTTATCAGCTATTAAATTTCAATTAATGGCTTTTAAAAATAAACTAGCAAACGATGTAAATCATGATAATCTAGATAAAAGTATTGCTATGATTGATACTACTTGCGAGCAAGTTAGAACTATTTCTCATAATTTGACTCCGTATGCTATTTCACAATTTGGCTTGTCACGAGCATTAGAACAATTTTGTAAAAAAATGCATAATTCGTTTTTATTAATTGATTATCAGTGGTTCGGAGACGATTTGGTTTTACCAAAAAGTATAGAAACTAGTATATACAGAGTAGTTCAAGAATTGGTTCAAAACACTATAAAGCATGCAAATGCCAAAGAAGTATTGGTACACTGTAATAATTTAGATGACAATTTAAATATCACTGTGGAAGATGACGGAAAAGGATTTGATAAAAATAGAGGAATGAAAGGCATTGGATTCAAAAATATAGAAAACAGAATTAATTACCTAAATGCTAAAATGGAAATTGAAACTTCTAGTATGGGAACAACAATTTTAATAAATATATCATTAAAAAATATACAATTATGATTTCAATAGCAATAACAGATGACCATGCCATGATTATTGAAGGGTTGAAAGCCATGTTTCAATTGGATAAGAAGTATGTAATTAGTGCTTCTTACTCCTCTTTAAAAGAAACTCTACAAAATATTGCTAGGGACAAACCCAATGTTCTTTTATTAGATATTAATCTTAAAGATGGGAATGGAACTTCTATATGTAAAGAGGTTTTAAAGTTAGTGCCCAATTTGAAAATCATTGCCTTAACAAGTTTTGAAGATGTAAATATGGTACGATTGATGCTTAGAAATGGTGCCAAAGGTTATTTGTTAAAGAATACTTCTTCTGATGAAATTATTACGGCAATTAATATGGTTATGAATGATGAGATTTATTTGCCTAAGGAATTGAAAAACCAAATTTTAAATGAAAGTATTGGTATAGAAAAAAGACATGATTTCTTGCCCAAAATTACACGTAGAGAAAAAGAAGTTTTAGCACTTATTGTTGAAGAATTTACTACAGATGAAATTGCGGATAAACTTTTTGTTACCACAAAAGCTATTGAAGCTCATAGAAGTAATCTTATCCAAAAATTAAACGTTAGAAATACAGCAGGTCTTGTTAAAATAGCAATAGAAAAAGGATTACTTTAAAATAGAATTAAAAATAAATTCATTTTAAGGGTAACAAATGAAAGGCGATGTGTATCTGTTTGTATAAAACTTTAAAAAACACATATCATGAAAAACTTAAAAGTCATTTTAATTTTATTATTTTTTGCTTCATTGCTAATTACAAGCTGTGAAACAAATGATGATACTTTTATTCCAGAGGAAAATTCGAACACAACGATTAACTACGATTTTGGTGCAACAGTTTCAAGAGATTTTATAGGTCAAATTATAGATGAAAACGAAGACCCAATTCAAAATGTTATGGTTAATATTGGTTCGAGTACAGCTCAAACTGATGTTAATGGTATTTTTATTATTAAAAATGCTTCGGTTAAATCTAAATTTGCTTATGTAACTGCTACTAAAGCGGGTTATTTAAAAGGATCTCGTACTGTCATTCCAACTTCAGGTGAAAATAACATTAAAATTATGTTGTTAAGTGCAACAGTTATTGGAACGGTTACTTCTGGTACAACTGGAAATGTTACTTTACCAAATGGAACTAAAGTTGACTTTGATGGTAATTTTAAAAAAGAAGATGGTTCTTCTTATTCTGGTTCGGTTAGTGTAATCCTACATCATTTAGATCCTTCTGATGAAAATGTAGAAGCAAAGATGCCTGGTTCTTTATTGGCATCAGATAATAATGGTCAAGCCAAAGTACTAGAAACATTTGGTATGATTAACGTAGAATTACAAGGTTCAGGTGGAGAAAAATTACAATTATCAGGATCTGCATCTATAGAATTACCAATTGATACAGCACAATCTGCAACATCACCTAACACAATTCCTTTATGGCATTTCGACGAAGAAGCTGGTTATTGGGTAGAAGAAGGAACAGCAACAAAAGTTGGTAACAAATATGTGGGAACCGTTTCTCATTTCTCATGGTGGAATTGTGATGCTCAATTTCCAACAGTAAATTTATGTTTGACTGTTGTAAATCCAAACAACGAACCTATTGCAAATGTGCATGTGGAATTGGCTCCGAATAATCAAACTTACCCTAGAACAGGAATAAGTGATAATAATGGTGCAATTTGTGGTTTAATTCCAGCCAATCAAACCATTACTATGAATGTGTTGGATAATTGCGGAAATGTCATTACCACTTCTCAAATAGGACCATTTTCAACAGATACGGTTTTACCAGATATTATCTTAACTGCTGGTATGGTTCAACAAACTACTGTAGAGGGAACTTTAGCACAATGTAACAATTCAAATGTCACTGATGGATATGTTCTGTTGCATTATGGAAATCAAACTTTAATTTCTAATGTTACTAATGGAAGTTTTGATTTTAATACACTTGTATGTAGTACCAATGATACTTTTACTTTAGAAGGGTATGATTATACCAACTTACAAACATCTGGTGTTATTAACTATACGTTTACAACTCCAATAACTACTATTGGTAATCTGATTACTTGTACTGCTGTAACAGAATATATTACTTATCAAATTGATAATAATCCAGTGGAATACTTAATAGGTTCAATAAGTGCTGGTTATAATCCAAATGGTTTGTCTGTAAGTCTGCAAGGTAATGGAACAACTACTGGTAGTTTTTATTTATGGGGAAATACTAATGTTCCAGGAATTTATACTACATCAACATTCCAATTAGAAGGTGGGGCATTTAATTATATTGGTCAACAAACAACTAATACGGTATCTTTCAACTTTACTAATTTTGGTGTAGTAGGAGATTATATAGATATGACTTTTAGTGGAACATATGAAGACTCAAATTCAAGTACAACTCATACTATTACAGGTGTTATTCATGTAATTAGAGATAATTAAAAAAAGAATACTGAAAAAGAAAAAGAAAAATCCCGAAATATTTCGGGATTTTTTATTTAAAAAACAGTTTTTAATTCTTCTTTGATATAACTAATCGCTACATTACTTGGAGCTTCATTTTCAGTTAAATCAATTAAGATAGCTTCACGTAATTTTTCAGCATTTAAAATATCTTCTTCAATCGATTTCTGACGAATCATTTGAATGGTTGAGTTTTTTGCTTTATTAATAATATCCCATGTATTTGCTGTAACATATACTTGTTGGGTTAAATTATGATCAAATTCCGTTTGAATATTGTGTATTAATAAAGTAGCATAATCACTTTTATCAGAGGTAGGTGGAGTAACACGCAATAATAATTGGGCAGGATTTATTCGTTCCAATAACAAAACAATACGCTCATATGCTTGTAAACGTATAGGTAGTGCTTGTTTCTGATTTTCTTTTAATAATTCAAAGCGTCTTCTGTTTTCTTCACTTTTAAAAAAAGAATGAAATAAAAAATAGGCTACACCACCAGTAATTAAAGCAGGTAATGTATAAGAAGCTAACTCTATAATTTTTGTACCGTCCATAAATTGTAAATTTTCAATCACAAAGAAAATATTAAAAAAAACAAAAAGCAAATTCAATTCAAATGATTGGAAATGAAAATTGACTTTTAACATTGCAATTGATATTGCTTTTTCAAGTTGTTTTTTGACTTTGAATCACGTATTTTTGTAGATTAGTAAATCTATTAGAAAAAGCGTGATACAAAATATAATTTCCCAACTTAACGAAGCACAACAAGCACCTGTTTTACAAAAAGATGGCCCAATGATTGTTATTGCTGGTGCTGGTTCAGGTAAAACAAGAGTACTTACTGTTCGTATAGCCAATTTAATGAGCCAAGGTGTTGATGCTTTTAATATTTTAGCATTAACTTTTACCAACAAAGCAGCACGTGAAATGAAGAAACGTATTGCTGATATTGTTGGAAATAACGAAGCTAAAAACCTTTGGATGGGAACTTTTCACTCGGTTTTTGCAAAAATACTTCGTATTGAAGGAGAAAAATTAGGATATCCTTCCAATTTTTCCATTTATGATACGCAAGATTCTGTGCGTTTAATTGGAGCTATTATAAAAGAGATGCAATTAGACAGAGATATTTATAAACCCAAACAAATTTTAGGTAGAATTTCTTCTTACAAAAACTCGCTAATAACCGTTAAAGCTTATTTCAATAATCCTGATTTACAAGAGGCTGATGCCATGAGCAAAAAGCCTAGAATGGGTGAAATTTACCAGCAATATGTGGAGCGTTGTTTCAAATCAGGAGCTATGGATTTTGATGATTTGTTATTAAAAACCAATGAGTTACTAAACCGTTTTCCAGATGTTTTAGCTAAATATCAAGATCGTTTTCGCTATATATTGGTTGATGAGTACCAAGATACCAACCATTCTCAATACTTAATTGTTAGGGCTTTATCAGATCGTTTTCAAAATATATGTGTAGTAGGGGATGATGCTCAAAGTATTTATGCTTTCCGTGGTGCCAATATCAATAACATTTTGAACTTTCAAAAAGATTATGAAAATGTGCAAATGTATCGTTTGGAACAAAATTACCGTTCGTCAAAAAACATAGTTGAAGCAGCGAATAATATTATTGATAAAAATAAAACAAAACTTGATAAGATTGTTTGGACAGCTAATGATGATGGTCCAAAAATTAAAGTACATCGCAGTGTAACAGATAGTGAAGAAGGACGCTTTGTAGCTTCTACCATATTCGAACAAAAAATGCAAAATCAATTGCCTAATGGTCATTTTGCAGTTTTATATCGTACCAATGCGCAATCTCGATCTATAGAGGATGCTTTGCGAAAAAGAGATATTTCCTATCGTATTTATGGAGGTTTATCGTTTTACCAAAGAAAAGAAATTAAAGATGTTTTGGCATATCTAAGATTAGTTATTAATCCGAAGGATGAAGAAGCATTAGTTCGTGTAATTAATTATCCAGCTAGAGGAATTGGAAACACAACGATTGAAAAACTTACTGTTGCAGCAAATCATTACAAACGTTCCATTTTTGAAGTGATGGAGCATATTGATAAAATTGATTTAAAGTTAAATGGTGGTACAAAAACAAAGTTGCAAGATTTTGTAACAATGATTAAAAGTTTTCAAGTTATTAATGAAAATCAGGATGCTTTTTATTTGACAGATCATGTTGCAAAAAAAACAGGTTTGGTACAAGAATTAAAGAAAGATGGAACTCCAGAAGGAATTACTCGAATTGAGAACATTGAGGAATTATTAAACGGTATCAAAGATTTTACGGAAGGACAAAAAGAAATTGATGGTGCAAGAGGTGCTCTGGCTGAATTTTTAGAAGATGTAGCTTTGGCTACAGATTTAGATAAAGACACAGGTGATGATGATAGAGTAGCTTTAATGACGATTCACTTAGCAAAAGGACTAGAATTCCCGCATGTATTTATTGTTGGTCTTGAGGAAGATTTATTCCCAAGTGCTATGAGTTTAAATACACGTAGTGATTTAGAAGAAGAACGACGCTTATTTTATGTAGCCTTAACAAGAGCTGAACACCAAGCGTATTTGGCTTATGCACAATCACGTTATCGATGGGGAAAGTTAGTCGATAGTGAACCTTCACGATTTATTGAAGAGATTGATGACACCTATTTAGAATATTTAAATCCAGCTGATAACGGTAATTATCGATACAAACCACAAATGGATATTGATATTTTTGGCGATATTGATAAATCAAAATTACGTTTAGCAAAACCTATTGCAAGTAAACCACCAGCTTATTTGAATACACAAGCTAATGATAAACCTAATATTAGAAAATTAAAACCAGTTTCTGGAATTAAAACACAAGGGAATACAAATTTATTTGATAATAATCTAGTAGTGGGTAATATTGTAATGCATGAACGATTTGGTAAAGGTCATATTGTTAGTATTGAAGGGATAGGTGCAGATAAAAAGGCAGAAATTAAATTTGATGTTGGTGGATTAAAGAAGCTTTTATTAAAATTTGCCAAATTAGATGTTTTAGGTTAGTATGGAATAAATAAGCTTATAATCTTTGTAAAATGACAAGATCTAACAATTAATACTATTTACTATAGCAATCAATGTATTATGTCATAAATGTAATATAGTTGATTGTAAGTAAATAAAACTTTTATTTTATCATATAACTTCCAGCTTCAAATCTTATTTTTAATTTTTTCTCCTAAAGAGGTTTCATTTGGTAATAAAGAAAATGAAAAATTATCCACATAATAAAAGGGGAATAATTGAACTATTTTCTAGCTATTGAATTTTTTTAAAACTCCTAAATAAAATTAGTAATTATCTCTTTTTAATCAATCCTCAAAATCAAGTTTGTTAAAGTTTTGTTTGTGTTGTTGATAATTAAAAAAAAATATTAAAAAAATGAAATATTTAAATATTTTTTTGTTTTTTTATGTTGAATGTTTGAATTAAATGTATTTATGCAACATTTGATTCATATTTTACAACATTTGTTATATAAGGTTTTTGTAAAAAAATTGTAAGTTTAATTGCTTTAAATTTTTTTACAGTTTATAATTAAATTGAAATTATAAACTGTAAAAAAATTAGGTAAACAATTATTCAAACAAACATTCAAAACAATTTATCTTATGAGTAAATCATTAATTTTTATTATTTCTTTATTTTCATTTCAGTTTATTATTGGTCAAAATATTACTGGTAAAGTGATTGATAATAAAGGACCTCTTATTGGTGTTTCTGTCCTTATTAAGGGAACCTCTATTGGTACACAAACAGATTTTGATGGAAATTATAAATTAGTAAACGTAAAACCAGGAAGTGTATTAGTTTTTAGTTATTTAGGCTATAAATCACAAGAAATTACAGTTGCTAACACTACTACTATTGATGTAGTTTTAGAAGAAGATATTAATAATTTAGCAGAGGTGGTAGTTAATATTGGTTATGCAGTGAAAAAGAAAAGCTTAGTAACAGGTGCTATATCAAGTATAGATGTAGGTGATATTCAAGGTTCATCATCGCAACGTGTAGAACAAGTTTTACAAGGTAAAACGTCTGGTGTTACCGTTGTTTCAAGTTCTGGTTCACCAGGATCTGGAGCAAAAATTAGAATTAGAGGTGTTGGATCAAATGGTAATGTTGATCCCTTATATATAGTAGATGGGATGAAGGTAAGTTCAATAGATAACATTTCTCCTAATGATATTTCTAATGTTGAAGTGTTGAAAGATGCAGCTTCTACAGCTATTTATGGTACACAAGGTGCAAATGGTATTGTTATTATTACCACAAAACAAGGAAAATTAGGAAGTCCAGTTGTTAGTTATTCTTCTCAAGTTGGAATTCAATCAGTTAGAACAAAAATGGAGTTGATGAATGCGTCTCAATTTGTTACTTATTTTCAAGAAGCAGGTCAAACTCAAATTGTTGATAATGGAATTAATACTAATTGGATAGATGCGTTATTTCAAGATGCACTTATGCAAAGACATGATATTAGCTTTTCAGGAGCTAATGAAAAAACATCTTATTATCTATCGGGAACATTTTTTGATCAGAATGGAGTAGTTGGTAATGCTTCTGATTATAAAAGATATACTTTAAGATCGAATATTAAAAGTGAAATGAACGATTGGTTAGAAGTAGGAGCAAATATCAACTATTCAGTAATTGGTACCTCACCTATAACAGAGGATGATTCGTTTCGTGGTGTGGTAAACAATGCATTACTTATTGACCCATTAACACCTGTAATTTATTCAGGAAATTTACCTCAAAATGCGGTTGATGGATTGGCTAACGGTACTGCAATGACAGATCAATATGGTAACGTTTATGGATATCCAACCTATTCAACAGGTGAGGTTATAAATCCTGTTGGAGCTGCCAACTATAATTTTAGAGGAAGTATTGATACAGATAAAATTTTAGGAACTATTTATGCTAAATTAAGATTAGCAAAGGGCTTAAGTTTTACTTCACGATTAGGGTATGAAAGAACAAATACTTTTGATAATAGATGGACTCCTATCTATTATGTATCATCTGAAGCTCAGAATTCTACTGTTACTTTGAATAATAGAATTTCAAGACAGACAAGATGGCAATGGGAAAATTTTGCTATTTATTCTAAAGGTATTGGAAATCATAATTTAACGGCTTTATTGGGTTATTCAGCAGAAAAATGGAAAAATCCATTTTACATTTTACGTGGATCAGATTTACCTGCACAATCTGACCAGTTTGCCTACTTTGATTATTCTAATAGAGATAATGATGTTATTGGTGGTGGTGTTACACAAAGAGTAGGAACTTCTTTTTTTGGTAGACTTTCTTATGATTATATGGGTAAATATTTGTTAGAGACTTCATACCGTGCTGATGCATCTAGTTTTTTTCCTACCAATAAAAAAACAGCTTATTTTCCTGCAGCCTCAGCAGGATGGATTGTTTCTAGAGAAAGCTTTTTAGAAGATAATAAAATATTGAATTATTTAAAAATAAGATGTAGTTGGGGACAAAACGGTAGTGATAATAATTTAAATACTTATATTAGTAATTTAGTATTTCAATCTGTAGCGCAGGAAACGGGTAATACAGTTCCAATTGTCTATCAAGGACAAACTGGAGTAACTGCTGGAAATTTAGCAAATCGTGATTTAGAATGGGAGCGTTCAGAACAAATTGATTTTGGTTTTGATTTGCGTGCATTAAATAATAAGTTAAACTTCTCAATGGATTACTATGTTAAAACAACAAAAAATTTACTTCTTAATAATGGAAATATTATTGCACCACCATCATTAGGTGTAGGTGTTCCAGCTATTAATGCAGGTACAGTTCAAAACAAAGGTTTAGAGTTTGAAATAGGCTATAATAATCAAACGGATGGTGGTTTTAGTTATGGTCTTAATCTTAATTTCTCTACATTACATAATGAAGTTACTCAAATTAACTATGTTGGTGATGATGGTTTTATCATTGGAGCTACTGCACCTCAAAATAATGACGGTATTACTCGCTTTAAAAAAGGAGAACCTATTTGGTATTTCTATGGATATAAAACAGATGGAATTAATCCAAATACAGGTGAAATAAATATTGTTGATACGGATGGAATACCTGGAATAACATCAAATGATAAAACTAATATTGGTTCTCCTCATCCTGATTATCTTTTCGGTGGAAATTTTGATTTTGGTTATAAAGGTTTCACTTTAATGATTAGATTTCAAGGTACATATGGGAATGATATTTTTGCAGCTTATCACCAACCTTCAAGACCAATCACTAACAAACCTATAGAGTTTTTCGATGGAAGATGGACACAACCAGGAGATATTGCTAGTTATCCAGCTGCTCAATATGCATCTTCAGCTTATGATACCGATTTAGTTGTTCAAGACGGTTCTTATTTGAGAATTAAACAAATACAATTAGGTTATAATTTTTCAAATGAAATTTCTAAAAAATTAAAATTAAGTAAACTTAGGACATATGTATCTCTAGATGACTATTTTACATTTACTAAATACAATGGATTAGATCCAGAATCTGGAAGTTTTTCAGATAATAGTATAGGCGTTGATAGAGGATTTTACCCAATTCCAGCTAAATTATTAATTGGTCTAGCAATTGAGTTTTAAAACATGAAATAGCTATAAAAAACTTATTTTTTTAAACTCACAACTAATATAAATTATTTGAATTGTGAATTGAATAATTGTAAAAAAATAAAGTTGTTTTTATAGAAAATTAGAAATAAATAAATAATTATTGATATGAAAAAAATTATAAATATTATTGGAATACTTTTATTAAGTACATCATGTAATTCTGAATTCACAGAAGTTGAACCTATAGGAGTATTAGAAAGTGATACTTTTTTTGATACTGAAACTAATACTGAAAAAGCATTAATCGGTTTGTATGACATGATGCAATTTAATAATGGCGTAGATTGGAGTAGTGCTTTCTTCTTAAAATTATTGCCAGGGGATGAAGCAAATGCTGGTGGGGGAAGTGATGCAGATCAAAAGCAATTACAGGAAGTTGATGATTATGTTAATATCTCTGTTTCTAATCCTACAATTGAATCTGTGTGGAATAAATACTATAGAACAATTGCCTTAGCTAATACAATTATTATTGAAGTAGAAAAAAGAAACTTAAACAATAAAACTTTTGCATTGGCTGAAGCAAAGTTTATGAGAGCTTGGTGTTATTTTGAGTTAACTACTATGTGGGGAGCCGTACCTTTACGTTTAGAGAATCCTAAAGAAATCAGTCCAGAAGCTTTTGCAAAACCCAAAAGTTCGAGGGCAGAAATATATGTACAGATTGAATCAGACTTAACTGATGCTATAAACGGTTTACCAGATAAAAGTACTCTAACGGGAATTAATAATAATTTTAGGGTTTCTAAAGGTACAGCTCAGGCTTTATTAGGTAAAGTGTTAGTTTTTCAAGAGAGATATAATGAAGCTATTCCTTATTTTGAAGCTGTAATTTCAAATCCAGCACATGATTTAGAACCAAATGTAAGTGAAGTTTGGAGAGCAAGTTCTGAGTTTGGTATAGAATCTTTATTTGAAATAGGTTATATTAGTACTAGTGCAAATGATTGGAATAATTTTAATTGGGGAGGTCGTACTGAAAACAATATACATGTTCAATTAATGGGACCTCGTGGCGATGGATACTTCGATTTAACGGGAACTGGTCTTATTAATGGTTGGGGGTTCAATTTACCTTCTGCAAAAATTATTTCTGCATTTGAAACTGCAGGAGATATTAATCGTAAAGCAGCAACATTAATGACAGAAGCTGAACTTAATGCTGTAGGAGGAAGCCTAACAGGTTTACCCTGGGATTATGAAGGTGCTATCCGAACTAAGTACGCTACTCGTGCTGAAGAAACATCTCCAGATGGAACGGTTCGAGAATTAAATTATGGTACAAATTGGAGACTTTTTAGAATGGCAGAAGTTCTTTTGTTAGCTTCTGAAGCTTATAATAAGGTAGGTCTAGACGAAAATGCTAGAACTGAACTAAATAAAATAAGACAAAGAGCAGGACTTTCTGATGTGTCTTCAACTTTATCAGGTACAAACTTATTTGATGCAATAGTTAATGAAAAATTTTTAGAATTATCTTTTGAAGGCCAACGCTTTTGGGATTTAGTAAGATGGGGAAGAGCAAGTGTAGAATTATCTACTTATGGATATACCTCAAAAAATGATTTATTTCCAATTCCAGCTTCTGAAATTGCCAAAAATATAGCTTTACAGCCATCTGATCAAAATCCAGGATACTAATTTTAGTTTAGATAAAATATTCTTTTATAAGAAAGTTAAGTTAGTTATTTTAATTATTTGTTGGAGTTCCTAGGGACTCCAACATCATTTTAATACATATATGTCCTTTAATATGTTTGTATCTAAAAATACATTTTGACGGAAACAGAATAAAGTTTTCACTATTATTTCTCTTTTGTGACAATATAAATCATTTAAAATAAACTTCATCTTTAAACTTATACTTAATATTTTTTTACTAAACTATTAAATATAACATTTTTTTCATTTTATGATTATTATAATAAGTAACAGAATTGAAATCATAAATAAATAATGTAATTTTATAGTTAATTTTTATCTTTGACTCAAGATAATCATTTTTAATAAGATTATCCAGCATAATATGGCCGAATTCATAAGAATATACGAAGATAAACCTAGCGAGACTGCTATTAAAAAAGTAGTTGATGTATTGAGAAATGGAGGTTTAGTTATTTACCCAACAGATACTGTTTATGGGTTAGGTTGTGATATAACTAATTCTAGAGCTTTAGAGCGTATCGCAAAAATCAAAGGAATTAAACTTGAAAAAGCTAATTTCTCCTTTGTTTGTAGTGATTTGAGTAATATTTCAGATTATATAAAGCAAATTGATACAGCTACTTTTAAAATTTTAAAAAGAGCACTACCTGGTCCTTATACTTTTATTTTACCAGGTAACAATGACTTGCCTAAAGAATTTCGTAAGAAAAAAACTGTTGGTATTCGTGTACCAAATAATAACATAGCCATTCAAATTGTAACGATGTTGGGAAACCCTATAGTATCAACATCAATCCGAGATGAGGATGAGGTTCTTGAATATTCAACAGATCCAGAATTAATTTTTGAAAAATGGCAAAATAAAGTTGATATGGTTATAGATGGTGGCTACGGTGATAATATTGCTTCCACTATCATTGATCTATCAGGATATGAACCGGAAGTCATTCGTGAAGGAAAAGGGAGTTTGGATATTTTATAACATATGAAACAATTGTTTATTTTTTTGGGTTACTTATTTTGTATTACAACAGTATTTTCTCAAATTAAAATTGAAGGTAATGTAACCAACACTAGTAAAGAAGCTTTATTTGGGGCTTCTGTTTATGTAGATGGAACAACAATAGGAACTGTAACTGATGAAAATGGGTTTTTTAGCTTGACCATTCCTTCAAACATTAACTCCGTATTAGTTTTTAGTTACTTTGGTTATAGCACAAAATATCAAGATATTAGTCCTAAGCTGACAAGAATTAATACAGTTTTAATCGAAGATGTTAAAGAATTAAAAGAAGTTGTTGTCCAACAAAATCGATTTTCTAGAAAGCAAATGCTTCAATTGTTTAGAGAACAATTTTTAGGTACAAATAAGGCAGGCTCAAATTGTGTAATTGAGAATGAAGATGAGTTATACTTTGATTATGATAATAAAAGTTTTGTTTTTAAAGCCTACTCGGATAAACCATTGCTTATTTCTAATGCTTATTTAAGTTATAAAATTCAATTTCAATTGGTTGATTTTGAATGTGAATTTTATAAACTTAGTATAAATTCGAGTGATATCTTAAGTGCTTTATACGCAGGAACTTCTTTTTTTACTGATATTGATACTGATAAGAAATATTTAAAGCGACGTGAAAAATCGTATGAAGGATCATCGTTACAATTTTTTAGAAATTTAGTGTCCAATAAATGGGGTAAAGATGATTTTCTTCTGTTTGAAGGAAGTTTTATGACAAACCCTACGGAACATTTCAAAGTAACAATTGAAAAGGAAGGAATTTATAAGATAAACGTAACTAAACAACCAAAAAAATTCAATAAAAAAGGTTTTATTGCAGCCTTTAATATACTTCATGATAAAAAAGAACAATCAAAAATAACTTTCTTCACCAATACTTTTTACGTTGATTCATATGGATTGTTTTCAGAATATGATAAAATTTACTTTTCAGGAGATATTACCAAAAGGAAAGTAGGAGACATGTTACCTTCAAACTACGGTTTGTAAAACTGAAATAATGAAATATATTTTTACTATTATTTTTGTTAGCTTTTACACTTCTTTTTTAGCACAAATAGAAGTAAATGGTACTGTTTTAGACATAAATAATAATCCCTTATCGAATGTTGCTATTTATGTAAATGGAACAACATTAGGAACTACTTCAGATTTTGAAGGTAAATTTACTTTAATCTTACCAAGTAAATTAAATACTTATATTGTAGTTAGTTATGTAGGTTATAAACCACAATATTTTATTATTGAAGAGAGTAGTTTTCAGTTGAATGTAATACTTGAAGAGGATAGAATTGAATTAAGAGAAGTTACTTTAGATAAAACTAGATTTTCAAGGGAACAACTTCTTCAATTGTTTAAAGAACTGTTTTTAGGTAATACAGAGCAGGATTAAATTGTTTAATTACTAATGAGGATGATTTGTATTTTAAATATGATGAAGAAAACTATATTTTTGATGCTTTTTCAGATAGACCTTTACATATAGAAAATAAGTATTTAGGGTATAACATTGAGTATAATTTACTCAATTTTCAGTGTAATTTAGTTAAGCTTAGTGCCGATTATAAAAATGTTTCTAGTTCTATTTTTGGAGGTACTTCTGTTTTTACGGATGTTGATTCTTCTGACGAAAAATTAGAGAGAAGAAAAATATCATATTATGGATCAACTTTACATTTATTTAGAACAATGGTAGAAGGAAAATGGTTAAATGACCAGTATGCCTATTTTAATGATGCTTATATTATAAATCCAAAGCAACATTTTAAAATTAGTAAATTGTCATATAGTCAATATAAAATTCTTATTACACCTCAAAACAAACCAAATCGTAAAAATGATTTTATTACAGAATTTGGAATTTTATATAATAAAAAAGAACATTCAAAAGTTTTTTTCTACACTACTAATTTTACCATTGATAATTTTGGATTGCATTCTGATTATGACAAAATTTATTTTTCTGGAGACATTTCCAAAAGAAAAGTTGGTGATATGCTACCTTCAAATTATGGCTTATAAAAAAAGTGCTTCTATATGAAGCACTTGACTATATTATATATTTTTTATTTCCCTAAAAGTCTTTTCTTAAGCGTTCTATCAACTGCTCTTTCTTCTAACCAAATACCGAAAAGTGCTCTTCTAAAATCCAATCCTTCAATTTCACCAGTCAATTTATCATTGATGAATACATAAGTTTTTACATCTTCTTTCGAATATACAAACTCAACATATCCTTTTTCAGTAACTGTTTCAAATAAAGACATAAATTTCGTCATTCTATCTCTAAGAGGCTCTAAATCACCCTTGTAAGACTTCTCTATACCTTCTTCAATAGCTTTAATTAATTTTTCTCTTGTTACAAGAGAAGAAGTAACATAAAGTCTAGTTGCTATGGTTTCATCAGAATCTAGAATTTCATCAGCATTATCTGTTTTCTCTATAAGGTATAATGCTTGAACATATAAATTAATCCACATCTTATCTCTTATACCATAGCCATTGAGAACTAATTTAGTTTTACCACCAGTATCTCTTACCTTAATGTGTTTTTTAATTTTTATTCCATCTACATCTAAGTCATCTTGAGAATATGACATAACGCTTATTAGAAAAGCTAATAACAAAATAAATTTTTTCATAAATTTAAAAAATTAGGGTTGCAAAATTAATTAAATAATAATAAAGATAACATTTTTTTGTCAAAGAATGATATATTATTATTTAAAATGTACACAAAAGTAGTGCCAAAAATAAAAAGACATAGTATTTGTTCAATACTATGTCTTTTAAAAAAACTCATAAAATGAGTGTGATATTATTTAGCTTCTAAATTTTTCATTTCTTTTTCAATCATATCATAAAACTGATCGATTTTTGGTAAAATGATAATTTTTGTTCTTCTGTTTTTACTACGATTTTCTGGAGTATCATTTTCAACCAAAGGAACGTAATAACTTCTACCAGCAGGGATAAGCTGTTTTGGATCAACTCCTAATTCATTTTGTAATACTCTTACAATTGATGTAGCTCTTTTAACAGATAAATCCCAGTTGTCAAGTAATACTGTACTTTTAATTGGAACATTATCAGTATGACCTTCTACCATACATTCAAAATCTGGCTTACTGTTGACTACTTTAGCTACTTTAGCCAAAACAGATTTTGCTCCAGGACTTACTTCATAACTTCCGGATTTAAAAAGAAGGTTATCAGCAATTGATATAAATACAACTCCTTTTTCAACATTTACATTAATATCTGGATCATTTAAACCTACTTCTTTCTTCAAACTAGTTACCAATGCTAATGTTACACTATCTTTTTTAGTTAAAGCATCTTGTAGCCGTGATATTTTTAAATCTTTCTCTTTTAAACTTTCTAGGGATTTTTCTAAATTTTGAGCACCTTTAGTAGTTAAAACGGTTAGTTCTTTTGAACTATTAATTAAATCTGAATTGTTCTTTTTAAGATATTCCAACTGACTTGCAATTGAAGATTTTTCTGTTAAACAATTATTCAGTTTAACTGTTGCAGAATTTAGCAAATCCTGAATTTCTTTATTCTTGCTTTCTAATTCAGTAAATTTTTTCTTAGAAACACAAGAAGATAATGACATTAACACTAATGTACCAACCAAAACGATTTTCTTCATAATTCTATTATTTTTTTACAAAATTATATACAATTAGGCTTACTTTGAAATTAATATAGCTAAACTATTGTTAAAATAATTTAGAAAAAGTGTTTCTTTTTTTTACAAAATATTGAAAGACTATAGACGAAATCAAAAAATATTTTTTTCTATTAGTTATAGATCTCTTTTTTAAGTATTTAGGTAAAAACCAATAAAATGAAAAATGTGCTTTTAATACTGCCCAAAAGTGAACTAGCTTTCCTTGAAATAAGAAATGGACTCCTGCAATACCATCTAAAATTAATCTCAGAAATAAAATAGGTATTATTTTCGTTCCAGGAAGGTTTTTTACTAACATAAAAAGAGAATTTCTAAAGTTTAAAAATGTTTTTTTAGGATTTTTTGAGTTTAATGTAGCACCACCTACATGATAAACTACTGTTTCCGCACAATATTTGATAGTGTAATCTATATTAAAAGCTCTCCAGCATAAATCAATTTCTTCTTGATGAGCAAAAAAATCTTCATCAAAGCCATTTAATTTTTTATAGACTTCATTTCTTATAAAAAAACAAGCTCCAGAAGCCCAAAAGATTTCAATCGTAGTGTTATATTGTCCTTTATCTTCTTCTATACTATCAAAAAGTCGTCCTCTACAAAATGGATAGCCATATTTATCAATATATCCTCCAGCTGCACCTGCATATTCAAAGTATGTTTTGTTTTTATAATCTAAAATTTTAGGCTGAATTATAGCTGTTTCTGGTTCTTTATTAAATAAATTAATTATAGGTTGTAACCAATTTTCAGTAGCTTCGATATCACTATTTACTAAAGCTAAATAAGGTTCTTTAATTGACCTCAAACCTTCATTGTAGCCTTTGGCGAAGCCAAAATTACCAGTATTTTTTATTATACTAACTGATGGGAATTCTTTTTCTAAAACGATTATAGAATCATCAGTTGAGGCATTATCAATGACATAAATATTAGCCTCTTTTGAAAATGAAATTATTGAAGGTAAAAATTGTCTTAAAAGATTTGAACCATTCCAGTTTAGTATAACTACTGCTATTTTTTTCATTTAGAATTTAAAATTTCTTTTTTCTTATTAATTCTTTCAACAGAAAAAGAATTTGAAACAAAGTCAGCTATGTCTAGACATAAAATTGCTTTTTCTTTCAGCTTTTCAACTTTTAAATCATTAAATAATTTATCTAGCCAACTCATTTGTAAAAATAATTGAGACAATATTTCAATATGATTCTCTTTTAATTTTAGTTCGATAATTTTCTTTTTAAAATCATCATTAGAAAGTAAAATTAACTCATCAATTGAAATTTTAAATTCAGTCAAAAAATCTCTGTCAATTGTGGCAATCATTTCTATTTCATTTTCTTTGTTATTACCTTTGATTAAAAAAGACAACATTTTTCTTAGAGAATTACCTAATTGTTCAATCATAGATTCAATATAATCTCTTTTTTCCATTTTTTAATTAGTATTATCCGGTAATTTTTTTAAAAAAGAATACTTTTCATTTTCAAAATCCATTTTGCAAAAATAATGATTTAGACCATTAGTGACCATTAAATAGTCAGCTTTTAAAACTAAATTATATTGTGCTATTTGATCAAAAGTTTGTTGAGAAATTGTTATTTCTGGAGCTTTGCATTCGATAAGGAGAAAAATAGATCCATTAGCATTAAAAACAACAATGTCATATCGCTTATTTATATTATTGACTTTAACTAGTTTTTCAACATTAATATATGATTTTGAATATTTTTTCTCATAAATTAAATAATGTAATGTGTTTTGACGAACCCATTCTTCAGGTGTCAGAATTATAAATTTTTTTCTAATTTCATCAAAAATGTAGGTTTTATTTTCACTATTTTTGAACCGAAATGAATAAATTGGAAAATTTAATTGCTTCATTACGCAAAATTAGGTAATTATTAGAAACAGCCAACTAATTACTGAACACTCATTATTATTATGGACGAAGTCTTACAAATTATTAAAGATATTAAATCTGGAAATTTTAAACCTATTTACTTTTTGATGGGTGAAGAACCTTATTATATAGATAAGTTGACGGAATATATTGAAGATAATGTATTAACTGAAGATGAAAAAGGATTTAATCAAGTGGTTTTGTATGGAAGAGATACATCGATAGAAGATATTGTTTCAAACGCAAAACGGTATCCTATGATGGCTGAAAGACAAGTGGTTATTGTAAAAGAAGCTCAAGAGTTGTCGAGAACAATAGATAAGTTAGAGTCTTACGCTGAAAACCCTCAGCCAACAACTATTTTAGTTTTTGCTTATAAATATAAAACCTTAGATAAGAGAAAAAAAGTAACTAAAGTTTTAGCTAAGACAGGAACTGTTTTTGAAAGTAAAAAATTATATGAAAATCAAGTTGGTGATTGGATTAAAAGAGTATTATCAGGACAAAAATATAGTATTGAACCTAAGGCTGCTGCCATGTTAGTAGAGTTTTTAGGTACAGATCTTTCGAAGATTAGTAATGAATTAGATAAATTAAAAATTATATTGCCTAAAGGGCATTCTATAACAGCAAAAGATATTGAAGATAATATTGGAATAAGTAAAGATTACAATAACTTTGAACTTAGAAAAGCAATAGGGGAGAAAAATCAATTGAAAGCCTATAAGATAATTGCTTATTTTTCTCAAAACCCAAAAGACAATCCTATAGTTGTAACTACGGGTCTTGTATTTGGTTTTTTCTCACAATTACTTCAATATCATGGTCTAAAAGATAAATCTAAAGCTAATGTAGCAAGGGTTTTAAAAGTAAATCCCTATTTTTTATCTGATTATGATATTGCGATTAAAAACTATCCCATGAAAAAGGTAAGTGCAATAGTTTCTTCTTTAAGAGATATAGATGTTAAAAGTAAAGGAGTAGGGGCAAATTCAATTTCACAACACGATTTATTAAAAGAGTTGTTAATCAAAATATTTAATTAAAAAATGGAGAAATTAAATTTCTCCATTTTTAGTTTTATTTATTATTATAAAATCTGATCGTCTATTAATAGCATGTTGTTCTTCTGAACATTTTACACCATTAGGGCAATTTATTTTTAACCTTGTTTCACCATAACCTCTTGCGTCAATAATTCTAGTAGGACTTATTCCTTTTGACAATAAATAGGACTGTGTAGCTTTCGCTCTGTTGTCTGACAATGTTAAATTATGTGAATCAGAGCCTCTTGAATCAGTATGTGATTCAATTTTTATGATAACATCTGGAAATTCATTCATTAGATAAAAAACTTTATCAAGTTCTATTTCAGCTCTAGATGTAATCGCATATTTATCAAGATCAAAATAAATTGGATTTATTTTTACTTTTTCAATATCACCTTCTTTGACAACAAGATTGTTGTAGTTGACTAGATAAACAATGTTGTTTTTAAGCTCTTTTAAAGGTATACTGTCTGTTTTTACCACTATATTTTTTGAATTGTAATCTGGTTTGGAAAAATTTAGCTTAAATTCTGATTTACAAGGTAATTTTAATTTGTAAAATCCTAGACTATCAGCTTTTGTTGTTTCAATAGTATCACCAAAAATATCATTGATTTTGATATCTGCTAATGGAATAGGTAATTTAGTAGTTTCATCTAAGACATTACCAGAATAAATTTGATATAGTTCAGGCTTTTCTTTTATAAAATAATAAATGTCATCATCACCTTTTCCCATTGATCTATTTGAAGAAAAATAACCATTATTTTCTTTTTTATCAAAAGTAAAAGAGAAATCATCCATATTACTATTAATTGGAGCTCCTAAGTTTAATGGAGTTTCGAAAGTATTTTTTGAGTCTATTTTAGCTTCAAAAATGTCTAGTCCTCCCATTCCAAAATGACCATCTGAAGAAAAGTATAATGTATTATCTACAAAATAAGGAAACATTTCTCTTCCAGCCGTATTTATCATTGGTCCTGCATTAATTGGAGTGTTAATAGTACCATCTTCAAAGACTTCTGCATAATAAATGTCTGTACAACCATAACCACCAGGCATGTCTGAGACAAAGAAAAGATATTTTCCTTTATCACATAATGCTGGATGTGCGCATGAAAACTCTTCATCGTTAAATTTTAAAACTTCAGTTTTTATAATTTTATTATCTTTTATATTACCTCTTAATATTTTCATATTAGAACAACCTTCTCTATTTATTTTTATTCTATTTTTCTTTAAATAGTTAGAGGTAAAGTAAATTTTTTCTAAATCATTTGAAAAAGCTACTGTAGCTTCATGATAATTAGAATTTAAATTATCTAAAAAAAGGTTAACATTCGTTACTTCACCAGTGGAAATGTTTTTTTCAGCAACATATGTACTCAAATAGGGTTGTTCATTCCATGAATATATTTTTTTATTTACCTTAGCTGTATCTCTTGTAGAATAAAAAATTATTTTATTAGGACCATATTTAACAGCTCCAAAGTCAGACATTGGAGTATTTATTGAGAGATTTGTGACTGTAAAAAGTGATTTCTGATTATTTAAACTATCTAAGCCTTTCTTTTGTATCGCTAATGTTTTTAGTTTATTCGGATTATTTTTATAGTATTCTTTTAATATTTTATTAGCTTTATCATTATCTCTATTGGCCTTTAAGCATTCTATATATTTTAGAAAATTAACCTCAGCCATAGTTTTTTGTTGAATTTCATATACTTTATCAAACCATTTCTTCGCATTCTGATAATCATTAATATAAAAATAACTATTAGCTATTCTAAAAATGGTTTCATGACTTGTAGCTTCTTGCTTTTCAATTATTTTTTGATAAGATTCGATAGCTTTTTTATACTGCATTGTATTATAGTATTTTGTAGCCTTTTCTAAATTTGATTGAGAGAAAAGAGAAATACTTAATAATAAGATTGTTATTTGGAATATTTTTTTCATAATAATTTTTTATTAGAAGAATCTTGGTGAACGAGCTAGTTTTGCTTTTCCATTTAAATTAAGCTTGAATATAATTTCGTGTGATCCATCATTATACTTCTGTAAATCAGTAACTGAACGATCATAAGCATATCCAACAAATATTGAATTTGTTATTTGAAATCCTGCTAGTGCAGATACAGCGTCTGTAAATCTGTAACCAGCACCAAGGACTAATTTTTCATAGAAAAGAAAGTTTAATGATCCATCATATGTTACTGAAGAACCTTCAACAATTTTAGCTAAAAAGGCAGGTTTAAATTTTATATTACTAGAAAGATTAAATATATAACCACCTTGAATATAATAATGTGTTTTTCTTCTTATTATGGATTCTTTAATATCATCATAGGACTCAGTAATTATAAAATTTGGGATTGATAAACCTACATACCAATTTTCATTATATAAAAAGCCACCAGTTCCAAAAATCAACCTTGTATTGTTATTAATATTTGTATTGAAGGCATTATCAGTTTCCATTTTATAGGTTCCTTTAGACCAGTCTATATTTAATAAATTTATTCCAGCATTTACACCAAGAGATAAAGTTGTATTCTCATTCATTTGTATGCGATAGGCAAAGTTTGCATTAAAATATTGTTGGGTTTGTGGACCAATTTTATCATTAATTACACTCAATCCTAACCCAGTATAGTCACCTATTTTACCATGTATACCTAGTGATTGAGTTGTTGGAGCACCATCGATCCCAATCCATTGAGATCGATGTAATAAAACAGCTTCAAGATTTGTGCTTGTACCTGTATAACCCGAATTTATGCTAATTGTGTTATACATGTATTGTGTATATTGTGGTTGTTGTTGTCCAAAAGCATTATTGCAAATGAATATAACAAGCATAGTTTGAAGGATCCTTGAAGAGAATCTATATATTTTTTTCATAATTGAATACTTTTTGTTAATAGAATTTTGAGAAATTATTTTGCGATATATAACCAACCAGAACGAGTCATGTTTAACTCATCTATTTTTAAAGAATAGAAATAAGTACCTACAGGTAATACTTCACCTTTATTTACTATATCACTCACATTTGCAACACCATTCCAAGTATTATTATATGATACAGTTTCATATACAATATTTCCATATCTATTGTATATCTCTAGTTTATTGTTAGGATAGTTTTCAATACAATCAATTATAAAATGTTCGTTTTGACCATCATTATTAGGTGAAAATTCATTATATACTATCAAACAAGATACTGCTACTTCTGCAGTTGCGTTATTGTTATTTAAATCGGTATCAATTGGATCTGAGTTTATTATCGATGCAGTATTTGTATAGTTTCCTGTTGCATTTATTGTAACTGTAACTTCTAAAATAGCACTTTCATTTGCTAATAAACTATTAATTGACCAAATTCCAGTGGACACATTATAACTTCCAATTGAAGTAGTATTTGAAATATATGCATAACCAGATGGTAAGTTTTCTAGAACTTCAATATCATTAATGTTAGAACTACCATTATTATTAACTGTTATTGTAAATACTACTGTTTCACCAACTGCTGCTTGCGAATTATTGGCTACTTTAGATATAGTAATATCTGAACAAGTATTAATGGTAATGTCTTGCGAAAAAGATGCTGTTCCATTACATAGGGAAGGATTAGAATAACTAACATTTATATTTCCAGTTGAAGATTGATTCCAATTAACTGTAACAAAGTTAGAAGCTGAATCTCCTCCTGCACTAATTGTACCACCAGTAACAGACCATTGATAGTTACTCATATTATTTTCTGTTGTATAAGTATATTCATTACTAAAACAAACATTATTAAAATCACCACTTAAACTAGCTTGACTATCTGAATTAATGATAGCTGTAACTTCTAGACGAATACTACTTTCACATGAAGAACCTACTAATGCGGCATAATAATTAGTGTTTGTAACTAACAAAGTATTTGGATCCAATGGTGTACCACCTGTTGCAGTTGCATACCAATTTATCGGAGATTCATTTACTTGTAAATCAGCAATTGTTGCATTTTGTGAAATACAAAATTCTTGAGTCAAATTGGTTGTTGTTGGAGTTTGTTCGTCAGAAATACTTACTATAATTTCTAGACGAATACTACTTTCACAAGTGTTACCTACTAATGAAGCATAATATATTCCATCAATAAGAGCAGTACTCGGATCTAAAGGAGAACCACCAGTCGGAGTTGTATACCAATTTATCGGAGATTCATTTACTTGTAAGTCACTTATTGTTGCACTTTGAGAAGCACAAAAATCTTGAGTCGCATTTGTTGTGGTTGGTGTTTGTTCATCGGAAATACTTACTGTTATTTCTAGACGAATACTACTTTCACAATTGCTACCTATTAATGAAGCATAATACATTCCATCAATAAGAGTAGTACTCGGATCTAAAGGAGAACCACCAGTCGGAGTTGTATACCAATTTATTGGAGATTCATTTACTTGTAAGTCAGTTATTGTTGTATTTTGTGAGGTACAAAATTCTTGAGTTGTATTTGCCGTTGTTGGAGTTAATTCATCAGTTATAGTTATTATGACTTCTTTTAAATCTCCAGAAGCATTGGAACAACTTGTATTTGAATCAGTAATGCTTAAGTAATAAGTTGCTGGACTATCATTTGTGGTTAATCCATTTATAATTAAAACGCCATTTGAATCAATTGTGTAAGTAATATTTCCAACTACAAGTCCGTTAGTGATTTCATTTGTTGCATTTGCATTAAAATACCAATTATAAGTACCTGTTATAGCACTTGAAGGAGTTAAGCTAACAACATCAATTGCACAAATAGCATTTTCATTTCCAGATACATTTATATCGGTTGCAGTTGGAGTTGGATTTACATTTACAACTACTTCAACTCTTTGAGATTCTTGGCTACAGTTAGGATTTTTTGCAGCAACATAAAAACTAGTTGTTGTTGTTAATACAGGAGTAGTAAATGTTTCACCTGAATTTAACATTGCAATTGGAGTTCCTCCACTATGAACATCATACCAATAAAGTTGTAATGTATTTGGATCAGAATAAGCAATTAAATTTGCTGTATTTCCTGAACAAATTGCTAAATTTTGAGAGTTAGCATCAATAGTAGGGGAAGCTGGTACTCTTTCTATATCAAATAAATCTAATTTTTGAAAAAGAGTAGTATTTAACAAAGAGGAATATCTAACTGCTATTCTATCTACAGGCATTCCAGGAGTATAAGGTATTGTAACAGTTTGATTATTTTGCATTAAAGTAAGAAGATCAAGATTCAATAAGCTATTTAGACTTATGGTATTAGCTATATTTGCCCCATTATAAGCAGTTATATTTATATTATTTGCAACACCTAACGCCAATAGAGAAGAGTCAACTTTCAATCTAATGTTAAAAACATCATTTGAGTTTGATAAACCTTCAAAATAAACCACTTGCTCAATTGAAGCAGCAACACTTAAAACTCCTAAACTTAATTCAGAATAAGAATTTAAATCTGAATCAATCACATGTTCAGGATTAGTAACACCAGCACCAGCAAGATTTATAAGGTCTAAAGTTATGCCACTTCCTTCAAATGAGGTATAAGAAGGTCTTCCACACTCATCAGCTTGGTCAATATAATAAGCACCGTATACTTTTAATTGTTTTACATTATTTAGTCCTAATAAAGAACCTACTCTATTAGTTAATCGTATTCTATTATAATCTGAATTAGGAGTTATTGCAATAAAATGCTCTCCTAAGGCATTAACTACTACTTTTAAATTTGGATTTGCAAAATCATTTACAATTTGTGAGTTTCCAGTTTGAACGACAGTATTGTTTAATTTAGCTTGGATGGTGAATTCTTGGTTCCCAATAATAACAATTCCTAGAACATCAGAAAGCAGATTGCCTAAACTTCCTCCTAATAATACATCAAATAAATTGTCTTCAGCCTCAACTTTTACATAAGTAGTAGTATTAGCAGGTAATGTTGTAGGAAACTCTAACTCTAGATGACCTGAGTAGCTACCTATACCAACAGCAATTCCAGTACTTGCTCTAACAACAGCATATGTACTTTGGTTTTGATCACTAGCATTTACGCTATTATCAACATTGCTTTCAGAAACAATGTTTTGTGAATAAACAATAGATTGTGCATTAGAAACACAAATCATAAAAAGAAAAAAGACTAAAGTAATAACTTTCCAGTTTTCAAGACGGGTTTGAATGTAATTTTTTCGCATAACAGTCTATAATAAATTAATAAATTATTAATCATAAATCGATGTTTTATTAAACATTGATTTCATATTAAGTCAATACATAAATTATATTATGTATTAATACCTCAATAAATTATTACAGATAATTGTAAAGTTATGTTTTGTTTTGTTTTTATAAATTTACGAAAAAAAGTGTTAATTCATATATAGTATTGATGTAAAAAATGTTAATTTTTTATGATTGTTGTTTTTTGTGCTAAGTATTATACAGTTTTTTAAATAATTTACAATCCTAATAGAATTTGTATCTTTGCTCTACTCAAATCAAAATAATTAAAAATGGGAATGAATAAAAATACGGTATTAGCTTGGGCTACTTTTATAATGATACTAATGGGATTACTTTTAATAGGTTTAGGAATCTATAGATATGCAGATGTAGCTGGTTGGGGTTTTTCAGCTGTAGGAGTAGGCTTTTTTGCTATTGCTTGGGTTTTTAATGCCTTAAAGGGAAGAGTATAATTTTTTTGGAGAAATAAATATAGAGTCGGTTATTTTATAACCGACTTTTTTATTTCTTAATAGCTAAGAAATGAGTTTTGAAAATGATTATTTGTTTAATAACGAATACTTTATCAGTTTTTATTGGGTAATGAGTTTTAGAATTGAACACTTATTAGTAGATCGATCTAAATGGAGTATCCTGAAAAGCCAATTTAAAAATAGAGTAGGGTAAACAAACAAATAATAAAATGAAAAAATTATCAACATTTTTAATCTTGTTCCTTTTTGGGCAACAAGTAGGTTTCTCACAGTGTGCAAATGGAGATTGTAGCACTGCCAATATGGATTTTGAACCCGATCCTTATTTTGTAAGTAATACCGATTGGCAAGCTTCACATGGAACACCATCTGTGAGTCCAAATAATGCATGGATGTGGTCTGCAAACGGGATTGGAGAAGGTATTAATTATCATTCCTATAATTTCGTTGCAGGTCGTCAATACTGCATAACACTAGTTGCAACAACAGTTGTTAGAGGAGGAGGTTTAGCCGATCCCAATGCACATTTTAAAATGATTGCCACTCAAGGTGATGTTATAGGAGGAGGCACAGCTCTACCAGCTTTACCCTCACCAAATCAGCTGATAGCTAATGAAAATTGGAATGCAACAGGACCACCAAGTACGAATTCTTATACGTATACTTTTACAGCTACAAATAATTTCGATAATTTATGGATTTATCCATATTCAAGTACAATGCCAGTTGTCGAATTAACTCTTAAAAGGCTAATTATTTGTGATGTAACTCCAGAACCTTGTTCTATTAAATTTAAAATTGATTTAAGTGAATATGGAGGTGGAAACACAGCAATAACAGCTCAATCAGATCCAATTCCTTTAGGTAGTGTAGTTACTATGAATATAATTAAAAATGGTTCAAGTGTATATAATGGATTACCAATAAGTTATATAGGAA
This sequence comes from Flavobacterium jejuense, assembly GCF_006491595.2. GTDB lineage: Bacteria > Bacteroidota > Bacteroidia > Flavobacteriales > Flavobacteriaceae > Flavobacterium > Flavobacterium jejuense. The sequence continues at coordinate 525,385 of NZ_VEVQ02000001.1, forward strand.
CACCAGGTAACTATACAATTTGTATGACATTAACATTAAAGAGTGGTGTTAAGTGTACAAAATGCTTTGATTTCTGCATTGGTAAATGGTATGAAAAGAATAAATTCTCAACAAACGAGTTAGAAGATGTAATTTCAACTAAAACAAAAATAAATGATTATAATCCATTCCCAGAAGAGTTGAAAGAGAAAAGCATTGAAGAATTATTTAAAAATGATGATGTTCTGTTATTTCCAAATCCAAACACAGGTATTTTTACTATTCAATCTAATAATGAAGTATTGATTGAAAGTATTAATATTAATAGTTTAACGAATAATAGATTAGTCAAAATGATTAAACCAAAAGCTACTTCTGTTAAAGTGGATTTATCTAAAGAGGACTCTGGGATATATATAGCAGAGATTAAATTTAGAGACGGAACTGCAATCCATAAAAAAATTATCATAAAAAAATAGTAAGGGTTTTAGTTTCAATTATTTTAAAACAAATAATAACGTTTACTATTTAAAAAGAAGATGTCTGTTTTGCAGGCATCTTCTTCGTTTTGCGCAAAATTTAAGCCTGTATAGGCATTGATTTTTTTAAATTTTAAGTCTATATTTGTACACATATTAAGTATTTTTTAGATAGTTGAATATGATTTAGACATTTATTAAATATCTTATTTAAAGGAACTTCATACTAATATTTTAAATTAATAAAAAACAATGTCAGACGATAAAAAAGTGATTTTTTCAATGTCTAAAGTAAATAAGATTTACTCTAGTACAAACAAGCAAGTTCTTAAAGATATCTATTTAAGTTTTTTCTACGGTGCAAAAATTGGTATTCTTGGTCTTAATGGTTCTGGAAAGTCATCATTATTAAAAATCATTGCTGGTTTAGATAAAAATTTTCAAGGTGATTTAGTTTTTGCTCCTGGTTATACAGTTGGATATTTAGAACAAGAACCACAATTAGATGAAAATAAAACTGTTATTGAAATTGTAAGAGAAGGAGCTGCAGAAATTTATGCCTTATTAGAAGAGTTCAATAAAATAAATGATAGTTTTGGATTACCAGAAGTGTATGAAGATGCAGATAAAATGCAAAAACTAATGGATCGTCAGGCAGAATTACAAGATAAAATTGATGCTGCGGGAGCTTGGGAAATAGATAATAAATTAGAGATTGCCATGGATGCTTTACGTACTCCTGAAGCAGATACTCCTATTAATGTATTATCAGGAGGGGAACGTAGAAGAGTTGCTTTGTGTCGTTTATTATTACAACAACCAGATGTATTGCTATTAGATGAGCCAACCAATCACTTAGATGCTGAATCTGTTCTTTGGTTAGAACAACATTTACAACAATATGCAGGAACTGTAATTGCAGTAACTCACGATAGGTACTTTTTAGATAATGTAGCAGGTTGGATTTTAGAGTTAGATAGAGGAGAAGGTATTCCTTGGAAAGGGAATTATTCATCTTGGTTGGATCAAAAAACAAAACGTATGGAGCAAGAAGAAAAATCTGCTTCAAAACGAAGAAAAACATTAGAAAGAGAGCTAGATTGGGTTCGTCAAGGTGCCAAAGGCCGTCAAACCAAGCAAAAAGCACGTCTTCAAAATTATGATAAATTATTAAACGAAGATCAAAAGGTACTAGATGAAAAATTAGAAATTTATATTCCTAATGGCCCTCGTTTAGGAACAAATGTTATTGAAGCTAAAAATGTAGCTAAAGCTTTTGGAGATAAATTATTATATGATGATTTAAATTTCACTTTGCCTCAAGCTGGAATTGTTGGAATTATTGGTCCTAATGGTGCTGGTAAATCTACTATTTTTAGAATGATAATGGATGAGGAAAATCCAGATGGAGGAAGTTTCACTATTGGAGACACTGTTAAAATAGCTTATGTAGATCAATCACATAGCGATATTGATCCTGAAAAATCAATTTATGAAAATTTCTGTGATGGTCAAGAATTAATGTTAATGGGAGGAAGACAAGTAAACTCAAGAGCTTATCTATCTCGTTTTAATTTTGGAGGAAGTGATCAAAACAAAAAGGTAGCTACATTGTCAGGTGGTGAGCGAAATAGACTACATTTAGCAATGACTTTAAAAGAAGAAGGAAATGTATTATTATTAGATGAACCAACAAATGATTTGGACATTAATACATTAAGAGCTTTAGAAGAAGGTCTTGAAAATTTTGCTGGATGTGCAGTTATTATTTCTCACGACAGATGGTTTTTAGATAGAGTTTGTACTCATATTTTAGCTTTTGAAGGAGACTCTCAAGTATATTTCTTTGAAGGAAGTTTTTCTGAATATGAAGAAAATAAAAAGAAAAGATTAGGGAAAGATGTTACACCAACTAGAATTAAATATAAGAAATTGATTAGAAATTAGTCATTTATTAACTGTTATTTGCAATTAATCAGCTACATAAGGTTCTCATTCAGAGCAATAAGCCTATTGTTTTGTTTTATTTATGGAAATAATTTATTGGCAAATGAGTTAAGAATAACTAATGATGTTGAAGCAACACAAGCTATACAATTAGCAAATGAATCTTTGGGTAATTTAGAACTAACAAAATGTTTAGATTATTCTGAAACGTTACTAAATTATTCTTTAAAAAATAAAAAAGATTACTTTACAGCAAATGCTTATAACTTTATTGGTTTATGTTATGAGGAATTAAAAGACTTGAAAAAGGCAGAAGCCTATTATCTTAAAGCAATTAGCTATGCTAAACTTTCAAAAGATAATAGGCTTATTAATTTAGTATATTCAACATTAGCCAATTTATATCTTTATCATGAAATAGACAATCAAAAAGCAATAGAAAATTTTGAAAAAGCTTATGAATATGCCTTAATTTCCAAAGATTCTATGGATATAATTTACACTGAAATAGGATTAGTGCAATCTTATTTTGAGATTGGTAAATTAGAACTTGGATTTAAACATTTAATGGATTTTGAATCCTATATTAAGCCACTAGATAAGCTTAGGTTTAATATTTTATTTTATGCTTACAAAGGTTTTTATTTTAGAAAGAAAGATAATTTTGAAGAGGCGGAAGCTAATTATTTAAAAGTTATTTCATACCTAGAAAATATTGACAAGGAGTACGATAAGACTTATGCAGTTGATGCTTATTATGAAATATATGATTTTTATAAAGAATATAAAAAATATGATTTAGCATTAAAATATCTAGAAAAGCATGATGTAATTGAGGATGAATTAGAAGAGAAAGGAAAACAAAGACAAATAAAGTTATTAGGAGCACCCATTGAAGCAAAAGTTTCAAACTTAAAAATTCAAAAGATTGAAACTGAAAAAAAATTACAAGAAACACAATTACAAAAAGCAACTTTAATAAATAAAATTATATTAATAGTTGTAATTTTTATGTTGGTTATTATTTTAATTATTTCATCTTATACTTATGTAACAAAAAAAATTAATAATAATTTAAAGATTTCAAATGATGCACTCCAAGCTTCAATGGTAAAAGCTGAGGAGGCTAACATAGCAAAATCAAAATTCATAGCGACTATTACACATGAATTAAGAACTCCATTATATGGTGTAATAGGTATAACTAATATTTTAGGTAACGATTATAAAGAACTCAAAGAAAGTCCACATTTAAAATCATTGGAATTTTCTGCAAAATATTTACTTCAATTGGTAAATGACGTTCTCATTATGAGTAAAATAGAGGATACTGAAATCCAACTTAATAAAGAAGTATTTGATTTAGAGAAAGAATTAGAGATAATGGTCGATTCTTTACAGTTAATAGCAAAAGACACCAAAAATAAATTGATTTTAAAGCCTTTTTATCCATTGCCTAAATGGATAGAAACGGATAGAATTAGAATCTCTCAAATTATTATTAACCTAATTAGCAATTCTCTTAAATTTACTAAAAAAGGTGTTGTATATTTAGAGGTTAGACAAATAAAAGAAAATGATCATTTTTTTATCGAATTTAAAGTAATCGACAATGGTATAGGAATTTCAAAAGAACTTCATAATAAGGTTTTTGATAAATTTGTACAAATTGAAAGAAAAGAAGATGATTACCAAGGAACTGGGTTAGGATTAACTATTGTAAAAAAATTAGTTACTTTACTTGGAGGTTCTATTAAACTTGAAAGTGAAGAAAATAAAGGAACAACAATAACATTTGTAATTCCTTATCAGCCAGTTTCTGATGATTTACTTGAAAGAACTGCAATTGATTTTTCTTCTTCAGTTGAATTAAATTGTAATGTTTTAATAGTTGAAGATAATAAAATTAATCAACTTGTTACCCGAAAAATTTTAGAATTAAAAAATATAAAATGTACTATTCTTGATGATGGTTATCAAGCAATTGAATTATTGAAAAAACAAAGTTTTGATATAATTCTAATGGATATAAATATGCCAATGATTAATGGTTTAGAAACAACTAAGATTTTAAGATCAAATGGAGTTGAAGTACCAATTATTGCAGTAACAGCTTTTGAAAAAGATCAAATTGCTGAGGATATTTATAAAATTGGTTTTAATGATATACTTGTAAAACCATTTAATAGTAATGATTTATATCAAATTATTTTTCAATATACTAAGTAGTTTCTTAATAAAAAACACATAAACACTCCCTTTTTTATATAAAAAACACTACTTTTAGCAAATAACGGAATTTTAAAATTGTCCAAATTCTTTTCAATGAATCATTTATTTAAGACTATAATATTAATTTTTTGCTTCGTTTTTGGAATGAAAGTCTTTTCTCAAAATCAAAATTCATCTTCTAAAAAAATTAAAGACTATCTTAAAGAATCTGGAAAATATTTGCATACTAGTCAACCAGATTTATCATTACAAAATGCTAAAAAAGCATTGTCTTTAGCTATAAAAGAAAATGATGAACCTTCAATTGCCAAGGCTTATAATTTTATTGGATTAAATTTTGTTGAATTTTATGATTATGATAAAGCAATAGACTATTATAATAAGGCTTTAATTCATGCTAATAAAACGGACAATGATACTATTAAAAGTTGGCTTTACAATAATTTAGGAAATGTATATTCATATAATAAAAATGATGATGAAACTGGTATAAAATATTATTTACAATCTTTAGAATATGCTAAAAAAGTAGATATAGTTGAATTTACGTATAACAAGTTAAATTTGGTTAATACTTATTTCGAAGATAAAAAATTTGAAGAAGGAAAAATGCATTTAAATGAGGTTGGGCCTAATATCGATTCATTAGAAAGAGAGTATGAAGCACAGTTTTTTTACTATTCTCTAAATGCTGATTATGAAGAGTATATGGGTAATTTTGCCATTGCTGAGAATAATTTATTAAAAGCTTTAGAAATATGTAAAGCAAAACATAAAAATTTTGATTCCAATCATGAAATAGGAATGTATGAAAGTCTATCTTCATTCTATTACAATAGAAAATTATATGAAAAAGCCTATAAATATCTTTTAATAACAGATTCTCTCAAACAATTAGATTATGATAGCCGAAAAAATGAAAAAGTTAAAGGGCTAGTTGAACAAATTGAAAAAGAAGAGGTAAAAAGAGAATTGATTAAAATGGAAGCTAATAAGAGGGTTCAAGATCAAAAACTTCTTAATAGTAAAATCTTAATTATTCTAATAGGTGTTATTTTCTTAACTACTCTAATTTTACTGTATTCACAATTAAAATTGAATAGGGTTAGAAGAAAATCTAATGAAGAGTTAAGAGAAGCAAACGAAGAGTTGCGAATAGCAAAAGAGAACGCAGAAGAAGCTTCAAAAGTTAAATCTCAATTTGTTTCAACAATTAGTCATGAACTTAGAACACCTTTATACGGAGTAATAGGAATTACTGATATTATTGAAGTTGAACATCAAGAATTAGAGAACAGCCCGCATTTAAAAGCACTGAAATTTTCAGCAAATTATCTATTATCTTTAGTAAATGACATTTTAAAGGTATACAAGTTTGAAGAGAATAATGTGGTTTTAGAAAATAACCTATTTAATTTAGAAGATAAATTAGAAACCATTAAAAATTCATTGGATAATATAGCTTTAAAGTATAACAATGATATTTTAGTAAAAGTTGATAAGAAAATTCCTGAATATATCATTGGAGACAGTATTCGTCTCTCACAAATTATATTAAATTTAGTAAGTAACTCTCTGAAATTCACCTATGATGGAAAAGTTACAATTTCAGCTCATTTGGATAATTCAGAAGATGAGTTAATATTTATAAAATTTAAAGTAACAGATACAGGATCAGGAATTCCTAAAGAATATCAAGATAAAGTTTTTGATAAATTTGTACAAATAGATAGAAAAGAAGATGATTATCAAGGAACAGGGTTAGGGTTAACTATTGTAAAAAAACTTATTGATTTATTTAAAGGAGAGATTTATTTAGAAAGTGAAGTAAATAAAGGTACAAAAGTAACTTTTATTATCCCATTTGAGTCAGGAGAAAACAAAGTTAACGAATTTGTCAATAATATTGAGGTAGACTTATCATTACCTAAAACGTATAAAATACTTGTAGTGGAAGACAATAAAATTAACCAAATAGTTACCAAAAAACTTTTAGAAAATCACAAGTTTCTTTGTGAAATTGCTGATGATGGCTACGTAGCTTTAGAATTATTAGAAAAACATAAATTTGATGCAATCTTAATGGACATTAACATGCCAAAAATAAATGGTTTTGAAACCACAAAATTAGTTCGTCAACAAGGCTATAAAATTCCAATAATTGCAGTTACTGCTTTTGAAAAAGAAGAAGTACAAGCTAGAGCAAAACAATCTGGAATTGATGATGTAATAGCAAAACCGTTTGATGCAAGAAAACTATTTCAAATGATTCGTTTACATATCAATTCCAAACAAGGGGAAGAATAAAATTATTATAATCTTAGTACCACCTTTTTTTATTTTTTTTAGAAGTATCAGATTTTCTTGATTTGTTATTGTTTTTGTTGGAATTTGATTTGTTTTTATTTCTCAAATCAGGTTTTTCTCCTTCTTTTTTCTCTTCTTCTTTCCAAGGATAAGGGTGATCTTCAACAACTTTAATTTTCATCCGAATTAACTTCTCAATATCGGTCCAATATCCTTTTTCATCTTTTCCACAAAATGAAATGGCTAAACCAGAATTTCCAGCTCTACCAGTTCTTCCTATACGGTGAACATAGGTTTCTGAAATGTTTGGAATATCAAAATTAATCACATACGGTAAACTTTCTATGTCAATTCCTCGTGCAGCAATATCAGTAGCAACTAAAACCGGAATTTCTTGATTTTTAAAACTTTCTAAAACACGTTGTCTAGCATTTTGAGACTTATCACCATGGATAGCACCAGCTTCAACACCATTCTTTTTTAATGCTTTAACAACATTATCTGCTCCATGCTTTGTTCTTGTAAATACCAAAACATTCTTTAAACCATCATTTTTAATTAAATGGTATAATAAATTTCTTTTGTCAGATTTGTCAACAAAATAAACTTTCTGACTCACATTTTCGGCTGTACTAGAGATAGGTGCTACAGAAACATATTTTGGCTGATTTAAAAAAGTATCAGCTAATTCTCGAATTGCAATTGGCATTGTAGCCGAAAACAATAATGTTTGTCTATTATCAGGAGTTAATTTAATAATTTTTTTTACATCATTAATAAAACCCATGTCAAGCATCTGATCGGCTTCATCTAAAACCAATTGATGCATATGATCTAAATCTATAAAACCTTGTTTGTATAAATCTAATAGTCTACCAGGAGTAGCTATTAAAACGTCAATTCCTTTTTTTAATTGGTCTACTTGAGGAACCTGATTTACACCTCCAAAAATAACTAAGGTTTTTATATTTGTATATTTTCCGTAAGTGTTAAAACTTTCTCCAATTTGTATAGCCAATTCTCTAGTAGGAGTAATAACTAGTGTTCTTATACGTTTTACTTTTTTAGCAGAACCTACAATTTGATGAATCAATTGAATAATAGGAATAGCAAAAGCAGCTGTTTTTCCTGTTCCTGTTTGAGCACAAGCAACTAAATCTTTTTCAGCTAAAATTTCAGGAATAGCTTGTTCTTGAATAGGAGTTGGCTTTTCATATCCTTCTTCTTGTAAAGCTTCTTGAATATTATTTATTAAGTGGAGTTCTTTAAATGTCATTTCTTAAATTTTCTCCAAAGGTAATCAAAACAAAATAGAGTTGATTATGTTAAAAAAGCAATATTAACTTTATGTTCTAAAGTGTTTTACTTTTCATAAAATCAGTAATTAAATAAGTAATTAGTTTACCTGTTAAATGATTATTGTTGGATAAGTCTAAATCGGGAGCACCTTCACAAATATGTAAATAAGCTGCGTTTTTATGTTTTCCAAAATAATGAACATATTCTCTTGCTTGTTGAACACTAAAACCACTCAATGTCATTGCGCTTGAAGGAACTAAAGGAATGGCATCTAAATCGAGTTCTATACCAAAAGGATCTTGTTTTATAAATGTTAGTCCTTCTTCCAATTGAGAATCAAATGTTTTTTGTTTTCTCACTTCAATTTCCTCGTAGCTCACATATTTCAGTCTGCTATCTTGTTCTTTTATAGAATTAAATACACTTTTTGAAACAAAATTTTCATGCAAGCCAAAAACAAAATATTTCTTTAAAAATCCTTCTTCAAAAGCATAACTAAAGCCATTTCCAGAATGTCTTCCTTCTAAAATCCTAAAATCAGTATGTGCATCAAAATTAATTGCATTTACGGGTTTCCCTTTGGCTAAAGCTAATCCTTTAATGTTTCCATAGGCATTGTTATGACCACCACCAACAATAATAGGTATCTTGCCACATTTTATAATTTGATGTATTATATGAGAAACTTCTTTATCGATCTTTTCAACTAATTGAAAAAGTCTCTTTTTGTGTTCTTTATTAGAAACTTTTAATTCATTTGCTTCATTTAGATGATCAGTAACATTTAAATGACCAAGCAGTAATAAGTTACTTCCTTTACAAAATTTATTATGTTGTATGTTTACTAAACTTTTTAAAGTGCTTTCATAAGCTGACGCAGCACCAATTCTTCCTAAATTCGCTTTTACTCCTATATCTTCAGGAATACCAAATAAGACAAACATTACATCAGAATTTGCAATAAAATCCCAAGTATTTTCTCCAAGAGGAATAGTAATTACTTTTTCTCCAAATTTAATTTCACCACTTCTATGAAGCGTAATTTTGGCTAAATCTTTAACCGTTAATAAATTTATATTTTCCATTTTTTAAAAAAAATTTCATCCCAAAAATACTATTTTAATATAACTTTCGTTCTAAGATTGAATAAATACTTTATAAATTGTACATTTGTTTTAAAAATTAAGAAATCACCAAAAATTTATGGAAAACACAAAGAACAACTCAGGTTTAAAGGCGGCAATTGTTGTTTTAGCATTATTATTGCTAGGTAGTATTGGTTATATTTATAAATTAACCTCAGACAACAAAAAACAAGTAACAGAATTAACTACTGAAAAAGCCACTCTTGAAGATGATATTAAAGCTAGAATTGCTGAATTAGAAGCGATGTCTGGAGAGAATACAGCTTTAAAAGGAGATATTGATGCTCAAAAAGAAGAAATGACGAAACTTCTTGAAGAGTTAGAAAAATCTAAAGGTGACGCAAAAGCGATGGCTCGTTACAAAAATGAGTATTTCCGTTTAAAAAGAGAAATGGATAACTTAGTTGCCGAAAATAAATTATTAAAAGAACAAAATATTAATTTAACTACTTCACTTGACAGTACTAATACAGCATTGGATGAAAATAGGAAGTTTACAGATACGCTTTTAGTTCAAAATAACAACATGACTAAAACTATTGAAAAAGCTTCTAAATTAGCTGTTTTAAACTTAAACGTTTTAGCGGTTAAAGAAAGAAGTTCTGGAAAACAAGTTGAAACAACAAAAGCAAGTAGAGCTGATAAATTAAAAATTAGTTTTGTAATTGCTGAAAATCAAATTGCTTCTTCAGGTGATAGAAAGTATTTCGTACAAGTTATGGATACTAAAGGAAATATCTTAGGAGAAAAGCAAACAGTTCCTATGGGAGACGATCAAACGTTAACATACAGTTTTATCACAACAGTTAAATATGAAAATAAATCAGTACAAGTAACTGAAGAATTAGCTGGAGATAATTTTGAAGCAGGTACTTATTTTGTAAATGTTTTCAGTCCAAAAGGAGAAAATGTTTCTAAAACAAGTTTCGTTTTAAAATAATAGAGAACAACATAAATGTACATAAATCGGGACTAAAATAGTCCCGATTTTTTTATGCTTCTATGTTAGATTGGTACATTTCATAGGTTTTACTAATAATTCGAATAAGTCGCTTTCTAAGATTATTAGGTTTTATAATCTCTAAACCGCTACCAAAACCAAGTAATAAACGTTCTAATTCATAATTTGGAATTAAGAATAAATGTACAAGAATACTTCCATCTTCATTTTGTTTAATAATTCGCTGACTATGATGCAAGGGTTTTGTAATTACATAAGGAGCATTCATTTGGTCGATCCAAAGTTCGATTTTTACAGGATATAAACCCTGATTAACCGTTACACCAACAATATTTTTATAATAGACTTCTGCATTAAACTCTTCTTCTAAGAAAGGAATTGAAAAATCATAATCAATTTTTTCAATTCGATCCAATGCTAAGTTAGTTATAGGCTGACTTCCTTTGGTTTTACCCACTAAAAACCAGCGATTATTAAATTCTTTTAAAATAAACGGATGAAAAGTTAATTGTTGGGCTTCTCTCGATTTAAAAGACTTATAAGTAATTACTAAAACCACTTTTTTAACTATAGCTTGATAAATTTCGTCTAAAAAATGCAAACCTTTTAAATTTTCATTTTTATCTAAATGAATTACAGGTTGTGTATGCGATTTTTCAGCATAAATTTTATCTTCTAAACGTTGCAAAATATCAGAAACATCATTAAAAAGTGAAAAATCTTTAAATTGTTTTAACATAGAAACAGTTTCTGTCAATACATTGATATCGGTTTCTGTTAATGGAATATCCGTTATCGAAAAATCTTCTTCTTCATAATGATAGTATTTCTTATCATACACAGCAATAGGAGCATTGTAACCTAGTTTTTCGCTTCGCATCATTTGAATATCCAGTTGAATCGTACGCTTACTTACATTCATTTCCTTACCTTCATATTCAAATAAAGCATTGCTACAAGCTTCAATTAAATCTTCTAATGTCCATTGACGGTATTTGTTTTGCAAGCATTTGTCTATGGTTTTGTAGCGTATAAGTGCATTTTTATTTTGTGCCATTTTTTAGTGATTAGTCCTAGTAATTATAACTAGTGAATAGTTTTTAGAGTTGGTTTATTTCCTGTTTAATATTTTCTCGAGCTTTATCTTCATATTGGGTTCTAAATGCTTCAGTTTGAAAGATGAAATCATTTTCTAAAAAGTGTTCCAATGCTTTTTTACGACCTGGCTTGTATAATAAATCAGGATAGATGTTATATTCTTTTCTAATTTGTTGGCAATACATTTGGTACTCTTTCCAATCAGAAGCTAATATTTTTAAATCAAAATCAATTAGCCAATTAACATCTTGTATGGAATTGTGTTGATGCAATTGCGTGGCACAAATCATATCATAAACTAAAATTTTATCAAGAATTATATTTTCAGGAAGTATCTTTAGAGCATATTCTGCACTTTTAAGTTCATTGTCTTTTCGAGTAGTTTTATAAATGATATCATGATAAAAAATAGCATATAAAACCTCATTTGGATGTTCTAGGTACTCTTTATAGCTTGTAAAAGAATCAATCATAGCTTCAATGTGGGTTAAATTATGATATCTTCTGTATTTGGTGGAGTACGCTTTTTTTAAATCTTGCCATTGCTTGCTGATACTAGAAGGAGTAAAGCCTATAGTAAGAAACAAATCACTATATATTGAATATAAATCCATTTTTTTTGTAAAAATACAATTTATTTTTCACTACGTAAAATAATTGCGTACACTAATTTGAATATTTGTCTTGTCAATAAGTGACACCATTTAATCTAAAAAGTAACACAGATGAAATTTAATTATTTTAACAAACAGAAAAAGGTAATTTCAAATTACGAAGGTGCAAAAGCTTTTACTTTAAATCCAGAGATGGAATTGTATACAGCTGTGGTAACAACAGGATTAAATGAGGTTACCTATGAAAAAAATACAGATCGTTTAGTACGTATTCAAAAATTAATTGCTAAATGTAATCCTGAATTCACAGCTAAATTGGCAATCTATGTACGTAACCAAATGTATATGCGATCTATCCCAATGGTTTTAACGGTTGAATTGGCGAAACAAGCTAATGGTAATAGTATTGTGAAAAATACGGTTCAAGGTGTAGTTAAACGTGCAGATGAAATCACAGAGCTTTTGGCTTATTATCAAATGGCCAATGCACGAACAGAAACGAAAAAATTGAATCGTTTGTCAAAACAAATTCAAAAAGGTTTAGCAGCTACATTTAACAGTTTTGATGAGTACCAATTTGCAAAATACAATCGTAACGGAGAAGTGAAATTGCGTGATGCTTTGTTTTTGGTTCATCCAAAAGCAAAAGATGAGAGTCAACAAGCAATTTTCAATAAAATAGCAGCGAATACATTAACAATACCTTACACTTGGGAAACTGAATTGTCCGATGTTGGTCAATATAAATACGAAAATGAAGCCGCTAAAAAAGAAGCCATCAAACAAAAATGGGAAGATTTGATTGATAGCAATCGAATGGGTTACATGGCAACAATGCGAAATCTAAGAAATATTGTAGAAGCTGAAGTCTCTTTTACTCATATAGAAAAAGTGTGTAATTATTTGAGTAATGAAAAGGCTGTAGCCAATGCCAAACAATTGCCTTTCCGATTCTTGGCTGCTTATCGTGAAATTAAAATGTTGAAATCGCGATATACAACAATGATTTTGGAAGCTTTGGAAGACGCTGTGATGCAAAGTGCTCAAAATATAAAAGGTTTTGACGGAAATACTTCGGTTGTAATTGCTTGTGATGTTTCGGGTTCGATGCAAAAAGCAATTTCACCAAAAAGTAAAATACAACTGTATGATATTGGTTTGATGTTAGGTATGCTAATGCAATCACGATGCAAAAATGTAATCAGTGGTATGTTTGGAAATACTTGGAAAATCATCAATATGTCCAACAGAAATGTTTTGGCAAATGTGCAAGAATTCTATAAACGTGAAGGTGAAGTAGGCTATGCTACCAATGGTTATTTGGTAATCGAAGACTTAATCAAACGAAAAGAAATCGTTGATAAAGTAATGTTGTTTACAGATGTACAACTATGGAATAGCAACCATACCAATCATACCTTTGAAAATTCGTGGAATCTATACAAGCAAATCGCTCCAAAGGCCAAATTGTATTTGTTTGACTTGGCTGGTTACGGACAAATGCCTTTAGATATCAAAAGAAATGATGTGTATTTAATCGCAGGTTGGTCCGATAAAATATTTGATGTGTTAGAGGCTCTAGAAAATGGTGATAGTACTTTGACGAAAATCAAGCAAATCACTTTGTAGTGTTCCATTACCGCAAATTGTATTCCTTTTTGCGGTAATTTTTAACCCACGTAAAATAGTTGCGTAGTGAGAGGATAGTTTTGTAGAAGAAATAACAATCAAAAAGAAAAGATGTCGTAGAGAAGAGATCCTTCGAAACCAAGACAGATAGGTAGGTTCGATTCCTACACTTGTTTAAACTATCTGAGATAGTACTCAAGATAGCTTAATGGCAAAAGCACCAAAGCCTTTTTTCGCTTTTCACTCTTTTCTTTTAAAATTAAATGACCAATCACTAACAACTATTCACTAATTACTAAAAAAACAAACAAGTGCCGTAAAAGAGAGTTACTTCGCTTTTCCCGCTAGAGTTATAAGTAGAGTCTTATATAGTTAGTACTAACTATTAGTTTAATTAAAACACTATTACAGTCTCTTTTTGCTTTTTGCCTTGTTTTTTTAAACTAATTACTAACGACTAATCACTAATTACTAAAAAAAATATCAAGTGTCGTAGAAAAGAATTACTTCGATTCAGGTTCCAGAAATTCAGGTTCGAATCCTGATTCCGAGAGGAATGGTGTAACAGGTAACACGCTGCAATAGTATCTTTTCGAACATTATCTTGATTTTTTAAAATAATAAACCAAAATTATGACTAATTACTAACGATTAGTTACTAATCACTAAAAAAAGAATGTCGTAGTAAAGTGATACTTCGTCCACATTTGGGGAGGAATAGTGAAGTTGTAAAATCAGCAAGACTATCCAGTTCGACTCTGGCAACGACATGCCCCGTTCACTTTACGTATTTTACTTCTTTTTAAAATAAGATGTTGTTATAAAGGTGTTCCTTCGTTCATAGATATAAAAAACACCTTTAGCCTATTACTCTTATAATCAAAGAGTGCCGTGGTAAAGAGTTCCTTCGATTCCAACAAAGACAAACTTTTTACATTTTTTGCCTCTTAATTTTAAAATACTCTTACAGAAAAGTTACAAATAATTATTTTCTATTTTAAACATACCAAAAATAATTGCATAGTTGAGAAATAAGTTTACATCAAAATATTAAATGGTTCTAAATTTTCATACACTACGTATTTATACGTACAAAAAACACCTAAAAATACGTATAAATACGTATTGTAAAGTTCAACTTGAAAGATTAAGTTTGTAAAATATCAGAACTGTTATTAATAATTTTGCCTTATTATTGTAATTACATTTCTATGTGTTACTAAATTAAATTATGAAAAAAGATCTAAACCTTCAATCAGACTTAGAATTTGCATATAGAAAACTTAAATCTTTTATTTATCATGAGAGTTTTTCATTAGATTTAAGAATGGAAATATCAACTTTTGAACAATCTAAAGTTGATAGTAAAATAAAAGAACTACAAAAGAATATTGAAAAATATATTTCTGATGAAAGTTGCGAAGAATTATTAAAAGATATTGGTTATTCTGTTTTTCCGAAAAGAATGAGTAAAAAGTCAACTGATAATTTTACATCATTTTATTTTAGTAATTCTAATTTACAAGAATCATATACAACAACAAAAATAACTCCATTTATTAAATGTCCTGTTGAAATTCATATTTTGTCAGTTCTTTGGATTATGAAAATTGGCTATAAACTTGATGAAAAATTATCGGTTAATTGCTTTGGAAATAGATTATTTAGAAGTAGTAATGGTAAATTCGATAATTCTAAAATACATTTATTTCAAAAATATTATCAAAAATATAATAAGTGGAGAGATGAAGCAGTTAAAAAATCGAAAGAGCTACATTCACAGAAATATGATGTTGCTATTTTAAATTTAGATATAAAAGAATATTATAATTCAATTAACTTTGATTTTTGCTCAATTGAAAATTTTGTAGATGAGGAATATAAGTGGCTAAATAATTTAATAGCAAAAATTCATAAAAGCTATATTGAAATTCTTAATAAAGATGAAATTTTATTAGTAAAAAATAAATTATTACCAATTGGTCTTCTTTCATCTAGTGTAATTGCTAACCATATTTTAGCTGAATTTGATAAGGCTATAGAATCT
Source organism: Flavobacterium jejuense (assembly GCF_006491595.2). Lineage (GTDB taxonomy): Bacteria > Bacteroidota > Bacteroidia > Flavobacteriales > Flavobacteriaceae > Flavobacterium > Flavobacterium jejuense. Next base: position 541,122 of record NZ_VEVQ02000001.1, read on the forward strand.
AAAATTAAGCCACAATATTATGGAAGATATGTAGATGACATACTTATTGTTATTGCAAATCCACAAATTGATAAAAATGATAAAGATCCAGTAAAGAACTTTATAAAAAAATACCTTATTAATCAGTCATGTTGGGGAGAGAATGTTTCAGTAAAAGAAAAAGATGAAGGTAAAGAATATGAAATATTACTAAAAAATGATACGTTGATTTTTCAAGATGAGAAAATTAAACTTTACCATATATTAGCAAATGAATCAATTGAAATATTAAACAGATTTGAATCTGAAATTATTAAAAATAGTAGCGAATTCAGATTTCAACCAGAAGCTGAACAAATATTTGAAAGTTTTAATGCAGATTCTTATGAAATAGTTTACTCTGACACTGTTAATAAAATAAGATCAATAGATGGAATTAAAACTAATAAATTAGGAGCTTCTAAGCATCTTAGAAAATTAATTTCAGCAACACAAAATACTAAAAAACTCGATAGTAAATCTCTTGATGATATATCTCAAAAAATATTAGATTATTTTTCTGGAATAAGAAGTATAGAATTAAATCTTTTATGGGAAAAAGTAGTTACTTTTTTTGTTATTAATAAAGCAGAAAAGTCATTGATAGAATTTATAAAAGCTCAATCATCTGTAATTGATAAAATTATTGTTTCTGAAAATCATATAAAAGGTAATAAAGAAAAAATTAAAGATTCAATCCAGAAAACATTAAGAAATCATCTTCATTTTTCGATTGCAATGTCTTCAACTTTAGATAGAAAGTTTTTTAAAGATAAAATTATAAAACAGTTCTCTAAAGATCTTACAAATAATGATATTGAATCTTATTTAGAGAAAATTAGTAATACAGCTCAGAAATTACTTGAGTCAAATATGTTTAGACAACATTATTCTTTTTTTCCATTACTTAGTTATTGTAAACAACATGATGATTTTTCTTACACCGATCAATTTATAAAAGATGATACAAGTTTTTCTATAGACAAACAAAAAATAAAATATTCACCAAGGTTTATTCATTATCATGAATTAATATATTTTCACTATTTAAAAAGATGGAATTCAGGTGATTTAGATAAAGTTTTTAATGTTGAAAAAATTGCACTTGAAAATTACATAGAATTTAATACTTTAGATGATGACAAAGGATATTCTAAGGGATATCCAAATCTTAATTCAATAGTCAAAGACAAGAATATCAAAAGCATTACTATTTCGAAAAATTCAAATATTGATAATTTAAAAATTGCAATTGCAAACATAGTTGTCAAAGAAGATAATTCAATTAATTCAATGTTAAATAAACCAAATTTATCTTTCGAAAGATTAAATCAATTAAACATAATTTTAAATGAAGCATTAAGAAATAATTGTGATGTGATAATTTTTCCAGAGATATGTATTCCTTATCAATGGATTTCAATTCTAACATCATTTGCTAGAAAAAATGAAATAGCTGTAATAGCTGGTGTAGAGCATTTTACCAGAAAAAATAAAGTATATAATTTCATGCTTACTGCTTTACCATTCAAATTTGATGTATATAATAATTTATTTATCGATTTTCGTTTGAAAAAAGACTATTCTCCTAGTGAAATAAAAGAAATTATTGGCAGAAACGAATTCAAATTGCCAACAAAAAATGAAATGCAATATGAGAAATTAAGATTATATCAATGGAGAGGTTTGTTATTTAGTACTTTTAATTGTTTTGAACTTTGTGATATTGAAAAGAGAAGTAAATTTAGAGGAAATGTTGACTTTCTTGTAGCCATAGAACATAACAGAGATATTGAGTATTTTTCAAATATTGTAGAGAGTATATCAAGAGACATTCATACATATATAATTCAAGTGAATACTTCTCAATATGGCGATTCAAGAATTAATCAACCATCTGAAAGTTATACTAAAGATATAGTTAAAATAAAAGGAGGTGAAAATGTTTCTATTTTAACTGCAAAGATTGATATAAAAAAATTAAGAGAGTTTCAAACATATAATTACATATTACAAGATACAAGAAAAATGTTTAAAGCAACTCCACCAAATTTTATTATTAATCAATATAGAAAAAAATATTAATTAAAATAACCTACGCAAAATAATTACGCATAACCATACCACCTTTGTATCAGAAATTAAAAACAAAGGGTATGCAAATTATTATACAATCAGAAAACAACCATTTGCTAGACATACTTTATAAAAACCCAGCAACCGATTTGGGTTTGTATTGTAAAGAATTGCGTAATGGCGTCTTAATTGGAAATGCAGTGAGTGCAAACGAATACCACTGTTTGTTCCAAGATACCAAAAACAGCTATTTACCAGACGAAGGCAATCCAATCGATTTTCAAAGCTATTGCAGTCCGTTATTGGCATTGAACATGGCAACGGAATTTTTCAATCATTTGTTCAAAAGCAACGAAACATTGGAAAGCACCACTTTATCTTGGTTGGGTAAAACGTATCCTGAAATAGATACTTTACCAGCAAATATAGTAGTGCCAACATTTTATATCGATTCCGGTTGGTATAAAAATGGAACATTCTTGCTATCAAAATACATTGAGGGTATTTCGGTTACACCAAAAATAGGAAACAATTATAGTTTAAAAGTAGAAGGTAAAACCATTCGTGAAACTTTACATAAGTTTTCGGTAGTCGCATTGTTTTGTCATTTTACCAATAAACATTCGGAATACATGTACATTGATGATTATTTCATTCAAAAGCACATTACGATATTGGCTAATTTACCAAATGTTCCTTATTTCGTGTACTATTTGTTCATCAAACGATTAATGCGTTCACCAGAACAGTTTAGGACATTCAAACCGCAATTAGAAGCTTATTTTAACAACACAATTCAGTTTGTTTTTACAGATACGCATCAATCTCGAAAAGAATTCATTTGCAATCGTATTGAGAAAGATGAAGCTGTTTTGGATTTTGGTTGTGGAAATCTACAATATTTCAAGAAATTACGTAAAAGTGGTTTCACAGCGGAATATTTGGCACACGATGAAGAGGATTTTGAAGACACCGTAGATAAAATAATTGGCTATGAAAATGTAGAGAACTTGCATTGGATAGCCAATAAAGAAGACTTGAAAGGATTTGAAGGACAAGTGATTTTGAGTGAAGTTATCGAGCATAACACGCTAGAACAAGCTAAGGAATTGTTGCATTGGATAAAGGAGAACATCAATTTTACAACCTTGTTTATCACAACTCCAAATAGCGAATTCAACGTGAATTATGAAATGACAGAAGAATTCCGTCATGATGATCACGATTTCGAATTAACCAAACAAGAATTCATGGCTTTAATCGCTTCTATATTTTCAAACAAAATGGAATATCACGGAATAGGAGATTGCGTTAACGGAGTCTATCCAACAAGTGCAATGATAATTTACAACGCTAATCACTAATTACTCATCACTAATCACTAAAAAATGATCGATATAAAAATAAAAAAAAGAATAGAATGGTTCAGTAACAATCAAATAAACGATTTTGCACCAACCATTTCACCAGCTTCAAAATATATGGAGAGTAACGAAATAGAAAGTATCCGTCAAGCTGTAAAATACTTCCTACGTAAAAACCAAACTGAAATTGTAGTACAAAAGAAGTACATGGGTTCCTATTGTAGTATTTATTTAAAACGAAATTTAGCAGACACCTATTTTATTTCTAGAAACGGACATAAAATAGAACATACTGATTTGGAAATAGCTAAAAATAGTTTGAAAGAGCTACACCAAAAAATGCTAATGCAATATCCCGATTTTGATACGCTAATTATCGCTTCAGAATTATTGCCATGGAGCATTTTAGGAGGTGGATTAATCGAAAGAGAATACAATGCCTATCATGACGCTTTGGAAACACATACTAATTATTTAGAAAATAGTAATTTGTATAATAAAATGGAAACAGTCAAAGCTTCAGAAAGCTATGTGAAGTATTTTGAAGACAAGAAAGCGTTGACAAACAAAGAGTTTAAAGTCAAATATCCTAATCATGTTATAAGACAATATGAAGCCATTGCAAATTTTAAAGTATTAGATATCCCAAAACAAAAGGAATCTTTGGCCATTTTTAAAACACAAATTGATACGTTTGGTAAAGAAGGTGCTTTACATTTCAAGCCGTTTAACGTTTTAAAGATTGTTTACCAAGATGGTAAGGAAACGATTCCAAATAGTAATTTGACGTATGCATTAGTAAATGACGATGTTTTTTTACACTTGAACTTTACACCAGAAAATGAAGCAGAAAATTTAGCCAAAATAGATACTTTTTTCGACACGTTAACTACTGAAAACGAAGAAGGTATTATGATAAAACCAGCTAAAAGTTATGTAAAAGGATTGCCACCTTGCTTTAAAGTAAGAAATAACAATTATCTCACGATGATTTATGGAATCAATTTTAATGCTAATTTTGAGTATTATTTAGAACGCAGAAACATCAAAAGAAAGTTGGAACAGTCAATCAATGGTTGGGAAATTAACCAACAAATGTTGGAAATTCCATACAAAGCATTGAATGCTGAAAATTATTTAATGAAACTCTTGCTTTTAAAACGAATCAATAATGAGGAAATAGAAAAAACATTAGATCCAAGGTTATAAGTCTTTAAAATGCAGAAATAAAATAGTAAAAAACAAAACTTAGTGAGTCTTCGTGAAATTACTTCGTGCTACTCTCAAAAATATATAAAATGAAAAAAACACCAAAACTAACACTCCTAATAGGTTGTCCAGCATCTGGAAAAAGTACGTTTGCCGAATGGCTTGTGAAATCTGAGTCAAAAACATTTCGAGTAAGTCGTGATGAAATCCGTTTTTCGCAATTTCAGGAAAAAACGGATGATGCTGTAGAGAAAATAATTACTAAAATGGTTCACGAGCAAGTGAAAACGTTATTGTCTAATGGTTGGAATGTAGTTTTGGATAATTGTCATACCAAAAAAGACTATATAAAGACAGCTATTAAAGAATATAGTGATTTAGCTAACATTGAATTCAAATTGTTTGATGTTCCTTTAGAAGAGCTTTTAGAGCGAAATTCAAAGCGAAGTAGAGTAGTACCAAGAAATGTTATTGAAAACATGTTCAAGCAATTGGAAAACTTGAAAACGAATTTCGATTTCGAACCTATTAAAAAAACAAAAAGAAAAGATTTAGAATATGGAGAGCAAGATGTTTCGTTGCCAAAAGCTATAATTTGTGATTTAGATGGAACATTAGCCTTAATGAATGGAAGAAATCCTTTTGATGCTAGTAAATGTGATGAAGATTTGTTGAACGAACCAGTTGCGAATATCTTGAAAAACTATAAGAACATAGGACATACGATTATTTTGCTTTCTGGAAGAGAAGATAAATACAAAGAGCCTACATTACGATTTTTGGAAAAATACAATATTGAATACGATCATTTATTCATGCGAAAAAGCAAAGACAGCCGAAAAGATAGCATAATTAAAACCGAATTATTCGATACCGAAATTCGTAACAAATATTTTATCGAATTTGTATTAGACGATAGAAACCAAGTAGTTGATATGTGGAGAAACGACTTAAAATTGCCTTGTTTCCAAGTGTATTACGGGAATTTTTAAAAATTTTAAATCTGACAGGTCTTTGAAACCTGTCAGATTTGTTATTACTAACAATAATTTAAAAGAATAAATGATTAGAAAAATATTTTTTATTGGGACTATTATAGCTCTAATTTCTTGTAAATTAGAATCAAAAGACTTTCCATTTTATAAACAAAAAACAACTCAAGAATGTGGACCAACCTGCTTAAAAATGATTTTTGAATATTATGGAGATAAAATTTCTTTAGATTCTATTAATATTTTATCAAAATTAGATAGTATTGAAGGTACAAATCTTCTTAACCTTTGTGATACAGCTGAAACTTTAAGATATAGAACATTAGCGATTAAAATAGATTTTGAAAAATTTAAAGAGGCTCCATTACCAGCAATTTTACACTGGAATAACAATCATTTTGTGGTTGTTTATAAAATAGAAAATGATTCCATATCAATCGCAGATCCAGCAGTTGGATTATACAATTTAGGAATTAATGAATTTAAAAAGCATTGGTATGCAAATCCTGATTATGTAAATGAAGGTATTGCTTTGTTGTTAGAGAAAATGAATTCAAAAGAAAAAATTATCTATAGGGTTAATCAAAAAAGCAAGAAGAATACTCATAAGTAATTCTACAAAAAAAGCGTATTTTTTATTTTGTAAAGTGAAGATTTGACAACTTTTAAAAAGTTGTCAAATCTATATAGTAGGTGAAATTTTTAAATAACAGTGTGGATAAAATTAAGGCTTTATGAAAGATACTAATCCTCCTAAAATAGAAACCTTGAAGGCAATTGATTTTAATACAGTTGAAGATTTTGGTAAAGGAAGTAATGCTTTAGATTTGAAGAAATCAATGGCTTTTCAATTGGGGCAAACTCTAGCATTGTACAATAAAATAGAAGTATATACCAAACAAGACATTATTGCTTCTTTTCCTGAATTAGAGCCTCATTTAATGTGATTCCCAAATGCAGAAATAGAAACGATTCAACAGTTTGTTGATCAATTTATTGCTGTTCTTGAATTAGAAGTACCAAAAATGAAAGTTACAGAAGAGTTATTAAATAAATAACCATAATCTTGTTAAGTTGAGAAGAGGAAATATGTTGTAAAAAAGCACATTAAAATAGTTCAAGAGAAACGAAATGTTTATTACGCAAAATAATTACGTACATATATTTCACCTTTGTACTATAAAATAAAAAGAAATGAATACGCAGTTACTCCAAAAAATGATTGATGAAGGTTATATCAAGATCAACAAACATCCTGAGCAGGATTTGTACATCTATAACTATACTCAAACAGCACAGTTTGATAGACTTTGGAACGAAGTAACCTTAGCATGTCGTGGTATTATTATGGATGCTAATCAAAACATTGTTGCGAGACCTTTTCCTAAGTTTTTCAATTTAGGAGAGCAAGAAGGTGTCGAAATTCCAAAGACCTCTTTTGAAGTGTATGACAAAATGGATGGCTCTCTAGGTATTTTATATTGGATTGAAAACATTCCGTACATAGCTAGTCGTGGTTCTTTTACAAGCGATCAAGCCATTAAAGCCACTGCAATGTTACATTCGACTTATAAAGAAGTTTGGAAACATTTGGAGGCATCCAAAACGTATCTTTTTGAAATCATTTATCCAGAAAACCGAATTGTTTTAGATTATGGAACAAAAGAAGCTTTAGTTTTATTAGGTGTAATGGATACGCAAACAGGTGTAGAGTTGCCTTTAGAAGACCTTGGTTTCCCAATCGTTGAAAAATATGATGGTATTAATGATATTGAAACTTTAAAAAGTTTACAAAATGATGATAAAGAAGGTTTTGTGATCAAGTTTGAAAACGGTTTCCGATTGAAAGTGAAATTTGACGAATACGTTCGTTTGCATCGTATCATTACTCAATTAACTAGTATTGATATTTGGGAACATTTAAAAGAGAAACAACCTTTAGATGCTATGCTAGAACACGTTCCAGATGAATTTTTTAACTGGGTAAAAAATGTAATTAAAACTTTAAATAAAGAGTTTCAAGTCATTGAAAAACAATGTAAAATAGATTTTAAAGTTTTAGAAAATAGAAAGGAAACCGCATTTTATTTTATGAACTGTTCCTATCCAGCAGTTTTGTTTTTAATGTTAGATAACAAATGTTACGATCATGAAATTTGGAAAAGAATTCGTCCTACTTTTGAAAAACCATTTATGAATAGTGAAGAAATTTAATCATGTCAAAACAAAGCAATAGAGGCAAAGAAGCCAAAGACGATTTCTTTTTTGGAACACCCAAATTCAAAGAAAGCATAAAAGAAGCCCTGGTTGATATGAATTATCTATTAACCAGAGGCTATTCTGAGAAAAATGCCTTGTTTACAGTAGGAACACGTTATAAATTAGCCAGTCGCCAACAAAAAGCTGTGCAAGGCATGAGTGCTTCCAAAGAACAATTAGCTATTCGTAAAGTAAAAGAAGTAGCATTGGAGGCATTGGAAAACAAAACACTAGTAATCGATGGATTCAATATTCTAATTTTACTGGAAAGTACTTTATCTAATGCGTATATTTTCAAAGGTCAAGACCATTGTTATCGCGATTTATCGAGTGTTCACGGCAATTATAAAACCGTTAATCAAACTGAAATGGCTATTGATTTAGTAATACATTTTTATAATGAAAGTAAATTACACCAACTAGTTTGGATTTTCGACAAACAAGTTTCAAACAGTGGGAGAATTAAAACTAAAATTGAAGCCAAAGCAATAGAACAGCAAGTAAATTGGCAAGTGATCTTAGAAGATAATGCCGATCAAGCTCTTGTAAACTCCAATCAAATAGTAGCTTCTTCTGACGGAATTGTATTGGATAAAGCCACCAATTGGTTTAATTTGGCAACCTATTTAATAGAAACAAAAATAGACAGTAAAACGATTTTTTAGTTGTATAATGATCACCCAAGAAAACCTACATATAACACTAGTAGAAGCAAAAGCCTTTCTTTCAGAAGATTGGAAAAGCAAAAACCAAGCTTTTCTGCAAGAGGAAGTCATATCTTTTTTTGCCAAACAATTATTTATCCAATTGAATGCAACTCCAAATGGACTCAAATTGCCTTATTTTAAAGAAGAAATACAACAAGATTTTGCAGAAGCTTTGAACCAATTTAAAAAGGTGTTTACCAATGAAAATGAGTTGGTTGAACCAAAAATTATTAGTCAAATACTAGAAGAGATTCCTTTTAAAGAGCTATTGTTACTCATGGGACAACGTATTACTTCAGCTAGTGTACAAGACGTAAAGGCTATTCCACCTTTACGAAAAATAATACTAGAAAGTTGCTTTCAACCTTTAAACAAAGAAACAACAGTAGTCGTAAAAGCTTGGGAAAAACACGTAGGTCGTTATCCAAAAAGCATTTTTGAGCAGTTAAAAGGTAATCAAAGAGAAAAAGAAATTACGATAAAGAAACAAATTGATTATATCATAGAAAGTCAAACCTGGTGGAATGTTTTTTACCATTACAAACACGGTTTAGTCTACGAAATCAGAATTCCAAACGGACAAGGTATGAGATGGAGTAGCGATGGAAAACAATTTATAGGTTTTTTAGAACAATTTTTATAAGTTTAAACAATGAATAAAGAAAATATAAATTATCCATTTACGCAAGAAGAATGGGACAACTGTCTCAAAGTATTGACAGTTTTAAAGGATAATCCTTTTGAAAATCCAGATAACACTCGTTTTGCTGCTTTGATTACCAAAATACATAAAAACGCAAAGAAAAGTCAGCGTACAGCAAGTTATACCTCTAAAAAAGCAAGTGATTTAGAAACCATTTTGCAAACTACTTTATCTCAAAAAGCAGTAGCAGGTAAAACGCTATATGCTGATGAAGATAAAGTAGCACAACCTATTTTTACTCCTTTGCAATTAGGAAAAAATTGTTATTGTTGTAATATTACTTATACAATGGCTCACGAATTTTACAATCGTTTGTGTCCTAATTGTGCTCAAGAAAATTATGAAAAACGGTTTCAAAATACCAATCTCGAAAACCGAAACGTAATACTAACTGGTGGTCGTGTAAAAGTAGGATTTGCCACAGCTTTACGAGTATTGCGAAACAAAGCCAATGTAGTAGTAACAACCCGTTTTCCAGCCTTAGCATTGGAACAATTTCAGGCAGAAAAGGATTATGACACTTGGAAAGACAATTTAACCCTTTACGGCTTAGATTTAAGAAATTTACAAGCCATAAGCGATTTTGTTGCCTTTTATAGATCAAACTATGATTCGTTAGATATACTAATAAACAATGCAGCACAAACCATTAAATATACAGATGAGTATTATTTGCCTTTATTAAAAAAAGAAGAAAAGTTATTAATTGATTATAAAGGTAACAAGCAATTGGTTGCCAATGCAACACCCATTTCAAAAGAAATAAAAGCCTTAGAATACAATTCTTCAGAAAGTACAGCAATACAATTATCAAGATTTGGGCAACCAGTAGATACCAGAGAAAAAACAAGTTGGAACTCAACCTTAGAAGAAGTATCCCTGTATGAATTAGTTGAAGTCAATTTAATCAATCAAATGGCTCCATATTATTTGATAAAAGAATTAAAACCTTTATTTTTAACCTCTAATTTTAAGGAAAAGTTTATTATTAATGTTACTTCTTCTGAAGGAATTTTTAGTTATACTAATAAAACGATGTTTCATCCGCATACCAATATGACTAAAGCAGCTTTAAATATGCTAACCTTAACATCTGGAAAAGAATTTGCAAAGGAAGATATTTATATGAGTTGTGTTGATGTAGGATGGATTTCGACAGGAGCAAGAGAAGAGTTACGAAAAAAACAATTTGAAAAAGGATACATTCCACCATTAGATTCTGTTGATGGAGCTAGTAGAATAATGGATCCTATAGTTCAAGGCATAGCAGGCAATTATTTATTCGGTGTCTTACTTAAAAATTATAAAGTGTCACCGTGGTAAGAATAGAACACTGTAGTTTTAAGAGGAAAAACGATTGGTCTGCAACCTTTAGTTTCAGGTTCGATTCCTGATGGTGTTTACGAAGGTGTTAGTTTAATTGGAAAAATGTCCGTACCAAATGGGATATACAAGTTCGAGTCTTGTACACCTTCCAAAAAAATAAATGGGAATAATAGTTCAATTGGAAAACGTCAGACTGCTAATCTGAAGATGTGAGTTCGAGTCTTACTTATTCCCATTTTTATAAAAAATACATCTAACGTAAAATAATTGCGTACTTCCTTCTGACATTTGTAGAAAATAAAAACAAATGAAAAACCTCTATAACAAAGGATCTTATCGTGGTTATGAATATGCTAAACATTTGAGACCTTTTAATAAGAAATTAGGGAATAGAAAATGGCGCGCTACGGTTGATGCTGTTGTTCAAGAAGCACTTGCTTTGGAACAAAACAATACAAATGCAATTAGAAATCCTAATATTAAAAAGAAGCCCAAGAAAAATATTAAAGTAAAAATAAAATTTAAAGAACATAATGACAAAATTTCCTCTGTTTATACCAGCTATAGTTCTTACAAACAATTAGAAGATGCTATAAAAAGAAATAATGTTATTACAGTCTTATTTAAAACAAACAAGAAAACTCCATCAGGGAGATATTACCAATATGAAGAATTACATAGACATCGGAATCAACCTAACGAATAGGCAATTCCACAATGATATAGAACATATCATTCAAAACGCTTTAGAAGCAACAGTAACGCAAATGATACTAACTGGAACCAGCGTAAAAGGAAGCGAAGAAGCACTAAGAATCGCAAAAGAATATCCAACTGTTTTATATAGTACTGCTGGTATTCATCCTCATGATGCTAAAAGTAGAGATAACCAAAGTATTGGAAAACTGAAAAAACTCTTAGTCAACAAAGAAGTAGTAGCAGTAGGAGAGTGCGGACTCGATTTTGACCGTGACTTTTCACCACGAGACCAACAAGAAAAATGTTATAAAGAACATTTAGAATTAGCAATAGAAGTCCAAAAACCACTTTTTTTACATGAAAGAGCTGCTTTTACTCGTTTTATGGCAGTTACCAAAGACTATTTACCACAATTACCTAAAGCGGTCGTACATTGTTTTACAGGTACATTAGCAGAAGCCAAAACGTATCTAAATAACGGATTTTATTTAGGATTCACAGGAGCCATTAGCGATACCAAACGATTTGCTCATTTAGAAGAAGTAGTAAAGTATGTTCCTTTAGATAAAATAATGATTGAAACCGATGCTCCTTTTATGTTGCCAAAAAACGTACCTAAAGCAAATTTAGTTAAGTATCACGAACGTAGAAACGAACCTGCTTTTTTACCTTATGTAGCACAGAGTATTGCTAGTTTCAAAGGCATTACAGTGGAAACAGTTGCATTAGAAACGACTAAAAATACGAAAGACTTCTTTGGTATTTAAGCTTTAAAGGTATATTGAAATAGCAAATGAGTTCCATTTGTTGTTTCAACAATTTCAAATTTACCTTCAATTTTTTCCATTCTCAATTCCATATTGGTTAAACCATTTCCTTTTTTAACAGCCTCAGATAAACCAATTCCATCATCAATAACCTCAATTTTAAAGGAAGTAGCTGTTTGTTCAAATTGAATCTTGATACTTTTGGACTGACTGTGTTTGTAAACATTATGAACCGCTTCTTTAACTACTAAGAACAGATTTCTCCTTGCTTTTACAGGTAAATTAGTTTCACTTTCTATTATAGTAGAACCCAATTCTAAAGCAATGGTAGTTTTATCTAAAAAGCGTTCTATATAAACACTAGTATACTCTATAAAATTACCAATGGTATCATTTTGAGAATTTAAACTCCAAAGAATTTCTCGCATAGCCAAGTTCATATCTTCAGAAGTAGTGATAATAGCTTCTAAATCTTCCGTATAAGTCGTTTCTTTTATCTTATATTTTAAAAACTCAGCTTGCAGTTTTATAGCAGAAATACCAGCACCTAAATCATCATGCATGTCTTGTGAAATGCGTTCTCTTTCTACTTGAATCGCTTTCTGACGTTCCAATTCTTTTTGCAACAACTGATTTTGAAACTCGCTTTCTTTAATTTGGTTTTCTTGTTGTTGAATCAATTGCTTTTTATTATAAACAAAAACCACCATAATGATAAAGCCAACAAAAAGTAGCATTACTATGATGGCAATGATGTAAGTAAGCTTTATTTCGTGTGGAAGTTCCTTCATGTTTTTATCTTTTACAAAAAAGGCCTTTCAAAAATAAACAATAAGAAAAAATTGTAGCTATTTGATAACCAAAACTAATTTGTCTTAAAAATTGTTTGTCATTAATTTCTAACCAATACATTGGAGTAAATCTAAAAAGAAATACCACAGCCCAAATTATTAAGGAAGAACTTACCCAAAAAGCCTGCTTTTTTAATATTTTTACGTCATCTACATTTACAAGTTGATAAAAAAACCATTGTAAAGTAAAAAGTATATAGGTTAAACTCATTATCATTCCTATTATAATAGGATAATCTACTATATTGTTATCAAATAATACAAAAAGATAAATGGAAACTGCAACCAAAGTAATTAAAGATAATACGTATTTGTTTACTTTTTGATTTAGATAATAATAAAAGAAAAACAATATATAAGATATTGAAAAATAGGTATATATTACAGAAGATGAATTTTTTAAGATTTTTATTTTTGTAAACTCAACTCCAAATACTATAATAAAATAAATCCATAATAATCTTTGCCTAGCAGTTTTCTTATAAATAGAAACTACTAGGCAAAGAAATAGTATTAAAAGATAACTATTTATTAAAAACATATAGTAAATATAATAATTTTAGCATGGATCTGGTGGGTTTAAGCAGAAAGTGTCAAATGGATCAGAGTGAATAATTGATTTTGAAAGTTTAGAATTAACAATTCCTTTCATTATTAAAGTATATTGATGATTATATTCTGCTTTTCTATAGTGTACCCTTTCAGAATAGCTATCTTTAATAATCGCTGGAGTAAACTGAATTGTATAATTATCTGTTGATTTAAATGGCAATGACATAACAGGTTTAACATCTAAATCTTTGCATAAAGTAATTATTTGTGTATTTTCACGTTTTGTTTTTTCAAGATCATTATCAATAACATATTGATCTAAAATTGACTTTAGACTCTTATAAAAGATGTTATTCTTTACTTCACCTGACTCAGGATCAGAAATTAGGATTGGTTTATTAACATCCATCAACATAAACTTTTGATTAGGATTGACATCTGTATAAAATGCAAATAAAAGTCTTTCAAAGTTAAAATTTTCTATTTGTAAACCTTCAATTTTATTTAAACGAATCAATTCTAAATGAACTTTTCTATATCCTGCATTATTTTTCTCTTCTAGAAAAGCTTTTAAGACATGATAATCTAAATTGTAAATTTGATTTAATTCTTTATGTTCTTTTAATGATGATGAATAGAAATTTTTTTTCCTTTCCTTTTCAACTTTTAATGGGATTTTAATAACTATCTCTTTGTCTAAAAAAGATTTTTCAAAAGTATGCAGGTATTCTTCTCTAAACTCATTATCATGTTTAATTTTTTCAATAAAACTCTGTACAATTTCTTCTAAGTAATTATTTTCTTCCATAATTTCTAATTTTTATTGTTAAACTTATTTATTGCCTCAATTTTGTTGTTTACTTGTAACTTTCTGTAAATATTGCCTATGTGTTTTTTTATGGTGTCTATGGTAACACATTTTTTATCGGCTATTTCTTTATAAAGTAGTCCTTGTGCCAGCAATTCTAGTACTTCTTTTTCGGTTACAGTTAGCAACGAAATGCTTTGTACTTGTACTTTTGATTCTTGAAAATGTTGTAAAACACGTTTGGCAATTGTAAAACTCATGGGTGCACCTCCTTTATGAGCTTCTTGAATGGCTTGTATAATTTTATCCATCGGTTCACCTTTTACCAAGTAACCACTTGCTCCTGCACGCAAGGCTGAAAAGATTTTCTCATCGTTTTCAAAACTCGTACACATGACGAAAGTGGTTGTTGGCATCGTTTCCGTCAATTGAAAAACAAGGTCAATTCCCGAAAGGTCTTGTAATTGAATGTCCATTAAAACCACGTCTGGTTCTAAGGCTTCTAATTCTTGCAAAGCTGTTGTACCATTATAAAACTGAGCTACACATTCCATCTCTTCTTGAAAATCGATAATTTTCTTCAAAGCTTGGTTGTAGTTTTTATCATCTTCTACTATGGCAATTCTAATTTTCATGTTGTTACATTTTCAGGACAAAGTTGGGCAATAAACAAATCACACACAATTACCCTTTCGGGTGATATTTTGAAATCGGCTGTATAAATATACAAATCTTATTTATTAAAAAACTTACAAAAAAAAGATTCATCTGCTAAAGCGAAATATCACCCGAAAGGGTAATTGATTGGTATAGTGTTCTGTAGGTACTTTTGAACCAATAACTAATACAATAGATAGTATGATAGCAAATAGGTACTTCAATGCAGTAGAATTGCAATTTTCCAACATACTTAACTCCTGTAAAGCTCCTTTTGTAAGAGCTATAGAAAGTTTTATATGAAGCAAATATCAAAGTAATCCATCAAGTATAACAGTTAATATATAGTAATCAAATAAAATTTATAAATATGACATTCGAAGAACAAATCAAAAAATTAGTTGCCGAATTTGAGGCAAAAAGCAAAGAAGTGGCAAAGCAATTAAATACTTATGCTGACGAAATTGAGAAAAATGGAGAAGTGCTACAAGATAATGGAACGTTATTCAGCATCAAAAGTGATGAATATACCTATAATTTTGAATGGAAAGAAGTTTCTTTTCATGTGCCTATACCTGAAATTGGAAAAAATCAACAACGTGTTGTTTTAAAACTTCCAGAAATCACAATGGAAAACCGAGAAATTATTTTTGATGTACCAACTACCCGCATGGTTGATAAAAAAATTGGTGAAAAACCAGAAATGACTTGTGGCTGGAAAATAACTAAAGTAGGATTTGGATTGAAAACTAAGACTTGGCAATGCACTACAAAATGGACACCAATTATTACAGCAATTCCTGAAGTTGTAATGAAAGAACATAAAATAATTACTAAAATTCCAAAAATAGTTTTTAAAGATAAAGAACTTATTTATGATATGCCAAGCATAACAATTAGAATGAAATTAGTAAAATTTAATTGTTTAGTAATTACAAGTGTAAATTATGATGGGGAAGAGGAAGCTATAGAAACAACATCTAAAAAAATTGAGTCAAAACAAGCAGAATTAAATGTGCTTTCCTTAAGTTTCGAGAACCAACTTGAATCATTAACCATACAGATGATAAATGAAGAGTTCGACACAGCGGAATTAAAAGTTAGAGAACAATTTGAACCAATAACTTCTGATTATGAAAGTTCTATTGTGGAATGTAAAAATACCATTAGAGATTTGAAAAATAATAATGCAGTTGATGCCTTAAAAGTAGAAGAAAATAAACTTAATGACTTGATTGCTAAATTGAAAAAAGCTGTTGAACCGATGGAAAATATTTTGTCTGATTTATTGAAAGACAGACTTAATGCGATTAAAGAAGTTGAAAGCAAATAAACAAGTAGCCTAACGATGCTATGAGTAATTACTAGTTTGTAACCAATCTGAAAATCTATGCGTATTTTCAGATTGGTACAAACCTATAAAGTTAAATGCAAAATTTTGCAACTACTCTTAGCCTAGATCGATGATTTTGAACTTAGTATTAGTTATTATCGTTTTCTACTATGGCAACTCTAATTTTAGTTTTGTTTTATTTTTTGAACAAAGTTGGGCAATAAATAATGTGTCCATAATTACCCTTTTGTGTGATAGTCAAAAATAAATAGTCAAAACTTTCCAAAAAGAATGATTTTAACAGTTACAAAATATCACCCAAAAGGGTAATTGATTGGTATAGTGCTGTATAAATACCTTTGAAACATCAACCAATACAATAATATCATGATAACAACAGCAATTAAAGAAAAATGTCATTCATTGAAATTTAATGAAAAAGAACAAAAAGAGTTATTAATTAAAAATTCATATACACTGCGAAAGTTAATAGGAGTATTAGGAATTTTATTGCCCGTTTTATTGCCATTACTTTTACTCTTTACAGATGGATTCACAGAAGTATTACCCTCTATAAGTCATTATTATTATACAAAATCAGGTCCGTTGTTTATTGCAATAATGTCTTTATTAGCTATTTTCTTTATAATATATAAAGAAAAATGTACAGACTTTATTATTTCATCAATTACTGGTATGGCTGCATTAATTGTTGTTCTACTACCAACAGATAGTTTGTTACAAGGATGTTTAAATATTTCTGAAAATCACATAGTTACTATTTTAGAAAAAAATCCTACTAGAGAAGCCTTTCATTATATAGCAGCAGCAATTTTCTTATTGTCCTTAGCCTATATGTCATTATTTCGCTTTACAAAAACTAGTGAAGGGTATGAAAAAGCTGAAATACAATTAAAATTTAGACATAAATTATATAGAACCCTTGGAGTGATAATGCTTCTATCTATAGTAATTATCTTTTTAGGAAGCGACTATTTTAATAAAATTGTTCCTAATTCATTTCATGACTTTTACAAAACCCATCATCTTACTTTTTGGTTTGAAACCATTGCTGTGGAATGCTTTGGTATTTCATGGTTAGTAAAAGGAGGAGAATTTAAATTAAAAAAATAACATTAAAAACTAAAACATCATGAAAACGACAACATTCATCCTTTATTTTTTATTCTTTGGAATTATTGGCTACAGCCAAGTAGAAACCAAAGTAATTATTGTAGATTTGAGTAAACCACACATAAAGAGTGTTTTAATTTGCAAGGATTCATCTGGAGAAGTAGCAAATCCTCCTTGTGATAATGTTGATAGTAGCAAATGGCTATCTGTCCAATCTAAAGATATGATTTCCATTAAACTAATTAATGGAAATCCTTTAAAATTTGATTATAAGATTGATACAAAAAATATCATTTTTTATAATGATAATGTAGATAATAATTTAAATCAAATAATTAGTGAAATTGAAAGACTATCAATTGCGCCTAGTATAGCTTATGCAGTTCCCATGGGAACAATTCAAAATATTGTTGATACTAATAATCGATTGTTTATTAGTATTAATGAATTAAATATTGAAGTAGATACTTTTTATGAAACTTTGAAGCAAAAAAAGGTTCTTACAGAAGAGGATTATATAGATAGGAGTGTTGAATTGTTAAAAGAAAGTAAAAATATTTTAAAAGAAACTTATGAAAATGATAATGAGCTCCAATCATTTGTAAAGGATCCAAATTATAATGACGTTAAAAAAGTAGCAATTGCTAATAAGAATATGGCTGCAAAAAGTGTTGATAATATAATAAATAAATTATACTCAATAAATTTAGATAGTTATACTTTACCAATTGACATTCAAGGTCAAAATATTGATGCCATAGAATTTAAATTGAAACGATTTGATAAAGAAACAAAAGAAGAAGATATCAATTTTGCATCGAAACCTTATAATATTTGGATTAAAGGTGGTTTAAAAATAGATGTTAGTGCTGGATTATTTTTTAGTTCACTCTATGATTACGAATTTGACAAAAGAGATGATTTAAGTACTTCTGGAAACAAAATTATAACCTTAAAGAATAAAGGAGAATATGATTTGGCATTTGGTTCTATGATTAATACATATGTTCGTATGAATTCTTGGGTAGTGCCAACTCTTAATTTTGGTGCGGCATTAACTCAAAATGAGAAATTACAAGTACTTTTCGGTGGTGGACTTATATTAGGAAAGCAAGAACGAATTATTCTTACTGCTGGTATTTCTATGGGAAAAGTAGAAAGAATTGCTGATTCTTATAGTGTAGGAGAATCCTATAACCTTGGAGATTCTGGCACTATCCCTACACAAAGCGAGTTTAAATTTGGAAACTTTTTTGGAATAACCTATAATTTATCTAAGGTTAAGAAAATAAGTTTGGATAAAGGAATAGAATAAACATTCCATTATTATTAATCACAAAACCCACTCCTACGTAAAATAATTACGCAGGAGTGGTTTTACTTTGTACCATAATCTAATAGTACTTAACTATTGCTTTGAAAACGTAGGACAATCTTCGTTTCCAAAACAATAAATTAATTAAAAATGAATATCAAAATTCAAAAACTATTAGAAGGAGAAACCATTGTTTCTCGAGAAGCCGGTAACAGTATGTTACCCATTTTAAAGTCCAAGCAAGCCGTTCGATTGGCACCCACGAGTTGGGAAGAATGTAAAGTGGGTGATATCGTCTATTGTAAAGTAAGAGGCAACGTGTATACGCATTTAGTAAAAGCTAAAAACGAAAGAAGAGGATTACAAATAGGCAATAATCACGGACACATAAACGGCTGGACCAAGCAAGTATATGGAAAAGTAATTGAGATTCTCAAGGACTAGCTGTATGCTTTTTTAGTTTTTGGTTGTAGGTTATAAGTTGTAGGTTATAAGTTGTAGGTTGTAAGTTGTAGGTTGTAAGTTTTGGGTTGTATGTTTTGGGTCGTGTATTATTTGCTTTTCACTTTTCACTATTTAGTACTCACTTTTCACTATTTCACAGTTTGGTACGATATTGGTTAGGGTTTTGTTCGGGAAAGCTTCGGAAAGGGGTACCACAACCCCGAACATGACTCGAACAAAACCGCTACAAAACCATACCAAAACTAGAATGGATTTAGTAAAAGCAGATTAACATAAAAAAGGAAAACTATGGCCATTATAAAAACACCAGGAAATTACCCAAAACGCATAGGGAATTATGTAATTTATACCTCAAGAGAACAAATTATTCTACGAAGCATCAGTGGGTTTACAAGTGCAGCGTTGAAGAAAAGTGCGAAGTATAAAAAATGCCGACAAAACGCAAGTGAGTTTGGTAGGCTTTCCGCTTTGTGTAAAACGATACGCATTGCCTTACAACCCATTTTGCCTAAAGCGAATAATTTAGCTATAGTGAATGGTTGTACCAAAATTATGCGAGAAGTCATGACGTTTGATACCGTTTCTAAAAAAGGCATGCGAACATTAGAAGCCGGTTTGAGTACCATTGAAGGGAAATTGCATTTGCAAAACTATCAGTTTAACCCTCAAATCACTTATGCATTACCAGTTACAGTAAGCGATACAGTTACTATAGACGCTACAGCTATCGTTTTCCCAAAACAAAGTCAGTACGTAGCAGCTACTGTACATTATTTAGATTGCGACTGGGAAACCAAAAATCATATGCTAATAACAGGAGAAAAAACGTTGTACAAAAGAAACGAAATACCAGCCATCCTAACGTTACCTTTGCCAGAAGAAACAACCAAAGGAACTGTTTTTACGATACTAGAACTGGCATTTTACAAAAAAGTAAAGGGAAATTTAGTAACTATGGAGGAGGATAGTAGTAAAGTGGTGATGATTTTGCGTGTGGAGTAGGGTTCTAGGTTGTAAGTTCTAGGTTGTCTCAGTTTGTGTTGATTGTTGTAGGTTCTATGTTGTAGGTTTTAAGTGATGTGGATTACAAAACAGAATTCTCAATCTTGTCATGCTGTAAGCATCTCACAAGTAGCGTACGCAATCAAAATCCTCAATGCTGTACCATAAGTAGCGCAAACTTTATAGAGTTTCAAGTGAGACCCTTACAGGGTGACAGTATTGTGTGTAGCTGTTGGTAAAAAAAATCGGTTTACTTTCACAATTCTTATCCACAATCCATTTACACACAAACTGATAGAATAGGTTCTCTGTTCTCTGTTCTCTGTTGTCTGTTGTCTGTTGTCTGTTTTGGGTTGTTTAAATCACAAAATCAATCTGTGAGAATAAGTGAAATCAGCGTGCTCAGCGTTCCATTTACACCCAATCTGAGAAAACATAGAACCTACAACCTACAACAGTTAACAATCAACACAAACTGAGACAACCTATAACCTAGAACATACAACCTACAACCTACAACAAAAAAACAGGTAAAAATACCTATATCCACCAACCCGTTTTATTACTATATTTGAGAAACACGATTATGAAAGATAAAATACTTGAAAAACTAAAAGAGATAGAACTTCAAAAAGGAGTGGAGTTGTTATATGCTGTTGAAAGTGGGAGTAGAGCTTGGGGTTTTGCTTCTCCAGATAGTGATTATGACATCCGTTTTATTTACAAACACGATTTGGATTATTATTTGTCGCTTTGGGAACAACCCGATACTATTGAATTCATGACTGCAGACGATTTAGACGGCTCTGGTTGGGATTTACGGAAAACCGTAAGGTTACTGGCCAAATCCAACGCATCTTTGCTGGAATGGATTTTTTCTCCAGTAGTGTATTATGAAAATGAAGCGTTTATGCAACAACTAAGAACCTTGGCAAAAGACTGTTTTTCACCAGTGGCTTGTTTGCACCATTATTTGGGGACGACTAAAAACTTCATGGCCGTTTGCGAACAAGAAGAAGTAAAACTAAAAAGCTATTTCTATGCCTTGCGAACGGCTTTAGCCGGAAAATGGATTATAGAAAACAATACCTTTCCACCAGTAGCTTTTATGGAATTGTTACCTATTGCTCCACAAAACATAAAAGACAAAGTAAAAGAATTAATGGAAATAAAAGCCAACCAAAACGAAACCTATTTACACCCAAAAGAAGCACTAATCACCAACTTCTTACAGGAAACAGTAGCTTTTAACCAAGAAAATGCGAGTGGTTTGGGAAGTGGGAAGAAAAGGAGTGTGGAATTGGATGGGGTTTTTAGGGGGATGATAAAAAGTTAATTGTATATTAGTTTAATAATGAAAAACAATTTACTTTGCGTTAATTATCTTAGATTTAAAAAAAACAAAATCATATTTATGAAAGTCCAAAGTTTTATTATAGAAGGGTTGTTTGACGAAGTATTCAAAATCAATATAAAAGATAATAAATTAATAATAGTAGCTGATAACGGATCAGGTAAAACCACAATTTTAAGGTTATTGTATTTTTTTCTAACAAAACAATGGGCTAAAATTATTGAATATGAATTTGATAAGATTATTGCAACAATAAATGACAAAGAATATATTTTTAAAAGAAAAGAGTTTAAGGCAAATAAGATATCAAAAAAAATTTATAATAATTTAGCAAAGAAATACAGTAATTATTCATCTTTTATTAATAACGTATTTTTAAAATATAATTTAAATGATTTAAAATCAAATTTATATATGATTGATGAAATAGAACAAGATTATGATGTTCCAAAAAATTTGATTTTATCATTAATTGACGAGTTAGAGTTAAAGAAGTTTGATGACTCAGTTTTTGATTGGGAAATTAATGTTATTTATTTGCCTACTTATAGAAGAATAGAAAAAGATTATTTTTCAATATATGGTGATATTGATAAACGAGTATCTAATTATATTCTTACTTTATATCCTGAAATTAGAAATATAATAATTAAGGAGAAAAGTCAAAATAATAGTGATTTTAGTGAAACTGAAGAAGATTTAAATAAGATTTTTACTAAAATTATAAGTTCTAGAAATAATGAAAAATGGTTGAAAAATAAGACAATTGTTGATAAGCTTGAAATGATTGAATTTGGTATGACTGATGTTAATTTCAGACTAAAAGAATTTTATCAATTGAATTTGGATAAAAAAAATGAATTAATAGTTAGTTTTATCGAACTAATTAATAGGTACTTCAATAAAGAAAAAACTCTTTTTTTTGATGACCAATATTGTGAGTTGTTTTTAAAAAATAATAATAAAAATATCATAACTAATTTGCATGATTTATCATCTGGTGAGAAACAATTAATATCTCTTTTTAGTCATTTATTTTTTGATGATAAAAAATCTTTTGTTATTGTAGATGAGCCAGAAATTTCGCTATCAATAGCTTGGCAAGAGATGATATTAAATGATATAATTAATCATAGTATAGGAACCATTGTAGCAACGCATTCACCTTTTATAGTTAATAATTTGCTTAGAGAAAATACTTGTGGAATAAAAGAATTCTTAATAAATGAGTAATACTGTTGATCTTTTTTTTAATGCAAAAGAGAATATTTCTGACAATAAATCATTGCTTGAAATTAAACAACATTATGATTTTAATAAAAAAACATTACATGTGTTTGTTGAAGCAGATGATGATTTTGAATTTTATCGAAAATCAATTGAATATATATATAGTGGTTTTGAAATTCTACATTATCCAAAGAATGGAAAAAAAAATGTTTTAAGCTCATACAACATATTTAATTGGAACCTTTATGATAAATCAAGAATATTGTTCTTTGTCGATAAAGATTATGAAGATATAATTGGTTTTTCAAGTAAAAAAGATAGAAATGTCTTTGTTACTAAATTTTATTCTATAGAAAATTATATTTCCTCAAGTAAAGTTTTTAAATATACACTTGAGAATATTTTTAAATTAAAAAATGACAATTTAGTTAATGAATATGTAGATAAATTTGAGAACTCTTTTAAAATTTTCGAAAATTATTTAATGTACTTAACTAGTATTATATTAATTTTCAGAAAGAACAATGAACATATGCAATTAAATAGTTTAAAAATGGATGATTTTTTTATATTAAAAAGTGTTGATATTTTTAAATTAAAATATAGAAATTCTGAAGTATTAAAAAGAATAAAAAAGAGTAGTATTCCAGCAAAAGATAAAGCTATATATAAAGATTCAAAGACTTTAGAAAGTATAAAAAAGACAGGTGCAGATATATCTAAGATTAATTATAAAACTATTCTTAAAAATATAAATTTACTTAAAGAATATAATGATAGTAAGCATTTTATAAGAGGTAAATACCAGTTATGGTTTTTTAGTAAATGTGTTAATAATATATCCTCTATTTCTTCAAATATAAATAGTAGAATTCAAGAATTAAATAAAAAATTACCTGAAGACAAAAAAATTACAAATATAAATACTTCAATTATCATTAATGAAAGTAATATTTTTGCTATTTTACCTATGAAAATTGATAAGCATAATGATGTTAATATTTTTTTAATACATAATAAACAAAAAATAAATGGATAGTATAAGAGATATTTTTTCAAATAAAATTTTTAGAATACCTGATTACCAACGTGGTTATTCATGGGAAAAAAATCATTTGGAAGATTTTTGGCAAGATATAATAAACTTACAAAAAGATAAAGTTCATTACACTGGTATGATTAGTGTAGAAGAAGTTGATAAACAAGAATACTCAAAATGGAAAGAAGATAAATGGGTTATTGAAGGAAGAAATGATAAACCTTTTTTTATTGTTGATGGACAACAACGTTTAACTACAATAATAATATTATTATGGGTTATTATTGATAGTATAGATGAAAATGAACAATTAAGTTTCGAAACAAAAAGTTCATTAATTAACAAATATATTTTTACACAAAATATAGCATCCGAAGATAAGTCATACATTTTCGGGTATCACAAAGATAATCCAAGTTATGAATTTTTGAAAAGAGAAATTTTTGAACAAAACGATAGTCCTAATAAAACTTTAGAACAAACTACTTATACTAATAATCTGTTTACTACAAAAGATTTCTTTATTAGAAGAATTAAAACGCTTTCTTTGAACGAAAAAAGTAATTTATTCGATAAAATAACTAAACAATTAAAATTTGATTTTAAAATACTTGATAAAGAATTAGATATATTTATAGTTTTTGAAACTATGAATAATAGAGGTAAACCTTTATCTAATTTAGAAAAACTAAAAAATAGACTAATATATTTATCAACTTTGTTAGAAGAGGAGACATCAATAAAAAAAGAGCTAAGAGAAGATATCAATGATAAATGGAAAATCATTTATAAATATTTAGGTTTAAATAAAGATAAAAAATTAGATGATGATTCATTTTTACAAAATCATTGGATTGTTTTCCATAGATATGAAAGAAGAGAACCTGAGTTTTATGCTAATGATATTTTTGATAGAATTTTTACATCACAACAAGTCTTTTCAAAAAAAATAGGTCATAAAGAGATTAAAATTTATATCGACAGTATAGGTGAAGCAGTTAAACAATGGTTTGTTATGTTTAACCCTTCTCATGAACATGCATTTGAGATAACTCAATCAAGAGAATTAATTTATTGGTTAAAAAAACAAAACATAGTTGGTTTTAAAGCCTTTCAACCTTTAATAATGTCGGCATTATTGGTAAATGAAGATATTAAATTGAAAATTGAATTGGTTAAAAATACTGAAGCATACGTTTTTTTAATTTTTAATGTTTCAGCAAGAAGATCAAATACAGGAACTTATCATTTCAATGCTAAAGCAAATGAATTGTATAAAGATGAATTAAATATAAATGATATAATTGAAGATTTAAAATTTTGGATTTATGGTACAGAAGAAATATCCGGTTATTTTGATAGAGATAATTTTTATAATTTTTTAAAAGATTTATTTCAAAGAGATGCAACCAACGGATATGCTAATTGGAATTACTTAAAATATTTTTTGTTTGAATATGAATATTATTTAAACGATAATTATTTAAATAAAAATATTGTATTATACAATGGTGTACATGTTCAAAATATTTTGCCTTACGAACCTATCAGTGCATGTTGGAAGAAACAAATAGCACAACATACTAAGAGGGAAAAGAAATATATAACTGGAAGTTTGGGGAATTTTATTTTAGTTAAATCAAGGAGCGCAGAATTCAACGAAGTTTGCTTTGATGAATTGAAATTAAAAATAAATAATGATAGTTTATTAATTGAAAATGAGATAAGCCAATTTGAAAAATGGAACTATGATTCAATTTTAGAGAGAGGTATGAAATTACTTAGATTCTTTGAAATAAGATGGAATATAAGTTTAGGTAGTGATGTTCAAAAAAAAGAATTATTGTTTTTAGATTTTAAACAAAATGACGAAAATCGTGTAATTTTTAAAAATATTACCTAAAATATCAGGGATACCTTATCTTGTTTGAATTAATAAAATAGAACTAACTAAAACAATGATAAAAAAACTACGTCATATAACTATTGAAACTAAAACTTATAACTATGTTATTAAAGAATGGCAGCTAAAACTATTTGTAGATACCACAGCTAAAAACAAGTTTATTATAGTTGATTTTAAATATGATATAGAAAACCCTAATTATACTAGAAACTTAATCTGGCAAGGTTGTTTTAGAGTTTATAAAGGGGAAGAAGAATTAGTTTTAAATATGCACGAACCTCATTTTGTAAAAGAAGTAATTGTTGCTTTAGCTATAGAGCAATATGATTTTTCAAAACAGAAACACTATAAAATTGAAAAAGCCTTATTCCTTTTAGAAAAAATGGGATATAATTTAGAAAAGAGCAGTACTACTTCAGTAAACAAAGAACAACACCTAAAACAAACCACAGTTCACGAAGTACTTTTGGCTTTAAAACAAGATAAATTACCCTTAACAACCGCCTTAATTTTTGATGCCTTAGATTGTACGTTGCTAGAAGCTAAAAAGATAGCAGAGAATATGAAAAAAAGAATTATTTAAAGCTAAATTTAATTCTTCACTAAGTCATTTCGGGATTTACACCTGACAGGTTGCTAAGGTCTTTTAGCTGTTACAGATGCATAATCACATGCTGATACTTCTAAAATCCAAACTCAAGATGTAGGTTTTGAAGAAGTGAAATAATCTATTTTAAATAAATATAGAACCCTGAATTTATTAAAATTCGGGGTTCTTCTTTTATGCTTAATTCAAGGATTAAATTAATAAGGGCTATTAGCCTCTATTTCTGCCCAAGTAGAAAATGAAGTGGTATAACTTGAAGTAGATCCCAATTCAAAACGAATTCTACTTTTTAAATGATACCCATTTAAACGTTTGGTAGATTTATAAACAGGAAGTATTTTTTCATAACCAGTGTGACCAGGACTACTATACCAAGGCAATGAACTTGGTCCTGATGGATTACCACATTTTGCTTTTGTCCATGTGTTTTCTGTCTGTATATAAGCTCTTTCAGTACTACTAAATGTAGCATTAGAATACATATAGTAATGTGCAGAACAATAAATTCCCGATTTTTCGTAGATGCTATATAAAGTAACAAGTCTTCCACCAATTTGTAAGCCTACACCTTGGCTACGTCCTCCAGCGGCATCCTCTCTACAAATTTTATTTGTAATGGATTCTTTACCATTTACAATTAATCCTAATATGTCATCATCTGTTGAATAGATTTGAATATGAGAATTCAAAATGTTTTCTTGAACTAAATCTTGATATTCATTTGCGTATTTTGCTTCTAATACAAGTACAGTTCCATTTTGTTTATTAATTCTGAATATATGTGAACCAATTTGAATGCAGTTGTCTTTATTAATCAGTTTTGAAAAATAAGGACTAATATAAGTATCAATAGTATTAATGTCTAATGCTACAATTGGATTAACTTCTGCGTAAGTAAGATGAGGCATTTTAGTAATTTCGTTTAAAACTTCGTTCTGTAAAGCTTCAGATGGATTATTTACTACCTTTTCATAATCTTCAATACTTTTAAAAATTAATAGTTTACCATCTGATCTCATGCCTAAAGAATTGAAATCATCATTAGTTAAAGGATTTACTTCTTCTTCATTAGAACAAGAGAAAAAGGATAGAAATACAAGTAAAAGAGCTGTTTTTGAGATTAATTTCATGATTTATTATATTAGTTTTTCCTTACTCTTTTATTATGGTTTTTCAGGATACACCATTTGATCGATCATTAGGTAGTGTTATCCTTTTATTTTTATTACCCAATTTTTGAACAATAATTATAGATTTTAGAAAGTAGAGGTTTTAATATCCATTTATTTTGATTTTAAATGTGTTTGTTTTCTTCTTCTTTATTTAAAAAAGCGTATTTTTGAAGGAATTACTTACATAAATTTATAAGAAATACACTTTAGGTTTTTATTACAAATAGGATTTCATCAAAATGATATTCAAGTACAAAGTGGATTTTAATCAAGAGCATATCAATGGTTTAGGAAGTGATAAGAAAAGTAGTGAGAATTATACTAACTACATCAAGAATTGGTATCAAAATGTAGTTCAATTAACCTGTGACGAATATGAAGTTACTATGAATGGTGATAATGTTTTACCTATTGTAGGTTGTATTCAAGGAAGAGATTTTTCTCCTTATTTTTATAGATTTAAAGTTATGAACGAACAACACTTAAAACAACCAACCATTCATAAAGTCCTACTAGCTTTACAACAAGATAATATAGTCTTAGTGACATCTTTAATTACAAAGGAATTAGTATGTTAGAAGCTAAAAAAATAGCTGCGAATATGAAAAAGAGATTGATATAAAATAAAAATAATCCTTTGAGAACTAAAAATCGGAGTATCCAAATTAAAGAATAACTCCGTAAGGATATAAAGTAGGGTAGTTCTTACTCGCTTTTTTGTACTTACTAACTAACTTCTTTTTATGCAATACACTCGCTATCTCTTTCATGTAGTTATATAACATGTATTTATGGATCGAATTAATTGGTTCGTTGCCAATTTTACTATCAATTTCATAAAGTATTTTGTGTGTAGTATACTCCAAATCCCCTTCAAAATAGTTTTCTGAACAAATGTAAGAGTCCAATAACAATTTAAGTTTTACTGTATTTTTTATTAAGAAATTATCAGGCAACGTGTTTATAAAATCAGTAATTAATTGCTGATTTCCTCCCCATTTTGGTTGAAGTACTTCTGCTAAATGTATGTAAGGGTAAAAGAAATCTTTATTGTTTTCTATAGCTAGTTCAAAATAAGTCGTAGCTTCCGAAGTATAACCCTCCTGACTCGTAGTCAACCGAATCATTCTTGAATATTTCTCCATTGCATAAGGAGATTCGTTTGAAATAAGAGAAAAATAGTCTTCTGCTATAGCAAGTAAGTCGTAAAAGCTTTCTGCTTTTTTTTGAGAAACATTCGAAGCATATTCGTGGGAACGAGCAATCCAAGCTTTATGTAGGTAATGAACACCTAAACAAAGTTGCACAAGTTCCGGATTAGTTGTGTTTTCTTCCCATTTTTTTAAAGAATCTGTTGTTACTTTTAGTCCAATAGCATCTAGTGTTGCTGTAAAATCATCTGGATTTAATTGTTGGATTGTATTTTCAGCTTTAGTATAATTCTTAGTGTTTAAGTAGGTAATAATTGAGGCAACAGTTTTGTTACCAAATGTGATATCATTCCCTTTTATAAAGCGAAATACCTTCCATATAATAAAACCAATGGTACTAAAGGTAAAGATTGTAACTATAGCTTCTAACATAACTTTTTTTTTACAAAGTAAATCTTATTTTTTAAATTTTACATTCAACTGAATTACTTATTATAAATAACAATTACAATACTACTTAATTAGAGACTTTATTTTACTTTTATAAACCGTTTGCTAATAAAAAAATAATGATTATTTTTCATCCTAAATTTGGTACAATTCTTGAAGATTCGTAAAATGAAAAGCATTTCTTTTCAAGAAGTAAAACCTAATTGGTTTCATCTAAATTGATATTACTATGGAAACACCAAATGACGACGCAAACCTAGATAAATACACAAAGGATAGAATAGAAAAAGGCATTCAAGAACTCCTAGATGAAAAAGAGCTTAAAATAAAATGGCGAAAAGAAATCGAACAAAACGAAGCCATTCAAGCGTATTTCAAAGGCTATCAAGAAAGCTCTATTAGTTCTTTTATCAACGACTATTTGCAAAAGAAATACATGTGGTTTCGATTTGGAGATATGTATAAAAAAATGGCCGATGATCATCGTTCCCAGTGGATAGAACTTGCACACGACCATTTAGAAATTATCTTGCAAAAAAAATTATTTGACTTACAATGTTTGTGGAGAGCAGAACAAATTAAAGTAGAAGGTGTAGAAATTTGTTTTGATTTTGTAATATGGCAAAACGATATTTTAAATTGTCCGTTTTTAGAACCTCTTACAGCAAGCGACATTGAAATGTATCAAGAATATTTACTAAGCGAAGAAGCGGAACTTATCGATTATTGCTCAGGTGATGAATGGCAAGATTATGAAGAAAGAAAAGCGGGCTACTTAAATCCTGAAGGTGATTATCTTGAAATGCCTGAATGGTATGAGTTCCATAATCAAAGAACTGGCAATACTAACTTGTTCCTTTTACCAGATATTAGAGGTGAAAAAGAAAATTTTTACTCCGATTTGTACTTTAAAAACAAGGAGAAGGAAAAAGAAAAAAAAGAGCAACCAGTAAACACTCCTACAGATTATAAACCGTCTCTTGTTGGGTACGATCATGAAGTGGTTTCTTTTTTTGTAAAAACGTTTGAAACCAAAGACATACAAAGCAAGTACAAGCATTATGAGGAATCCAATTCCATTCAAGATAACATGTATTACGAAGACCTAATTAGAGAAATGATTGAAGCTAAAGAAAATATACCTATACGAGCAAATGAAGATTTTAGAGAAGCGTTGGTTTTGGCTCATAATGAATACCGTTGTAAAAAAGTAGCGGATCATTTACCTTTGGCTTTCGAACAATACCTATTCAATATAAAAATGGGGTTTTCTGTAGGAGGAGAAGATCTATTTTATACTGGTTTAAGGGATAATTATTTACAAAGATTGATAGAAGGAAGAGTTTTAAATGGAGAGGAACCTAATCTAGATTTTTAGTAATGATCCTAAAGTTAGAATAAAACACTAATTTAACTTATAGGATATAAAAAAAAAGTATTTTTGTTTTCAAATTCAGTATAACTAACATTCAAATCGAAATTCAAAAACGATTTGATTAAAAAAATAAAAATAATTTAAAATGATCGTTCAAGCCCTTAACCTCTTACACCTACTTCCTTTCAAAACCATCCTTGACAGGAGTACAATGTTTTACTTTTATAGTACTAATTTTTCTGGAAAGAAAACTACAAAATGGCATTACTTAATAAAGAGTCGAGTTGAGCTCCAGTTACTTCAATAATAGTAAAAGTCTTTAAAAAAGAATAGATAAACTTCATGTTTGTGTTGCATGACTATTGTAGCAAAAGATATAATTAATTGAGAGATATGTTTATCTATTAATTTGTTTTATTGTTTGATTATGAAATAGTTACAAGATTAAATAGTTGTTTTTTAATAAATATTCTTGTATTTGTATTTATAAAAAACATAATTACTGTTTAACCATTCAAATGAGTTTTTTATCTACAAATTTTTTCAATCGGTCTAATAATTTTATCAATGTATTGTAAAATATCTAATTTTCTATGAGAATTAGAAGTAAAAATTTATCTATCTATCTATCTATCTATCTATCTATGAGAAAGCTAATAATAATAAGTTTGTATAAAAAAACGATTATATTTTATCAAAAGAAGATTAGTATAATTTTGTTTCCTCTTTTTTTGTTTTTTTGGACTGGGTATTCCCAAGTTGGACCAGGAGGTATAACCACGCAATTAAATATTTGGTTAAAAGCAAATGATGGTATTGCTGCGGCAGATGGAGTCATAGTTAATAATTGGGTAGATAAATCAGGTGTTAGAGTTAACAATGCTACTAATAGTGGTGAATTGTCCTCACCAGTTTACAGAACGTCAGGTACTAAAAGAATTAATTTTAATTCCACAGTAGAATTTGACGGAATCAATAATGGTTTAAATTTTGGTAATGATTATGTTTTTACCCTTGCAGCTCAAGCAGGCCTTAATGTTTTTGTGGTTGCCAAACCAGATATAACTAGTGCTGCCAAAACAGCTCCCTTTGTGTTTGATTTTGGATTTTATGGAGATAGAGGATATGGTTTTGCTATTGGAAGCCACAGGTCTTATGGGTATACCTCTATAGGTAATGGAGGAGCAGAATTTTTTACTACTTGGGCTGGTACTTCTGAACCTAATGTGTATAATTATGATGTAAATTTTGGAACCAATAAAAATATAATAATAAATAATTTAGTTCGGGCTACTACTACCATATCGCTAGTGGAATTAGATGCTACACGTATAGATGAAAATAGTTCGCATCAAGTTACATCTGGTCCTATTTCTATTGGCCGACAATCAAAGAGTGGTAATTTAACTTTTAGTAGTGATAGAGCATTTGATGGACTTTTAGGCGAAATAATTCATTATAGTAAAAATCTATCTGCTACTGAGACTTTAAAAATAAACAGCTATTTAGCCATTAAATATGGTATTACTTTAAATCAAACTTCACCAAATAATTATCTGGCTACAAATGGAACTGTTATTTGGGATGCAACGACAGCAGGAACTTATAATAAAAACATCTTTGGTATTGGTAGAGATGACTCAACGGCTTTGCATCAGCAAATTTCAAAATCGGTAAATACGGACGGAATTATAACAATATCAACAGATACAAATTTTACGGCAAACAATGCTTCTCATACTGCTATTACTACTAATTTAAATTACTTACTAGTTGCAGATAATGGTCTAAATACTCAATTTGATAATCATATCAGTGGCTTTGCATTGCATCATATGAATCGCATTTGGAAAGTACAAAAAATGGGTTCAGCTATTACATCGGTAAATTTAAAGTTAGATAATACTGATGCTGATTATATATTGTTAAGTACTGATGCTATTTTTGATAACTCAGACACAAAAATTCCAATAACAACAGATGCTTTTTTAAATATACCATTAGAAAACAACATGTATTTTACATTTGGCAATTCTATTTGTTATGAGAATGGTAGTACAGGAACTCCTGTGAGTGGTCAAAATATGATTATTTCCACTTTTGATGCTACTGCTAGTCAATCATGGATACAATCTATAGATAACGGAATGTTAATTTTAGGTTCTAAAACCAAAGGTTTTGTTATAACTAGGATGGATTCACCAGAAACAGCAATTATTAACCCTGTTGAAGGAATGTTAGTTTTTGATACAGACGATCAAGTAATGAAGTTATATGATGGGACTTCATGGGTAATTATAAAACAAAGATGCTACTAACTATTTAAAAATCAAATGATGAAAAAAATAATTTTATTTTTAAGTGTAATTTTACCTTTTTCTTGTTTATTTTCCCAAGTAGGAATAGGGAAAACTGTGATTGAAGGTGATGGAATTTTAGATTTTCAAGAAGGAACTTTAAAAGGAATTGTTTTGCCTTGGGTTACCTCTGCAGCAGCAGTTACTTCTCCAGTAGGTGGAACATTAATTTACGATACTAACGATCAACGAGTAAAATATTATAATGGTACCGCTTGGATAGATCTTTCAGGAAAATCAGGTACAGTAGATACTTCTTCTCAGGATTTATTAACCGATGTAGGAAATGGTATTGTTATAGGAATTAACCCTAGTACTGCTTCAGGTGTTTTAGTTTTAGAATCTTCAGATAAAGCGTTGATATTGCCCAAAGTAGACAATGCTTATGCCAATATTCCTAGTCCTGAACCGGGTACGATTGTTTATGATCCAGTTTCAAAAACAGTTCAAATATATAATGGACAACAATGGAGTTTTTGGGGAGAAAAATGATAAGTGGATTTCAGATTTAAAAAAACTTTTGCAATTTGTACTTTTTAGAGCATATAATATATAAAAGAATGAACACAGCTTTTAAATGTTAACTAGTTTATAGTAAAACTTTACTATTTGTTAAAAAGGAGTATAGAAAAAATGTAAATAATCATAAAATATTGAATTACAGTAATTTAATAATTAATAAGTGTTTTTGAATAAAAAAATATTACTTAATTTTAGGTAATAAACATTTCAAATAAACACAAATCATGAAAAAAAGTACAATTATGAAAATGGCATTAGCAAGTGTAGTTACATTGCTATGGTCATGTCAAACTCCTGATGAATCAATTGAAGTTGACTCTAAAAACAACAGTAAAACCATTTCAACTACTTCACGTGCTCCTTCTTGTGGCGATATGTATGCCTTAGTATTATCTGGTGGTACAAGTACACCTGTTCCTGGAGGGCTTAGTTCACACATTTATAAAGTAGATTTATGTTCTTCACCTACAGTAGGTTATAGTTATCTTTCTACTTTAAAAATAGGAACTACACTTGTTACTAGTGTTACAGGTATTTGCGATATGCCTGGTGTTCCTGATTATGCATGGGCTGTAACTGGAGCAAATTCTAACTTTCCACAAAAAATACTTAAATTTCAAATATCTACAGGTGCCGCAAATATTGCCGCAAATGCAACTGCTCCTTTGCAAGATATTGAAAATTATGGCAATACAGGCTTATACTTAGCGATAAAGGAGGCTACTTCTTCAATATTAAAAGTCAATGTAGGTACAGGTGTTTGTAATCCTTTTTCATCTTTTCCATCTTTTCCTCAATTTAATGGGTTAACTTTTGTAGGGAATAAAGTGCAAGTGATTTCTGGTTTAACCAATTATATTTGCTCACCTAATTATGGAGATATTTTAGAATATGATTTAGGTGCCAACCTAGTAGGAAGATATTCCTATAAAAACCTTCCTGCTAACAATATATTTACCATGAAAGAATTAGGCTTTCATTATGATAATTGTTGTAAAAGATGGGTTGTAGGAAGTTCGTCAGGTATTATTTCAAATAATTTTGATATTACTCCTTGTACACCTTCAAATCCAATATTTTTGTTAAATACGGTTACTTCAGGGCAACCTCATTATGCTATTTATGATTTTATGGTAGAACTTTAATTGCTTTTAAAGTATACAATATTTCAAATAACAAAACCCTGTAAGCATAAAGTCTTACAGGGTTTTTCTTGTTGCATTGTGTTTAGGGGCAAAAAGGTTTAGTTATTCTTTGATGAATTTTTTTATAGCTTCACCAGAATCACTTTCTAATTTTAAGATGTAGAAACCATTTGATAAATTGCTAACATCAATTGTTGCGTTGTTACTTAATAATACTTTCTGTTGTATTAATACTTTACCAGAAGCATCAATAATACTATAGCTATTTATTATACTATTTTTAGTAATACCTAAAGTAAGAGTATGTGCTACTGGATTTGGATAAATAGTGATTGCATTATTTAGAGCAGTAGGGCTGTTAGTGCTTAAGGTACAATTAGTATCCCATTCAACAACCATAGACATACCTTGATTATTACTAGAACTATTTGGACAAAAATCTGGTGAGGCTTCAACATAGTAATTTCCAGGTTCAGTTATAACATATGAAATAGTGGTTGCTCCTGGAATTGGTAAACCATCTTTATACCATTGTATGTTGGTATTATAAGGACTATTTATAGTATTATTAAAACTACCTCCTTGGCATAATAAAAAATTTCCATTAAAGTTATCGACTGATACTGTCTCATTTATTTCATTCACTATTATTAGACTAGACCAGGCATAACTATCAATTTGTATTTCATTAGATTCGAAAGTATCAGTTCCTAAGGTAACAACTACTTTTAAAAGAGCTTGGTCATAGGTGTACCAATCATATGTAAAAGAAGCTTGATCCGCACCAGAAATGGCTACATAATTGTCTGAAGTGAACCAATATTTATAATACCATTGATATGTATCATAAGTTTGGTTCATAACTGTTGCAGTACCATTTGTCCAAGGGCAAAGCATAAGATCTCCTTGAATTTGTGGATTCTGTGAAAAAGAGGTGCTTAATCCACTAATAAAAATTAGAAGTAGTAAAAATTTTTTCATAATAATTTTTTTAATATTTACTTCAAATTTAGAAAAGCTACCTGTTTTAGAGACTTTTTAGGGTGTGACAAATTGTGACATAAAGTTGAATAAATTGTGACAATAAAGAAAAAATACAAAGTGGGATTAATTTTTATTACTTGATAAGACAACTTTTTGAAAAGTTTCAATAGAGTTTAAACACTCAATAGATAAGCATTTAATGAAATGTCATTTGGAAGTTCTAACCTTTTCTCTATTCTTTCTTTTCTTTTTCTACAAGCAACTGGAGTTATATTAAGCATAGTAGCAATTTCTTTGGTATCTAAATTCATATAAACGTAAGAAATATAACGAATATCAGTTGTAGTTAAATCAGGGTGTTTTTCTGTTAACCTTTTAATGAAACCTTGATTGACTTCATCAAAATGACGCACATAATTTTCCCAATCATCATCGGTCTTCAAATGTTCTTTTAAAGCTTGAATGGTATTTATAATGGTATTGTTATCACTAGGTATGGTAGAAAAAGACTTTAAAATATCTTGTAACAATTGATTACGTCCAGAGATATATAATGCTCTAGATAAAATTCTTTGATTTCTTAATTGAATTTCATTTTGTAAACTTTCTTTTT
This sequence comes from Flavobacterium jejuense, assembly GCF_006491595.2. GTDB lineage: Bacteria > Bacteroidota > Bacteroidia > Flavobacteriales > Flavobacteriaceae > Flavobacterium > Flavobacterium jejuense. The sequence continues at coordinate 577,264 of NZ_VEVQ02000001.1, forward strand.
CTAACAGTGCTGTTTTTTCTTTTTCAAGTAATAAAGAATTTTCAGCCATTTCCTTTTCAAGTTTAAAGGTGATTAGTTGCTGTTCTCTTTTTGCAAGCAATTCTTTCTGCTTCGCTTTTATAAAGTAATTTCTAAAAATTAATAGTAAAATTATAACCGCAAAAACAATGACCATTAGTATGGAATAAAAAAGTTTTCGCTCATTCTTAATTCTAGTTTCTTTTTCAATAATTTTTTCTTTATAATTCTGAATTTGGAATTTCACTTCGCTACTTTCATATAATTTACTATTTTTGATAGTATTGAGTCTACTATTTGATATTGTTATAGAATCCTTATATTGAAAGGCTAAAGGATAGGATTTCAGTCTAAAGTAGATATTTGAAAGTAGATCATACAATTCAATTTTTTTTTCTAAATCAGGTTTTTCTGTAAAGATTACATTTGTCCATTGCAAGGCTTCTACTAAATTATTTTCTTTTAAAAATGACTTTGCGATAATTAGTGAAAGATCAATTTTATTATCATTGTTTTGCTCATTTTTTAAATTAGAAAGTAATTTTTCTGCTTGTAAACGTGACTCTTTTATATTTCCTAGAAGTAAATCATTGTTGTAAAGACCAACTAACGTAGGGATTCGTATTTCTGGCATTTTAGAATACTGAAGCGACTTATTGAAATAGTTGCGAGCTTGTTGTAATTTATTTTCTTCATTGGCTAAAAGACCTAAATTCATAGTATATAAACCTATTTTTAAGGAGTCATTGTATTTTTGAGCTAAAACTAGAGCCTTTGTGAAATGAGCATTAGCCTTATCGTATTTTTTTTCTTTGCTATATAAAATGGCAATATTATTAAGCACAATCATGATTTGAGTACCATCTAAATGAGATGTCGCGATTTTATAACTTTCAAGATATTGTTTTAGGGCTTCTCCATAATCAAGAAGCATATAATAGTTGTTTCCTATATTGTTTTGAACCAGGAATAATTGTTTGTACCATTTGTTTTTTTCTGCTAATTCTCTAGCTTCAGAAAGTAATTCTAGTGAAGCAACATGATCTTTGCGAAGCATTAAATCAACACTAACTTTAAGAATAGAATCACAATATTTACTATTGGTTCCAAATAGTGTCATTTGTCCAAAAAGACAAATAAATAAGAAAATTAAAGTTGTTTTGATAGGAAATGTATTTAAAATCAGATCAAAAATACTTCTAAATTTTTAAAAAATAATAAAGCAGCTAAAAATTATGATTTATTTAGAAAAGAGTTTTCTTCATTAAAATTCATTTATCTCTGATATACTATAAGATAGTTTTAGTGGCAAACAATGGATGATTTTTTTGCATCACTTTATTAATCAACCTATTGATTAGTTTTTGAATAAAAAAACGTTTACATAACTTAAAATTAAAGAAACAACGTTAAAACATCTCAGTTTACAGCCTTGCTTTAAAAGATAATTAAGTTTGTGTTAGGTCATATTTTCAATGGGTTGTTATCGTTACTTTTGAACAGTTTTGAATTAAAAATGTGCTAGTAAAAAAGGCTTTAATTCGATTTAAATGACTAAATATGAAGATATTTTATGCTGTGCAAGCTACTGGAAACGGTCACATTAGTAGAGCTACACAATTATTTCCTTATTTACAAAAATATGGTGATATTGATTTTTTTCTAAGTGGTAGTAATGCTAGTTTAGCTGCAGAAATTCCTGTAAAGTTTAGAAGTAAAGGTTGTAGTTTATTTTATAGCAAATGCGGAGGATTAAATTATTGGGACATTGCTAAGAATATTAAACCTTATCAAATTTACAAAGACGCCACTAAATTACCCTTACATAAATATGATGTAATTATTAATGATTTTGATTCGGTAACTGCTTTGGCTTGTAAATTACAAAAAGTGCATTCGGTTCAGTTTGGTCATCAAGCTAGTTTTTTATCGGAGAATACCCCTAGACCGGAAAGTAAAAGTAAAATAGGTGAATTTATTTTTAAAAATTATGCTCCAGCACCTCAAAATTTAGGTTTGCATTTTGAATCCTATGATTCCTTCATTCATCCACCCATTATTAAAGATGAAATTGTACAAGCCATTCCTAAAAATTTAGGACATATTAGCGTATACTTGCCTTCTTTTGATAAAGATTGTTTAGAAAAAGCTTTTAGATCCATTCCTCATATAGCATTTCATTGGTTTTTAGATACGGTTAAAGAAGTACATAAAATAGGGAATATTACTTATTTTCCGGTGAGTCAAAAAGAATTCAATAAAAGTCTTATTAATAGTGAAGGCATTATTACAGGTGGTGGCTTTGAGACTCCTTCAGAAGCCTTGTATTTAGGTAAAAAAATCTTATCAATTCCTATTAAAGAGCATTACGAACAAGAATGCAATGCTGCTGCGCTAAAGAAGATGGGTGTTCCTGTGGAATATGCTGTAAAAGATGATTTTAATCAAGTCATTGAAAATTGGCTGAATAGCAACATCATTTACCCGAAAATGAAAGCCAACAATATTACTGAAACGTTAGAATTTTTGTTTGACACATATAGCAACTAGAATTTAATAAAAATCCGTTTATAATAGAGTTATAATAAACGGATTTCTTTTTCATAAAAATTATCAATTATCTTTTTTTACTCACAAATTCTAATTGTTCGTCTTCGTCTATAAATTCTAATTCGGCATCTTTTTCCCAGATTTCCATTTCACAAGGCTTGCAATTGAATTTCAATTTATAAGCATTGTCACCATGAGTAAGAGTTAAAGGTTCTACAACTTTTTCACCCATGGTATCTCTTTGGAAACGAGCACATTTACCCAATTCATATTTCACACAATACTTAGTCACCATTACTCTCGATTTTCCAGGATCCCATTGCATTTCGAAGGCTTTCTCAATTTCAGTAACACCATGACGTTTGTAAAACTTTCTAGCCAAATGATTGGATACATTGTACGTAAAATCAAGTTCTTGTACTGGATAAGGATGATCTGTTTTGGTAATTTGAAACTCTTCTCTGTGGTATTCGTTGATACGAATGTCTATTAATTGTTCTAAAACTGTTCTTCTCACTTCATTTACTTTTGAAATAGGTAAGAACCAATTGTTTGAAAAAGAGATTTCAATATTTTCAACCATAAAAGGAGTATTTCCAGTTTTGGCTAAATTGGTTTTGATATTGGGAAGGGTGTCATTCCCATTTTTAGCGACTTCTTTCTCTGTTTCAAGCGTAGCCATGCTAATGTGTCCATCTTCATCAGTAGCAACCAGTAAAAAGCCATCATTAGTTTCCGTAAAGACTAAATCTACACTTATTTTACGAACTGCACTGTTTTCTTTTTCGACAATTTTATTAAACTCAGCATCAGAATTTCTATAAATTTCTGTTCCAATGGCTAATGATTTAAATGTATTAGGAACTACAATGTTGTTGATAATAATATTAATTTGAGCTCCATCCGCTTCACCAGATTCATTGATGAAATAGAGTCCATCACCATTATTTAATTGGTCTGAATTCTCAATCACATAGCCATTAGCTTTTAATTCTAAAACTTTACCAATGTATTGTCCTTGTGATTTTGGAGTATCCCAACTTCCAATTTTTTCTTTACGTTTGTTTACGAAATAATCGGTGTAACCTCTATTGAAACTTCTGTCCATCTCTGGTTCAAAATTATAGAAGGTTTTTCCAGAAGAGGCTTTTTGGAACGAATCATTATTTTCTAAGAAAGCATCTAATTTTCTTCTTAAAAAAGAAGTATTATTTTTAACGTAAACAATATCTTTTAAACGACCTTCAATTTTAAAAGAGCAAATTCCAGCTTCAATTAAATTGGGCAATTGATCACTTAAGTCTAAATCTTTTATAGATAATAAATGACTGTTAGCAATAAGTGTTTTACCAGTTCCATCCACTAAGTTATAAGGTAAGCGACAGTTTTGTGCACATGAACCTCTATTAGCACTACGTTCACCATTAGCAATACTCATATAACAATTACCACTAAATGACACGCAAAGTGCACCAGAAACAAAGAATTCTAATTCTACATCAGAAGCTTCATGAATTTCCTTGATTTGGTCTAAATTCAATTCTCTAGCTAAAACGACACGTTGAATTCCCGCGTCTTTTAAGAATTTTACGTGTTTTGGATCTCTATTATTCGCTTGTGTACTGGCATGAAGTACAATAGGAGGTAAGTCCATTTCAAGAATGGCCATATCTTGTATGATAAGTGCATCCACTCCTATAGCATATAATTCGTGAATTAATTTTTGACAAGGCTCTAATTCTTTTTCATATAAAATGGTGTTTAGTACTACAAATACTTGTGCTTTAAACAAATGGGCATAGGCAACCATTTCGGCAATATCTTCTACAGAGTTTGTTGCGTTTGTACGAGCTCCATACAAAGGAGCACCAATATAAACAGCATCTGCACCAGCATTAATAGCGGCAATTCCTTGCACTAAATTTTTGGCAGGAGCCAAAATTTCCACTTTTCTCTTCATACAATTGTAACGATAAATTTATACATCAGAAACGAATACAATTTGCAAAAATATAAAATACTTCAGATATAATTTATAGAATGTTTAAAATTCGAAGTGAAATAGAATTTTAATAGCTAAAATGATTTTCTTTTTTTACTAATAATTTTAGCATATTTGCAACTAAGTTATGAATACTATATTTAAAAAATGCTACAACCAGAAGTAAAAAGTAAATTAGGAGAAGATATTTGTATTGCCATTTATTTAGACAATTGCAAATGGAATTATATAGTAGATTGTGGTGAAGCAAGTCTATTAACCGTTAAAGATTGCATGAATGCACGTGCTATTTTCATATCACATACTCATATTGATCATTTTATTAATTTTGATCAGATTATGCGTCATCAAATAGGTACAAAAGAGCGTTATATTATTTGTGGACCAAAGAATATTGCAGTACAAATACAAGCCAAATTGCGTTCTTTCACTTGGAATTTAGTGGAAGATGATGCCGTAATTTATGAAATAAGAGAAATTATCTCTGAAAATGAAATTACGAGCTACGAAATGAAACCAGCGCATTGGGAATTAGAACTAGTAGCAAATAGAACTACTTTGTATGACGACGAAAGAGTAGTGGTGAACTTTACCATTTTAGACCATAAGACAGATGTAATTGCCTATCATTTTAAAGATAAGGACAGTATTAATATTGATGTATCAAAAGTAACTCACAAACTAGGAAAATGGATAAATGAGTTAAAACTAGCTTATGTTGCAAAAGAAGGAGATAAAATTATTAGTTTTGAAGAGCATCAATTTAAAGCAAAAGAATTATTTCATTATTTAAAAATTGAAAGAGGAAATACACTAGGAATCATCTTAGATCATGCCAGTCATAAAGAAAATCATAATAAAATAAAACAATTATTTAAGGAATGTGATACGGTGTTTATTGAAACGTTTTATAAAGAGGAAGATAAAGAAAAAGCACTGATTAATTATCATAGTTATGCTTCCCAATCTGGTAAGATTATGTTTGAATCTAAGGTTAAAAAAGCTATTCCTGTTCATTTTTCTAGGAAATATACTGAGGAAGATATAGCTCAAATAAAAGTAGATTTTACCAAAGCTTTTCAAGGAGAATATTGAATTCACAACAAAGTTAGGTCAACCATTTCTCTAAAACTTGTTTTAAATCTGTTTTAATTATAGGTTTAGACAAATAGTCATTCATGCCAGCTTCAAAACATTTATCTCTTTCATGAGCTAATATTCCTGCTGTTATTGCAATTATAGGAGTGTTTTTACCTATCTGTAATTGCCTTATTTCTGTTGTGGCTTCATAACCATTTTTATTAGGCATTTGAACATCCATTAGAATTAAATCGATACTTTCATTTTTAAATAGTTCGATTGCTTCAAGACCATCATAAGCTTCAAAAATACTAATATTAGGATTTATTTTTTGAATTAAAGTTTTAGTTAATAACATATTTACTTTATTATCTTCAACAATTAACAAAGTGTGTTTTTTTAAAAATTTAGTTTCATTTACAGGAATATCTTGGATATTTTCTTTTATTCGTATGGGATTACTATTTTTAACTTTCTTAGCTTTAATGGTAAAGAAAAACTTGCTTCCTTCTCCATATTTACTTTTTAGTTCTAATTTACTATCCATTAAACTTAAAAGTTGTTTTGAAATGGTTAGCCCTAATCCTGTTCCACCAAATTTTCTACTGGTAGAATTATCTTCTTGTACGAATGAGTCAAAGATTTTTTCATTATTGTCCATTTTTATACCAATTCCTGTATCGTTAACTGAAAAATGAATTACGGACTCTTTTTTAGTTGACTCTATTTCAGTAATATTTAATTGAATTTCACCAAATTCAGTAAATTTTAATGCGTTACTTAATAAATTCATTAATATTTGCTTCAATCGAACTGCATCAGCCAAAATATATTTTGGAACGTTTTTATCTTTATTAAATACTAAGTTTAATTTTTTCTGATGTGCTTGATATTGAAATAAATCTACTACCTGTTGAGTTAATTCAAATAAATCTACTTCTGCTATATCTAATTCAAATTTACCAGACTCAATCTTAGAAAAATCTAAAATATCATTTACTATTTTTAATAATGAAGAGGCAGATTCATTAATCGTAGACATGTATTGATAATGTGTCTTTTCTAAATTAGATTCCATTAATAAATGACTAAAACCTATAATTCCATTTAAAGGAGTTCTAATTTCATGGCTCATGTTAGCTAGAAAGTCAGTTTTAGCTTTATTGGCTGTTTCTGCACGTTCTTTTTCTTTTAAAATCTCAAATTCCATTAATTTACGTTCAGTAATATCAATAAAACTAGAGACAATTTCTGTTATTTTTCCTTTTGAATCTTTAACTGAAAAAGCATTAAATAAAAGCCATGATGTCTTTTCTGATTTTTGTTTAGCAATTCCTAAAATTAGGTTTTTAATAGGTTTATTTCCATTTAAAATTTGATTAATTGGATATTTATCTTTGGACATCATTGTGCTATCTTCATTTAAAAATATCCAATTAGGAGCTACATTTGAATTACCCTTATTTATTTCTAATAATTCAGAAGCCTTTAGATTATTCAATAAAATTGAACCATTAACATTTTGCACAACAATACCAGCATCTAAATTATCTAAAATATCACGATATCGTTCTTTACTTTTTTGAAGTTCTAGTTCAGATTGCTTGGCAATAGTAATATCTCTAGAAAGACAAATAAAATGATTTTCATTATTTTTACTCTTCTCCATGGGAGCGATTGATAATTCAAACCAACGTTTGCTATTTGATAATTCTAATGCGTATTTTTTACCTGTAGAAAAACCTTTTAATACTACTTCATCCATAGCTAATGAAAAACATTGAGCTGCAGCCTCTGGTAATACTTCTGAAAAGGTTTTTCCAATGATAGCTGTAGTAGAATGTGACAATAAGTTTTCTTTATGTGAATGATAATTATATATTCGTCCTTCTTTGTCTACTTCTATTAATAAATCGGGTATGGCATCAATAATTGCTTCTAGTTTTTCATATGATTTTTTAAGTTCCTCTTCAACTTGTTTTCTTTCTGTTATATTGGTAGTAGTTCCTACATAGCCTACGACTTCATTATTATCGTTTCTCTCGGGCATGGCATGACCCATAACCCATACTATTGAACCATCAGGACGAATAAAACGATATTCGGATAAAGATAAATCTTGTTGTTCAGTAGCATTTTCCCAACCCTTATGTAGTGAATCCTTATCTTCCTCATGAACCGCATCTAACCAGCCATTGCCTAAAGCTTTTTCATAAGGCATACCTGTTATTTCTGACCAACGTGGATTCACATAGGTAGTATATCCATCAGCATCTGTACGAAAAATTCCTACAGGAGATATTTCTGTTAAAATATGATATCTGTTTTCACTTTCAGTCATATCTTTTAATGCTTTTTTTCTAAGTTTTTCTTTCTCAAAAACATCTAAAGCAAATGAAACATCTAAAGTTGCTTCTTCTAGCAAAGCTATTTCTTCATCATCAAAAAAATCTTTCTCACTAGCATAAAAACAAAAGATACCAACTGGTTTTCCAAATTTCTTAATAGGTAGTATCATTAATGATAAAAAATCCCTTTTTAAAGCTTCCTCTTTCCAAGAATCCATAATGTCATCATTAGCAATATCATTAACCACAACATATTTCTCTGTTTGTAATGTTTTACATCTTGAATCGAATGCATTATTGAAATCATTAATCAATAATTCCCTTACAGTGTTTACATAACCATTATCTTTTCCTTCAATGACTATTGGTTTTATTTTCTGAGTTATTTCGTCTAACATACCTATCCAAACCATTTGAAATTTCCCAATGTTTACAGCAATGGAACAGGCTTCTTGAAATAAAGTTTTTTCTTCTTTGGTACGCACAATCATTTGGTTCATCTGGCTAATAAAATGATACAAGCGATTGGCTTTAACAATTTTTTGTTTAGCAAGAATACGATCAGTTATATCAGAAGCTATTCCATGACAAATTACTGTTCCTTCTGTTTCAACCACAGGCAAGGAATTTACTTCATGCCATACTAATCCTTTTATAGGATGAAAATAACGATAGATGCAATTTAGGGGAACTAATTTTGTTTTTGTTTCAGTAATATTATCTATAACAAATTGTAAATCTTCTGGATGTATTAAATTAAAAATTTTATCTGTATTATTTTTAATTTCTTCAAAAGTAAAACCATAAATATCTCCAATGGCTTCACTCGCATAAGGATAACTTAAAGAGCCATCTTTATTTTGCCGCATAGAATAAATTAAACCAGGGGAAGTAGCGGCTATTTTATCAAATTTTTCTTTTTCTTCAGTTATGATTTCAAAAATCTTTTTTCTTTCTGTGATGTCTCTTAAAGTAACTATAATACCATTTATATTAGCATCTTCAATACGATTATTTACAATTCCCTCAAGCCAAATATAGCTACCATTTTCATGTTTTACCTGTAGTGTAATAGGAAGAGGTATTTTAGGTTGAGCCAATGTACTTTGAATCATATCAGTAACATAAGACAAATATTCAGGGTGAATAAATTCTATAAGTGGTTTTTGAGAGTGTACTTCGTCTATCCATCCAGTAATGATAGCAGCTGATCTACTTCGGTAGATAGTATTTAGATTTTCATCCATTAAAATAACTATACTATCATTATAATCTAGTAATGCATGATAAATATTTTTATAAGTATCATTTTCTTTTTCATTGAAACCATTTTGCGCTTTTTTACGATCAAGGAGTGTTTTAATTTGTGCCTCCTGTTCTTTTGTTTTTTTTAGTAGCGCTTCATACTCTCTTTCTATGTCTCTCATGCTATTCTCTTATTATTCTAAGTAACCTATGTAAAACAGTAACTTTTTTTTAAAGTTGTTAGTAACTTACGATAATCATTTAAAAATACTCTTTTTTTAATTTAGTTATCGTTTTAATTCTCATAAAATTGCAAATATTCTTTTTTAGTAGTAAAAATCGTAATTCACAGCGCGATTTTAACAACAACAAAAATGATACCATGTATTCTTAACAACAACAACAACAACAATATTTACCTATCCATATAAAATGAGTATTTTTACTTCCTTAAATTTACTGGTTTTTTAAATTTTTCCAATAGTAATTACTAATGACCATACAAGACTTAAAATCTAAAAACTGTATTCTTTTTGAAGTTATTTCAGGAAGTAAATCCTTTGGATTAAATACACCTACATCAGATACCGATATTAAAGGGGTTTACTATTTACCTAAAGACCAATATTATGGTTTAGAATACATTCCACAAATTAGCAATGAAACTAATGATGAAGTATATTATGAGTTAGGACGTTTTGTTGAGTTATTACTAAAAAACAACCCAAACATCTTAGAAATTCTAGCTACACCAGATGATTGTATTCTGTATAAGCATCCATTAATGGAGAAATTAGAATTAAATGATTTTCTGTCGAAATTATGTAAAGATAGTTTTGCTGGTTATGCCATGACACAAATAAAAAAAGCGAGAGGTTTAAAAAAGAAAATTGTAAATCCAATGGCTAAAGAGCGTAAAAGCTTATTATATTTTTGTTCTATTTTAAAAGGGTATAATAGTGTATCATTATTAGATTGGTTAAACCAAAATAAGTTAAAACAAGAGCAATGCGGTTTAATTAATGTACCAAATGCTAAAGGAATTTATGCTTTATTTTATGATATAAATAAAACATTAGGATATAAAGGAGTAATTAAAAATGAAGAATCAAATGAAGTGTCTTTATCCTCAATTCCTATTGGTGAACATGAAATGGCTTATTTGTCTTGTAATTTAGAAGGGTATTCTAAATATTGTAAAGAATATCATGAATATTGGAATTGGATGGAAAAACGTAATGAAGAACGTTACAACACCAATCAAAAACATGGTAAAGATTACGATTCTAAAAACATGATGCACACCATACGATTGTTACAATCGGCAGCACAAATTCTTTCAACTGGTACTTTGACCATTAAAGTGACAAATAGAGAAGAATTATTAGCTATTAAAGCAGGTGAGATGGAATACGATGACTTGCTTCAAAAAGCAGATGATTTAATAACTTCAATTGAAGATTTATATGAAACAACTGTTTTACCAGAAAAACCGAATATTGAAAAAGCTCTGAAAACATTAATTTCTATTCGGAAAAAATTATATTCTTAACTTTTTTATAAAGAAATAGTTAATTTTAAACCTGTATTTTATTTATTTATTAAAAAGTTAACTTAAAATTTGTTTTAAGTTAATTATAGATATTTTTGTGTTTTAATCTTTAACTATGCCTATTAAAAAGCTTTTCTATATCTTCTTTTGTATGCATTTTTATACATACAGTCAAAACATTAGACACCTTTCTGTGGAAGAAGGGTTGCCACAGTCATTTGTGTCAGGTATTGCCCAAGACAAAGAAGGTTTTATTTGGGTGGCAACACATAATGGTCTGGCAAGATATGATGGTCATCAATTTAAAAACTTTCAACATCATTCTAAAAATTCGTTTTCACTTTCAACAAATTTTATTTCTCAGGCTTATTTAGGGCATAAAGACCTATTTTGGTTACGATATGATAACGGAAGTATAGAAGGTTTTAACATGCAAACACAAGAGGTACAGCATGTTGTTTCAAAAGATTTCTTAGATAAAAACGAATTAGTAATTTCAAGAAGAGGTTGGTTAGTAGCAGCTAATAATCTCTTTTGGTTTATTGGTCAGAATGGTCAAGTAAATCATTTTGGTTTATCTCCTAGTAATAAGAAAAATAAGAGTAATCGGTATCATTTTAAAAATGATACTATCCGTTCTATTTTTGAAGATAAGAATCAATTTATTTGGGTATTAAGTGACCAGGCAATAAGTAAATTCATAGCAAAAGAAAATAGGTTTAAGCAGTATAAATTACCTTACAAAATGAGTTTTGATACCAAATTTGATTTTGGTGAAGAAATTCCAGTTATTATTGAACGGTCTAATGGAGAATTAATGTGGTTAGATCGTAATTATTTATATTTTTTTAATCCTTTAAAAAAAACATTTCGAAAACTACAATTACCAGAAGTAGCTACATTTAATGGAAAGTTTTTAGCATTAGCTATTGATGGTAAAGAATATTTTCAAATTAATGAAACCATTTATTCTTATAGTTCTAATTTAGGAATAGAAAAAAAAATAAAAACACATGTTAAAAATAATAGAGATACGCAGGCTTTTTTAATTGATAATTCAGGACTTATTTGGTTGGCAGCTAATACCGATGGATTATATCAAGTTGATCTAACTTCAAATTTTGAAGCGTTTAAATACAATACTGATTTTGCGGTTGATTTACTGGAAAGAGAATTTAAAATTTCTTTTTTTGACTTTTTTAATCTTAGTGAAACCCAATCTGGACATCTACCACCAGCCTATAATTTAAGATCTTTTAACGATAAACAAAATCAAAAAATATGGATAGCTCTTAATAGAACTGTTTGTTATTTTGATTATAATAGTCAACAATTAAAAAAAATACCTCTTTTGCCTAATAATGGTTCAAATAATTTTGTTCCAATAAAGGGAATTGCGTTATTAGAAAACGGAAACCCAATTGTTATAGATCATAAAAATGATATATACTGTTATAATTTACAAACAAGTTCATGGCATATAGAATTTACAGAAAATCAAATAAAACAAGTACTTGGTCATGCTATAAACCCAACAGGCTTATTATTCGATATTAATAAAATATGGATTACTTCAGAATATTCTGGACTTATTTGTATTGAAAAGGATAAAAGCAAAATTAATAAAATCAACGTAAGTAGTAATGAGTTAAATGGAGCTGAGAATAAAATTTATGGCATCGTTCCAGATTTAAATAAAGATACTATTTTTTGGTTGGCAAGCTCTCAAGGGTTAGTCTATTTTAATAAAAAAACATTAAAAAGTACTCTTATTCCCATTACAAGAGAATTACAAAATAGCATAATTTATTCCATTTTTATGGATAATTCTGGATATTTATGGTTGGGTACTAATAAAGGTTTGTGTAGATTTGATACTGTATCATATTTAAATAGAACCTTTACTAAACAACATGGCTTAGCGTGTTTGGAATTCAATAGATTTCACCAACTTATTTTACCCAATGGAAAAGTGGCCTTTGGAGGTCTTGAAAACGGTGTAATATTTGAACCTTTATCCATAAAAGAAGACACTTATAATCCTAATATTGCTATAACGGACTTAAAAATTAATAATATTCCATATAAAAATAATGAAATTGCTAATATTAATTTATTAGACACTATAAATCTTCCTTACAATCAGAATTCGCTAACGATTGAATTCGCAGCACTACAGTTTACACAACCAGAAGATATAGTATATAGATATAGATTGAAAGGATACGATACCGATTGGATAGTTTCCGATAATAAAAGAGAAGCTATTTATACCAAGGTGCCTTCAGGAAATTACCGCTTTGAATTGAATGCTACAAATACTTCAGGGGTTTGGAGTTCCATTAAAAAGGAATTGGTAATAAATATAACACCACCATGGTGGAAAACTTTTTGGGCAATAACTCTATACATACTATTTATAATTCTATTGTTAATTTTATTTATCAACTATAGGATAAATGAGGGAATTATGAAAAGTGAAATAGTTCTTAAAGAAAAAGAAACTCAGCAATTAAAAGAGCTAGATGAAATGAAAAACCGTTTCTTTTCAAATATTAGCCATGAACTTCGCACACCTATTACTTTAATAATGGGACCTACAGAACAACTCTTAAAGGTTAAAGAGGAAGAAAAACAAAAACATCTTCTATCAATAATTGAGAAAAATGCAAATAGTCTATTAAACCTTACCAATCAATTATTAGATATTGCCAAATTAGAAGCAGGAGCTCTAAAACCTTATATGGTTTGGGAAGATATTATAGCATTACTGAAGCAGCTAATTACTGTTTTTAATGTTGAAGCTCAATCAAAAAAATGCGAAATTATTTTTGAAGGACCAACAGTAGCAACTTATTATTATGCTCCAGATTTAATGGAAAGGATAATGTATAATTTACTTTCTAATGCAATTAAATTCAGTAATAATGGAGGTAAGATTATAGTGACTTTTAAAGAACTATCCAATGGAGTTACAATTGAAGTAAAGGATAGAGGTAGAGGAATAGCAAGTAATGAAATAGAAAATATTTTTAATAGATTTTATCATTTAGATACCAATAAAAAAGAAGTAGGAAACGGCATTGGACTATCATTAGTGAAAGAAATTGTAACATTACTTAATGGAACTATAAAGGTAGAAAGTTCTATTGAAGAGAATAACCATGGTACTACATTCATAATTTTTCTACCTTTTGAAAAAGCTGCACATGAAACAATATTTGAAGTTACGAATAAAGAAGAAGAACTCGATGCTGTCAATAAAGTCAGTCCAAAACCAGTAATCCTATTAGTAGAAGACAATAGAGAATTAGCCGATTTTATTACTTCTAATCTTATTCCATATTACACCGTTTTTTGTGCAGAAGATGGTCAAAAAGGAATTGATCTAGCCATTGAAATAATGCCAGATTTAATAATAAGTGATGTCTTAATGAAAAAAAAGAGCGGATTTGAATTATGTAAACATCTTAAAAAAGATATTAATACAAATCATATTTCTATTATTTTATTAACTGCAAAATTTGATATGGAAAGTAAATTAGAAGGATTGTCTTGTGGAGCAGACGATTACATAAGTAAACCATTTAATATAACGGAATTATTATTACGAATAGAAAATAGACTTGAACAACAGAAGAAACAAAGAAATTTTTTATATCGCAATTTAAAATTATTGCCAAGTGAAACAGAAAGTGACTTAATACCAAGTGAAAATGACTTCTTTGTACAAATCTATAGTATTATAGATAGTAGATTAGAAGATGAAAATTTTAACGTTGAAGAATTAGCAAATGCTTTAAACATGAGTAGAACTAGTTTACATAGAAAAATTAAAGTTTTAACCAACTTGTCTAGTGGCGAAATCATAAAACTGTATCGTCTTAAAAAGGCAGTTTCCTTTTTATCTCAAAAATTTACAATATCTGAGGTTGCATACAAAACAGGTTTTGGTAGCCCATCTTATTTTACAAAATGCTTCAAAGAAGTTTATGACTGTACTCCAACAGACTATATTCAAAAAAATGATCCTCCAAAATTTTTATAAGGTAAAAAGAGAACAATGATTTTTTAATATATTAAAAATCAGTACTTTGTATTCTTTTGAAACAAAATTGATAGTTTTTGAAACAAAACTGATAGTGATACCTATAAATTTAAAATAAGTTTACACTATAATAATTAATTAACTATTTGTTAATCATTTTTTTTGTTTTTTTAACTATAATTTTAAACTATGAATAAAACTACTTTTTATGCTAAATGTTACTTTAATAATATAAAAACAACCATAGCTTTTCGTTTTTTATCGTTATTTTCTATACTATTATTTTCGACTTATAGCAATGCTCAATCTTATCCTTATACTTTTAATGTTTTTAATGAAGTATTGTTTTATGATGGTTATGCAACGACTGTTAGTGACCCAGTACCAAGTGGTATACTAAGACTTAATAATGCATGTTACACAAGAAAATTAACAGATGTAGAATTATCAAATTTTGGAAACAAACTCACTATGAACTTAACAATAAAAGCTTCATGTGATAATTATGATCGTATAGGTAATGTCAATTTAGCCTTTGTTCCTAAAAATTCAGTTACATATTCTTATAATGATGTGGAACGTATTGAAATAGGGAGATACATTACTCCTTTTATGGACAAAAATGTACAACCAGATGAAGTTCCTTATACTTTTACTATAGATAATGTAGCACAGATATTTAAAAATCAACAGTTATTAACACAATATGATATTTGGGTAGAATTAGAATTATTTGGAGTTCCTTATGCTGCGAACCAACAAATTGCTGGTTGCAGCGGAAGGAACGATGTCTTTTTTGGAACTCTCGATTTGGTTACTGATTTTGACTCAAACCTTACTTATGGTACAAATTTTTTGCTTCCAATGTCATTTAAATACCTATTAAGAAATTATACCATTAATGGAACTGATGTACTCGGACAAACAACTAAATCAATTACTTTTACTCTTAATGAAGATGTTCAAAATGCTCAATTGCATCTTATTACATCAAATCATGGTGCAAATTCTGGTGGAGAAGAATATGTGAGGAGAACACATTATATTAATTTTGATAATGCAAATGTATTAACTTATACACCAGGAGGTGTTTCATGTGTGCCATATAGAATTTATAATACACAATTAAATTGTATTTATTATAACTGTTCAACTGGTCAGCCACTTCCAAATACAAATGCAGCTTGGAGTTGGAATAACTGGTGTCCTGGAAATAAAATACCTACACGTATAATTAACTTAGGTGATCTTGCTCAAGGAACTCATACTTTTAATATAAATGTTCCGACTGCAGTATTTAATGGTGGTCAAGGCGAATTCCCAATGTCAGTATATTTACAAGGAGAAACCCAAACTTTATCATCAAATAGTTTTGCAAAAACGACCATTAGTTTGTCACCAAACCCAGTTAAAGACATTTTAACTATAAATACTAAAGATGCGGAAGTGATTGCTGTTACAGTGTTTTCCGTTACCGGGAAAAAAATACTTGAGAGCACTTCTAAATCAGTAGATTTTTCGTCTTTACAACTAGGATTATACTTAGTGAAAATACAATTAAGTAATTCAGAAACGATTACGAAAAAAGTAATTAAAAACTGAATATAAAATGATGAAAATAAAACTACTTACTATTAAAAGAAGAGACAGATTTATGCTATCTAAAATAGCTCTTATTGTCTGTTTTTCAACAATTAGTGCACAAAATTATACATCATTAACTGTCACTTCTGGATTTAATCAAGATATAATAGCTAATGGAACAGGAGATTCCTCTCTGTCTACTACTATGGGTTTAGACCAAGCTAATACAAGAGCCTTAGTATCTCTTGACTTTCAAATTTTTGCATCAAGTGCAACACCAACATATGGTCTTCCTGTAAATGGTTTAATTAATAGTGCTGTAACTACAGGTTTAACTTTTCAATTAGCCGATTATAATTCAAATAATGCTTTATTTTTAACTCCTACTTATGTAAATAATGGAGCGCCTAACACAGGAACGTTAAGTGTAAACGCACAAAATATATCAGATATTTATATACTAGCTGCAGCTGCTGGTGGTGGAGAACAAAATTTGCCTTTTACAGCTACCTTAAACTTTAGCGATAACAGTACTCAAACAGCTGTTTTATCAGTTAGTGATTGGTATAGTGGTACAAATTATGCAATTCAAGGAATAGGACGTATTAATACTTCAAATAATAATTTAGAAGGTGATAATGCTAATCCGAGACTTTATGAAATTTCTTTAGCTTTAGATAGCAATAACCAAAGTAAAACATTAACAGGTATCTCTTTTTTATTTGAAGGTAATGATTCAGCACAATGGGCAAGTCAAATACGTATGTCTGTTTTAGGAATTAGTGTAAAAACTGCCACTTTACAAGCTGAGGATTTCAATTTAGAAACCTTAACAATATATCCTAATCCTACTTCTGAAAAATTAATAATTAATTCAACTAAAACTATTAAAGAAGTTAAAATTTACAATGAGGTTGGTCAAGAAGTAGTAACAGCAAATAGTAATGAAATCAATATAAGCACTATAGCTTCAGGTTATTACAATATAAGTGTGAAATTAGAAAATGACAAAATTGTTTTTTCTAAATTTTACAAAAAATAAATCATAATATATCATAAACAAATCCTACTAACTATCTATTTTTTATTATGATTTTTTTAAATTACTACTATTAAACAATTAAAGCAATACAACAACTCTTATTAATTAATTTTTTTTTGTAGTAGAGCACCTTTTTCTTATTGAAAAAGGTGTTTTTTTTAGGATTAACTAGCATAGTATTTAGAATCATAACCTTAAGATTACATCTTCTAAATAATCAGTTAATGATGGTTTATTTTCTTTGTTTGAAACAAATAAACTATCATGAAAAACCAGTATTTTTTTACAACAAGAACTTTTATGTTCTCTATTTTAGCAGCTATTATGCTAGTATTTGCAAACAGTTGTTCTACATCAGATTTAGAAGAAGAAATTACGATTTCAAAAGAGGAATCCAAAAATGTTACACAAAGAGCTATAACTAGCTTTTATGACGATTTAGTATTGCGTTGGGCACCAGTTCATCATCAAGACGTGGACAATTCAGGTTGCGGTTCTATGAATGGAAGAGGTGATTATATCACAGCGATTAATTTTGATAACGATTGGGTATCCACTAATAATTGGAACAATATAGAGCCAAGTAGAGGTTTTACTCCAACAGCACATTGCTATTATTCAGTGGTTGAAACAAGCACACATTATTTCATTTTATATGCTTTTTATCATCCAAGAGATTGGGCAAATGTGTGTTTCTTTGGTATTGATTATCACGAAAATGATTTGGAAGGTCAGTTGACCATTGTTAAAAAATCTTCAGCAAACAATGGTTATGGAGAATTTCAAGGTATGGTTACTGTTGCACATTCCGATTTTTATTCTTTCACACCATCTGGAAGTCCATTACAAGGAAATAATGAAAATATAGATGGAACTGTCTCTTATGAAAACTATAATAATGAACAACATCCTGTAACAGCTCAAGAATCTAAAGGACACGGTTTAAAAGCTTGGCCTTCTTACAGTATCATTGGAGACGGAATAAAATATTACCCAAGTTTGAGTATAGCAGAAGCACCAGCAAACAATGATGATAGAAATGTAAAATACAAATTAGTTAATATTTTTGAAGCTAATGGTTTTTGGGCAAGACGATTTAATACTGCCTTTTTAAGTAATACCAAATCATTTCCCTCAACAAAGGGCTCAGGAAGTGCTAACACACCTTGGAATTGGGATGATGGTAATGATAATCCAGCTGCAGGAGAACTAGCTACAGATCCAGCTAAATTAGTAGAGGATTATTTTAAAAATTTAGGTAGTTTTAGTAGAACTTACCTATTAAACCCTTATCAAAATATAAATTAGGTTTTTAAAGTAATTTTTTATCTAAAAAAAGAAATAATAACAATTAGTATAATCAAAAAACCTAGGATATTTAGCCTAGGTTTTTCGTTTTAAAAAGAGAAATCTTTTTAAAGAGGAAGTAATTGGCATACACGTTCAGCACACATAAGACCATATTGCATGCATTGTCCTGTTTGTGGGTCAATACACTGCTTTTTCCCACCTTGAATGCTTTGCAACTGTTTTCTCTCTAGTTTTTTAACGTCTTTCAGTTCTAAAATGCTTTTTAACATGATATTTGTTTTTTTTAAGTTTACTATAAAATTATATGTTTTTTTTTAATTAAGATTTCTAAATCAGAACTTTAACTTTGCTTATAGAAAAAATATAAAGGTGTTAAAATGTTGTTATGTAGCTTTCTATAATAAAATAAAAATAGAAGTTTAAATACAAATAAGATTTCTAAAATTTTATAAAAAAGATTATATTGTAGCCTTTATTTTAGGAATTAAAAGAACCAGATGAAAATTACACTTTCAGTAAAACAATTAGGAAAAAAGCAAGCATTACTTCAGGATACAATAATTGATTTAGCAATTTCAAGTACTACAGTAACCCTTCAAGAACTTATAGAAGCTATAGTCTCAAATCAGGTTACTATATTTAAGCAAAAGTCTTTTGAATGGGATGATTTAGATACCATTCACTTACCTAAAGAAAATTACTTACCAATGTTAATAGATACTGGTAAAGTAGGCTTTGGAGCATTATATAATCATAATGAAATTGATTTAGAAAAAGCTAAAGAAACTGCCATTTTAGCTTTTCAGGATGGTTTATTTGCAGTCTTTTACGGAGATGATGAAATAGAATCGCTTACGAGTCTATTAGATTTAGCTACAAATAAACCCTTACTATTTTTAAGACTCACTTTTTTAACAGGAAGTTATTGGTAGTAGAAAAAGGAATCCTTCCAATTGCCATTCATAAAAATAATAATAATAAAAGTACAAACATGTCAATAGAACTAGTATTAAAAAATAATAAAATTACAAACCCGTTAAAAAAATA
Source organism: Flavobacterium jejuense (assembly GCF_006491595.2). Lineage (GTDB taxonomy): Bacteria > Bacteroidota > Bacteroidia > Flavobacteriales > Flavobacteriaceae > Flavobacterium > Flavobacterium jejuense. The sequence continues at coordinate 597,091 of NZ_VEVQ02000001.1, forward strand.
TAAACGCGAATTAGAAGAATGTAGAAATAGTAATTTTATTTTAAAAATTTTCCAAAAAAACAAAATAAGTAAAGAAGCAGCAGAATTAGGACTGGCTTTGATTAATCAAGAAAAAAATAATTATAATTATTACATTAGTTTAGGCTCAAAAGAAAGTGTCGTTTTTCAAAAATGGATTAGTAATGACATGTGGGAAAATCAGCAGTATTATGATTTATTACTTTATTTCTTTGGGGAAACTAATGCAAAATATATTAAAGAAGCTTGGAATAGATTGCCATATACTCCTTATCAAAAAAGTTATGAGAGACGCTCTTTTAGAGCTCCAGAACACAAACATTGGTTATTGATAACTCAGGTTAATTTTTTAAAATCATTGCTGCAAGGTTCCTATACTTATAGTTATCCTAATAATACCTATTACGATTTATCATTAGAAGAACAAATTAGATACGACACAGAGATAACCAATCCAGACAGTCAATTTATGGTTTGGTCAGCAGCAATAGATGCAGGAGATAAACAAATATACCAGTTAATTGAGGATATTATATTTAACAAAGACAGCGTAGGAAAAGTATCTAGAAAAATTATTAAAGCCCTATTAAATAGCGAACAAAAAGCGTGTTGGGAATTAGTCGAAAAATTATTATTAGCAGCGCAGAGACAAGAAGGTCTTCGTCAAACTATATTAGAATCCTTAGACGAAACAAGAATTGAAGCTTTAGAATATATTATCAATATAATTATAGAAAACAAACTAACGCGTTTCTCTTCAGTAATTAGAGCCATAGATACTTGGACAGGGTTGGGTTGGGAAGCCGAAAAAGAGACAACTGTTCGAGCTATTTTACAATTTGCATCCCATTATTTTGCTACTAAAGAAGATATTCCTGCAGGAATTCAAAGTAAGAATAACAACGAGGTTTATATGGCTTTATGGGTTCAAGGAGTTATCGATATTGAAAAGACAAAACCTTATTTAGATGATTTATTAGAAAAAGGTTCTGTTGAGAAGAAGTGTCTAGCACTTCGTTTTGCTGGAGAAACAGGAGATCCTTATCTAGAAATGCCCTTGTATTACAAAGCATTAGAATCAGACAATCTACAAGTATTGGCCTTTATGGTCGATAAAATGAGTTCGTTATTAACGGCTAATGCACATAGTAAATTTTATTGTAACAACCCAGATTATCCTAACTTCTTCCAAAAAGTATATGATTTAACAAAAAGCATAACCGTTAAAGAAAAAGTATTCGAAGCTAAAGTTTTTTCATGGTTAAATGTAAAGTTTGAAAGAGATACACTTTATGCTGCTGCAATTAGTTTAGTAGGTGATAATGCTGCTTATTTAGATTTAATAGTTTCGGATTTTGAACAATTATCTATTCAATTGAGAGAAAGAGTATCACGAGATATTCTAAAAGAATTTTACTGTTATTCCTTTTACAATATAAAGGACAATCAAAGAAAAATTAAAGAAAAACCGACAAAACTTCAACGTGATTTTGCCTTACAACTTATTAAAGATAGGGGAGAAAGCATGATGGCTTCAGGTATAGCCGTTTTAAATGACCTCCAATTAAATGAACTAGAAATCGATACTTTTAAAGAACTATTCAAACGTAAAAATGCCAATTTAAAAAAATACTTAATAGCAGTAGTACTGAAACAAAATGATAAAACAATAATTAGTTTTATTGAAGATTTGTTAGCTAATGGAAATATAGAACAACGTATGACTACTTTAGATATTCTATTACAGCTAAAAAAAGTAAATGTTCTTAACAAGCAAGTAAATCAGTGGGTCAAAGATTATACATTAAGACCTAAAGTATCAGATAGAGAAAGCAAATTTTTAGAACAAATAGATCCTTCAAATGTTGCTGAAGTCTTATCTTTAGAAAACGGCTATGGTTTTTACAATCCCAAACAAATATCCTCTTATGCTTTACCAAAAGTAGCTCCGGATTCTTATTATGCTCAGGCTACTAAAAGTGAGAGTCATGGTTTTTCAATGCCTTATGTGGAAGTTAAAAAGGCTTTAGCCAATCTATTAACACTTTTTGAAAATCATAAAAATTATGAATATGAAGTAGAAAACTATGATAATTCTAAGGAAAAAATACTATTAGGCAATTCCTTTAGACTATTAAAGAAAATGAACGATAAAGCAACTCAGGAAGAGCTTTTTCAAAATTATCCTCTGCATACTGTTTGGGAAGAATGGTATACTACTTCAGGTTTAATAGCAAGAGATTTATTCCTATTAACTTTTGCATCAGAATGTAATAAAAAACCATGGAGAACTATTTTAGAAAAATATGTTTTTTACAATAGTAATGAAATTCCAAATCCTACAAAAGAAAAATACTATTGGAACAATCCATTATTAAGTATTTTAACGGGGCTACAAATCAAGTTTCCATTTGAAGAAAAACAAGAGTATTTGATTGATGCTTGCGCTACTTTATTTGCTAATTTACCTAAATCAGTTTTAGAATATAAATTTAAACCCAACAAAAACCAATATTACTATGGTAGTTCTATTAAAGGAGATGGTTTTCAAAATGAAACTTTCTTTTCTGTTTTTCTTGAAGCAATTGCACTTAATGATTTAACAGAAAGTCAACAACACAAGGTTTGGAATTTATACCGATGGTATCAATTTGCAGGCCTTAAAGAAAATAGCACACTTAACAAACCACCAATGTATATGTATGGTTTGGCTTTTGAAAACAAATACATAACAAAAGAAGAATTATATGAAGGTATTCTAGATGGGGATCGATTGTCTATTTTAACAGGGCAAAAAAATCATAGAAGAGAATATGGTAGTGCTAATCTAACCAAGAGATTTCCTTTTTTAATTCCTATGATTGATTTAATTAGAGCAACCTTTTTAGACATAGAAATTAAGCGTGGTGATACCAATACAAGTGTAACGCACTTAGTACAACGTTTTGAAAAAATATATGGAGCAAATCGTTTTATTGCCCTTTTAGAGAACCTTGGAAAAGGGAGTTTATACACAGGCTATATTTATTCTTGGGGATATACAGATTTAAATAAACAAAAATTGTTTAGTTATCTTTTAAAACGTTGTTATCCTTTAGCATCAGATACACAAGAAGTTTTTAATGCACTACTAGCAAAGAGCAAACTCACAGAAGAACGTTTGGTGCAAGCCGCAATCTATGTACCCCAATGGCAAAAACTGATAAGCAATTATCTCGATTGGAAAGGATTAGATGAAGGTATTTGGTGGATGCATGCTCACACAAAAACATCTAGTTATAGTGATGTAAACTCAGAATTAGAAAGTGAAGTGGCAAAATATTCCGCTATTGACTTACAAGATTTTAAAAATGGAGCAGTTGATAAAGAATGGTTTGTCTCGGCTTATAAAAAATTAGGCAAAGCCAAATGGGAAATCCTTTATGATGCAGCAAAATTTGTAACCGATGGTAATGGTCATCGCAGAGCACGTTTGTATTCTGATACTTTAACAGGAAATTTAAAAATTAGAGAAGTAACAGCAAAAGTGAAAGACAAACGAGATCAAGACTATCTAAGGGTTTATGGATTGGTTCCACTTAGCAAAGCCAATGCAGAAAAAGATGTTTTGCAACGCTATGAATATTTGCAACAGTTTAAAAAAGAAAGTAAAGAGTTTGGCTCTATGAAACAAACTAGCGAAGCACTTGCACTTAGCGTAGCTATGGAAAATTTAGCTAGAAATGCAGGATATGTTGACCCTATGCGATTAACATGGGCTATGGAAACCAAGCAAGTCCAACAAATACTTTCTAAAGATACTGCTATACAATTTGATGACATAACCATTAGTTTAGTCATTAACAAAGATGGAAAAGCCGATTTAGAAACCACAAAAGCCGATAAAGTGCTAAAAGCCATTCCTGCTAAAGTAAAGAAAGAAAAAGAAGTACTAGAACTAACCAGTTATAGAAAAACCATGCGAGAGCAATGGTCACGATCACGCAAAGGGCTAGAAGAAGCCATGGTTAGAGGTGATATTTTCACTTTAGCAGAAATGATTAACCTGTTTGAACATCCAGTAATATCAAAACATTTAGAAAAATTAGTATTTGTAGCCAATGATACACAAGTAGGTTTCTTTTCTTCTGGAAATTTAATTGCTACTACAGGTGAAATTATTTCCTTTGAACAAGAACCCACCTTTAGAATTGCACATTGCTTTGATTTGCATACCAATGGTGTTTGGACTGATTTCCAATCCTATTGTTTTGATAACAAGTTGGTACAACCTTTCAAACAAGTGTTTAGAGAATTATATGTCCCTACACCAGATGAATTAGCAGAAAAAGCCATTTCTCGTCGTTATGCTGGTCATCAAGTACATCCAAAACAGACTTTAGCCCTGCTAAAAAACAAAGGATGGAAAGTAGACTACGAAGAAGGCTTACAAAAAGTATTTCATGCAGCAGGTTTTCAAGTGAAATTATATGCCATGGCCGATTGGTTTTCTCCAGCAGATGTAGAAAGTCCAACACTAGAAACCATTGAATTTCATTCGCTAAAAGACTATAAAAACATTCCTTTTGAAGACATTAATCCAAGAATCTTTTCAGAAGTAATGCGAGACATTGACTTAGTAGTGAGTGTAGCCCACGTAGGAGGAGTTGACCCAGAAGCCAGTCATTCTTCCATTGAAATGCGAGCTGTTTTACTAAGAGAAACATTACGATTATTTAAAATTAAGAACGTAGACATCAAAGAAACGCATGCCTTGATTACAGGAACTATGGCAAATTACAGCGTGCATTTAGGAAGCGCAGTAGTACACCAAACACCAGGAAAATACTTATCTATTTTACCAGTTCACTCACAACACAGAGGTCGATTGTTTATTCCATTTGCCGATGATGATCCAAAATCAGCAGAAATAATGTCAAAAGTACTATTGTTTGCCAAAGACCATGAGATACAAGACCCAACCATTCTCACCCAGATCGATAAAAAGATTCCAATAGCAGAATAATCAGCAAAACCGACAAGTAACTTATTTGTCGGTTTTTTGTTTATAGCAGTTAGTTCTTTATAGTTAATAGTACTTAGTGAAGAGTGATTAGTCATTAGTAAAAGCAATCAGCGAAATCAATGTGTCAATGAAGTCAGTAATTAGTTAATAGTACTTCTTAGTCCTTAGTAAAATCTGCGTGACAAAAAAACACAAACCAAATCCACAAACTTGTCATCTTGTCCCAACACTTCGGGAACCCACTCGAAACTCCCATAATCCACAATCATCAATAATTTATAATCCACAATCAATCTAGAAGACAAACCATTTTTAGAAGTATCAGTGGATTTATTACAAAAACTTTAAAATCTGATGATACGAGCAAATTGATAATAATACTTAAAGTATTGGATTAGAGAGTTGTAATGTAAAATAAAACAGAAATAATTTGTTATTATTTTTTTGTAAATTAAGCTCCTTTTTAAAGTTAAAGCAGAATAAATAACGGTGTAATTCCCTATAAATGAAAAAAATAAGTATCTCATTGCTTTTTTTAGTATTCAGTTGTGTTGTAATAAGTCAGAATAAAATTAATGGAATAGTCCTAGCAGCTGAAAACAATCAACCTTTAGCTTTTGTTACTATTATCATTAATAACAATCCAAAATTAGGTACAGTTAGCGATATCGATGGAAAATTTGAATTGGAATCTAAAGAATCAATTACTATGCTTTCCTTTTCCTATGTAGGCTATGAGAAAAAAGAAATTGCCTATTCCGGTGAAGCTAAAATTAGTGTAGCCTTAGCGGCAACTAAAGTAGCTTTAAATGAAGTAACTGTCTATGCTTCAGAAAATCCAGCTAATAGAATTATTAGAGAAGTAATTAAAAATAAAGACAAAAACAATCCAGAAAAATTACACTCTTTTACCTATCGTTCCTATACTAAAACTGTTTTCGATTTTAAAGAATCGGCTACCCAAAAAGCAGACACCAATGCTATTGCTACGTTTTTAAAAGGAGGACATTTCTTTTTAATGGAGTCGGTGAGCGACCGTAAATTTATGTTTCCCAACTCCAGTGAAGAAGTTGTCATAGCCAATCGTGTTTCTGGATTTAAACATCCCAATTTTGCTTCATTAGCAACCGATCTGCAACCGTTTTCATTTTATAATGACAATATTACTCTTTTAGATATTCATTATCTCAATCCAATTGCAAATGGCAGTTTAAAAAAATACAATTACAGATTAGAAGAAGAATTCTATGAGGCTAATGATACCATTTTCGTAATCAGTTATCAACCCAAGAAAGGTAAAAATATTGAAGGTTTAAAAGGCATTTTGCATATAAATTCCAAAGGATATGCTGTGCAAAATGTAACCGCAACTCCTTTTGAAAAAGGAAAAATGGATTTAACACTCCAGCAAAAGTATCAATATGTTGATACACATTGGTTTCCAGAGCAGTTAAACTATGTTTTAGAAACAACAAGTGAAAACGCATTAGGAGTGATAGCGAATGGTAGAAGTTATATTAGTGAAGTTGTTCTAGAACCCACATTAAAGAAAAAAGAGTTTAGCATTGAAAAAGTAAGAATGGCAGAAGATGCTGCATACAAAGACAGCCTTTTTTGGAACAAGAACCGACAGGAACAATTGAACCTAAAAGAGAAAATTACCTATCGTGTTATGGATAGTTTGGGTGAGAAAATGAAACTAGACAATCTCTTGTTATTAGGACAAAAATTGGCAGAAGGAAAAATACCTTTAGGCAAAATAGATTTAGACCTAAGCAAGACTTTAAAATATAACAGACACGAAGGTTTTCGTTTGGGAACAGGAATTGTTACCAGTGATTCTTTTTCAAAAAAGATACAACTAGGTGCTTTTGCTGGATATGGTTTAAGAGATCATGAATGGAAATATGGAGGCTTCTCAGAATATGAGTTTTCAAAGAGAAATGATTTTCGATTAGGGATTGCTTATCAAAAGGAGTTAAATGAAATAGGAGCTTACGGGTTAAAGAGTAGCCAACAAAAGGGACTTAATTTAAGAAATTACTTGGCTTTGTACATGGATCAAATTCAAAACTATTCTGCTTATGTTACTTTTCGTTTGTTGCGCTATACCACTTGGAAAGTAAAAGGCGATTTTTATACTGTAAATCCGCAATATGAAGCTGTACTTTCTAATTCGTACCAAGGAATAAATGAGTATAAAAATGCCCAAGTTTCGGTGTTACTCCGTTGGGCACCTAATGAAAAAATTATTCAATCATTTAATAGAAGAGTAACAATAGCCAATAGTAACCCTATATTCACATTCTATTTTGCCAATGGATTTAAGGGGTTTCAAGAAAGTAGTTTAGCTTATCAAAAACTTGAAGCTAGTGTAGAGCAAACCTTTTATAGCAAAAACTTTGGAAACACCCATTACCGCTTTGAAGCAGGAACAATTACAAAAAACGTCCCTTTAGGACTACTGTTTACAGGAGAAGGCAGTTATGTAGAAAAATATCCTTATTTTATTAAAGATGCTTTTCAAACCATGCGTTTGTATGAATTTGTTTCCGACTCGTATGCCCATTTGTTTTTGCATCATAATTTTGGTTCCTTGCTTTTCAAAATAAAACAATTTCAGCCAAGTGTAAGCCTTCATCATAACATGGGTTGGGGTAATTTAAGAGAGACCAATCAACAATTGCAGTTGCCTTATATTACCAAAGAAAAACTTTTCGTAGAATCGGGTTTACAAATTGATAATATCTTGAAAGTAAATTATTTAGATATTGGGTATCTTGGTTTTGGAGGCAGTATGTTCTATCGCTATGGAGCTTATGGACTTCCTGAATTTAAAGATAATATAGCCTTAAAATTGAGTATGACTTTTACAATTAAATAGAAGTTATTAGTGAAGAGTTATTAGTTATTAGCAAAATCTGCGTGACAATGAAATCAGTAATTAGTGAAGAGTAATTAGTGATTAGTAAAAGGAATTCGTAAAATTTGCGTGCCAAAAAAGTACAAACCGCATCCACAAACTTGTCATCCTGTTAAGGATCCCACAAGTAGCTCCACAATCTTGTCATCCCGACAAAAGGAGGGAACCCACAAGAAACTCACACAAACCGCATCCACAAACTTGTCATCCTGTTAAGGATTCCACAAGTAGCTCCACAATCTTGTCATCCCGACAAAAGAAGGAAACCCACAAGAAACTCACACAAACCACATCCACAATCTCTTCATGCTATAAGGATCCCACAAGTAGCTCCACAATCTTGTCATCCCGACAAAAGAAGGAAACCCACAAGAAACTCACACAAACCACATCCACAATCTCTTCATGCTATAAGGATCCCACAAGTAGCT
>NZ_VEVQ02000002.1 GCF_006491595.2 Flavobacterium jejuense
CCGAACAGAGAAGTTAAGCCCGACTGCGCAGATGGTACTGCAGTTATGTGGGAGAGTATGTCGTCGCCTTTCTTTTAAAACCCTCATCATTTTTGATGAGGGTTTTTTGTTATTTGTAATTATACATGATTACTTATAAGTATATCTAATTTTGTATGTGCTATAAAAGATTTGTTTTAATTTATTTTTAGATATCTAAATTTAATAAATAACTCTAATGCATGTCTTTTTATTTATATATAAAAATGCTTTTGCGGAACATATAAGGTATTTGGAATAATAAAATTTTATATATAGAAAAATGTAAGTATTATGTTTGATAAATATTTTTTTTAATTATTATGATGTTTTTTTGTTGTAAGAAAGATGTTAAAAATAGGACATTTAAGTAAATCTTAATAAAATATTTTAATTATGTAGATTCTTGTTTTTGTTATCTTTTTTCTTTTATATTTGTTTTATGCAGTATTTTATAGATGTTATTTTGCCTTTAGCTGTTAAAAAAACTTTTACTTATGAGGTTTCAGAAGCTGAATTTAAATATATAATTAATGGGATGAGAATTGCTGTTCCATTTGGTAAAAGTAAAGTTTATACTTCACTGGTTGTTAATAAGCATACTGTATCTCCTTTGCTTTATAAGCCAAAAGAAATTGACTGCATTTTGGATAATGAAGCTATAGTTAATTCTAATCAATTAAAGCATTGGAATTGGATATCAGATTATTATATGTGTTCTTTAGGTGAAGTTTTTAGAAGTGCTTTACCTTCAGGTTATATGTTAGAAAGTGAAACTATAATTTCTGAAAAGAAAAATTTAAAACTTGACACTTCAGAGTTTAAGGATGATGAATATTTAATTTATGAAGCTTTAAAATCTCAATCTTCAATTACAGTAAAAGATATCATAAAGATATTAGGGAAAAAGACTGTTTTTCCTGTAATTAATGGCTTGTTAGCTAAGGGGATTTTAGTTTTACAAGAGGAAATCAAAGAGGTTTATAAGCCTAAATTGGTTAGATATGTAAAAATGCAAGATGAGTTTTTTAATAAGGAGAGATTTCAAGACTTGTTGAGTATTATTTCTAAAGCAAAGAAACAACACCAAATGGTATTGTCTTTTTTTCAACTATATGCTTCTGAAAATAAAGTTGTTACAGTTAAACAATTATTGGAATTTACTAATTCTACTTCTTCTGTTTTGAAAGCTCTGATTGATAAAGGTGTGTTTGAAGAATATTATTTAAATGAAGATAGAGTAATTTTTGAAAAGGATAATGATGTTTCTTTTATCTTAAGTTCTGTTCAAGAAAAAGCTTTAAATGAGATTAAGAGTATTAAAGATAAGTTTGATGTTACTCTATTGCATGGTGTAACTGCTTCAGGTAAAACGGAAGTTTATATAAAGTTAATTGAAGATTTTTTATTAATTGGTAAACAGGTTTTATTTCTTTTGCCAGAAATAGCTTTAACAACTCAATTGGTTCAACGGTTAACCTCTTATTTTGGGAATCAAATTTCGGTTTACCATTCAAAATATACTAATAATGAGCGAATAGAGGTTTGGAATAATGTTTTGGATCAATCTGAAAAGGCTAAAATAGTTATTGGTGTTAGAAATGCTTTATTTTTGCCTTTTTCTAACTTGGGATTAATAATTATAGATGAAGAGCACGAGCAAACATTTAAACAGCAAGATCCAGCACCTAGATATCATGCTAGAGACGCTGCTATTGTTTTAGCTAAACAACATAATGCTAAAGTTTTGTTAGGTAGTGCAACACCTAGTTTAGAATCCTATTATAATGTCGCAATTGGAAAATATGGTTTAGTTGAATTAAAGGAACGTTATGGTAATGTTCTTTTGCCAGAAATAAAATTAGTTGATATTAAGGATAAATATTTTAGAAAAAAAATGCAAGGACATTTTTCTGATGAATTACTTGAATCAATGAATGAGGCTTTAAAGCTTGGAGAGCAAATAATTCTATTTCAAAATAGAAGAGGTTTTTCTCCATTTGTAGAATGTATTACATGTGGTCATGTACCTCATTGTCCAAATTGTGATGTTAGTTTAACTTATTATAAGTTTAAAAACCAACTGAGATGTCATTATTGTAGTTATTCTATGGCTAATCCAACTCATTGTCATCAATGTCAATCTACTGAATTGTCTACTAAAGGGTTTGGTACAGAACAAATAGAAATGGAATTAAAAGCTTTATTTCCTGATAAATCTATTGGAAGAATGGATCAAGATACAACAAGAGGTAAATATGGTTATGAGAAAATTATAGATGCTTTTAAAAATCAGGAATATGATGTTTTAATTGGTACTCAAATGCTAGCCAAAGGGTTACATTTTGATAATGTAACGCTTGTGGGAATATTAAATGCAGATAACTTATTAAATCAGCCTCATTTTAGAGCATATGAAAGGGCTTTTCAAATGATGACTCAGGTTGCAGGAAGAGCAGGTAGAAAACAAAAGAAGGGAACTGTGATTATTCAAACTTATAATCCTTATCATAATACCATTCAGCAGGTAGTTACTAATGATTATAAAGCGATGTATCGTGAGCAAATATATGATAGACAAAACTTTAAATATCCTCCGTTTTTCAGGCTTATAAAACTTACTTTAAAACACAGGGATTTTGAGAAATTAAAAGAAGGATCTTTATGGTTGTATAATGTACTAGTTCAGCAACTGCAAATTCCTGTACTTGGTCCTGAGGAACCTGTAATCAGTAGGATTAGAAATGAGTATATAAGAAATATAATTATAAAGATTCCTTGTGATAATCATTTGGGTAAAACAAAAAAAACTATCGAAAAGGTGATAGTTAGTTTTGATTCTATTGCACAATATAGAGCAATTAAAGTAGTAATAAATGTTGATAATTATTAGATGGCTTCAATTGCTTTGCTTATAACATCTTTTTTATTTCTACTTATTGGTATTTTTTGACCATCAATTTCTGCAAATTTACTGTTGAATTTTTCAACTCTATCTAAATTTACTATGTATGATTTATGAACTCTTATGAATTTTCCTTGAGGTAATTCATTTTCAAATGATTTCATTGTGGATAATACTAAATGGCTTTCTTCGTCCGTTACTACTTTTATGTAGTCGCCATAAGCTTCAATCCATTTAATTTTGTGTGTAAATACTTTTAATTTCTTTAAATTACTTTTAATAATAATAGCTTCTCCTAGCTCTTCGTGTGATTCATTTCTTAATTGATGAAGTTCAATAGCTTTTTTTACTGCTTTTAGAAAACGATCTTTTGAAATAGGTTTTTGGAGGAAATCAGTAGCTTCATAATCAAAAGCCTTAACTGCATAATCAGCTTTAGAAGTAATAAAGATAATTTGTGGTTTTACTTTTAAGCCATCTAATAAATCAAAACCACTAATTAGCGGCATTTCAATATCTAGAAAAATTAAATCAACATCATTATTATTGAGGGAATTTTTAGTTTCTAATGCATTAGCAAAATCCCCAACTAAATGTAAATTAGTTGATTCATTAACTAGTTTTGTTATTGTCATCCTTTGTATCGCACTATCATCGACCACTATACAATTCAACTTCATATATCTAAATTTAAAGTTAAAAGTATACTAAAAAAATTAATAGAACAAATAAAAACGTAAATATTATGCAATTAATCGCAGATGTATTGTTATTTGAAATAATTTTTCTATTTTTGCACCCAATTTAAACAAAATTAATATTTATTATTATGAATCATTATGAAGCTGTTTTCATCTTGAATCCCGTTTTGTCTGAACAACAGATAAAGGAAACAGTAAGCAAATTTGAAGATTTTCTTACTTCTAAAGGGGCTGAGATGGTATCAAAAGAGGATTGGGGCTTAAAAAAATTAGCTTACGAAATTCAACACAAAAAAAGTGGGTTTTATCACTTATTTGAATTTAAAGCACCAGGAGAAATTATTGCAGGTTTTGAAACTGAATTCCGCCGTGATGAAAGAATTATGCGTTTCTTAACTGTTTCTTTAGATAAGCATGCAATTTCTTGGGCTGAAAGAAGAAGAGTAAAATTAAAATCTAAATCTAACTAATCATGTCAACTTTAGAACAATCTGCAAAAGGTAAAAAAGAAGGGGATATCAGATATCTTACTCCTTTAAATATAGAAACTAACAAACAAAAGAAATACTGTCGTTTCAAAAAATCAGGTATTAAATATATCGATTATAAAGATGCAGATTTCTTGTTGAAATTCGTAAACGAGCAAGGTAAAATTTTACCAAGACGTTTAACAGGAACTTCATTAAAGTATCAAAGAAAAGTGTCTGTAGCTGTTAAAAGAGCACGTCACTTAGCTTTAATGCCATATGTAGCGGATTTATTAAAATAATTTATAAATAAAGTTGTTGGTTTTCATATCATTGAAACCTAACTTCTATTAAAAGGACAACAACATGGAACTTATCTTAAAACAAGACGTTCAAAATTTAGGATTTAAAGATGATGTAGTAACTGTGAAAAACGGATACGGTCGTAATTATTTAATTCCTCAAGGATTTGCTACATTAGCCACTCCATCAGCAAAAAAAGTTTTAGCTGAAAACTTAAAACAGAAAGCGCATAAAGAGCAAAAATTAGTAGATGATGCTAACAGAATTGCAGAATCTTTAAAAGCTCTTGAAATTAAAATTAGTGCAAAAGCTGGTGGTGATAAATTGTTTGGATCAATTACGAGCATAAACATTGCTGAAGCATTACAAACTAATGGTCATTCAATTGATAAAAAATTCATTACTAGTGGTATTGTTAAGCGTGTAGGTAAATATTCTGCAAGTATAAGGCTTCATAGAAATGTAATTGTTGAATTACCATATGAGATTATTGCAGAAAAAGCATAATTTATAAAGAAAAATATTTATTAGCCCTTCATAATTGGAGGGCTTTTTTTTTATATTTACGCCATGAAGTATGTTAGACTTACCAAAGAGCAATTAGAAGAACTTCATCCGGAGTTTATTACTTTTTTAGCAACACAATCAATTGATAAAAAAGAATGGGATGATATAAAAAATAATAAACCAGAAATAGCAGAACAAGAGATAGATGTCTTCTCGGATATGATATGGGATAGAGCAATTTCTAATGTAAACTATATAGATCATTTTTCTAAAAATTATATTTTTTTGTTTAAATGTGTTGAAAATGCTATTTATTCTTATGTAATTAATAGTAATATTGATAACATAGATTTTCTTACTGTCGATGGAATTAATTGGCTAAGCGATAATATTTTTTCAGATGATATTGAAATAAAAAAAGGGAAAAAGGATATTTCAGAAGATAGAAATGGTTCTTTATTTTCAATTATCAAACAGGGTGGAATTATAAGTAAAGGAGAATTATTCACTAAATTAGATTATCTTTTAAATCAATAGTTTTATGGACATTTTGAATACGCTTCAATCTTTAAGAAACGAATTAAATCAACATAATTATAATTATTATGTATTAGACAAACCAACCATTTCAGATTTTGAATTTGATACCAAGTTGAAACAGCTTCAAGATTTAGAAATGAAACATCCAGAATTTTTTGATGAAAACTCTCCTACAGTTCGAGTAGGAGGAGCTGTTACTAAAAATTTTGAGACCATACAACATGAATATAGAATGTATTCTTTAGATAATTCTTATTCGAAAGATGATTTATTGGACTGGGAAAAGCGTTGTCAAAAAATATTAGGAGATGTTTCCTTAGAATTTACTTGTGAGTTAAAATATGATGGTGCTTCTATTAGTATTTTGTATGAAAACGGAAGTTTAAAAAGAGCAGTCACACGAGGTGATGGTTTTCAAGGAGACGACGTGACTAATAATATTAAAACTATAAAATCTGTTCCTATAAGGTTAAAAGGGGATTATCCTGATAAATTTGAGATTAGAGGTGAAATTATCCTTCCTTTTGCTGGATTTGAAAAAATGAATCAAGATTTAATTGAAATTGGGGAAACTCCTTATTCAAATCCTAGAAATACTGCTTCTGGAAGTTTGAAGTTGCAAAATAGTGCAGAAGTAGCAAAACGACCATTAGATTGTTTGTTATATACTTTAGTTGGGAATAATTTGCCTATTTCATCTCAATTTCAAGGTTTACAAAAAGCTAGAGAATGGGGTTTTAAAGTGCCAAATGAATCTAAGTTGGTAAAAAGTATTGAGGAAGTTTTTGAATTTATTAACTATTGGGATATTCATCGTCATGATTTGCCTTATGAAACTGATGGCGTAGTAGTTAAAGTAAATCAAGTTCAGTATCAAGAAGAATTGGGTTATACTTCGAAATCACCTCGCTGGGCTATGGCTTATAAGTTTAAGGCAGAACAAGTAGTCACAACTTTAAATTCAATATCTTATCAAGTAGGTAGAACAGGTGCAATTACTCCAGTGGCTAATTTAGAACCAGTACAGTTGGCAGGAACAATTGTAAAGAGAGCATCTTTGCATAATGCAGATCAAATTGAAAAACTTGACATAAGAATAGGTGATACTGTTTTTGTTGAAAAAGGAGGAGAGATTATTCCAAAGATTATTGGTGTAAATCTTGACGAAAGAAGACCAGATAGTCAACCTACACAATACATAACGCATTGTCCAGAATGTAACACGGAATTAATTCGAATTGAAGGTGAGGCGAATCACTATTGTCCAAATTTTTATGGTTGTCCACCACAAATAATAGGTAGAATTCAGCATTATATCTCTAGAAAAGCTATGGATATTGATGGTTTAGGAGGTGAAACAGTTACATTATTATATAATGCAGGATTAGTTTCTAACTATGCTGATTTATATGAACTTAAAAAGGAACAGGTAATTCCTTTAGAGAGAATGGCTGAAAAGTCAGCTGAAAATTTGATAAATGGAATAGAGAAATCTAAAAAAATTCCATTTGAAAGTGTTTTGTATGCCTTAGGAATTAGATATGTTGGTGAAACAGTTGCTAAAAAATTAGCTAAGCATTATAAAAATATTGATGCAATAGCCTCAGCAACTATTATGGATTTAATTTTAGTAGATGAAATTGGTGATAAGATAGCGCAAAGTGTCATTCAGTTTTTTGAAAATAATTCTAATGTTGAAATTATCGATAGACTGAAACGGTATGGAGTTCAATTTGAAATAAATGAAGCGAATAGTACAACAGTTTCAGATGTGCTTAAAGGTAGTATTTTTGTTGTATCTGGTGTGTTTGAAACTTATTCTAGAGATGATTTAAAAAAAGCTATTGAAAATAATGGAGGAAAGGTAGGTAGTTCCATTTCTTCTAAAACGAATTATGTTATAGCAGGATCTAATATGGGACCTGCTAAATTAGATAAAGCAAATCAATTAAAAATACCAATTCTTGATGAATATGAATTTAATAAAATGATTGATGCCTAAATTAAATGCTTCATTATTATTGTATGTTATTGCAGGAGTTATATATGTTATATCATCATGTATGTATAATGAATTTCTAACTTTAATAACAAAGCCAGTAATTATTCCATCAATTGTGTTTTATTATTTTACACAAATAAGGAGAAGGAGTGATGATTTATTTGTCTTGTCGCTTGTTTTGTTTTTTTTTGGAGATATTTTGTATCTGATTAATGTTGAAGATTATTATTTTTTTGGACTTTTTTTATTTCTTATACCTTATTTAATTATAATTCATTTTATTTATAAAGACTTTAAGTTATTGCTTCAGGTTAGGCAAATTAAAAAAATAGATGCTTCATTAATTATTGTTTTCCTAACAATGATTTATTTAGTTTATAGTTTACTGAATTTGATTGAATATAATTCTTATAAAGAGTTTGTTTATATTTTAATTTTTAGTTTAGAGCTAATTTTAATGTCAATTTTAACTGCTTTTGTTTTTTTTTATTCTACATACAGAAAAAATGCTTATCTAGCTTTTACAGTTCTGTCTTTTATTTTATCAGATGTTTTTTTTATGTTAGATAAACAATTTGGTTTAGTGGTTTTTAAACTTGTTAATACATTGGCACAAACCATTTCATATTATTTTTATGTAATGTATTTTTTAGAGAGAAGTTCATTAAGAAGGAGGTATCTTAAATAAAATTTAGCCTAAAATAATGTTTCTGGTGGTGTTATCGTATTTTGTGTCATCAGATAAATAAAAATCAATTCTACCTAAATTAATTCCAAAACAGCCTACTTGATTGATTAATACTTCTTTTCCTTCTAAGTTTTTTTCTAAAACTGGTTTGTCTAAAAAAGTATGGGTATGTCCACCAATAATTAAATCAATATCTTTCGTCTGTTGAGCAAGAGTTATATCACAAACCCTTTCTGGTTCATTTCTATATTTAAACCCAATGTGAGACAAGCAAATAACCAAATCACATTTTTTATCTTCTTTTAATGTTCTTGTAATGCTTTTTGCTACTTCAATAGGATTGTTGTAAATAGTTTCTTTATATAGTTTTTTATCTACTAATCCATCTAGTTCAACACCTAAACCAAAAACTCCAATTTTAATTCCATCTCTATTTATAATTTTATATGGTTTAACAATTCCATCTAAAATGGTGTTTTTAAAATCGTAATTAGCAGAAACAAAGTCAAAATTTGCATGACCCAATTGGGCGTGAAAACCATCTATTCCATTATCAAAATCATGATTTCCCATTGTTGCCAAATCATATTGCATCATGCTCATTAATTTGAATTCTAATTCACCTCCATAATAATTAAAGTAAGGTGTTCCTTGAAAAATATCACCTGCATCTAAAAGAATCACACTTTTTTCTTCTTTTCTAATTTGATCAATGATGGAAGCTCTTCTAGCAGCTCCTCCCATATTTGGGTTTCTTGGATGATCAGCAGGAAAAGGATCTATATGGCTGTGAACGTCGTTTGTATGTAAAATGGTGATTTTTTTTGTTTCTAATGTTGAAAAGCTGCTCAAGGACATTCCTCCTAAAGATAATAAAGCTGAACTTGCAACTGTTTTTTGTAAAAAATCTCTTCTTTCCATAATGTTTAACTTTATTTTATTATTACTCTTTCAGTAGTTATATTAGGTAGTGTGTCTATTTTTTTAAAATAATCTATAAATAAATTTCTTAACTTATAATCTAGGTCAAACTTAATTTTGCTATCTCTAAAGAAATTCATGTTATCTCCTCCATTTGCTAAATAATCTGTTGTAGCTACATAGTATGTTTTTGAATCTTCAATGTGTTTGTTGTTTACTAATATATCTATAACATTGGTTTCGCTAGAATCTGTATAAATTGTAAGCCCAGCTAATGGATGTGGTTTTTTTTCTTTTAAGAAATAGGCAGCTAGAGTTCTAACTTCGTCTGCAGATAAACCAACAATCATTACGCTGTTTTCAAATGGCATAATTTCAAAAGCTGTTCTAGAGGTTATGTTGCCTTCTGGAATGATAGATCTAATACCTCCATGATTTAAAAGACAAAAATCTATTTCTTTATTTTCTCTTTTCTTAAAAATTGGATTGCTTAACGCAATTGTGGTTTCAGCAAATAAGTTACCAATATTCGTTTGCCATTTCCCTTTACTTTTTTCCTGAGTGACGGGATTGAATGCTAAAATGCTATCTAGATCATTATTTATGTGTTTTCTATAAGGAGCAATAAAATTTTCAATATTTGAATCACTAATATATTGTTCATTTATATTAATTCTTTTTCCATCTACTTCATAAATATTGTTCTTATGAGTTTTACAAGATAATAGAGTTAGGAATGTTAATAATATAACAAAATAACTAGTATTTACTCTTTTCTTTTTTACATTTACCATCCTTTAAATAGGTTTAAATATTTATTTTTGTCAAACACGTAAAATTACTATGTTTTCTAGAATTATAAAGGACTTTTTCCTAAAAAAAAATATTAATAAAAAGTTAACAAAAATAACTGAAGCTTCTAATGATAAAATAAAAACAATTGGAATAATTATAGATTCAACCTATTTCTTTGATGCTGAGAAACTATTAACTGAGATAAAATCAAAAAAAAATGATTTTAATGAAATAAAAGTATTGTTTTTTAATGATAAAGTAGGTCATAAAGATAGTTTATCTCAATTGAGTTTTTCTTTAAGAGATATCAGTTTGTTTGGAAAAATAAAAGTGGTAGAAGTTCAGGATTTTATTGCATATCCATTTGATTTGTTGGTTAATTTTTATAATGAAGACAAACCTGCATTATCTTACGTTTCGTTATTTTCAAAATCAAAATTTAAGGTAGGTTTTACCGATATGAATATTTGTATTGGCAATCACTTATTAATAAAATCAAATGTTAAAGAATATAAAAACTTTGTTTCGGAATTGTTTAAATATTTAAAAATACTTAATAAAATATAGAATGAAAAAATTTGTTGGTACTGGTGTTGCACTGGTTACTCCATTTAAAAAAGATTTCTCTGTTGATGTTGATGGTTTAAAAAGAGTAGTGAATTATGTAATAGAAGAAGGAGTTGAATATTTAGTAGTATTAGGAACTACAGCTGAGACTGCTACTTTAACTCAAGAGGAGAAAGAGTTAATAATAGCTACAGTAATTGAAGCAAATGCAGATAGATTACCATTAGTACTAGGTGTTGGAGGAAATAATACAATGAAAGTTGTGGAAGAATTGAAAACTAGAGATTTTTCAAAATTTGACGCAATTCTTTCTGTTTCACCTTATTATAATAAACCAACACAAGAAGGTATTTATCAGCATTTTAAGGCAATTGCAGAAACATCTCCTATTCCTGTTATCTTATATAATGTGCCAGGAAGAACGGCTAGTAATGTCCTTCCAGCAACTGCTATTAGATTAGCAACAGATTTTAAAAACATAATAGCTATAAAAGAAGCTGCAGGAGATATTGTACAAGCTATGCGATTAATTCAAAATAAACCAGAAGAATTCTTAGTGATATCAGGAGATGATATGATAACTTTACCAATGGTTTTAGCTGGAGGTTCAGGGGTTATTTCTGTTATAGGTCAAGGATTTCCAAAAGAATTCTCTGAAATGGTTCGATTGGGTTTAAAAGGAAACATAAATGAAGCTTATCGGTTACATTATCAGTTAATGGATGCTGTAGATATGATTTTTGAACAAGGTAACCCTGCAGGAATAAAAGAAGTATTTAAAGCTAGAGATTTAGTCGAAAATACTGTGAGATTGCCACTGGTAAATGTGGATAGTAATTTAGCAGGTAGACTGCATAATTTTACAATAAAAAATAGCTAAAAAAGATTTCCATAGTATATAAATAATGTCTAAATTTGCAGTTGCTTTTTTAGGTGACTAAATTATGAATTTAAAAAAGTAAAAAAATAAATCAATGAATAAAATTATTAGTGTTCTCCTTATTATAATTTCACTTTCATCGTGTAGTGAATACCAAAAAGCTTTGAAAAGTGAAGATTTAGCATTGAAAAACAAAGTAGCTAATGAAATGTATGATAAAGGGAAGTATACAAAAGCTATAAGGATTTATGAACAAATAGTTCCTGCTTACAGAGGAAAACCTAATGCAGAGCGATTATTTTATATGTTTTCAAAATCATATTATAATACAAAACAATATTATTTAGCAGGTTATCAATTCGAAAGTTTTGCTTCAAATTATCCAAAAAGTGAAAAAAGGGAAGAGGCTGCTTTTTTATCAGCGGAGTGCTTTTATAGATTGTCTCCTAGATATAGTTTAGATCAAACTGATACTGAAAAGGCATTAACTAAATTACAAAAGTTTATAGATACTTATCCAGATTCAGAATATTTGACAAAGGCAAATGAATATGTTAAAGAATTAAGAGAGAAGTTAGAAAAAAAAGCATTTGAAATTGCTAAGCAATATTATACGATTTCAGATCATAGATTAGAGTATAATGCAGCATTGACAGCATTAGATAATTTTATTTCTGATTATCCAGGAACACCATTTAAAGAAGAAGCTTTATTCTTAAAGTTTAGTACAGCTTATAAATTAGCAATGAATAGTGTTCAATATAAAAAAGAAGATCGTTTAAATTTTGCTAAAACAACTTATAATAGTTTTACCAAATTTAAGTCAGATTCAGAATTTAAAGATAAAGCTGACCAAATGTTAGCTACAATTGATAAAGAATTACAACAATTTTCTAAATAAGTTAAATCATGGATTTAAAAAAAACGACTGCTCCAGTAAATACAATTACATATAATAAAAGTGTAATTGAAGAGCCAACAGGTAATATATATGAAGCCATTACAATTATGGCTAAGAGAGCTGGTCAAATTAATTCTGAAATTAAGAAAGAATTAATTGAAAAATTAGAAGAATTTGCAACTTATAATGACAGTTTAGAAGAAATCTTCGAAAACAAAGAACAAATTGAAGTTTCAAAATTTTATGAAAAATTACCTAAGCCTCATGCTTTAGCAGTTCAAGAATGGTTAGAAGAAAAAATTTATCATAGAGAAGCAAAGTAATACATGAATATGTCTGTATTAAGTGGTAAAAAAATCTTACTAGGTGTTTCTGGTGGAATTGCTGCTTATAAAACGGCACATTTAGTTAGACTTTTTATAAAGGCAGGTGCTCAAGTACAAGTAGTTATGACACCTGCTTCTAAAGATTTTGTTACACCCTTAACATTATCTACTCTTTCAAAGAATCCTGTTTATTCTTCTTTTTTTGATGAAGATCAAGAAAATGGTGTTTGGAATAATCATGTAGAACTAGCTCTTTGGGCAGATTACATGATTATTGCTCCTGCAACTGCTAATACGCTTTCCAAAATGGCTAACGGCAATTGCGATAATTTATTAATAGCTGCATATTTATCTTCTAAATGTCCTGTTTATTTTGCTCCAGCAATGGATCTTGACATGTATAAACACCCTTCTACTTTAGATAGTTTTCATAAATTGAAACAATTTGGTAATACTATTATTCCTGCAGAAAGTGGTGAATTAGCCAGTGGATTGTCTGGTGAAGGTAGAATGGCAGAGCCTGAAAATATTATTGCTTTTTTAGAGAACGACATTTCTTCTAAATTACCTCTAAGAGGAAAACATATCTTAATAACAGCAGGTCCTACTTATGAAGCTATTGATCCCGTTCGGTTTATAGGAAATCATTCTTCAGGTAAAATGGGATTTGATATAGCTAAAATAGCTGCTCAAAATGGTGCAAAAGTAATTTTGGTAACAGGTCCAACTCATCTTTTTGTTGATAATGCTTTAATTACTTTAGTTCGTGTTAAATCGGCTCAAGAAATGTATGATGCTTGTTTTTCTTATTTTGATATAGTTGATGTAACAATTGCAGCTGCAGCCGTTGCAGATTATAGACCAAAAAAGGTAGCGCAACAGAAAATAAAGAAGGATGATACTACGTTTATAATAGAGTTAGAGAAAACAAAAGATATTTTAGCTTCTTTAGGGAAAGTGAAAAAAAATCAGTTTTTAGTAGGTTTTGCATTAGAAACAGAGAATGAAATTGAACATGCAAAATTGAAAATTCAGAAAAAAAACTTAGATTTGATAGTTTTAAATTCATTAAATGATAAAGGTGCAGGTTTTGGACATGATACTAATAAAGTAACTTTTATAGATAAGAACTTTAGTATTCAACCTATGGATTTAAAAAGTAAAGAGGAAGTAGCACAAGATATTATTAATAAAATTATTCAACATTATGCGTAACTGGTTAACTATTTTTATTATCGTATTTTCATTTCAAATGAATAGTGCGCAAGAGCTAAATGCAACTGTGTCAGTTAATGCTGATAGAATGACCGACGTTAATCCACAAATATTTAAAAACTTAGAGAAACAAGTTACTGAGTTTTTAAATAACACAAAATGGACAAATAGGGAATACAAACTAAAAGAAAAAATAGCCTGTAATTTTTTTATTAATGTATCTGAATTTAATTCTAATAATATAGTTGCTACATTACAAATTCAATCATCAAGAATCGTATTTAATTCTACATATAGCTCTCCTATTTTAAATTTAAATGATAAAGATTTTTCATTTCGATTTATTGAATTTGAGCAGTTAATTTATGATCAAAATACTTTTAATTCCAATTTAACCTCTGTTTTAGCTTTTTATGTTAATATTATTTTAGGTGTTGATATGGATACTTATAGTGATTTAGGAGGAACAAAGTATTTAGAAATTGCTTCAAACATAATGAATGTTTCTCAATCTAGCGGTTACAAAGGATGGGAGCAATCTGAAGGAAACAATAATAATCGTTATTTTTTAATTTCTGATTTATTATCAAACACTTATGTTTCTTATAGAAAGTCACTTAATCAATATCACTTTAATGGTTTGGATTTAATGGCTGATGATTTAAAGAAAGGAAAGGAAGGAGTTTCAAATTCTATCGAAACATTAGCTCAAATACAAAAATCAAGACCTAATGCTTTACTTACTAGAACTTTTTTTGATGCAAAAACAGATGAAATAGTTCAAATATTTTCAGGCGGACCACAAACAAATAATAGTAACTTATTAGAAAATCTAAATAGAATTTCTCCTTTGAATTCTATGAAGTGGAATAAAATAAGATAATTTCTTAAACCTTTTACAGCAAATATATTATGCTTTTATCACTTTCGATAAAAAATTACGCATTGATAGAGTCGTTAGAAATAGATTTTTCTAATCAGTTTTCTATTATAACTGGAGAAACAGGTGCTGGTAAGTCTATATTACTAGGTGCTCTTGGTCTTGTTTTAGGTAATAGAGCTGATCTAACAGCTTTAAAAGATAAAAGCCAGAAATGTGTTATTGAAGCTATTTTTTCTTTATCTAATTATAATTTAGAAGATTTTTTTTCCAAAAATGA
The DNA here is from genome assembly GCF_006491595.2 of Flavobacterium jejuense. Classification (GTDB taxonomy): domain Bacteria; phylum Bacteroidota; class Bacteroidia; order Flavobacteriales; family Flavobacteriaceae; genus Flavobacterium; species Flavobacterium jejuense. Next base: position 14,897 of record NZ_VEVQ02000002.1, read on the forward strand.
TTTAGATTATGAAAAGCAAACTATTATTAGAAGAGAAATTTTACCTTCAGGTAAATCTAGGGCTTTTATTAATGATAGTCCAGTTAATTTAAGTGAACTACAACAATTAGGTGTTTTTCTTATTGATATACATTCTCAACATAAAACTAGAGAATTGTTGAATGAAGACTATCAATTTAAAATTATAGATGCAGTTGCTAAAAATGAGAAACGAATTTCTAGTTACAGAAAAGGATTAGAAGTTTTAAATAAATCTAAAAAAGAGTTAACTAAGTTAATTGCAGAAAAGGAATCACTTTCTAAAGAGCAAGAATATAATAACTTTTTATTAGAGGAATTATTAGCGGCTAAATTAAAAGAAGGGGAACAACTCGAATTAGAAACAGAACTAGATCAGTTAAGTAATGTTGAGTTTATTAAAGAGAATTTAGACAAAGTTTTAAGCGTGGCCAATGAAGAACAGTTAGGAACATTAATAACTTTGAGTGAAATAAAACAATCTTTACAAAAGATTGCAGGTTTTTCAAAAGAATATACCGATTTTCATGACCGCATTTCAAGTGTCACTATTGAATTACAAGATATTATTAACGAATGTTTTTCTAATGCTGAAAAAATAATTAATGATCCAGAACGATTAGAGTATGTTTCAGCAAAGTTGCAAACTATTTATACTTTACAAAAAAAACATCATGTAAATTCTGTTGAAGAATTGTTAGTTATTCAAAATGATTTAGATGGGAAGTTACTTCGTTTTGACGATTTAGATGCTGAAATAATAAAGAAACAAAAAGAACAGGACGAAATTATCGAAAAAGTAAATCAGGTTGCTACTTTGATTACTAATGCTAGATTAGAAGCAATTCCTGTTTTGTCCAAACAAATAGAAAGTATTTTATTCCAGTTAGGAATGGCAGATGCAAAAATAGTTTTTGATTTGCAACCAACTGAAAATTTCACAAAATTTGGTAAAGACACTATTAATTTATTGTTTTCAGCTAATAAAGGAATGGAAATTGGAGCGATAAAAAAAATGGCTTCAGGTGGAGAAATGTCAAGAATAATGTTAGCGATAAAAGCCGTTTTAGCCAATTATTCTAAATTACCTTCTATTATTTTTGATGAAATAGATACTGGTGTTTCTGGAGAAATAGCTATAAAAATGGGAGAAATTATGAAAGAGATGAGTAAAAACATGCAGGTTTTTGCCATTACTCATTTACCTCAAATAGCAGCTAAAGGAAATCAACATTACAAAGTGTTTAAGTATAATGTTGATAACGATACACTTTCTGAATTGAAATTACTTAAAGAAGAACAACGAATTATAGAAATTGCCGAGATGTTGTCAGGGAAAAATATTTCAGATTCGGCTATAAACCATGCTAAAGAGCTATTAAATTAGAAAGCAATAGTGCTCTTATAGTTAGTTTATTAGAATCAAAAACCTTGTTTTTGGTCTTCATATTACTAAAAATATGCAGAGTAATTCCAAGAGAGTTTATGATAAAATGACTATTTTTGAAAAGTTAAATTCAACAAATAAAATTAAGATGATAATAGAACCTAGAATGAGAGGATTCATTTGTTTAACATCTCACCCAGTAGGATGTGAACAGAATGTAAAAAATCAGATAGCATATATTAAATCAAAAGGAGAAATAGATGGTCCTAAGCGTGTTTTAGTGATAGGAGCTTCAACTGGTTTTGGTTTAGCATCAAGAATTACAAGTGCTTTTGGGTCAAATGCTTCTACAATAGGAGTGTTTTTCGAAAAACCGCCATCCGAAGGGAAAACCGCTTCACCTGGTTGGTATAATTCAGCTGCTTTTGAAAAAGAAGCTAGTAAAGCAGGTTTGTATGCGAAAAGCATTAATGGAGATGCTTTTTCTAATGAAGTAAAGCAACAAACGATAGATATGATTAAGTCTGATTTAGGTCAGATTGATTTGATAATTTACAGTTTAGCTTCACCTGTAAGAATGCATCCAGAAACTGGAGTGTTACATCGCTCTACTTTAAAGCCAATAGGAGATAAGTTCACTAATAAAACTGTAGATTTTCATACAGGAAAGGTAAGTGAAGTTTCAATTGAACCTGCTAATGAGGAAGATATTGAAAATACAGTTGTGGTTATGGGTGGTGAAGATTGGTCAATGTGGATTGATGCTTTAAAAGAAGCAGATGCTCTAGCGGATGGAGTAACTACACTTGCCTATTCTTATATAGGACCTGAAGTTACCGAAGCAGTTTATAGAAAAGGAACAATTGGAAGAGCTAAAGATCACTTAGAAGCAACTGCTTTTGAAATAACTGATAAACTAAAAGATATTAACGGAAAAGGGTATGTTTCTGTAAACAAAGCTTTGGTTACTCAAGCAAGTTCTGCAATTCCTGTTATTCCTCTATACATTTCTTTATTGTATAAAATAATGAAAGCTGAAGGAATTCATGAGGGTTGTATTGAACAAATTCAACGTTTATATGCAGATAGATTATACAATGGAAAATCTATTCCAACAGATGATAAAGGAAGGATTCGTATTGATGATTGGGAAATGAGAGATGATGTTCAAGAGCGAATTGCTAAATTATGGGAAGAATCAACAACAGAAACATTAGTTAAATTAGGTGATTTAGCAGGTTATAAACAAGACTTTTTGAATTTATTTGGTTTTGGATTTGATGGAGTTGACTACTTAGCAGATGTAGACGAAATGGTTCAAGTACCAAGTATAAACTAATTAAAATAAAAAACAAAAAGGAAAAGTTGCAAAATTTACTCTTGCAGCTTTTCCTTTTTTAATTCTTTTTTTGACAAATCATCAATTTTTGCACGCTTTGAGTGTGTTAGATTATGAATTTCGTAAAAAATATTTTTTTGTCAAATTTCATGAAATATTTTTTTTAAAATTACGTTACTATACCCTTATATATACATTTTTTAAAATGAATGTTGATTAAAAATTTAAAAAACAGATAGTTATACTAAAAAAATTGGAAACTATTTAAAATATGATTTTATTAAAAATAAATAAAAACATCATTTATTTTTAGAGTTAGTTATTTCTAAAATTAATTTTCATTACAAACAAACAAACGATAATGAAAACAAAAATCCCGATTTTAAATCGGGATTTTCTGTTTTTATATTTCAACTAGTTGTTTCTATTTTTACTTTTACTTTTTAAATTTATTTAATCTATTAAAATAGTTAAAAATTCCAATTGCAGAAACAAGCGTCCAAGAAGCTTCAAGAATAATAAAGGGTAAATAGTTTAATAAAACAGAAGCTAAACAAGCTAAACCAGCTCCAATAAAATTTAAAAGTAAATAAGTTACGCTTTCTTTTTTTAATATGTTTCGAAGATTAAGAAAGTAAGCAATTAATAATATGGTTACTCCAATAAATCCTATCCAATCGGTTTGTGTCATGATCTCTTATTGTTTTATTCTTTAATCTTCTTCAATTCGGACAATCTTCTTTTATATCTATCAAAAATATAATCAGGATTCCAATTCTCATCTTCAGTTTTTCCGTGACCTAATGATATTAAGGTAAGTAATTCTCCGTTTTTTGTATAATATTCACAATTCCATGACATTTGATTGAAATGATTTTTTGGAACATAATTTTCAGTTTCTTTGACATACATAAGCGAACCCTTTTTCTCAAAATAAATTTCTTCAAAATAGATTTCTTTTTCATAAGATTGAATTTTTAAAATACGATTCCCATTTTTTAATTGGCAAATGCTCCAAAATTCTTTCTTATTGTTAATATCTGTTACAGCATTTACATTAAAACTACATTTTGAAGCATTCTGATGAAAATCTAAATTTATAACTGATCTAATCTTTTCTTCTTTTTCTTTTTGAGTTTGTGCATTAGAACTAAAAAATGCTAGAAAGAATAGTAAAGTAGAAAGTAAGTATTTCATGATAATATAAAATTATAAAGTGTATGAAATTGGTTTAATTAATTTTAACAAGTACTCTTCTTTTGGACAATTAAAATGGTATGTTTTTCTTCACTACCATCTGTTTTCTTGTACTTTTCAAAATATAATCTACTTACTTCAAACAAATTTTCTTTTAGTATTTTTTCAAGAAACTCCAAATTATGATAATAAAAGTAAGCTCTATTACCATTACTTCCAGAAATAAAACCTGATTTTTCGTAATCTCCTTCTACAAAACTTAGATAAAGTACTCCTGAATTATTTAGTAGATTATAACAATCTATAATAAGTTTCAGGCAGTCTGATTGTGACATATAAGGAATACAAAAACCACATAATATTGCATCAAAAATTTGATGTAAAGAATCTATTTCTCTACTATCTATTACTTCGAATTGAGCTAATGGGTTATTTTTTTTAGCTAGCTTGATCATATTTTCTGAAATATCAATTCCTTTTATTTTTAAATTGGCATTTTTACTTAAAAGGTATTTAGTTATATTTCCAGGTCCACAACCAATATCTAAAATACATGCGTTTTTTTTGGGAATTAATTCAAGAAAACTATCATAGGATTTATTATACAAGTCTAAATCCATAAACTTGTCTTGATAGATTTGGGCTATTTTATTCCAAGTATCAAATGTTTCTTTATACTTGTCCATATTTAATTTAAAAATAGAATTGAATGACTCAGTTTAGACATAAAGTAGAAGCAAGTTAATGGTAATTATTTAGTATTCCTACTCCCTTTTAGGATTAAGAAAAATCTGTTTTAGCTACTTTTATAAAAGGTGTTTCAATGTCATGATAAAATAAAACAATCCAGTTTTTATTTTTAGCTACTTTTTTCCATTTTTTACGTAATGATAATGCCGTCAATCCATCATAATCATTTTTGAATGCCAGATTTAATTTCCAGTATGATAATTTAGGAAGGTTGTCTGCTCCAAAGAAAATTGTTTCTTCATTTTCTTTAAGCCAAAAAACTTGATGAAAAGGAGTATGGCCTCCAGAAACCTGATAAAAAATGGCATCGGATATTTTTCCTTCATTATCATTTAGCATTACAATGTTAGGAAGTGTTTTTAAATATTTTAATACTTTAAAATCATATGAAGGGTTGTTTTCTTGTGTTAATGCAAAATTTAATTCACGTTGCTGTAAATAAATTTTAGCATTAGGAAAGTTTTCTTTGAAATTGTTCCCTAAGAAATGACCAATTCCTCCAATATGATCTTTATGTAAATGAGAAATAAGAATTTTAGTAATTTGTTCAGGAGTTATACTTTCTTTTTTTAAACTTTCAAATAATAGTGGTTCTCCATTGTTTAGAAAATTTATACCTGTGTCTAATAGAATAAAATCATTTGCTGTAATAATCAAAAACGGACGAATAGCCATTTTTAATTCTGAAGTGTTTGTAGAATGTGTAAACAAAGAGAAATTTTTCTCTTTATTTACTACATAATTACCTTGTGTTAACTCTATTATTTTCATCGAACAACATTCATTAAATAGTCGTAGTATAATTGCATAGCAAGTAAAATGAATGAAACTTAAATTAATTTAGGAACAAAATTTCTACTCATTTTATGTGTTTTTGTAAATATAGAAAAACGACTTTGATAAAATGTCAAAGTCGCTATTGTTTTCTAAATGACGAATTAATTTTCAACAGGTTTGTTTGTACTTATTGCTATTCTATTCCAAGCATTAATTGTAGTGATAGCCATTATTATTTGTGAAAAATAATTTTGATCGAAAATAGAAAGAGCTTTTTTATATGTTTCTGTTGTGAGTCCCTTTTTATGAATTAAGGTTACCTCTTCGGTTATTTTTAAAAGAGTCCTTTCTTCTTCAGTAAATAAGGTGGTTTCTTTCCAAGCATTAAGTAAGAAAATACGTTGTGGAGTTTCTCCATTCTCTATAGCCGCTTTTGTGTGCATATCAATACAAAAAGCACATCCATTTATTTGAGATGCTCTTATTTTAATAAGCTCTTTATGCACTTTTTTTAAGTCACTTTGTTGTAAATACTTTTCAAGAGCAAACATTGCTTTGTATGAGTTTGGTTCCACAATGTCTAGTTGAATTCTTTTTTCCATTTTACTATTGTTTTAAATTAATAGTACAAAGGTCAGTTACAAAAAACGCAAAATACTTAAACTGGTTTAAGAACGTTTTTTATTTCTAATTTCACTTAAATATTCTGGAGTGAAACCTAAAAAGGAAGCAATTAAATATTGTGGAACACGCTGTACAAATTCGGGATGATTTTTACAAAGATGATCATAAAACTCTTCTTTTGTAAAATCATAAAGATATTTCATTCTTATTTGGGATGCTGCATAAGCACGTTGATATATAAATCTGAAATAGCGTTCCATTTTAGGGAAATCTTTTAGTAGTTTTTCTTGGGAATATTTATCTATAACTAAAATTTCAGAGTTTTCTACAGCTTGAATATAAAACGCAGTTGGAGTTTCTTGTTCATACGATATGTTATCAGTAATCCACCAGTTTTCAATAGCAAATTCTGTAGTTTGTTCTATACCTTTGTTATTTATAAAATATTTTCTTAAACAGCCATTAAGTACAAAAAAATTAGTTTTGCAAATTTGACCTTCAAGAACTAAATCTTCTTTCTTCTTAACTTTTATAGTTTTAAAAAATGAGAGAATAGAAGTAAACTCTATTTCATCTATTTTAATGAATTTTTCTAAATGGTGATGAAATACTTGTGACATTATTTTTTTGAAAGGATTATTTTATAAACAATGTTGACAATGCTCCAATTAATACGGAAATCATAACAATAATGATTACAAATGTCAATCTTTTCTTATCAGTCATAAATTTTATGCTATTGAAACAATACTATAAATTTAAGCCAAAACTTTCTAAGTACAAAAAGCACTTTTGCTTTTTTGTAGAAAATTACGAGATAATTTTAAGATTGGAGATTACTAAAAAAGCTTTATTTACTTTATGGTTATTCTTGTTTTAGATTAACTTTCTGGATAATTATTTACAATTAAAATGTACTATAATAAGAGATAAAAGAGTAAGATGCTAATCAAATACTGAGTATTTAGATTTTCTTTAGTTTTAGTGCGTAAAATTTGGAGTAATCCAATAACAATCGGTAAAATATAAACTTGTAAAATAACAGTTTTTTTAGCCATGTTATTTTTTATAAATTTAGTCTTAGTGAGAGTTTGTGCAACGGTTACTAATGTTAGTGACTGTATTTTTTATTGTATTAAAAGAATTATTTTTCTATATGAAACTGCATTTGTGTCGTCAGTTATTTTCAAAAAATAGATTCCGTCAATACAATTTCTAATGTCTAATAGATATTGGTTGCTCTTTATGTTTTCCTTTTTTAAAATTATTTGTCCTAACTCATTAATCACTTCAACTTTTTCAATATAATTATTTTTTAAAATTGCTGTAAAAATGTTTTTCGATGGATTTGGAAAAACAGTTAAATCGTTTTCACTATTATTGGTTTGCTTTATGTTAAGTACAGGTAAACAAGCTGCATTAGAAAATAAGTTATCAAATGAACCATCAGTTATATCATTGTTCCAAATTTCCCAATAACAAAAGCTGTTTGAAATGGCAAGATTAAGAGCATCTTGAAGACCTCCACTGCCGAAAGCAGTTGGGTTTGAAATACCGCTTGCCACCATTTGTAGACCAGTAAATAAATTTGTATTTGCAGAATTTTGTAAGATTGAGTATTGTGATGGATATACAGAAGTATTGTTTTGTGACCACCACCAACCACTCGCACCATATCTACTATCAATATTTACTTTTGCATAATTGTATATAGAGTCTGCCACCATATCACTGGAATTAACAGGATGAAAATCGTTGGTCAAATAATGATTTGGGAATGAGCTATTAAATACATCAATAACTTGCTCCCAAGATTCAATCATCTTTTGGTCAGTGTAGGATATTGAAGTATAAGATGGAGTTGGATTATATGGTATCTGCATCTCAAAACCGTTTTGTGATGAGTTAGTTATATATACTAACTGTATGGTAGTGTCATTTTGATATCTGTTTCCTAGTTCTGAAATAAATTCAGTCCATTTATCCAAGAAGATGGGATCCCAAGGCACAGGTATTGTTCCATTAAACGGCAAAGAATAGTTTAATGTTTCAATGCCTAAAAGATATAACCAATTAGGTGAATTTGGACCACCTCCAATCGCTATAGATATTTTTTTTCCATAAGACTGAGCTGCACTTATTTGATTGTCAATTAATGACCAGTTATACGTATTATCGATAGGCTCAATATCTTTCCACAATACTCGAACTAAAATCCCATTCACATAAGGTTTAGAAGCCACAACAGGGTCTACAGAACCATTTCCAATACCAGTTGTTGGTGGACAACTACACCAAATTCCAGTTGGTGCGGGATAATTTGGTTGTGCATATGTTAAATTTACAAAAGCGAAAAGTAAAATTCCTGCTAATATTTTTACCATATTTTTTTCGTATTTAGATATTATTTGTTTCCACTTCGGTTTTTTTCGATGTTGCCACTAATGGTTTGAGTATTTGAAAAAAGAGGTCATAATTGAGTACAAAAATTTAATAGAATTACTAATGTTCAAATACTTCCGTTAGTCTTTACTATTGCAAATACCAAGTTAGCGGTTACCATTTTATTATCATTTCAAAAATTTGTCCCTATACTTTATTAAAGATTTTTTTGAAACAGGATTTCCGTGTCCAAGATAAAATTTTTCTGTATTTAATGAAAGTATAGTATTGATACTATTCTTCACTTGTTCTAAATTGTCATGAAAAGGAGGGTGTTTTATTCTTGAATTAAAAGCAATTCCGCCAAGAAGTATTCCTGACGAGGCTAAATCCATTATTATAGCATCTCCATTTTCAAACACAACAGATATAGAACCTGGAGTATGCCCTGGAGTATGTATTATTTTTCCATTTATTCCATATATTGATAAATCATATTCTTCATTTTCATTTAATATTATGTCAGGGGTACAAAATGTTGCTCTATCTTTTGTTAATTTTGGTTTAAGAATAAAATTCCATATTTTATTATTAGGCTTTAATGTTTCAAACAAACTTTCTCCCGTTTGAAGTGCTTTTTTATCTAAGTCATGTATAAGTATGGGAACTCTTAAAATGTCCTTTAGTTCTTTTGCACTACCAAAATGGTCAATATGACCGTGAGTTATGATCATTAAGGCAATATCTTCTATTTTGATATTGTGTTGCTTTAGTTGTTTGATAATTTTTGCTTGGCTATTGGGAATACCTGTATCAACTAGAATGTGTTTCCTTTCTCCTTTTATGAGAAAACAATTTATCATACCAAATGGAAAAATTGATAACTGAATTATTTTATGCATTTTTTATTTTTTTGAATGTTTATGCAAAGTTCAGTTCTTAAAAATAAATACAACTTGATAAATGTTAGAAAATTATTTTTTTTCTAATTCTACTTAAAGACTCTGGCTTAATTCCAATGTATGAAGCAATATATTGTATTGGTACATTTTGAATAATTTCAGGTTGTTCTTTCATCAATTTTAAGTATCGTTTTTCTGCAGTTAACACAATGAAATCCATGCTTCTTTGCTGATTGTGGCTAATAACTTTTTCATAAATCTGTTTACAGAAAGTATTCCAAAAAACACTTTCTTTAGATAAAATCTCGTAATCTGATTTGGTAATATAAAATACTTCACAATTCGAAATACATTGAATATTTTCTTTTGAAGTACTTCCTGAAGTAAAACTATTAAAGCTTGTTATAAATTTATTTTCTCCTACAATTTGAGTAGTAATTTCTAAGCCATCTGAGCTAAAAAATGACCTAGCAAAACCATTTGTAATAAAATATAGTTTCTTAGCCACAACGTCTTCCTTTTCAATGATTGTTCCTTTAGCAAAATCTGTAGGTTTAAAAAAATGTGACAGTAGTTTTTTGTCACTATCATAAATGTCAACGAGATTTGAAACATATTTAATTAAAGGGTTGATTATCATTTTATATCTGTATGATTGTCATTGACTTGTTTAAATGTATAATAAATGATATAAATCTATCTAAATTTGGCTAGATAGGTATACTAAAATCATTTTATAAAGCTAATGTAAATAAAAAAATAAAGACATAAAAATTTTGTGGTAAACTGTATTGTAAAATTAATTTTGCCACAAAAAAGTGTGGTAATTGAGTTTTAAATTAAAAAAATGCCCCAAAAATCATTTCACCACAATATCATATTTGGCTAATAAGCCTTGTAAACCTTCGAGAGAAAATTGGGCTTTTTTAATTTTGTTAATTTCTGGATCTAGTGCGTAGTTGAAACTGGTAGTAAAATCTGCCTTGTTGAGGTTGGTTTCTATGAAAACAGTTCTGCGTAAATCGCAATGAGCGAAAATAGCTTCCGTTAAATCGGTTTTCATGAAATCGGCTGCTACCAAACTGCAGCCTGTGAAACGTATTTTCTTTAGTTTTAGTGCGTAGAATTTGGAGTAATCCAATAAACAATCTGTGAAATTAAAATCATAAATGACTTGGTCAGTCATGGCAAAATTCACATTCGTAAAGTCGCATTTTAAAAATTCTACTCCACGTAAAGAAACATAATTAATTTTGGTATCGTTAAAATTACATTCGGTAAACGTACAATCAATAAAATAGACGCTGGTAAAATAACAGTTTCTAAAATCGCAATTCACGAATTGGCAATTTTCATATTCTTTGAACTTGATGTCGTCTTCTTTAAAAATAATATCGGTGAATTGTTGATCTTGAAAAAAATCGCTTGGCATGTATTTGTTTTATTAGAATGTTTCTCGATACATTTTTTATTTCATAACTTAAGAAAATAAGAAAACTTGTAGCGATGATGTATATTGATTAATTCTCAATGCAAAACATCACTTGAAATGTGAATTGTATCGAGAAGGTTTTATTTTTTCTTTCTTTTTGCTGCTTTTTTAGCATCGGCTGCTCTATTTCTTGGAGCCGTTTTTCTTGGTTTTGTTTTTCCTGGTCCACCAAGATTTACTTTTTTATTTTTTTCTTTCTTTTCATGGAAAGCAGCTCCTTTGGTTTCCTGATTGATTTTTTTGCCTATTGACTTAAATCTGCGTTTGTCTTTTTCAAACTCTAATTTTTTTTCGTCTATTTCAACTGCTGTAGGTATTTCTGTTACATCAATTTCCATATTCATTAGTGTTTCCACGTCTAGTAGGCTTTCTTCTTCATAAGGAGCCACAAAGCTAATAGCAACTCCTTCTTTATCTGCACGACCAGTACGACCAATGCGATGCATATATTTTTCCGGACTTTCAGAGAATTGTAAATTGAATACATGAGTAATATCAGAAATGTCAAGTCCGCGTGCCATTACATCAGTAGTAATCAATCCTCTCAGTTGACCGCTTTGGAAATTAGCCATAGTACTCAAACGGTAATTTTGTGTTTTATTAGAATGAATTACTCCAAATTGATCTGGAAAGGCTTCATTTAATAATTCATAAGCGAGATCAACGATTCTTTTATTATTTACAAATATTAGCACTCTTTCGGTAGTTTCATCTGTTGCCAAAAGGTGTTTTAAAAGATTAGCTTTGGTAAGGAAATTAGGAACATGATATAATTGCTGTGTAATTTGTTCCAATGGTGTTCCACTTGGAGCCAAAGAGACTTCTTCTGGAAATTCAAAAAATTCATCTAAAACATCATCGACATCTTCTGTCATCGTTGCCGAAAACATGATATTTTGTCTTTTGCTTTTCATCATAGACAAAATAGAAGTCAATTGAACACGGAAACCAAGATTTAATATTTCGTCGAATTCATCGATAACCAATTTTTGTAAAGCATCAAAACGCAACACACCATCAAGTGCTAAATCCATTGTTCTACCTGGAGTTCCTACTAAAATATCAACTCCTTGTGCTAAGTCTTTTCGTTGGGTGTTTATATTTACACCACCATAAATTCCTAGTGAACGCACCGACATGAATTGGGTTAATTTTTCTACTTCTTCCACTACCTGAACAACAAGTTCTCGTGTAGGAACAAGAATAACTACTCTTGGAGATTCGTTATTTTGAAACTTCCATTGCTTTAGAATAGGTAGTAAATAGGCAAAAGTTTTACCAGTACCCGTTTGTGCAATTCCCATCATATCTCTACCAGATAAGATTACCGAAAAAGATTTTTCTTGAATAGGAGTAGGCTGAACGAATCCTAATTCGTCTAATGCTTTTTGTAGTGATTTAGGTAAATCGAAATCTTGGAATGTTTTCATTTATGCTGAATTTTGTGCAAAGGTACGTAATCTTTTTTTGGATTAGAAAAGCTATTTTTATGTAACATTTATTGCATCTTAACCATTTAGAAATTAGTAAATTTGTATTCTAAAAAGATATAATAATGAACGCAAAATTTAATGCTCTAATTAATGAAAATCAATTAGTTTTAGTTGATTTTTATGCAGAATGGTGTGGTCCATGTAAAACGATGTCTCCAATATTGCAAGAAACAAAATCGGTTTTAAAAGATGAGGTAAAAATAATTAAGATTAATGTGGATCACTATCAAGATTTGGCAACAGAATTTAGTGTAAGAGGTGTGCCTACTTTAATTTTATTTAAACAAGGGAAAATGTTGTGGAGGCAATCTGGAGTTTTATCATCTAGAGATTTGGTTTCTATTGTAAAAGAACATTTGAATTAATTTTTTACTATTTTTACAAACGATTATTGAAGAGCATAATTTTTAAACAAATATTTAGATAAAATGAAAGTAAGAATTGGAATTGTTTTTTTGGTATTTTTTGTTTCTATTTCATGTGTAAAGTCGCAAACAGAAGGAGTAACTTTAGTAGATGTTCCTACTTTTGAACAAAAAATGGAAGAACAGGAAGTTCAGTTAATAGATGTAAGAACACCAGATGAATTTGCAAGTGGTCATTTAGCCAATGCAGTAAATATTAACATTAACGATACTGATTTTAAAGCTAAAATGGAAGCACTTGATAAAACAAAACCCGTTTTGGTATATTGTAAATCAGGAGGAAGAAGTGGAAGAGCTTGTGGACAATTAAAAGAAATGGGTTTTACTAGTATTACAGATTTAGATGGCGGAATTACCGATTGGAAAGCCAAAGGAAAACCTGTAGAGAATTAAGAATAAAAAATAAGAATATAAAAAAACCGACCATTTGGTCGGTTTTTGTTTTTTAGAAGTTGGGAGATAAATTGTGTAAAGTTTTACATGCTTTATAACTTTCGAAGATTTGTAAAATCTTGGTGTTTCAAAATTGGAAGTAATTACTTTTTACTAATTAAATCTTGCATGCCATAATATTTGATAGCTTTTTGTTTTAAAGGATTTGTACTCCATTCTTCCCACTCGTTTGTATATGGGTTATAACCACATTTTAAAGGTTTTGAATAGTGGTTTTCTGGCTCTTCTACATAAGCACGACAATCTGTACAAATATGACGAAACTCACAATCTTTGCAAACGTCTATTTGGTCTTTTGTAATATTCCAGAACTTTTTAAAATCTTTATGACTTAATGCTTCCTCTAATGTAGTGTCTTTTATATTACCAAAATTTTGAGGCATTGATGGACAATTTTTAATGTTACCTTCTTTATCTATGGATATTTTTCGGTTTAAACAGGAGTTGTGATTTTGAGATTCACTAAACAAGTTAATATTCGAATAAAAATATTCTGTATTAATTATTCCGCAATGTTTTTCATTAAGTATATTTCTTTCTACTTGTAAGATATAACCCATATTTTCATTTATAGGGTTATAACTTTTAGTAATGGGTGAGTTATAAATAATTACAGCATGAATTCTACTGTTTTGTGCTATCAATTCATTTAATGCTTCTATACTAAAAGTTTCATTATAAGGTATAATAAAATCAATAGAAACGATTCTAGATTTTTCATTATTAAGATACTGAACAATTTTATTTATAAAATCAAGATTAATTGTTTTAAAAAATCGCATTTGAACATAAGAACATTTTAAAACTTCAAATTGTTTTATTACTTCTTTATAATCATGTATGATTTCATCAAAATCGATAATAGCATTTGTTATTATTGAAGGACTATGCCATTGCAAATCTATTTTAGGAAATAAATTAGGGTTAGCATTAAAAAAAACTAATTTGTTTTCAACCAAAAAATCAAAATACTCATCGATAATTTCGTCATATTCATGGTTGAAATCTTCTTTTATAGTTTCAATAGTTTTACCATTATAAGTTTCTAGAATATCATACAATCCATTTGGAATAAAAAAATAGTTATTATTCTTAGTGTCACAAATAATACTTCTATTGATTCCTTTTACAGGAATACAATCTGAAAAAAGAATAATATGGGATGATTTCAAGTTAGATTATTTTAGAAATTGGTTTTACAAAAGGCTTTGTTATATTTCTAGCGTTTTGATATGCTTTTATAGCTACCAATTTACTTTTTGGTTTCTCTGAAATTTGACTTTGATTCTCTTTTTGAACCTTAAGACCGTTAAAAATATTTATAGGTTTTCTATTGTTCATTTTTAATTTTTGTTGCTAAAAGATTTTCGATATAAAAGTTACAAGCATTATTTATAAAACTTATTTGACCTGTAGGATTAATTTCTAAAAAATAATAGTCTTCCTTACTATACATTAAATCAGCAGAGCCATAATTCATATTAAATCTTTTAAAAATTTTATCTAGTTTATTCTCTATTTCAGCAGGTAATTGAAAAGGGATTATTCTTAAATTTTCCTTATTTCTCAATTTAGTTCTGTAATCTATTACTGTATTATCAAAATTGTAAATACAGGCTGAGTAAAACACTCCATCAACATAGATAACTCTTATTTCAAAATCGGCAATAATTCTTTCTTGAAACAATGAAATGGCAAATTCATTAGGAACTTCATTTAAAACTGTTGGAGTTATAGGGAAAGTTAAATTAAAGTTGTATAAATACTCATCATCTTCATAAAGATAACTATCTAGTATTCTTTTAGCTATTATTCCGTTTTTAGATTCGTATAAATCAAAGAAATCCTTAAGTTTTGTTTTATTTCCTGTTATTAAAGTATGGGGAATCTTAAAACCTTGTTGTTTAGCTTCTAGCATGACATCTAAACGATTGAATTCTATATCAACTTTTCTTTTTCCTATTTTTTTAATTGTCTTTTGTAGAAAAAAAGTATCGTTTAATATTTCATAACATTTGTTTTCATAATCACCACCATCAGATAGAATACAACCTCCGTTAAACCATGCACTTGTAATATTTTCAAGGTTGATATTTGATAGATATGAATTTTTAACAAGATAGGAATTAGAATCATTACTAAAATCCATTTCTTCAATAGAAGTCACTTCTTTCTCATTAATTCTAATAAAATCAACCTCTAAACAATCGATAACCTGATTCACAAAATCATCAACATCTTTACTGTAGATTAAAACCATAAAGAATTATTTTTCATAAAAAAACCAATCATCGGTAAGTTTCATTACAAAATTGTAATTTTCTTTGTAGTATTCATCTCTTTCTTTTTCTATTGCCTTTTCATAAGGAATTACATCATACTCGTTGTTATAAAAAATGAAATTATGCGGATTATTAAACATGAATTTCATTTTCCTAACCATTCCCTCATTATTATTACTACAAGATTTTGAATTGTAAAGATTGCCTTTGTAAACATGAAAACAAGAATTATTTATGCCAGACTTTAATCTATTTCTTTTATAATCATATTCTAAGTTTTCACCAAATTTCACTAATAGTTTATCGAGGTCATTGAGATTTTCAACTTTTTTTTGCCATGCATGAGTAATCAATACGTTATAATCTGGATAAAATAATAAAGTAGAATCATTCTTAGTATAAACTCCTATTTTTTCTTCAGAAGGATAACCTTCTTTTCTAAGTAGTTCAATTAATTTATCAGTAACTCTAACTGTTGTCTCATACAGTACTTTAGGCTCTTTTCTGTTAGCCAAACCATAATCTGCTTGATCTTCTTCTGTTAAAGCTTCTATTTGTGTTTTTAAATTTTTATTAAATTTTTCCAAACTTTCCTTATAAATAGAATCATAACGTACTGTAAAATTCTTCCAACCTGGATTTCTTTTTAAAACAGTAAATACCGATGCATTAAAATATTTTATAGGAACTCCTTTTGGAGCTAATTTTTCTCCCCAATAAAAAGCATTTTTATAATCTCTTGATAAAACTCCACATCTCACCGCATTATGGATATCTCTTGCAAATAGAACAGGGTATTCTTTATCTAACAGCAAGTATTCTTCTTTAGCTTTTGCATATTGTCCTCTTAAAATAAAATCTTCAGCTCTTTTTGTAAACAAATAATAAACAGAAAGTTTTGAATCTTGGTCTTCTTTTTGTGAATCATTAATTAATTCATTATTAAAAATAAGCTGTTTAAAACCTATTTCTTTTTTTTGTGGTATATTTTTATTATTCTTTTCTGGTTTAAAAACCATAGCTCCTATGTCAAAAACTTCTGAATAACAAGCTCTTCCTCCAAAAGCTAAAGTGGAATTTTTATTGATTTTTCCTTTTATTTTGAAAGGTCTTTTTTCCTGTGAATTTGTGAGATAATGCGAATATTTTTTAAAATAAAAAGAAGGAAAGGAATCTAAAACCACATAATCTTTAACGATTTGGTTGTTAAATGTAGTTTCTACTGTACTAGTATCGGCTACATTTTTAAAATAGTGATAACTTACCGTATCTCTTTTATTACCCAAGAATATATCAATAGTATTCTCTATCTTTTTATCTCTACCTTTTTTATTGCCCCATCCACCACTTACAAATCCTTGAATTTCAATTATACTATCGTTAGGGGTAAAAGTACATTTTTCAAATTCTACATTTAAATAATACATAGCCACATCTTCTATGAAGTTAAAGGATTCATAATTTTTACTTTTAAATTCTACTCCATAATTAATAATGCCTTTGTAACTTCTAGTATCAACAAAATAGGATATAGTATCTTTATCAATAGGAGTCCATCTGTTTTTATAAATTCTTAATTCGTAAACGTCTTCTAAAACTTTATTTTTATCAAAATCTTTTTGATAAAATTTTTTTTTATTTTGCTGGTTTTGACCTGATGAAAAATTTATAAAACACACATTTAATAAAAACACTAAAACTATATTTATACTATTATTCATTTTATTAAATCTTTTTTTAATTATAAAAACTAAAGACTAAAATAGTTCTTTCAGCCTTTAGTTTAATAATAAAACTATGTTTTTTTATTCTATACATAAAGTCTTAAAAGCATGAGACCTATCATGATAAGTTCTAAAGGCATTACCATTCTCATCTATTCTATCTACATCATAACCAAATTCGTAGCCAATACCTTGTCCTAACTGATCAACATAACAGTTAATACCACCACCAGTTTTTGTTCCACCACCATTTAGTGTAAACATTTGTTCTCTTTTTAAAACAGCATCCTTAAACTTGTTTTCTTTTAAACTTTCTAGTTTCATAATTTGTAAATTAAATTGTTAGTAAAATCATTTGATAAAATTTTACGTGCACTTAAAACCATAAACAAATAATTCCTTTTTTTATTGTAGCCAATTACTTAATTATTTTTGTATTTACCGAATATTTCTAGTGCATATTTTTTGTAATTATTATGTGCAATTTGTTTATTTTTTGCATTTTTGTATAAAACAAAATCTAATGGTTAAGGAAAAACTAAAACAATATAGAAAGAAGAAAGGTTTTACACAAGAACAACTTGCTAAACACTTAGCTACTGATACTTCTAATTATAGTCGTAAAGAAAATGGAGAAGTTAAAATAACTCCAGACGAATGGGAAAAACTAGCCTCTTTTTTAAATTGTGAGATAGATGATATTTATGAAGAGAATAATACTAATGTCATTTACAAGAATAAAGGAAATAGTTCAGTTAACAATTCTGGAACAATTCATTATTTTAATGTTCCTGATTTTGTTTTAGAACACCTAGAATTATTAAAAAAAGAGAATAGTCGTTTACAAGAAGAAATTAAAGAATTGAAAGGAAAACTTAATAGTTAAATTTAAAAACCGACCATTTGGTCGGTTTTTGTTTTTTAGAAGTTGGGAGATAAATTGTATTTTTTGTAGAAGTTATCTAAGGCTTCTAAGACTTGGTCTTCATTGTCTACTATGGTAAATAAATCTAAATCTCCAGGACTTACATTATTGAATTTTTCTAATAAAGTTGATTTAACCCAATCCATTAAACCGCTCCAGAATTCTGTTCCAACTAATATAATAGGGAATTTTGCAATTTTCTTAGTTTGAATTAGGGTAATTGCTTCAAATAATTCGTCTAGTGTTCCAAAACCACCAGGCATAACTACAAAACCTTGAGAATATTTTACAAACATTACTTTTCTTACGAAGAAGTAATCGAAGTTTAAGTTTTTATCTCTATCAATATACGGATTGAAATGTTGTTCAAATGGTAAATCAATATTTAGTCCTACAGAAGTTCCTCCACCATAATGAGCTCCTTTGTTACCAGCTTCCATAATTCCAGGACCACCACCAGTAATTACTCCGTAACCACCTTTGCTAATTTTGTAAGCAATTTTTTCAGCTAATAAATAATATTTGTCTTCAGCTTTTGTTCTTGCGGAACCAAAAATAGAAACACAAGGACCTATTCTTCCCATAGCTTCATATCCGTTAACAAATTCGGACATGATTTTGAAAATTGCCCATGAATCATTGGTTCTTATTTCGTTCCAAGTTCTTTGTTTGAACTTTTCTTGTATTCTTTGATCGTCGTTTTCGTATTGATCTAATGCCATCTTCTTTTCGTATTTTAAAATTAAACAAGCTTGCTAAGATAATTCTTTTTTCAAAAACTGAGCAGTATAGCTTTTTTTATTTTTAATGATTTCTTCAGGAGTACCTTTGGCAACTAATTCTCCACCACCTTTACCTCCTTCATAGCCTATGTCGATTACGTAATCGGCTAGTTTTACTACATCTAAATTATGCTCGATGATTAAAACCGTATTTCCTTTGTCAACCAATTTATTAATTACATCCATTAAAACACGAATGTCTTCGAAATGAAGTCCGGTTGTAGGTTCGTCTAAGATATAGAAAGTATTTCCGGTATCTTTTTTTGATAATTCGGTAGCCAATTTTACACGCTGTGCTTCACCACCAGATAAAGTAGTACTTTGCTGTCCTAATGTTATGTAACCTAAACCAACATCTTGAATGGTTTTTACTTTTCGATATATTTTTGGAATGTTTTCGAAGAATTCTACTGCTTCATCAACTGTCATATTTAAAATATCGGAAATGGATTTTCCTTTGTATCTGATTTCTAATGTTTCTCTGTTGAAACGTTTTCCTTGGCATGTTTCACATTCGACATAAACATCAGGTAAGAAACTCATTTCTATTGTTCTTACACCAGAACCTTCACAGGTTTCACAACGACCTCCTTTTACATTAAAACTAAAACGACCAGGTTTATAACCACGAATTTGTGCTTCTGGAGTTAAAGTAAATAAGCTTCTTATTTCAGAAAAAACATCTGTATAAGTTGCAGGATTACTTCTTGGTGTTCTACCAATAGGGCTTTGGTCAATGTCAATTACTTTATCAATATGTTCTAAACCTTCAATCTTTTTATAAGGTTGAGGTTTTTTTACTGCATTGAAAAAATGGGCATTTAAAATAGGGTAGAGGGTTTCATTTATTAAAGTAGATTTGCCACTTCCAGAAACTCCTGTTACACAGATTAATTTTCCTAATGGAAATGAGACAGAAACATTTTTTAAGTTGTTCCCACTGGCACCACTTAATTTTAATGTTTTTCCATTTCCTTCTCTTCTAGTTGTTGGAATTTCAATTGCCATTTTACCGTTAAGATATTGAGCCGTAATTGTATCGTGCTTTACTATTTCTTTTGGTGTTCCTTCGCTAATGATTTTTCCTCCAAAACGACCTGCTTTAGGGCCAATGTCAATAACATGATCTGCGACTAAAATCATGTCTTTATCATGTTCTACAACAATTACAGAATTTCCTAAATCGCGTAGACTTTGTAAGGATTTGATTAGTCTTTCATTGTCTCTTTGGTGTAAACCAATACTGGGTTCATCTAGAATATATAAAACCCCTACTAATTGCGAACCGATTTGTGTTGCCAATCGGATGCGTTGTGCTTCACCTCCAGAAAGAGTTTTAGAACCTCTATTGAGGGATAAATAATTTAAACCAACATCTAATAAAAATTGAAGTCGAGCTGTGATTTCTTTTAAGATTTCTGTTGCAATTACAGCTTGTTTTTCTGATAAATACTTTGGTAAAGTAGTAAACCATTCTGATAATTCAGAGATATCCATTTGTACTAAATCACCAATATTTTTTTCGTTTATTTTAAAATATAAAGATTCTTTTCTTAACCGGGAACCTTCACATGCTGGACATGTATTTTCGTCCATAAAATCTTTTGCCCATCTTTTAATGGAAGAAGAACCGCTTTCATCATATTGATTTTTGATAAAGTTTGAGATTCCTTCAAAGTCAATTTTATAGTCTTTTGTAATTCCCATTACTTTAGAAACCACGGAAAATTTTTCATTTCCACCATGTAATATCATTTTCATGGCATCTTCAGGAATGGTTTCTATTGGATCAGTTAATTTGAAATCATATTTTTGGGCAATAATTTCTAATTGTTTAAAAATCCAAGAAGTTTTATATTCGCCTAAAGGTGCGAAACCACCACTTTTAATGGATGTTTTTGGATTAGGAATTATTTTATTTAAGTTTATTTCATTTACCACACCAAGTCCGTTACAATTGGGACAAGCTCCTTTAGGGGAGTTAAATGAGAAATTATTAGGTTCAGGGTTTGGATAAGATATACCAGATGAAGGACACATTAAGCTTCTACTGTAAAATCTAACTTCTTGACTTTCTTGCTCGATAATTAACAATACATCATCACCATTATACATAGCTGTGTTGATGCTTTCTGCTAATCTTTTTTCAGTTTCTTCGTTGTTTTCGATAGCCATTCTATCTATTACAATTTCGATATCGTGGGTTTTGTATCGATCCACTTTCATACCAAATTCTAAATCACGAATTTGACCATCTACACGTACTTTTAGAAACCCTTGTTTTGAAATTTGCTCAAAAAGCTCTCTGTAATGTCCTTTTCTTGAACGAATAACAGGAGCTAAAATATTAATTCTTTTGCCTTGAAAGTCAGATATAATTAAATCTTTAATTTGCTCATCTGAATAAGAAACCATTTTCTCTCCAGTATTATAGCTGTAAGCATCTGCAGCACGAGCATATAATAAACGAAGAAAATCATAAATTTCTGTAATTGTTCCTACTGTAGAACGAGGACTTTTACTAGTGGTTTTTTGTTCAATAGCAATAACAGGAGAAAGGCCATCAATTTTATCAACATCTGGGCGTTCTAAACCACCTAAAAATTGACGAGCATACGCAGAAAAGGTTTCAATGTATCGACGTTGTCCTTCTGCATAAATAGTGTCGAAGGCTAGTGATGACTTTCCTGAACCAGATAAACCAGTAATTACCACTAGTTTTTCTCGAGGAATAATAACATCAATATTTTTAAGATTATGGGCTCTTGCACCAATAATTTCTATAGTTTCTTCTGTATTTAGCATAATTTTTGACAAAGTGCAAAGATACAAGTTTACAAGAATAAAAGCTAATGAAGAAAGAGATTACATTTGTGTTATTATGACAAAATGTAATCTCTTATTTTTATATTATAGGTTGTTGCTTAATTTGGTACAACTTATGTAAAAAAATAATTTAGCTATACTGTACTTAAGCTAGGTTCATAATTGGTAATATCATTTCTTAACCAATCTGGAATTTCAATTGATTTTCCTATTGATGCATCAATTAAAACTTGTACACTTTTTCCTTTAGCATGAATAATTTCGTTTCCTTCTTTATCTAGGCTAGTCACTAAATATTCAATTTCAAAACTTTTAGAACCTAAAGAAGAAGATCTAAGCTTAATTAGAGGCTCTTTTGCTGTCAATTTTAATTCTTTATAATAATCACATTCAATATGTGCTATCACAAACATGTTTTTAGTCCAATCCCATTGTTTACTTGCTGCCATCATATAATGACCACGACCTATTTGAAAATATTCAAAATAATAGACGTTGTTTACATGATTTAATGGATCTAAATCATTCCAGCGAATGTTTAAAGGCATTGAAAATTTGAAATCTTGTGAATTTATAGTACTCATTTTTATAAAAATTATCCTGCAAATTTAATATATTTGGTTTTTAAAGTTGTCTAAATTATGAAATTATTAGGAATAGGTTCTAGAATTAAACATCCTGAACATGGAATGGGTGTTGTTACAAATGTTACATCTAAATATTATTGGGTAACCTTCATAGAAAAAGGTGTAGAAACTATTGAATTAGATGAGGAGATAGAAATTATTGAGTCTGTTGAAGATGAAGTTGATACTGTTAGCTTTTTTGAAGTAGAAAAGATGCTTAAAAGTATATTGGAAAAATATAGTGATATAGGTCCAAAAGTTTCTATTGCTGATAAATGGAAAGGAGGTAAATTGATACTAGAACCAGGAACACAAACGCAGAACAAAGAAGTTCCAATTGATACTTTTTTTAATAAAATTGTAATGGTGAGGGATAGAATTAGAGTTATGGAACAAAAAATAAATTCTAGTAATTTAGAACAAAGCGAAAAAATTGACTTACAACAATATATAACTAGAATATATGGTAGTTTGACAACATTTAATGTGTTGTTTAAAAATCAAAGTGATTATTTTGTAGGTGAAAAATCGAAGTAATTTTTAATAATCGAATTGTTTTGAAATTGCTATAATCAAAATCAGATATAAAAAAGCTCCAACTAGATTGGAGCTTTTATTTTATTTTTGAGTCTCTAATAATTCTACTACAAAAACCAAATCTGTATTTGGTGGAATTAAACCACCACCAGCTCCAGTCTTTCCATAACCTAATGCTGAAGGAATATAAAGAATAGCTTTGTCACCAAAACTCATATTGTTAATGCCTTCTAAGAAGCCTGGAATTAAACCACCTTTATTGCCATATTGAAATGGAAAAGGAGCATATCCATTTTGATTGGCTCTATTTTGATCAAACTTGCCATATTCTTTGCTCACTTCTTCATAGCTACTATCAAATAGTTTTCCGTCTTCAAAGTAACCTGCATAATGAATATATACTTGTGAATTGTTTTCAGGTTTTACACCAGCACCTTTTTGAATTATTACATATTTTAAGCCAGAAGGTAATTCGATAGCTTTTTCTTTGTTTGTAGCAAAATAGGCTTTTTTATTAGCAATGGTTTGTACTAGCTTTTCTTCTAGTTCTTTTCGTTTTTGAGCTTCTATTTTTTCTTTTTCTGCTTTTTCTTTAAAATAATTTTCAAATATTTTTTCTGCTTTGAATTTTTTAGCAAGTTTCCCTTTTCTAATAATGGTTACTTTTTCAATAATATCATTTTGAGCAATATTGTCAACTACATTCTGTCCTTCAACCACATGTCCAAAAACGGTATGTTTACCATCTAACCAAGGAGTTTCTTTGTGAGTAATAAAGAACTGGCTGCCATTTGTTGCAGGACCAGAATTTGCCATAGAAAGAATTCCTGCTTTGTCATGCTTTAATTCGGTTACAATTTCATCATCAAATTTATAACCAGGATCACCAGCACCTGTTCCCAAAGGATCACCACCTTGAATCATGAAATCTGCAATTACTCTATGGAATTTTAGACCATCATAAAATGGTTTTCCTTTTAATTCTTCTTTAACGGATTTGTTTTTTCCTTCAGCAAGTGAAACAAAATTCGCAACAGTTATAGGAGCTTTTTCAAATTCTAATTGAAGTACTATTTTGCCTTTTGATGTTTGTATTTCGGCAAATAATCCTTCTGCTTTTTGAGCTGTTGAAGTGTAAAAAGTACTTATTAATAGTGTGAAAAGAAATGCTATTTTTTTTGTATTCATTGTTTGTATAATTAATTTGGCAAGTTTTCTGTTATTTCTATTTCAAAAATTATATCAGTGTCAGGAGGTATTACATTGCCAGCTCCTTGACTTCCGTATGCTAATTTAGATGGAATATAGGCTATTATTTTATCTCCAAAAGATAATAATTCTATTGCCTCAATAAATCCTGAGATTAAACCTTGTTTGTTACCATATTCAAAAGGAAAAGGGTTGTATCCTTTTTGTTGAGCTCTATTTGCATCGTATTTTCCATAAGCTTTAGAAACATCTTCATAATTGGAATCAAATAATTCTCCACTTTGAAGAAAACCAGCATAATTGACAAATACTTTTGTGCCTTTTTTAGGTTTAGTACCTTCTCCTTTTTTTAGTATTTTGTAAATTAGACCTGATTTAGTTTTTGTTCCTTCATTTTTAAGAGTAGCAATTTCTTCTGCTTTTATTTTTTTTGTTTCTTCAACTTTTATAGCTTCTAATTTTTGTTGTTCTGCTTCTTTCTTTTGAACTTCTGCTTCAACAGAATAGTAATCTTTAAAAGTTTTTACAGCGTCAAATTTTTTCGCATCTGCTCCTTTTCTAACAATAGTTATTTTTTTAATTGTATCATTCATTTGAATAGAATCTACAACTTGTTTTCCTTCTACAACTTCACCAAAAACAGTATGAACGTTGTCTAACCAAGGAGTTTCTTTATGTGTAATAAAAAACTGACTTCCGTTTGTCTTTGGGCCTGCATTTGCCATTGAAAGGATTCCTCCTTTGTTGTGTTTTAAGTCAGGATGAAATTCATCTTTAAATTTATAGCCTGGATTTCCAGAACCATCTCCAGCAGGATCACCACCTTGAATCATAAAATCAGGAATTACTCTGTGGAAAATTAATCCATCATAAAAAGGTTTTCCTTTATATTCTTCTGAAACGAAAGGGTTTTTACCTTCGGTTAGAGAAACAAAATTGGCAACTGTAATAGGAGTTTTCTCAAATTCTAATTTTACAATAATATCTCCTTTGTTGGTTTCAATATTGGCATACATTCCATCTTCAAATTTTGAGAATTTGTCATTACATGAGATGAAAAAAAGAAAAATGCTTAATGAAAAAATGCTTAAATGTTTCATAAATATAAATTATTATTGAATAGTGTCTTTTTTTATGTCTTTTAAAATTACAGTACAAATTAAAGGTTCGTTTGAATTAATTCTATTCTCATCACCATGATAGCCAAATCCCATATGTGATGGAAATAAAAAAGTAACAGTTTCACCTTTTTTCATCAATTTGATTCCATCTCTTAATCCCATCATTATATTTTGTTTATCTACGACATATTGCTGGGTTTTTAATTCTTCTTTGGAATAAATGACTGTATTGTTAATGTCATTGATTTCATAATCAAAATATGCAATATCTCCTTTTACTGGAGAATCAGTATCTTCTTCTATTTTAGTAATATACTTATACCAATAGCCTTTGCTTGAGGCAATATATCCTTCTAAAGTATCTTTTTTTATTATAGAATCAATCAGTTTTTCTTCATCAGCGACTAACTTTTTATTTCTTTCGATAGATTCTTTAATGAAGTTGCCATCTGTTTGTGAAATAGGTTTTCTTGCCTGTTGTTTTGAACAACCTGTTAATATGATTAGTAAACTTATTATTGAAAATATTTTTTTCATTTTTCATTTTTTTTCTTCTGCTAAAATAGCAATAAATTGATTGACTGTTTCTTCTAAACTTGAAAAAGATTTTCCACCAGCCGCATTTATATGTCCACCACCATTAAAATGTTTTCTAGCAAATTCGTTTACATCGAAATCGCCTTGTGATCTAAAAGAAATTTTTATAATACCTTCTTCTTTATTCTCAATAAAAATAGCTGTTACAATAATTCCTTGAATGCTTAAACCATAGTTTACAATTCCTTCAGTATCTCCTTTTTTGTAATCAAATGCATTTAATTCCTCTTGGCTTAGACTTATATATGAGGCTTTGTATTCTGGTAATACTCTTAAATTTTGTAATGCTTTTCCTAGTAATTGTAAACGTTCATAGCTAGAGTTGTCGAATAATAGATTGTGAATCTCACTATTATTTATTCCCTTTTCAATTAAGTTTGCAACACATTTATGAGTTTCTGAAGTCGTTTTTGGGAAACGGAAACTTCCAGAATCTGTAACAATTCCTGTGTAAAGACAAGTTGCAATTTCTTTATTGATTAAATTATTATACCCCAATGCATTTATGAAATCGTATATCATTTGACAAGTTGATCCGTAGCTAACATCTGAAAAAGTGTATTTAGCGTAATCGTCTGGGAATTGATGGTGATCAATCATGATCATAGGATTAGAAAGAGTTTCTAATATTTTTTGCATAGCATCACCTGTTCGATGAATTGCATTAAAATCTAGAGTAAAAATAAGATCACTTTTTTGTAAAATAGGTAATGCTTTGTCATATTCTCTTTCAAAAATCACTACTTTATTAGTCTCGGGTAGCCAAGCTAGGAAATCTGGAAACTCATTGGGAGAAATAAAAATGACTTCGTGATTAAGTTGTTTTAAAAAGTGAAGTAACCCCAAAGAAGATCCCATAGCATCACCATCTGGATTTCTGTGTGAAATAATAGTTATTTTTTTTGGAGTATTTAATAGCGATTTTATTTCTGTAATTTCTTTTTCTGAAAGCATTTTATTTTGTTAAGTATATACCTATTCCTACAAATGCAATACCAATAACGACTGATAGCATAATGTATAATAGCGTTAATAAATAGTTTTGAGACTGTAAAAGATTAAAATTTTCTAGTCCAAATGTAGAGAAAGTTGTAAATCCTCCACAAAAACCAGTTATTAATAATAATTTAAAGGCTTCGTTTTCTGTTTGATTTTTTTGGAAATATCCGACTAGTAGTCCTATAACTAGACAACCAATTATATTTACAAAAAGCGTAGCAATATACGTTTTATTTGGATAACTTTTGTTTATGAATAAGTTACATAGATAACGGAGGACACTTCCGATGCCACCTCCTAAAGCTATAAAAAGTAAGTTTTTAAGCATTTTTTATCGTTTCATTGAAAAATGACTTTTTACTGTTTTTCCATTAGTTAATTCTAAGACAAACCAATAATCTGAAGAAGGTAATAGATTGCCATTGAAAGTTCCGTTCCATCCATTTCCTAAAGAGCTAATTTGTTTTAGTAGTTTTCCGAATCTATCAAAAATATAAATTTTACTGTTTTCTAAGCCTCTTTTTTCTAAATTTTCAATTTTCCATGTATCATTTATACCATCTCCATTTGGTGTAAAAAACTTTGGAAAATCTAAAATGTAAAATGCTTCAGAAGAAACTCCACAACCATTTTTATCTCTAACAAAAACCGTGTATTCTCCTGCTATTAGATTATTAAAAGTTGCAGAATCTTGATAATTAATTCCATTTAATGAAAATTCATATTCACCATTACCAGATGGAATTATTGTAGCTGAATTGTTTTCAGCTATGTCAATAATATTAATATCTTCAATTGTTGCAATTCCAGATTCTTCAACAGAAATTGTAATTGTTTTGAAACAACCATTTGTGTTTTCTAGAGTTACTAAATATTCTCCACCTGATGTAACCGTTATTGTTTGTGAGTTCTGCACTGGTGCAGTGTTCCATTTGTAAGAAATAAAACCTGAACCTGCATCTAAAATAATTGAAGAACCTGTACATAAATAAACAGTTTGATCTAAAGCGATTTCATTAAAAGTGTTGATGTTTAGAGTAATAGGGATATTATAACAATATCCTAAATTATCCACTCTTGCATAAATTATTTGTTGAAATGGAGTTGTATTTGTGAAATTCATTGGTAAAGGAAGAGTACTAGTTTCGTCATTATAAAAGCTAACAGTGAAACCAGTTGGTAAATTTTGAAAAATTTGTGTACCAATGGTATTTAAATTAAATATGCGGATTCCATCTTGAACAGCATCATCATCGCATTCTGTGAAGACATCTTCTAATATGGTTAAATTAGGAGCAAATTCTAATTTTATTTCTGAGATGCTACTACAAGTAGGATTATATACAAGTTCTACTGAATAAGTTCCATCTTGAGTATTTGGATCATGAGGAGCAGGAAGTGTTAAAAGTGGGTCAGTTGTAGGAGATGTTATAGGACTATTATTAAAAAACCATTGATAGGTTTGTACTCCAGTTGCTGTTGCATCTAAAATTAAATCTTCTGAAGGACAAACTGGATTTTCATTAGCAATTGTTCTATCTTGACCTAAATCGATACCTAAATTAAAACTGCCTCCTTTTAAGAAAATAGCTGAATCAAAACGAGCATCGTCTTCATCAGCAATCACTAATTTAATATGATATTGTGTTCCTGGGATTACACTTGATTGTGCAGTTAAAACTACTGTTTGTCCGTTATATACTGTTGGGTATTCTGTTGGATTAAATTGATCGAAGTACTGTTCGTTTTGAGCAGGACAACCTCCATTTGCAGTTATTGTAGGGTGTACAGTAGTTACTTTTACTGGTGTAGTTGTATTAGGAATTAATGCTAAGTTTTGATACACTGAAGCGCCTGTGGGTTTTAAAAGAAACGCAAAACCATCTGAATATTGACAAGGGTAATTTGTGTTTTCTTCATATTCTTCTGAAGAAAAAATATAATCAAAACTGATCATATCACCTAAAGGAATAAAATCAAATTCTAAAACTGTTGCATTACTAGAATTTACATTTAAAATTTGATCTAAATCAGGATCTCCATTCCAAACAATATTTTCTCCTTCATCTGCGGTTGGAGTAGTTGGTCCAGGTGCGATGGATACCTTTCCAGAGCTTAAGATGATTCCATCTTGAAATGGAAAAGTAGTACCTGCTCCACTAAAGTAACCATAAGATAATTCACCAGTTGGGAAATTAGCTCCTGTTACTGAAACATTACTAATTGAAGCACAATTGCTGTTAATTAATACATTTTCAACTAATTGTTGAGCAGTGTAATTTTCATCAATAGAAATGTATTGTGAAACTATAACTTGTGATAAGAAAAAACTAAATAATACTAAGGTATACTTCATTTCGTGTGTAGACAATTATAGCTGCAAATATACTATAAAAGTATTTTTTGGGTATTTAATTTCTAAATAAATGCTGGTTTTTAGGGTAAAAAAAACTCAAAAAATAATTTTGTTTTTTTGTGTTTTAAAGATAACGAGGTTTAATTGTAAATATTATCGTTTAAGTGTAAAATGACTTCTTACACGGGAGCCGTCTTTTTTTTCAAGAACAAACCAATAATCACTAGAAGGAAGTAAATTTCCATTGTAAATACCGTTCCAACCTTCACTTAAAGGACTAATTTGCTTAATTAGTTTACCATATCTATCAAAAATGTATATGGCACTATCTTCTAAACCTTGTTTGTTTAAATTTTTAATTTGCCAAGTGTCATTGTAACCATCACCGTTTGGTGTGAAAAATTTAGGAAAGTCTAAAATATAAAATGATTTTGATATTTGACCACAACCATTCTTGTCGTTTACATAAACAGTATATTCTCCTGAAGTAAGATTTTCAAAAATATTTGAATTTTGGTAATCCAATCCATTAAGTGAATATTCATAAAGGCCATCACCTGTAACAATAATGGTTGCTGAGTTATTTTGAGCAAAATCATTAATTTCTATATCTAAAATTGTAGCAATTTCTGAGCCAACAACATTAAATGTCTTAGTTTTAAAACACCCTAAAGCATTTTCTAAAGTAACTGAATAATTTCCTGAATTTGTTACAATAATTGTTTGGCTTGTTTGTATTGGATTTGTATTCCAGCTATAAGATAAAAAACCGTTTCCAGCATCTAAAATAATAGAATTATTTTCACAAATTCCTATAGTTTCATTTGAATAATCTTCCGTAAATGTATTTATTATTAATGTGATTGGAAATGAAACCGTATCATAGCAATTAGATATATTTGTAACTTTAGCATACAAAGTCTGTTGATAAGGTATTGTGTTTTGATATGTCAATGGTAATGCAGAAGTTGCCATTGGACTTTCAAATAAACTTATTTGATAATTAGCAGGTAAATTTGTAAATAGTATTGGAATAATTGCGCTTAGGTCAAATGTAGTTATTCCATCTTGAATAGCATCAGCATCACATTCTGGAAATGTATTATTTGAGCTTTGAATTAGAGTAGGTGCAAATTCAATTACTATTTCATCAGTTGGAGAGGATGTACAGCCAGGAATAGTGACTTCTACAGAATATATTCCACTTTGAGTGACTGTTAAAGTAGAATTAGTTTCTCCTATAATTTCATTTCCGTTTAAAAACCATTTATGATTTCCCGTTAAAGAGGTATTTAAATCAAAACTACTACAAACAGGATTTCCATTAGCTACGGTTCTATCATCACCCAAATTTACATTTGTATTAAAACTACCACCTTTTAAAAAAATAGCAGAATCATATCGATAGTTTCCTTCATCTGCAATTACAAGTTTAATATGATATGGCGTTCCTGGTGTAACATTTGACTGAGCGGTAAGTACTTTGGTTTGACCATTAAAGTTGGTAGGGTAATTTATTCCATTAAATGCGTCAAAATATTGTTCATTTGCTGCAGGACAAATTGTACCTGAACCTCTTATGGTATTTATTTTTATTGGTATAGTTGTACCAGGAACTAATGCTAGGTTTTGATAGTTTGTACTTCCTACCTCGCGTAATAGAAATGCAAAACCATCAGTATAATTACATTGATTAGAGGAAGGATTAGTTAGATATTGTTCAGATGATAGTAGAAAATCAAAACTAATTTGGCTTCCTAATGGGACGAAATCAAATTCTAAAACCGTAGCATTAATGCTATTGGATAAGTTTAATGCGGTATTTAAATCGTTATCACCTTGCCAAGAAATATCTCCACCATCATCTAATAGACTATTATTTGGACCTGGAGCGTTATTTATTTTTCCAGTACTTAATATAATTCCTTCATTAATGGGGAATGAGGAACCATTATTATTGAAATATCCATACGTTTTTTCACCAGTTGGATAGTTTCCTCCTGAAACAACGACATTGGTAATGGATGCACAACCACTGTTAATTAGAATGTTTTCAACTAGTTGCTGAGGTGTATAGTTTTCATCAACAATAATACTTTGAGTAAAACTGTTTTGAAAAGAAAGAACAGTAATAAGGATTAAAAAATATCTCATTTTTAC
Source organism: Flavobacterium jejuense (assembly GCF_006491595.2). GTDB lineage: Bacteria > Bacteroidota > Bacteroidia > Flavobacteriales > Flavobacteriaceae > Flavobacterium > Flavobacterium jejuense. The sequence goes on from NZ_VEVQ02000002.1 coordinate 46,280, forward strand.
TTTTTAATAGCAAAGGCAAAGATACTATAAATCTCTTTTTCTCAATATATAATAGGATAAATAAATAAAAATAGCCGTCCAAACGCAAACAATTGCGATTTCTCCAAAATGAATACTATAGTCTCTAATAGCCTCTTCTCCTGTAATTGTAGTTTCTATGTTTTTAATAGCTGATAGCCTAGAGAACGGTTCTTTTATTAAATTGCTCATTGACTCTAATGGAAAAAACTGATTAATTTTTGCATAAGTATTAGTATCTGGAAAGATTTTCCATCTTAATAAAGCCGAAATTATCCCTTCAGCAATATTCCAAATTAATAAAAAACCTAATGCAAAAGCACTTCTTTTAACTAAAATTCCTAAAAATAAACAAAATGAAAAAAAGCCTACTAACTTCAAAAAGAAACCTAAAATGTATTCTAAATCAGAAAATACAATTCCAAATTCAGTGTAAGATGAAAAGGAATATCCTAAGATTAAAGACATTATAAATATAAAAATGCTTGAAGCTAATGCAAAAACAATTACTGTTAGAAATTTGGATAAAATGAATTCTTTTTTACTCATTCCATCAATTAAATTCTGTTTTAATGTTCCATAAGTGTATTCATTTGCCATCATGGATACTATTACAATAGCAAGGAATAATTTAAAATAACCTGCAATATAAGTATTAAAATGCCATATGTATGGAAAGTTAAAAATACCTTGTTCAGCAATATGTAATCTAAATGTACCAAATTCAAATTTAATAGATGCAATAAGTGCAATGAATGATAGTAAAATAAAATAGGATATGATTAAAAATTTGCTAGCTCTATTTTTTAATAGCTTCTGAAATTCTATCTTAAGTAATCGTTTCATCTTTAGTTTTTGTTTGTTAATTGTAAAAATTGTTCCTCAAGGCTGTTTTTTCTTTTTACTAAATGCTGTAAAATAATTCCTTTTTCAAACAAATACTTATTTAGTTCGTTGGCTTCTAAACTGTCTTTTAGATAAACAAACAATTTGTCTTCTTCTTCTTCTTTTATACTATCTATCGAAGGGTGGTTTAATAAAGTCTCTTTTAAATGAGTATTATTGTCAGATTTTAATTCAAAAAAGCCTTCGTTAGAAAGCATACCATCAACAGAACCATGATAAAGCATCTCTCCATATCTAAGAACCACTACATGACTACAGACTTTCTCTACTTCATCTAGTAAATGGGATGCTAATAAAATAGTTGTGCCCTGTGAAGCAATTAATTTTATTAAATCTCTTATTTGTCTAATTCCTTGAGGGTCTAAACCGTTAGTAGGTTCATCTAGAATTAAAATCTCAGGGTCGTTCAAAAGGGCAGAAGCAATAGCTAAACGTTGTTTCATTCCTAAAGAAAAGGTTCTGAACTTACTGTCTTTTCTATCAATTAGTCCAACTAGATCTAATTTTTCATTGACTTTTGAGTATGGAATCTCTTTTATTTTACAAACTAACTTTAAATTTTCCTCAGCAGTCATGTAAGGATAAAAGTTTGGTCTTTCTATAATAGCTCCAACCTTCTTTAGGGCATCATGAGTTGGTAAATTACCATTAAACCATTTATAATCTCCCGAAGTTTTGTTAACAACATTTAAAACTATTCCTAGAGTGGTTGATTTCCCTGATCCATTAGGTCCTAAAATTCCATAGACATTACCTTTGTAGATTTCAAAAGAGACATTTTTAACAGCATGAACTCTTTTATTGAAAATTTTATTAAGGTTGCTTATTGTAAGTATTGTTTCCAAAATAGTTTGTTTTTATTTAAAGTAGACGAGATTCCTTTAGATTTGTTACAAAAAATGAAGTTATTAAAATTTATAATAAGTTTTTTTGAAACTATTTTTATTTTTAAAACATTAAAATGCTATTTTTAGAGTGATTTAAAAGAGACACAAAATGGAAATTTTCTTTTATATAATTTCATGTATTGTTTTATTAGTTAATCTTCTTCCATTTTTTTCAAATCAACATTGGTTTTTTAGAATTTGGGATTTTGGAAAAATTCAACTTCTTTTTTTATTACTAGTTTTATTCATTATCAGCTTTGTAATTATTGATGATATAAGTAAAAGAATACTTCAGTTAGTTCTTGTAGTTTTTATTTTTTATAATATCAAGATTTTATTGCCTTACACAAAAAAAATTAATAAGAAAAAGTAGGTTCTATCAATGCACCACCAAGACCTACTGAAGAAGAAAATTTAAAAGAACGGGATGGTGAACTGCTCTCAATTGCTAAAAAAGTTGTTAAAAGTGAGTATCCAGTTATTGTTTCTGGTGATTTTAATAATGTTGCATGGGCTAAGTCTTCTATTTTGTTTTTAAAAATGGCTCAGTTAATAGATCCAAGAATAGGTAGAGGGTTTGTGTCTACTTTTCATGTAAATTATAAGCTTTTTTCGATTTTCAATTGATTTATTTTTCTTATTCTGCTACTATTTTTATAGAAGAATTTAAGACCTTAGAACCAATAGGTTCTGACCATTTACCTTTACATTGTAAATTTTACATAGCGGAAAAAATAATAAAAAGATTGATTTAGAAAAGATAGATAAAAAAAAGAAGAAGAGATTCAAGGTATTATTGTAGAAGCAAAGACAGAAGAAAGTGATAGGGAAGAAAAAGTAGAAGAGTAAATAAATTAATCGTGTAAGTCACTTTTTTTTTAAATAGTTACTTACACGACATGTTCTGTTTTAAATCTTTCTTCTTCCACTGATTAATGATAATATAAAAAGTACTATAAAAATAAAGAATAGTATTTTTGCTATACTAGCTGCTCCAGCTGCAATTCCACCAAATCCGAATATTCCAGCGACTACTGCTAAAATAATAAATGTAACTGTCCATCTTAACATAATAATAAATTTTTAGTTTGTAAATAGTTTTAATAGATAATAAGAAATAATTGTCGTCTCATTTTCTTATACAAATTTAAAGAGTCTATTAGGCCTTCTCCTTATAAGATTTTTTAAAACAGTTATAGTATTTCCATATAATAGTTTTTGAATGTATTAAATGGTAATTATAGAATGCTTCTTTAGTATTTATACAAAAAGAGCAATTTTAGGAGGATGTATGTCTTTAGTAATTATGTTGACTGTAACTTTTTTACTTGGTAAATTAAGTGGTTATGAAGCTAAGGTTCTTATTCGACATTCATTAACTGGAATGTATACTTTATGCAATACGATTTCATTAGTATTGACTACAATTTTAGCATTATTGTTAACTTTATTGGGAATTAGTTCTAGTTCAAAATCTAAACTAAAAAAAGATCATTACAGACACATTTTACAAATTGTGAAGTTAGATACAGTGGTTTTTGTTGCCTGAGTTATAACTTTACTAATAACAGAATCTGAAAATGTACCTTATAATTGGTTTAATTTTGTTTATTATATTTCTGTAGCTATTTCAAGTATACTTAGTTCTTGTTTGATTATGGTTGTTTTAATGCTGTATAATACTATTGTAAATATTATTTTGTTGGATTAGGAGTTGTAGATCATCCTTTGGTTAGAAAAGAGAATGAGGAATAATTAGAATTTAAAATTTTTCAAAAATACCAAGACCAAAAAGAGCAAAATCATATTTTACAGGATCACTTGGGTCAAGTTTTCTTAAATTTGTATCTAGTTCTAATAAAGCTTTAGCATCATTTTGTTTTCTTGTTAGTAAACCTAATTTTCGAGCTACATTACCAGAATGAACATCTAGTGGACAAGATAAACTAGCAGGGGATATGGTTTTCCAAATTCCAAAATCGACTCCTTTATTATCCTTTCTAATCATCCAACGAAGAAACATGTTTATTCTTTTAGCAGCAGAATTATTTAGAGGGTCAGAAATATGTTTAGTCGTTCTCTGCTGGTGGGGAATTTCAAAAAATACTTTCTTAAATTCAGAAATACTTTTTTGGTTTGAATGTGACTCACTATTTTTTGCAAAAATGGATTCCAAACCATTATGATTTTGATAAATATTTTTTAATCCTTTTACAAATGTTACTGCATCTAAACTATTAAATGTGCGATGAACAAAACCATCTAATTTTTCTAAATCATCTTCTTTGTGAGACATAATGAAATCATATGGTGTATTTCCCATAATATTCATTAATTTTTGGGCATTATTGATAATCATTTTGCGGTTTCCCCATGCAATTGTTGCTGCGAGAAATCCTGCAATCTCTATATCTTCTTTTAAAGTATAAGCATGTGGAATTTGAATAGGATCACTCTCAATAAATGTAGGATTGTTGTATAAAACTACTTTTTCGTCAAGAAATTCTTTGAGTTCAGTTTGAGTCATTCCAATTATCAATTTTTAGGAACAATATTACCATCAACCATTACTAATTTTCGATCAGCCATATTTGCTAAATCCTCATTATGAGTCACAATAACAAAGGTTTGACCAAATTCGTCTCTCAATTTAAAAAATAATTGGTGTAAATTTTCAGCAGAATGGGTGTCTAAATTACCAGAAGGTTCATCTGCAAAAATAACAGCAGGCTTGTTAATTAAAGCTCTAGCAACTGCGACACGTTGTTGTTCTCCTCCAGAAAGTTCACTAGGTTTATGGTGTAATCGATGTGATAAACCTAAATATTCTAATAGTTTTTTGGCTTCAGCTTCAACTTCTTTTTTGTCGCGTTTTGCAATTAGGCCAGGAATATAAACGTTTTCTAAAGCTGTAAACTCTGGCAATAACTGATGAAATTGAAAAATAAACCCTAAATGTAAATTTCTAAACCGTGATAAGATTTTATCATTCATTTTTGTTACTTCTTCTCCATTTATTTCTAAACGAGTATTTGGTTCCGAAGAGGGTTTGTCTAAAGTACCTAAGATTTGTAATAAAGTGGTTTTTCCAGCTCCTGAAGCTCCAACAATAGAAACAATCTCTCCTTTTTTAATATGTAAATCAACACCTTTAAGCACATGCAAGGTGTCATAGTATTTATGTAAATTAGTAGCTTTTATCATCAGTAAATCATTTCTACAAAGAAACTATTTTTTTTCTAATTCTTAATTTTAAACCATTCTCAATTTAATTTCGTAAATAATAAATATAAGTTAAAATGTAAATTTGTTTAGCTTATTTAGTATATTTGTTAAACAAAAAATAATAATTCAATGAAATATTTGTTTTTAGTAAGTTTTTTTATTTTCCAATCTTGTCATTCGCAAGAAGGAAAATTTAAATCAAAAGAATTTAAAGAACCAATCGCAATTAAAATGAATGATAATTTAGAGGTGGCCACTTTTGCAGGTGGTTGTTTTTGGTGTACTGAAGCTATTTTTTTAGAAGTAAAAGGAGTTAGCAAGGTAGTTTCTGGTTATATAGGGGGAAAGACTAAGAATCCAACTTATGGAGAAGTTTGTAGTGGTACATCAGGACATGCAGAAGCCATACAGATAACATTTAATCCGAAAGAAGTGGCTTACGAAGATTTGTTAGAAATTTTCTTTGGTACTCACAATCCAACAACATTAAATAGACAAGGTGCTGATACAGGAACACAGTATAGAAGTGAGATTTTTTATTATTCACAAGATCAAAAAGACAAAGCAGAAAATTACATTCAATTAATTACAAGGGAAAAATTATATAATGATCCTATTGTAACACAAGTTTCCTCTGCTACAGAATTTTATCTAGCGGAAGAATATCATCAAGATTATTATGGACAAAATTCGTTGCAAGGCTATTGCCAAATGGTTATTGCACCAAAGTTGGAAAAACTAAGAAAATATTACAAATCGAAATTAAAATAGGAAGGGAAAAATTGCTATGAACACTACAATTGAAAAGGAAATTTTTGACATTATTGGGGACAACCACCAAATGACTTCTGCGGAAACACCACTAAGAAAAGATGCTTTCGAAAAATCGAATGAAGCAAAAATGGAAGTGATTGAAGAGCATTTTGAAATTATAATGAAAGAATTAGGTTTGGACTTAACTGATGATAGTTTAAGAGGAACACCTCATAGAGTTGCAAAAATGTTTGTACAAGAAATTTTTTCTGGACTAAATCCAGCCAATAAGCCTAAAATTTCAGTCTTTAACAATTCGTATAATTATGATAAGATGTTGGTAGAAGCAAATATAAGTTTTAATTCTACTTGCGAGCATCATTTTTTACCTATTGTTGGAAAATCACATATTGGCTATGTTTCTTCTGGAAAAGTAATAGGCTTGTCAAAATTGAATAGAATTGTAGATTATTATGCAAGAAGACCTCAAGTACAAGAAAGAATGATTATGCAAATTTTTAACGAATTAAAAACCGTGTTAGAAACTGAAAATGTAATGGTTGTAGTTGAAGCTGAACATTTATGTGTTTCTAGTAGAGGAATCAAGGATGAGAGCAGTTTTACTTCTACTTTACAATATGGAGGAGTATTTAATCAAAAGGAATTTAGAGATGATTTTTATAAATTAATCAAAAAAGAGTAACTACTTTGGCACTTATTTTGCTATATTTAAAGTAATTAACTTTTAATTTTTTAAAATGAGTGAAGAAGTACAAATTATAACGGAGTCGAAAGATTCTAGTAAAAAATCAAAATTGATATTAAGTATTTTATTTGATATTATTGGAATGCTCTCTTATATTGTTCCTTTATTTGCAGAAGTAACAGATATTGTTTGGGCACCTATTTCAGGTTTGATTTTAATGTATATGTACAAAGGTCTTACTGGTAAAGTGGCAGGTATTATTGGTTTTATAGAGGAAGCTTTTCCGTTTATAGATTTTATACCTACGTTTACATTAACATGGATTTATCAATACGTAATTAAGAAACAAGAATAAAAAATAGAATCCCGAGTAATCGGGATTTTTATTTTAATTGATTATCTACAAAATCAGCAATAAATCCTAGTTTCATTCGATAAAGCATCTTTTTTTCGAAAGCCCAAAAGAATTTAAACTGTCCAAACAAAGCACCTATTATAACTAATAGTATTTGGTAAATGGGAAATATAAGTAATAACCGAAGTGGCCAATATAGAGACCAATGTAAATTTTCCTTAGTAATTCCTAAAACTGATGTAAATGGTTTTGATAAATAAGCTGCAGTTGAGCCTGTTATAGCAAAAACAATAAGAATAATTATTAATTGCCAATTAGATGTAATGTTCCAGCGTTGTTTGAGTTTATTCATTTATGTTAAATTCTTGCTGTAAAACTACCTAATTTTTGATTATTTCTCAATTGAAAATAGACTAAATAATTGTATATCATATAGTTCACTTCATAACCATAATCAATGTTACTGCTGTAATTAATTTGCATTTCATATAGATTAGAATTATACTGCATTGGCAAGGATGCTCTCCTGTTCCATTCTAAAATCCAAGCTCTATTTCTAGTTTCCAAATAACTTTGAGAATAATAATTTCTAGGCTTAGCATTAGAGTTAAACCATGAGCTATAACCTACGTCAATAATAGTAACTTCATATTCAATTTTGTCATTAGCTATTCTTATAGTGTCATTTTCTAATTTAGGTTTATCATTAGATGAAAAATTCTTAGTAGAATTACAAGAGATAGTAATTCCAAGTACACTAAATATTATGAAAAAATATTGTTTCATAGCTTTTATTTCTGTCATAAAGATAAAAAAAAGCACCGACAATGTCGATGCTTTTAACATATTTTGAAGTGGTTTCAATTATTTTTTTCCGAAAAGACTTCCTAAAAGCCCACCTAAACCCCCTTTTTTCTTGGTAACAGCAGAAATTGCATCACTAACGTCTAGTTTTCCATCATTATTTTGATCTAAAACAGATGTTAATAATGTTCCTCCTAATGAACTCCCATCATTTGAAGAGCCTCCTAAAAGGCTACCTAATATGCTTCCTAAACCAGAACCATCTGAAACACCATTACTTTTGGATTGTTTTCCTAAATAACCCATAATGATAGGAGCAAGCATAGGTAATATTTTTGAAATAATACCACTAGAAACTCCAGTTTTTTCACTAATTCCTGTTTCTACAGCACCTAATTTATCTCCTAATAAATGCCCTAAAATTTTAGAACCATCATTAAAATCACCACCATTTATAAAACCACCTAGATTATCTAAAATACTACCATCATGTTTACCACTAGTAACAGCATTAACAAGACCTTCTGCACCGTTTCCTGACAATAAGTTTCCTTGCATAGCGCCTAATAAAGCGGGTAAACTCGAGGAAACCACATCATTAGCTTGTGAGGAGTTAATTCCAGTTTTTTCACTGACACTACTTACAATTTGTTTTCCTAAATCGCTATTTAATAAATCTAAAATTCCAGACATAATTATATTAGTTAAAGTTGGATGTTAAAGTTAGTGATTTTTTTAATTATTTTTTAATAAACTTATAATCTGTTCAGCTAACTCTGTTCCAATTCTATCTTGTGCTTCTACTGTTGCAGCTCCAATATGAGGCGTTAATGAAATTTTTGGATGCATTAGTATTTTCATTTCTGGTGTTGGTTCACTTTCGAATACATCTAAACCGGCAAATAAAATTTTATCTTCATCTAAAGCTTCTACCAAAGCTACTTCATCAATAACTCCACCACGAGCTGCGTTAACAATCCCTACATCTTCTTTCATCATTTTTAATTCTTCTCTTCCTATTACATAACCATCTTGTGCAGGAACATGTAAGGTGATAAAATCAGAGTGTTTTAGAAGTTCTTCCATAGGTTCTGTTTTGATATCAACATTGATAAACTGACCGTTGTAAAAATCCACACGAATTACAGCTTCACCCACATATTTATCAGAAGCAATTACTTTCATGCCAAGCCCTAAAGCCATTTTTGCAACCGCTTGTCCAATTCTTCCAAAACCTATAATTCCAATCGTTTTTCCTTTTAATTCTATACCATTAGCATAAGCTTTCTTCAAACCATTAAAATTGGTATCTCCTTCAAGAGGCATATTTCTATTAGAATCATGTAAAAAACGAACACCAGTAAATAAATGAGCAAAAACGAGTTCCGCAACACTTTCACTTGATGAAGCTGGTGTGTTAATTACATGAATTCCTTGTTTACGAGCGTAATCAACATCAATATTGTCCATTCCTACACCACCACGACCTATAATTTTTAAACCAGGGCAGTTATCAATTATGTCTTGTCTTACTTTTGTAGCACTACGGACTAGAATTACTTTAACATCATGTGTGTTGATGAAACTGGCTACTTGTTCTTGTGCAACTTTGGTAGTAATAACTTCAAAACCAGCTTTTTCTAATACTTTGATTCCAGCTTTTGAAATACCATCATTCGCTAATACTTTCATTCTGTTTATTTTTAAAAATTTAAGGTTTAAAATCTTTTATTTAATTAAAACCTTAAGTATTTGTTATTAAATATTTTTTTCTAATTCTTTCATTACATCTACTAAAACTTTAACGCTTTCAAGAGGCAATGCATTATACATTGAGGCTCTATAACCACCTACTGAACGGTGACCATTTATACCTGAAATTCCAGCTTTTTTCCACATAGAATCAAATAGTTCTTGGTGAGCTTCATTTTCAAGTAAAAAAGTAGCATTCATTATACTTCTATCTTCTTTAGCAACAGTTCCTTTAAACAATGGGTTTCTGTCTATTTCTGAATACAATAAATTTGCTTTAGATTCATTAATTTTTTCTATAGCGGCAATTCCTCCTAATTTTTTTAACCATCTTAATGTTAATAAAGACGTATAAACAGCAAATACAGGAGGAGTATTATACATACTTTCTTTAGTAATATGTTGTTCGTAATTTAAAATATTTGGAATAGTTCTCCCTGATTTTCCTAAAATTTCTTCTTTAACAACTACTAGAGTTGTCCCAGCAGGTCCCATGTTTTTTTGAGCACCAGCATAAATAAGATCAAATTTTGAGAAGTCTATATCTCTGGAAAATATATCAGAACTCATGTCACACACTAAAGGAATGTCAGTAGTAGGGAAAGATTTCATCTGTGTACCAAAAATTGTGTTATTTGAAGTACAATGAAAGTAACTAGCGTCAGATGGAATTGTGTACTCTTTAGGAATGTAATTATAATTACTGTCCTTGGATGAAGCTACTACTACAGTTTCTCCAAAAGCTTTTGCTTCTTTTATTGCTCCACTTGCCCAAGTACCAGTATCAAGATAAGCTGCTTTTCCTTCTACTTTCATTAAATTATAAGGTACCATTAAGAATTCTAAACTAGCTCCACCTTGTAAGAATAAAGCTTGATATCCTTTTCCTTCCAAATTCATTAGCTCAAGTACCAAAGCTCTAGCTTCATCCATTACAGCAACAAAATCTTTACTTCTATGGGAAATTTCTAATATAGATAACCCAGAATCGTTAAAATTTAAAATTGCTTTTGAAGCTTCTTCGAAAACTTCTTGAGGAAGAATGCAAGGTCCTGCACTGTAATTATGTTTTTTCATTTTTTATAATTTTATTTCAAAAAAGATTTGAAATGAGTTGTGAAATATTAGTTTTAGCAAATTTCGGAAATAGACTTTATAATAGTAATTCTTTTTTTTATTAATTATTCAATGTTATTAACAATAACGTTTGAGTAAATGTATTATAAAGTTACTAAAAACTCAATTGTGTCAATATTATCAGCATAATCCCAAAGATTTGGTAGTTGGGTTTGTCCGAAATTAATGCTTTTAAGAAAACTATCTTTACCGACGATACATTGAATTTTTTCAACATCATTTTGTAGTTTTTTCTCTAATTCATCTAAATTATCATAATACTCATAAAATAAAGAGGAAATAGGAGAAGAATAACTATTGTCTTCTTTGAGAGTTAAAAAACCATTATCAAGTAATTTGTAATTACTCATTAAGTATACCGCTTTGTTGTAATCGTAGTTGTTAGCGTATTTTTCATATTTAATAATCTCCTGATACTCAAAAATAGCATTGAAGAAATTATCAAAATTATAATCTTTTGGAATGAAAATTTTTGACACATTTCTACAGCCTAAACCAAAATATCTAAAAATGTCTTCTCCTAATGGAATCAAATCTTCTTTCGTTTCTTTTCCTGTTAAAATGGCAACCGAATTTCTGTTTTTTCTTATGATACTTGGTTTTTCTTTAAAATAATATTCAAAATAACGAGCAGTATTGTTGCTTCCAGTTGCAATCACAGCATCGAAGTTTTCTAATTTTCCTTCTGCAAATGTGATTTTTTCCTTTAATCTATTATCTAAAGAAATTAAGTATTTTGCTAAGAACTCTATTAAATGTTGGTCGCTTGATGAGGTTTTTATCACTACTTTATGACCAGATATTAAAACACTTAAAAAATCATGAAACCCTACTAACGGAATGTTCCCAGCTAATATCAGTCCAACATTCTTTTGTTTTACAGCACTAAAATTATAAGAAGAAAGCCATTTGTCTAAATTTTCTTTAGTTAAAGCATTAGCCAATGAGGCAATAGAGAAACAAACATTATCTTTTGTAAACCAACCATTGTGAGATTGAGATAATTCTATTAATTGAATAAAGTCGTCATGAAATAAGGTATTGTTTTTTACAGTCTCATTTTTTATATAATTTTCATTGGAAAACTGTTTTAAAAATCGACCCAATTCAATAAAAGATTCTTTTATTTCATTTTGTAACATTTGTTTTTTGTTTTTAAGTGGTTTACGTTGTATTTTTGCACAAAAATAAGTAATAAGTTAGAAAGTTTTAGAGAAAAAGTGTATTTCTTCCAACTTCTAATTTCCAAAACAAAATTTAACAAATGGCAATAAAAATAACAGACGAATGTATCAATTGTGGTGCATGTGAACCAGAATGTCCAAATACAGCCATATATGAAGGAGCTGATGACTGGAGATATAAAGATGGTACAAAATTATCAGGTAAAATAGTTTTGCCAGACGGAACTGAAATTGATTCTGAAGCTGCTCAAACTCCTTTATCGGATGATGTGTATTATATAGTTCCAGGTAAATGTACCGAATGTAAAGGATTTCATGAAGAGCCTCAATGTGCAGCAGTTTGTCCTGTAGATTGTTGTGTTCCAGATGAAGAACATGAAGAATCTGAAGAAACACTTTTAAACAGGCAATCATTTTTGCACAATGAATAAAAAAAACTCCTCTATTTTTAGAGGATTTTTTTTATAATGGATTTTTTTATGTAAATATCTATTAGATAAAGGATCGTTTTTAAATATTCTGTATTTTTAAATTTGCTTTGAAAAAATGTCGGAATAAATTATATTTTGCTGTTTTTACTACAAAAGACGCTTGGTTTAGGGAAATATTTTTATTTTTGTTAAAATTGTTATGTGTAATGAAGAGAATCTTTTTTCTTTTTTTAGTTATTCTATGTCTAAATAGTTTTTCTCAAGAGAAAGAACTTACTATTTTATTTAAAGATATTGAAACTCAATTACCTGTTGATGAGGTGACTCTTACTGTACTTAGGACTAAAGAAAGTTTTGTTTCAAATATTGACGGTGTAGTTAAAGTTTTATTAAAAAGACCTTCCTATTTAGAAGTGAGTCATTCTTCCTATAAAAAGTTTATAGTAAAATCAATTACATTAAATGAAGAAGAAAATGTTATTTATTTAGAAAATACAGTAAATAAACTTCCTGAAATTATTTTAACAAAAGATCATCCACAAAATATTTTAAAAGGATTAGTAGAAAATTCAAGAAATAAATTGTCAGTGCCTTCAAATTTGAGAGTTTATATTAGAGAGTTTTTTAAAAAGAATAACAAAAATATTTTATATAATGACGGATTAGTTAATTTTCAAATTCTTAAAGATAAATCTTCCATTAAAACGGATATACTAGTTGAACAAAATAGAGTATTGGGAATTCTTAATGAAAAAACAGATAAAGATATCTATGGTTATAATTTAAATAACCTAATGGAGAATTATTATAAATTTAAATATTTAGAAGAGATTTTAGATAGTAAGGTTAAGGATAAATACGATTTCCAAATTAAGTCTTATCCTGAAAACGAAGATTATTACCAATTACTAGTGAAACCATTAGAAGGAGAAGAAGGGTATTTATTTAATTATACTATTCTATATGATCATAATAAAAGAATCATTGTTGAAATTGATAATTTTATAGATTCAGAGAGAGCAGAGCGAAATTCAGATTATTCAATTTCGGGTAAGAAAAATGTATACAAGTCAGCTTTTAAAATGAGTTATAGGGTAAAAGGGAATGAAGAATATTATTTAGTTTACGCTAAAGAAGAAATAGGTTTTATAGCAAAACAAGATAAAGAATTAATTAAAACTGAAGTGAGAAACTACTTTGTAACAAATAAGTTTACCAAAAGACTATTCACTTACAATATTAAAGATATTTTTAAAGAAAAAACATTGTTAAATAGATCTAATACTATTTTAACAGACTTTTGGAATATTGATTCAGGTTTAGTTTTAACTCAAGAAGAACAAGATTTTATAGATAGTTTGACTGAAGTGGTAGAAGAATAAAAAAAGACCATCCTTTTTTGGATAGTCTTTTTAAAATTTAAAAAAAGGAGAGACTATTGTTGCTCTATCTTTTGACTTATTCAATAATTACTTTTGCAGTATATAGTTTTCTCGAATGAATTTTTATAATGTAAATTCCTTTAGCTAAATCTTGTGTTAGTAAGGAATATTTATTGTTGTTTACATTCTTAGTAGCATATAGTAATTGACCTTCAGTATTAAATAATTCGATTTCATCAATTGGATAATCGCATTGAATGAAAGTCTGCTTGTTGTTGCTAGTTGGGTTTGGATATAATCTAATTCCATTATCAATTTCAAACTCCTTATTTTTTAAAGGAGAAATTACTTCAAACGAAACCCTGTTTGAAACTTCATTATAAGAGTCGTTTGTGAACATAACAATAAAGTAATTGCCATCTTCTGTTGGCATATTTTGATTTTCAATTTGTGTGTTACCATTAGCCAAACCTTGAAAATATTGATAGCTGATTAAAGGTTGAATATTAGGGTCGTCTCCTTCATTATAAATACCTAGCCAGTCTTTGACAATTCCAGGAGCATCAGTCCAAGAAGCATTTATTTGTTCTCCAAGTTGATAAACTGGTTTGTCAATCCATAGTTCGGTAACAATATCACCAACTTTAAAGAAAGTTTTATTTCCTATATTATTATAACTATCTTGCAAGTAATATGACGCATAATAATATCCTTTTGGAAGGTTTTGGAAGGTCAACGAACCATTTGTGCTAGTTATATATTCATAAGCGGTAGATTGAGCATCTCCTGCGTTAATTCCCATTTTATAAATACCAATCCAATCATTTGATAAATTAGGACCATTTGTGAAAGAAACTATTACATCTGTTCCTAATGCATATTCAGTTTCATCAGTATTTAATGAAGGAACTGAACCTACATAGAAGTAGATTCTATCAGCCACTTCAGTGTACCCATTATTAACAAATAATGCTACATAATATCTACCACTATTTGCTAAACCAGAAGTAAAATTAATTGTTCCGCTTGGTGTTCCATTCGTATATTGCCATGTTTGAGACGATATTGCTCCTGGTGTTTGACCTTCTTTATAAATTCCTATCCAAGTGTTATTTGTTGTTGGAGCGTTTACATAGTTTACATTGATTGCTTGGTTTGTGTTGTAGGTATTGGTTGGACTATCAATAGATAAAGACACTGTACCTATATTGCTATTTATAATTTCAAAAGTAACAACATCACTCCAGTCAGACCATTCTAAATTTCTATCTCTGTATCTTAATTTAGCAAAGTAGATTCCATTATCTAATGAGTTTGAAGCGATTTCCATTTTAGTAATGTCTACTCCAAAATTGATATCTACAGTAGAATCACGTTGGGTAGCATATTTTCCAAATAAATTTTCATAATCTCTATAAGATTCTTTATCAATTATATTAAAATCTGAAAATTTAGAAACAACAAATTGAGAAGTGTTTAATAATTCCGATTCATTAGTTGTAAATGGACTACCTTCTAATGTGATAGGTAATTGAATTGGGTTTGAAAAAGTATTTGTAATTGACGGTTTGTTAGGTTTTGTTTTGTTTTTATAACGATGAAATTCATCCATCAATTGATTGTTTTTCCATTTATAAATACTTCCAATAGAATAACTTTCAACATCCATTTTTCCATTAGTTACATCTATATCTACAATTTGATACATCCAGTTACTAATCGTTTTTTGAACATCTTCAAAGTCTTGTTCAGTAGACATTGACCAATATTGATCCCAAGCCGTTCCACCAGAAATGATATTGTAGGTTGGAGTGTTTTTTAATTGACCTCTATGATATAAATGATGATGAGCACCAACATGCATGATGTATTTATCTGAAGTGGTTAAAAGTGGAACAGCTGTTTCTCTTACCCAATTTGAAATATCACCTACATATTGTTCTGCCTGATAAGGACGATGACTTAGAGAAAAAATCCAATCTACTGAAGTATCATTCTCAGCAGCAGTTAAAACTTGTTGTAACCAATTTAATTGAGTTGTTCCAGTGTGCTCTGAACTAAGGCTTATAAAAAGGACATTACCTGCTTGTTGTGCATAATAATTTTCAGAATTAGAAGAAATTCCTTGGTAAGATAATTCACTCATATAAAAATGACTATAATAGGAATTCATACCTAAGGTTCCATAAGTTTCATGGTTTCCTACAGTGGTCTGGATAGGTAAATAACCAGATAATGCTCTGTTTTTCTTAAAATGTACATTTTCATAATGGTCTAATGTTCCTACATCTACTTGATCACCGACCATGAATGTCATGGCAATATTGTCATCAGGAGAAAGTGATGAACCCCATTTTTCTTTGATTTTTCTTTTTGCAGCAGCAACTAACGAATCATATCTTGGTTCATTTTTTAATTGATTATCTCCCATGATTAAGAAACGTATGTGACCATCAGATGTAGCAGCTTCACCAGGATTAGGAAGTGTTTTAAAAGAATAAATCGTAGACGTTTCACTACCTGTTTTTATTTTGTAATAGTATTTAGTATTAGGTGTAAGGTTGGTTAATTTGGCAGAATGATAGTAGTAATTACTAGGATAACCTACATCTGTTAGAATATTAGTGTTTCCTGTAACAGTTACATTTAAATTTGTAGTATTTAAACCATATTCTACTATGGTTTCATTATTGCTACTTGTTTTCCAATTTATATAAATAGAGGTTGGAGTAACATTCTGTAAATAAGGATGTAATGTTTGCGAAAAGCTTAAATTAAAAAGCAAAAAGCTAACAAAAAGTAATAGTTTTTTCATTTTTACATGTTTTTGTTTAGTAACCACGAAACTACTTTTACTGTTTAATTGAAAGTTATTTTTAATGTTATAAATTAATAGTTAACTGTTAAAAAAAGGTTATCTAGTTTAATTGAAGTTTAACAGAATGAATAAAAAGGTTATCCATAACTTTATGAATAACCTTTTCCTTATACTAAAATAGTTAATAGCTACTTATTTTAAGCAATATTACTAATAATCAATTTTTGAAAAACTTGATTTTTTAGAATGCTCTATTGTAATTTTAGTAGGCTTATACTATTATTATTTTTCAATCATATATTTTTCCATAGTAATTTTATCCTTTTCATAATCATATGTTTCTAATATAAGATTTCCTTCGTTATCGAAATAACCAAAAGAAACTTTATCATTACTTCTGTAGATGTAATTGTTATTAGACGTTTTTCTTAGAATTCCAGCTTCTGCATCAGATGGATTTATCATAGAATATCCATTTCCTTTTTGAATTATTTGGTATTTATTTCCATTCGAGTTGTAATATGCGGATAAATCAACATCATAATATTTAGTTTCTCCATCAATTTTTACTTTTGTTGTTTTGGTAACATCTACTTTAGATTCTTCTTTAATAGGGATGTTTTTCCCTTTTTGCTCAGACATAGCAAGTTCTACATCCTGAGTTTCTTTAGTTTCTACAGTTTTAACAATTTTCTTTTTTCCTTTAGAATCTTTAATTGTAGTTGTAGTAGTTTCAGTTTCTTTTTGAACATTTTTATTTTGAGCCGTGATTTGTAAAGTGGCTAATAAAAATATTGAAGACAATAATAAATTTTTCATAATTCCCTGTTTTTAAGTTATAGTACAAATTTAGGGGCTATTATAAATTTAATGTTACAACATTTTGTCAGCTTATTACATAATTAAGACTTTATACGGCATGATATTTTTCTTAAGTTCTTTTATTTAGTCGTTTGTAATAAAAAAATCTGTTTATCTGTAATTGTAAATATAAAATAGAAGCTATGTAGTTGTTTTTTGTAATTCAAAGAATAAATCACTAAAACAATAGCAACTTTGAGACTTTGCAACTTTTAAAGTATATTTGCAAACTTTAAAATGAATTAGTTATAAAAAATATATCATGAAAGCAGGAATTGTAGGGTTACCAAATGTTGGAAAATCAACACTATTTAATTGTTTGTCAAATGCAAAAGCACAAAGTGCTAATTTTCCATTTTGTACCATAGAGCCTAATATTGGTGTAGTAAATGTACCAGATCCTAGGATTGCTCGTTTAGAAGAGTTGGTGAAACCAGAACGTGTTCAAATGGCAACTGTAGATATTGTTGATATTGCAGGTTTAGTAAAAGGAGCTAGTAAAGGAGAAGGTTTAGGTAACCAATTTTTAGGAAATATTAGAGAGTGTAACGCAATTATTCATGTCTTGCGTTGTTTTGATAATGATAATATTGTTCACGTTGATGGAAATGTGAATCCAATTCGAGATAAAGAAACTATAGATATTGAATTACAATTAAAAGATTTAGAAACCGTTGAAAAGCGTTTGGAAAAAACCAATCGTGCTGCAAAAACTGGAAATAAAGAGGCGCAAGCTGAAAAAGCACTTTTAGATAGAATTCGTGAAACTTTATTACAAGGGAAATCAGCTCGTACAGTTGTTCCTCAGAATCAAGATGAAGAAGAATTAATGGAAGAATTTCAATTAATTACTTTAAAGCCTGTTTTATATGTTTGTAATGTAGATGAAGCTTCAGCAGTTTCTGGAAATAAGTATGTAGAGCAAGTAAAAGAATTAGTAAAAGATGAAAATGCTGAGGTAATTATACTTTCTGTTGGTGCAGAAGCAGATATTACTGAATTAGAAAGTTACGAAGAACGTCAAGTTTTTCTTGAAGATATGGGACTGACTGAACCAGGTTCTGCAGTTTTAATTCGTGCCGCTTATAAATTATTAAACTTACAGACCTATTTTACGGCTGGTGTAAAAGAAGTAAGAGCTTGGACCATTCAAGTAGGAGACACAGCTCCAAAAGCAGCAGGTGTAATTCATACCGATTTTGAAAAAGGATTTATCCGTGCTGAGGTAATTGCTTATGAAGATTACTCAAGTTTTGGTTCAGAAGCTAAAGTAAAAGAAGCAGGTAAATTAAGAGTTGAAGGTAAAGAATACATCGTAAAAGACGGTGATGTAATGCATTTTAGATTTAATGTGTAGTTTTTTTTGAAGCAAGAAAAAAGAAACAAGAGAAAAGATAGAACCTGTAAAGAAATTTGCAGGTTTTTTTATTTATATTTGAGTCAATATGATTGAAATTTAGGTTTAAATGTTTCAATTCAAATTCTTTATTTAAATTGAATTGCATATGTAAGGCTTTTAAAGAAATAAATATTTTTAATTTAAAACAGTGAAAAATGAGAATAGTGCTAATTTGTTTTTCTTTATTTAGTTTCTTTTCTTTCTCCCAAGAAAAGAAAGTGGTTGACTTATTAAATAAGCAACTTATGAAAGAAATTAAAAACTTTGAAGACGAGGATTCTTTGAAAATTATTCAACCTTTTCACATTGATGAAAGTAAAAAGTTAATTCTCGAAGTCGAAAAATACAATAGTTATGTTGAACAATGGGAAGTAATACATGCAACAGTAGCTTTAGATAAAATTTCAGGTTTTATAAAGGATATTAATGTTATTTTTCTAACAGATGATAATGACGTTTTAGAAACCATTACATCATATGACAAAAACAGAGTACTTTTAAAGACCAATACCCATAAAACCAATTTGTTTTTTACTCAAATTAGTAAAGAAATTAATAATGAATCTTTTGGTAAGGCAATAGTAAAAGCACTAAAGAAGGCTGGTTTTGAAATTGATTTAGAGGTTTGGGCTGATTAATCCTTGCAAATGAAACTATCTAAAAGCAGAGAAAAATATTTGTTGCAAAAATATTTCAACACTAAAAATGATAAGAATATTCCAACTCACCTGAGTCAGTTTGGGATGCGTTCAGGTGATACAACTGATGAAGATTTGTATTTTGTTACCCAATATGTCACCGAAATAGATAGACTTTCTATCGGAGATTCTTTCGTAACTATTCATGGATTACAATATCTTAAAAAGCTTAAAAAAGTTATATATTTAGATTTAAGAGGTGTTGCTTTGAAAGATGATTCGCTAGATTGCATTCTTCATTTCGCTGAATTGGAATATTTAGATATTAAGGATTCAGAAGTTACTGCAGCTGGTATTTTGAAGATTTTAGTGTCTTTTCCAAAACTAGAAACATTAAGAATTGATATTCCTATTGAAGAGGAAGCACATTTAAATAGTTGGAAAAAGAAGTTTATCAATTGCGAATTATTGATAAACTTGAAATAAATGTATTTTTGTTTTATTTTTAGTCATCTATTATAAAATCGTTTCATGAAAGGAATAGGGGTCATTTTTTTATTAGTTTTTATTTCTTGTAAAAACGTCTCAGGAGATCTTGAAATCGCTGGAAACACTTTTTATTTTGAAGAGCCTCAACCTATTAATGATTTCGAATTAAAAACGTTTCCAAATAAATTTTTAGGGAGTTACATGAATGAAGATTCCATAAGTTTAAATTTTCAGAAAGATGTAATCTGCAGAGAATATATTTGGAAAAATAAAATACCAAATACTGATTTAGATTCGCTAAAAGTAGGATTTGATTTCACTGATGATAAAATAGTGTCAAAAGATGGTAGTTTTAAATTTTTATACAGACAATTAAAAGATTCAATTGAAATTTTTAATAAAAGAATTGATACTATATTTAGATTCTCAAATACGCAAAAAGCAAAGCGCATAAATGGGAATTTAGTTATCAGTAAAAAAGATTCTATTTTTTGGAATATAAAATTATATACTTTTGATAAAGAAAAACTAACGGTAAAACAATTATATTCTGATACTGATTTAAAGAAAATGGATTCGATTACCAAAGTAAAAGCTAAAATGCTAGATTCTTCTACTTATATAATTGCTCCATCAAGAGCAGAATTTAAGCAATTTTATAAGCTAAAAGATTTTGGTAATGACACTAATTATAAAAAAGTAAAAGAATGAAAATAGCAAAAAAAACATTTAAAACACTGCTAAAAACTATCTTAGGATTGCTAGCTTTTTTACTAATTTATACAATAGTCATTTTCTTTACTTCTATTATTTCGGTAAACGAAAATAATTCCGAAACCAATAAAACCATTCCCATTTATATTCTTTCCAACGGAGTACACACCGACATCGTTTTGCCCTTAAAAAACGAAATAAAAGATTGGTCAACTCAAATTTCGTATTTACATACTAAAGCAAAAGATTCCACCAGACAAAATCTAGCTTTTGGTTGGGGCGATAAAGGATTTTATTTAGACACTCCTACTTGGGCTGATTTAAAAGTTTCTACAGCAGCAAAAGCTATCACAGGATGGAGTTCTTCAGCCATGCATATTACTTTTTATGACAATCTCAAAGAAGATGAAAATTGTAAAAAGTTTTTTATTTCTGAAAACCAATACAAAAGCATGATTCAATATATCGAAAACAGTTTTGCATTGGATACAACAAATAAAATCCAACGTATTGGAACCCATTCCTATGGGAAACACGATGTTTTTTATGAGGCTAAAGGCAGTTATAACTTATTTTTTACCTGTAACACTTGGGCAAACCAAACTTTAAAAGCTGGCAATCAAAAAGCAGCACTTTGGACGGTTTTAGATAAAGGAATTTTTTATCATTATGAATAAATACTTATAACTAATGATTTTCTAACAATTATCGATTTCAAATTTCAAAATACCATTTTTGCGTTTTATAATAACAGGTATTTTTTCTAATGTACAACGAGGTTCAATAGTAAACTGAATATAACCTCCAACTGCAAAATCTTCTGTAGTTGTGATTTCTAGTTGCTGTTTGTAATGTGTATTTACACGAATCCAATCTGTCATGCCATTATCTGCTGTTTCGGAATTAGGTTCTCTAATAGTGAGCGGTGTTTCAACAAGATTGCTTTTTAGTGTAAAGAAATTAGTGTCATCCATAAAGAAAGTAAATTTACCCTTCAAACTTTTCTTAGTATTTGAAGAGGCATAATAAGCATTGTTGTAAAGTAACATTTGAATTTCTAAATCATAATTTCCGTTACTTAATTGATGTGTATTAAGTTTTAGTTCATAAGGTTTAGAGGCTAAATTTGGTCCGTAAACAGATTGTATATTATAAACGGAATCTTGAATTTGAGCTAAATTTGATTCGGGTTTTGGATGATCTACTTTACAACCTAGAGCAAATAATAAACAAAAGGGAAAAATGATTTTTTTCATTTTTTAATAATTTATGTGGATTTAAAAGTGACAACAAATTTTTAGTATTTGCTGACACTGTAAAACTACTATTCACTTCATCTCTAAGTGTCAAATGAATGTAAAAAAAGTGTAAATAGTTGTAAAATGTAATGTTTACCAAAATATTATTTGGTAGAAGTGTTATAATGTAAGGACAACAAAGTAGCCTATCCTATATTCCTTGTAGTGGAAGACAATTAAAAAAAGACAATTGTTTTATAAATGTAGGATTTACGAAAAAATAGCAATTATTCCTATTTATGGCTACTTTATATTTTCTTTTTTTGATTTTTTGTAGGAAGAAGTTTGGATACTTATATTTCAAAACTACGAATTAAATTAAAAGCCGATGAATCTGTCAAATTAATAAACATTCATGGAGTAGGGTATAAGTTGGAGATTAACTGAATAAATATTTTTTTTAATCTTTAAATATAATCAACGTTTTTTAAAGAGATTTATTTAATCTTGTACTTATTTAAGGGATGATTCTTACTTATTTCGACCCCTTTTCTATATTGTACTAGTCTGTTATCTAATTTAATAGCAATAGAATTTGACGATAAGTTTATTTTCTGAATTAATAAATTAGTTTTTAAATCAGTAACTCCAGCTTCAAGTATTTCTTCGAAAGGTTTTATTCCTCCTTTTCCATCATCAACTTTATGTATATTAATAAAAACTTCATTTGCTTTTTTATAGGATTTAGATTTTTTAAATAAAGTTTTAATGTAATGTTCTGAAACTTTATGATTAAAACTTATCGTATCAGTCGAATTCAAAAATTGTAGTATGTTTAATTGATTTATGCTATTTTCATCTGTAATTTCAACTATTTTTTCTTTTTTGTTTCCGACTTTATAAATTTCAGCATCATAAACTATTAGCATATAAGAATCATTAATAGGTAAAAACATTTGTAATCCTTTAGAACCATAACCACGTTGACTAACAATGTTCCATTTTCGTTTTTCTAAAAATTGATTGTACATAACAAGAGGATTGTCTGAAATTATAAAAGGAATATTTGTTGTGTTTTTTAAAAGTTTATATTTCAAATCTATTAAATCAGGTACAATTTTTACTGCTGTTTTTAATTGAAGTTTTTTTCCTTCTTCATTTTGTAAGTATTTTAAAGATTCCAACAACTCAGGAGGTAGATTTTTTTTTGTAATATCTGAATTAGTTTCTTTAATTAATTCTTCATAATCTCTAAGATTATTAAATCGTATAGGATTTCTTAAGTCAAGAATTATTAAAAAATGTAGCATTTCTAGTTGGTCTATACTCTCATATTCTGGTAAAACTTCTTTTTCCCACATTTTTCTAAAAATTGGAGCAGATTTACTCTCTAAATTTCCAAGCCAAGTTTCTAAATCACCTGATTTTCCATAAAGGAAATTGCTATACAATTGAGTCCTAATTGGAGTTGATGAAATGTAAAATTCGTTATTAACATTAAAAATGCCAATTGTTTTTCCATTATTATGATAGGAAAAATATTTTTGAAAAAATTGAGGCACAAAATGTTGTATTTTGGTTACTCCTGTTTTATCAGACATCAGAATTTATGTTCAAGTTACATTAATTTATTTATTAAAACGATTTAGTAATTTATATGAAACCAAATATACCAAAAAATTGCTCAAACTTTTATTCCAATTTTTCTTCTTTCAACTCAAACCCACAACATACAACCTACAACCTACAACCTCTTCACTCTTTTGTCAATAACTTATAAACCTGTCTCTTTTATTTTTTATAGAGAAATAGTATATTGCACAAAATCCGAAATCTGTTTATGCTAGAGCAAAATCAATACACCGAAGACAATATTCGTTCACTCGACTGGAAAGAGCATATTCGTATGCGTCCAGGAATGTACATTGGAAAACTGGGCGACGGTTCCTCACCAGATGATGGAATCTACATTCTACTCAAAGAGGTAATGGACAACTGTATCGATGAATTCGTTATGGGTGCTGGAAAAACCATCGAAGTAACCATTAAAGATAAACTAGTTACCGTTCGCGATTATGGTCGTGGTATTCCCTTAGGAAAAGTAGTCGATGTGGTTTCCAAAATGAACACAGGAGGGAAGTACGATTCAAAAGCCTTTAAAAAATCGGTAGGTTTAAATGGAGTGGGTACCAAAGCGGTTAATGCACTTTCCAATTTCTTCAGAGTAGAATCGGTTCGAGATAACCAACAAAAAGCAGCCGAATTTTCCGCAGGTAACCTAACCACTGAAGATGAAGTATCAGAAACTACAAAACGCAAAGGAACAAAAGTATCTTTCATTGCTGATGAAGCCATCTTTAAAAATTACAAGTATCGTAATGAGTACATCATTAAAATGCTTAAAAACTATTGTTATTTAAATCGAGGCTTAACGATTTATTATAATGGTGAAAAATATGTTTCAGAAAACGGATTAAAAGATTTACTAGACGAGAATATCACAGAAGAAGATATGGTGTATCCAATCATTCATTTAGAAGGAGAGGATATTGAGGTTGCCATTACACACAGTAAATCGCAATATTCAGAAGAATACCATTCGTTTGTAAACGGACAAAATACCACACAAGGAGGAACGCATTTAAGTGCTTTTAGAGAAGCCATTGTTCGTGCCATTAAAGAATTTTACAATAAAAACTTTGAAGCTTCTGATATTCGTAAATCGATAGTTTCGGCAGTTTCCATTAAGGTGGAAGAACCTGTTTTCGAATCACAGACGAAAACTAAATTAGGTTCAACGGATATTGGTCCAAATGGGCCTACGGTTCGTACTTTCGTAAATGATTTTATCAAAACCAAATTAGACAATTTCTTACATAAAAATCCAGAAGCTGCGGATTTGTTACTACGTAAGATTTTGCAAGCAGAAAGAGAACGAAAAGAATTATCCGGAATTCGTAAATTGGCCAAAGACAGAGCAAAAAAAGCGAGTTTACACAATAAAAAATTACGCGATTGTAGAGTACATTTGGCAGATGCCAAAAACCCAAGATGTTTAGAAAGTACGCTTTTTATTACAGAGGGAGATTCCGCTTCTGGTTCCATTACCAAATCACGTGATGTAAATACTCAAGCTGTTTTCAGTTTGCGTGGAAAACCTTTGAATTCGTATGGAATGTCGAAAAAGATTGTATACGAAAACGAAGAATTCAACTTATTACAAGCTGCGTTGAATATTGAAGAAGATATGGGTGATTTGCGTTACAATAACATTGTAATTGCAACCGATGCCGATGTCGATGGAATGCACATTCGCTTGTTATTAATCACTTTCTTTTTACAGTTTTTTCCAGAATTAATCAAAGACGGTCATTTATATATTTTGCAAACACCCTTATTTCGTGTGCGAAATAAAAAAGAAACGATTTATTGTTACAGTGATGAAGAAAGAGTAAATGCGATTGAAAAATTAAAACCAAAACCAGAAATCACACGATTCAAAGGATTAGGAGAAATTTCACCCGATGAGTTCAAACATTTCATTGGAGAAGACATTCGTTTAGATCCTGTAATGTTAGATAAAGCAACTTCAATAGAAACTTTATTAGAATTCTACATGGGTAAAAATACACCCGACAGACAAGAATTCATCATCAATAATTTGAAAGTAGAGTTGGATGTAATTGAGAAAGAGTAGTTCACAGCTTACAGTTTTAAGTGTACAGTTTTTTGTCAACTTGTAACTGTTAACCGTTAACCAAAAAAAAATGAAAGACGAAGAAGAAAACATAAACCCAGAAGAACAAAACGAATCAGGAAGTGAATCTCAAGAAACAGAAGGTTTTGATGATATAAAAACATCAGGCCATCATTTCTATGATAATAATGAAAATCCAGAAGATACGATTACAAAAGTAACCGGAATGTATAAGGATTGGTTTTTAGATTATGCTTCCTATGTAATTCTAGAACGTGCAGTTCCAGCGATTGAAGACGGTTTTAAACCGGTGCAACGTAGAATCATGCATTCCATGAAAGAGTTGGACGATGGTCGTTACAATAAAGTAGCAAACATTGTTGGTCACACTATGCAGTATCATCCTCACGGAGATGCGAGTATTGGAGATGCTATGGTGCAAATTGGTCAAAAAGACTTGATTATCGACATGCAAGGAAACTGGGGAAATATCCTCACAGGTGACAGTGCTGCAGCTTCTCGTTATATTGAAGCACGTATTTCCAAGTTGGGTCACGATATTTTATATTCTCCAAAAATTACCGAATGGGGAACTTCTTATGATGGTCGTCGTCCTGAACCTGTAAATCTTCCAGTAAAATTCCCATTGCTTTTAGCACAAGGAGCTGAAGGAATTGCAGTTGGGTTGTCAACCAAAGTTTTACCACATAATTTCAACGAATTAATCGATTCGTCCATAAAAATATTAAAAGGAAAACCTTTCACATTATATCCAGATTTTCCAACAGCAGGAATCGCAGATGTTTCCAATTACAACGATGGTTTACGTGGAGGAAGAGTTCGAGTTCGTGCCAAAATAAGTCAATTAGATAAAAATACTTTAGTTATTACTCAAATTCCGTTTTCCACAAATACATCAACCTTGATTGATAGTATTTTGAAAGCGAATGAAAAAGGGAAAATTAAAGTCAAGAAAATTGAAGATAATACGGCTGCTGAGGTTGAAATCTTAATTCATCTTACAGCTGGTGTTTCTCCAGACAAAATGATTGATGCTTTGTATGCATTTACAGCTTGCGAAACTTCGGTTGCGCCTTTGGGATGTGTAATTGAAAACAATAAACCTTTATTTGTAGGTGTTTCCGATATGTTGAAGATTTCAACCAATAGAACGGTTGATTTGCTAAAACGTGAGTTGGAAATTCAATTAGACGAATTAGAAAATAAATGGCATTTCTCAACTTTAGAAAAAATATTCATTCGTGAAGAAATGTATATTGATTTCAAATTGTATGGAGATAGAGAAAGTCTTTACGAATATTTATACAAGAAATTCGAACCTTTCAGAAAATTGCTAGTTCGTGATATTCATGATGATGATTTGCAAAAATTAACGCAAATACCAATGATTCGTATAACGCGTTTCGATTCAGATAAGGCTGATGATGCTATTGCAAAATTGGAAGCAGAAATGGAGCAAGTCAAACACGATTTAGAACACATTATCGACTTTACTATTGCCTTTTTTACCAAATTAAAAGAAAAATACGGTAAAGGACGTGAACGTCAAACCGAATTGAGAAGTTTTGAAAATATTGAAGCTACAAAAGTAGTGCTACGTAATATTAAACTATATGTTAATAAAGAAGAAGGTTTTCTAGGAACTGGATTAAAGAAAGATGAATATGTAGCGGATTGTTCTGATATTGATGATGTTATTGTTTTTCTACGCGATGGTCGAATGGTTATTACTAAGGTTGATGACAAGAAATTCATTGGAAAAGATATTATTCACATTGCTATTTTTGACAAAAATGATAAAAGAACTATTTATAATGTCATTTATAGAGATGGGAAAAGTGGTGCGACTTTTGTAAAACGTTTCAATGTTTCAGGTGTAACTCGTGATAAAGAATACCACATTACACAAGAAAAACCAGGATCGCAAATTCTCTATTTTTCTCATAATCCTAATGGTGAAGCTGAAGTGGTAACTATTTTATTACGCCAAGTAGGAAGTATTAAAAAACTGAAATGGGATTTAGATTTTGCAGAAATTTTGATAAAAGGAAGAAGTTCCAAAGGGAATACGGTTTCAAAATATCCAATTAAGAAAATCGAATTAAAAGAAAAAGGTATTTCAACACTTCGACCAAGAAAAATTTGGTTTGATGAAACAGTCCAACGATTAAATGTTGATGCAAGAGGAGAATTATTAGGAGAATTTAAACCAAATGATCGATTGTTAATCATCAATCAATCGGGTAAACTAAAAACTATTATTCCGGAATTAACTACTCATTTCGATCAAGATATGGTGGTTTTAGAAAAATGGAAACCCAATAAGCCTATTTCGGCTATTTATTTTGATGGTGAAAAGGAACGGTATTATGTAAAACGTTTTGTAATTGAAAATGAGAATAAAGAAGAAATTTTTATTACAGAGCATGAAAAATCACAATTAGAAATTGTATCAACAGATTGGAAACCGATGGCTGAGGTTATTTTTGCCAAAGTAAAAGGAGTTCAAAAAGAAACTTTACAAGTAAATTTAGAAGATTTTATTGCAGTAAAAGGAATTAAAGCATTGGGTAACCAATTAACGGCTGATAAAGTGAAACAAATTAACTTGTTGGAACCACTTCCTTTTGAGGAACCTGTAGAACCAGAACCTGAAAAAATGGAAGTTACTGATGAAGAATCGGTTTCTGATGATGTAAAAACAGATTTAGATGACGATGGTCAAATCACTTTAAGTTTGGATTAACCAAAAATAAAAAAGCTGTATCTCCTTGATACAGCTTTTTCTTTGAATTAGAATAAATCGTAAGCTGGAAATCCAGAAACTCCCTTTACTGCTGTTGAAATATCATTTAATAATTTACTAAGATTAGAATCATTGGATGGTGCATTGTTAACAATTATTGCTATGCTGTAACCGTCTCCTATTTCTGCTAACCATGATCTAGAACCTCCGTGTGCTCCATTGTGTCTTTGTTTATCACCTGAAATTGTCCAACCACAACCATAATTTGGTGACAATGGAGTATCTTGTGTTAATATTGCATGTGTGCTAGTTTTTATAATATCAGGAGGTGTATTGCTTCCATCTACTTTCCCTAAATACTTCACAAGGTCAATTGGTCTAGCAACCCAACCACCAAAACCTGCCCATAATTGCATGTTCTGTTTAGTTTCTGGAGTATAATGTGCTTCATTAGATTTCACACTACCATTAGCTAAACCAACATACATTCCTGAGCCAACTCCAGCTGGATTCAAAACGTTAGTTCTTATAAAGGTTTCATAGGATTGACCACTTATTTGTTGGATTACAACTGCTAAAATAAAATAGCCGGTGTTTGAATAAGAAGATTTAGTATTTGGTGTAAATTTTAGTAAATCGGATGATTTTAATAGCATTTTCATAGTATCATCATATGTTTTGTCTTTGTTCCAAAATTCTGATTCTCCATTGCAAGTTCGCAATCCTGAAGTATGATGTAATAATTGTGAAATTGTAATGTCATTTAGTTTCTTTTTATCAGATGGAGTAGCATATTTAGATCCTAAGATACTGTTTGGACCAAATACCTTTTGATTCATGCTAATTTTATTTTGTTCCAAAAGTTTCATGATTCCTGCAGCAGTTACGGATTTGGAAACACTCATAATTCTCATCGAATGATTGGGAGACATAATCTCATTTGCAGCCTTATCGGCATATCCATAAGATTTTGCAAAAACTAATCTTCCATTTTTAGTAACTGCAAAAGAATAACCATTCACACCTTGTGTAGACATGTAATTTTCAACTGCTGTATCCATTTTATTAATATCAGCATATTTCATTACCTTATTAACCCAAATAGCATTATAATTATCCGCTCCACTTGAAGCAAATGCATTTACAAAAACTGGTACATACCCTTGATAATATAAGTTGTCAAATGTGTGTTGGTAGTTTTTTCTACTTAAACCATGTTTAGCCATAGCTAATGGATAGGCAGATTTTTCCCAAATAGCTGCATACAAATCAGTACGTCCTTTTTGATAACCACTAACGCATTTTAAATGGTATCCTTTGCTAGTAAAGTCATTAAAAGCTTTTTGATAATCAGCTGAATTTAGATTGTGTCTAGCGATTATAGAACCAGATTTCTTTTCCCAAAAGGCTGCAAAATATTCTTTTCCATTAATTACATAGCCTGAAACTTGTTGTAATTGATAACCACTTCTACTATAATCATTAAACGCTTTTTGATAGTCAGATGCTGTCATATTGTGTTTTGCTTTCCAAGCTCCACCAGAACTTTTGTCCCAAACGGCTGCAAATTTAGCTTGATTTCCTACAGCATAACCTGATAAACAAACTAATCGATATCCTTTGCTTACTTTATCGTTAAAATCTTTTTGATAATCTGTAGCTGACATTCCATGTCTTGCTGACCATGCTGGTCCAGCTACTTTGTTCCAAATAGCGGCATACAATTCTTTTCCATTACTAGTATAACCTGAAAGAGATGTAACCCTGTATCCTTTAGCATTTAGATTGTTAAATTCTGTTTGATACTGTGACGGACTCATAGCATGTCTTGCTACAAATTGTGAAAACACGGTTCCAGTAATAAATAATAGTGCTGCTACTAGAATTTCTTTTTTTAATAATTGTTTCATTTTTTTCATTTTTATTTACCTGTTTAGGTATTTGTTTTTTTTAACGGGACAAAGGTATAGTTGCACCACATTCTAGGAAAGAGTAGTATTACCTTTTATTATGGGCATATTCCCCTTTTTTATTAGTGTAGTTTATACTATAATTAATAGGGATAAATTACTTTAAGTTTAGATTAACACATGGAAATTCTGCTTCGGTAGGTTTTTTTGTACCTTTGTTTTATAAATGAAGCATCCTTTTTACATAGTAATATTGATAATCATTGGATTTTTAATAAATCCAACAGAAAGTTACGGATGTTCAAAAAAGAAGTTTGATACAGAAAAAACATGTTGTTCTTCACAAAATGATTTAAATTTTCATAAAAAAGAGTGTTCTGATAAAGAAGAACAAAAATCTTGTGATGGAAGCTGTAATTCTTCAAATTGTAATTTTTCACCTATCTATTCAAGTATTATTACTGAGGAAATAGTTTCAATTTTTCAAAAAAATGAAATTATTCTTACAAGTGCTTCTAATTTTTTTTACTTAGAAAAAAATACTTCATTGAATTATTTTGCAATTTGGTCTCCACCAAAAATAAGCTGATTTATTTCTTTGTATAGCCAATTTTACGGCTAATTTTCATTAGTTTCTTTCTTGTTTCTTGAAGAAAGAAAAACTATTAAATCATTTACATTAAATTTATTAAAAATGAAATCAATAAATAACATATTGATGCTAACGGTTATGTTTGCATCATTCACATTAAGCAATGCACAAATTAAAAATCAGAAAATTGTTTCCGAAAAAATTTTAGGAAATTGTGGTATTTGCAAGAAAACGATTGAAAAAGCAGGAAATATGAAGAATATAGCAACTGTAGAATGGGATAAAGAAACAAAAATGGCAACTATTTCTTACGATGCTAAAAAAACAAATAAAGAGGAAGTGCTTAAAAGAATAGCTCTTGCAGGTTACGATAGTAATTCTTTTTTAGCACCAGATGTAGCTTACTTTGGTTTGCCAAATTGTTGTCAGTACGAAAGAGTAAGCAAAACAGCTATATCAGAAAAACCAAAAATGGAAATGAAAGCAATGATGAAAGAGAAAATAAAATCATCCGAGAATACTAAACCATTGTCAAACGTTTATTCAAATTACTTTGAACTTAAAGATGCTTTGGTAGCCTCAGATTCAAAATCTACTGCTGTAAAAGCCAATGATTTACTAGCTGCTGTAGAAAAAGTCGATATGAAAACATTAGATATGGATTTGCATATGGTTTGGATGAAAATTTTAAAACCACTAAAAGAAGAAGTTAAAGCAATTACAACTTCAAAAAATAGGGAAGACCAAAGGTTTCAATTTGTAGATTTATCGGAGAACATGTTCAAATTGATGAAATCAGATAAATTAGAAACTACTATTTATTTACAGCATTGTCCAATGGCTAATGATGGAAAAGGAGCAAATTGGTTGAGTAAAGAAAGCATTATTAAAAATCCATATTATGGTTCAATGATGTTGAGTTGTGGCAAAACAATAGAAACTATCAAGAACTAGTGATAACATTATAAATTTTATAATTAATTATGTAACTAGTTTTATATTTGGACGAATTACTTTTATAATCAATTAAAAATCAAATAAATATGAAAAATTTAACTTTTCTTTTACTAACAATTATGGTTTCTGTTTTGTTTTCTTGTAAACAAAATAACAATAATGAAATAGAACATGACAATCACATGCATCAAGATTCAACGATGATGCATGATAATAAACATATGATGAATTCTAAAGCAATGTACTCTTGTCCAATGCATCCTGAAGTTCACGGTCATAAAAGCGACAAATGTTCTGAATGTGGAATGGGTTTGACAATGTCAAATCATGAAACTTTGGAAAATAATAAATAATGTACCTTATTTAATGGATTTGAAAATTAAAACTAATTTATGACAAAGATTCATATAAAAAACATGGTTTGTAATCGGTGTATTTTAGTTGTAAAATCTGAGTTAGAGAAACTAGGATGCAAAATAGATACGATTGAATTAGGGGAAGTTATTGTAAGTAATGATATTTCTGAAAATGAAAAACAAATAATTGCAACTAAACTTGAAACTTTTGGTTTTGAAATATTAAATGATTCAAGTAGCAAAACCATTGAAAAAATAAAAACCGTATTAATTGACTTAGTTCATAATAAAAGTAATGACATTAATCTTACTTTATCTGAATATTTGATTAAAAACATACATCAAGATTATAGTAAATTAAGTAATTTGTTTTCTAATGTAGAAGGAATCAATATCGAAAAATATTTTATTAATCTAAGAATTGAGAAAGTAAAAGAACTGATTGTTTATGATGAATTATCGCTTTCTGAAATTGCAGATGTATTGAATTATAGTAGTGTAGCTCATTTGAGTAATCAATTTAAAAAAGTTACTGGTTTTTCACCAACTTATTTTAAGAAGATAAAGGAGAATAAGAGAATTGAACTCGATCAATTATAAATTTTGCAAAATCCTTCCATAATTGTGTAAGTTTTTGGATTTGCTATTTCCGAAATTTGTAATAAAGAAATTAAATCATGAAACATACTTACCATATTGAAGGAATGACCTGTTCTGGCTGTGAAGCGAAAGTTAAAAAAGACTTGTCTACTGTTGAAAATATAACTGATGTAGAAGTTTCAAAAGAGGATAAAAAAGCCAAAATCACCATGTCAAAACATGTTGAACTAAACGTTTTACAAGAATCTATAGGTGGAAAAGACAGTAAATACCAAATTTCGTTACCAAATAGTCATTCTAAAGAAGAAGTAACTCCAAATAGTTGTTGTTCAACGGATAAAAAAGAACAGTATTCACACCAACACAATCACCAACCAGGAAAATATTATTGTCCAATGCATTGCGAAGGTGACAAAGTCTATGATAAACCAGGTGATTGCCTTGTTTGCGGAATGGATTTAGTTCCAATGAAACCAACGGATTCTGAAGAAGATAAAACCTATGAAAAATTATGGCATAAAATGAAAATAGTGTTACTTTTTAGTATTCCTGTTTTCATAATTTCTATGTCAGATATGATTACAAATAATCCACTTTACAATGTAATGAGCTTAGAAAAATGGAATTGGGTTCAATTTGTGTTGACAATTCCAGTTGTATTTTATGCGTGTTGGATGTTCTTTGAAAGAGCTTGGAAATCCATTATTAATTGGAATTTAAACATGTTTACTTTAATTGGAATTGGAACTGGAGTTGCTTTTGTATTTAGTGTTTTCGGAATGCTTTTTCCTCATGTTTTTCCCGAACAATTTAAAACTGCTGATGGAACAGTACACTTATATTTTGAAGCAACGGCAGTAGTTTTAACATTAGTTCTATTGGGTCAATTATTGGAAGCCAAAGCACATAGCAGAACTAGTGGTGCGATTAAAGAATTATTAAAATTAGCACCAACAGATGCAACTGTAGTAATAGATGGAGAAGAAAAGAAAATTTCTATTCACGACATTAAAAAAGGAGATATAATTAGAGTAAAACCTGGAGAAAAAGTACCTGTTGATGGTACAATTACAGAAGGAAATAGTACCATTGATGAATCAATGATTACTGGTGAACCCATTCCAGTTGATAAAAAAGAGGAAGATGAAGTTAAATCGGGAACCATTAACGGAACCAAGTCATTTTTAATGGTCGCTGAAAAAGTAGGTTCAGAAACCTTATTATCTCAAATAGTTCAAATGGTTTCAGATGCTAGTCGTTCCAGAGCACCGATTCAGAATTTAGTGGATAAAATTGCTAAATATTTTGTTCCAATTGTAGTTGTTATTTCAGTTATAACCTTTATCATTTGGTGGCAATTTGGACCAAATCCAAAATTAGTATATGCTTTTGTAAATGCGATTGCTGTATTAATAATTGCCTGTCCTTGTGCTTTAGGATTAGCAACTCCAATGTCGGTAATGGTTGGAGTAGGGAAAGGAGCAAAATCAGGTGTGTTAATCAAAAATGCGGAAGCCATTGAAAAAATGGATAAGATAGATGTTTTAATTACTGATAAAACAGGAACATTGACTGAAGGAAAACCATCTGTTGAGAAGATTGTAGTTAAAAAAGGTGATGAAAATGAGGTTTTGGGAAAAATTGCTTCATTAAACCAAAGCAGTGAACATCCATTGGCTACAGCCATAGTAACATTTGCCAAATCTAAAGATGTTACTTTTTCAAAAGTAGAAAGCTTTGAATCGGTTACCGGAAAAGGAGTGAAGGGAAGTATTAACCAAGAAGTAATTCTATTAGGAAATAAAAAACTGTTAGAACAAGAAGAAATCAAAGAGTTTTCAGCCATTGAAGAACAAGTGATTTTGGAACAAAAACAAGGTAAAACGGTTTCTTACATTGCTATTGGTAAAAAAGTGGTGGGTTATATTACCATTACAGATGCCATTAAAAAAACGAGTTTTGATGCCATTCAAGAATTAAGAAGACAAGGTGTTGCCGTAATCATGTTGACTGGTGATAACGAAAATACAGCTAAAGCAGTCGCATCAGAATTAAACTTAACCGACTTTAAAGCCAGTTGTTTACCTCAAGATAAATTAGAATACATTAAAAAGTTACAAGAACAAGGGAAAATAGTAGCCATGGCTGGTGACGGAATTAATGATGCTCCAGCTTTAGCACAAGCAGATATAGGAATTGCGATGGGGACTGGAACTGATGTTGCCATTGAGAGTGCAAAAATAACTTTAGTGAAAGGGGATTTACAAGGCATTGTAAAAGCTAAAAACTTAAGTCATGCTGTTATGAAAAACATCAAGCAAAATCTATTTTTTGCTTTCATTTATAATTCTATTGGAATTCCAATTGCAGCTGGAGTTCTATTTCCAGTTTTTGGATTGTTACTTTCTCCAATGATTGCCGCTTTGGCTATGAGTTTTAGTTCAGTTTCTGTAATTGCAAATGCTTTGCGATTGCGAACCATTAAAATTTAAAGAATGAAAAGAGTATATTATTTACTATTTACACTATTAATAACAACAACACTTTTCGGACAAAATGTAGTTCGATATGATTTACATGTTAGAGATTCCGTTGTGAATTTTTCAGGTAAAGAAAAAAGAGCCATTGCTGTAAATGGACAAATTCCAATGCCTACCTTAACTTTTACTGAAGGAGACATTGCTGAAATTCATGTGTACAATCATTTAAAAGAAGGAACTACATTGCATTGGCACGGTTTGTATTTGCCTAACAAAGAAGATGGAGTTCCATATTTAACACAATTACCAATTGAACCAGGAAAAGAACATCTATATCGCTTCCCAATCATTCAATCGGGAACACATTGGTACCATAGTCATCAAGGATTTCAAGAACAAATAGGAATGTATGGTTCGTTAATTCTGAAAAAAAAAGCTAATGATCCAACCTTCCGAAAAGGAATTGATGATATTCCTCAAGTTCCAATTGTTCTTAGTGAATGGACTGATTACAATCCAAAAAATGTTCATCGATTATTACACAACGCATCCGATTGGTTTGCCATAAAAAAAGGAACTACACAAAGTTATGCTGAGGCAATTAAAGCGGGACATTTCAAAACCAAAATCAATAACGAATGGAAACGCATGTTGGCCATGGATGTTAGCGATGTCTATTATGATAAATTTCTAATCAACGGACAAAATGAAAGTCAATTATCCCAATTTAAAGCAGGTGATAAAGTACGATTACGAATAGCAAATGGTGGTGCATCGTCTTATTTTTGGTTAAAATATGCTGGAGGAAAAATGACAGTGGTTGCCAATGATGGAAATGATGTTGAACCTGTTGATGTTGATCGGTTAATCATTGGAGTTTCTGAAACCTATGATGTAATTGTAACGATTCCAGCGGAAAATACTTCGTATGAATTTTTAGCAACTCCAGAAGACAGAACGAAATCTACATCTATTTATATTGGTGAAGGAATCAAGCAATTAGTAAGTCCAATGCCAAAGTTGAAGTATTTTGAAGGTATGAAAATGATGAATGACATGATGAACATGGACGGAACCATGGATGATATGGGAATGGAAATGAGTTTTCAAAAAATGGATATGAATGCGGTAATGTATACTGAAATTAGTGGAAAAAGCGAAAAGTCAGAAGTGAAAAGTGATAAAGAAATGACTATGAATGCTGACATGGACATGAAAAAAATGAATTCGGATATTGTTACTTTAAATTATGCGATGTTAAAATCACCAACAAAGACTACTTTACCAAAAGATGCTCCTGTTCGGGAATTACGTTTTGAATTAACAGGAAACATGAACCGTTATGTTTGGAGTATGGATAATAAAGTGTTGGCAGAAACGGATAAAATTTTAATTAAAAAAGGAGAAAATGTTCGTATCACTTTATACAACAATTCCATGATGCGTCATCCAATGCATTTGCACGGACATGATTTTAGAGTTTTAAATGGTCAAGGAGAATATGCTCCTTTAAAAAATGTATTGGATATCATGCCAATGGAAACAGATGTAATCGAATTTGAAGCGAATGCTGATGGGGATTGGTTTTTTCATTGCCATATTTTGTACCACATGATGGCTGGAATGAATCGTGTGTTTAGTTATGAAGATTCAAAACCAAATTCTTTGATTTCGGATAAAGTGAAAGCTTACAAAAAACTACAAGCAGAAAGTAATCAATTTCATTTTATGGCAGAAAATGATTTTGCAACCAACGGAAACGATGGTAAAGCGATGTTGCAAAACACACGTTGGAGTTTTGGAACTGAATGGCGATTAGGTTATCATGACGAACACGGATATGAATCAGAAACACATATTGGTCGATATATCGGAAGAATGCAATGGTTTATGCCGTTTATTGGTTTTGATGCTCGTTATCGAAAATTAGATTCAGGTGAAGTAGAAGAAAATATTTTTGGACAAAAAAGTACAAAAGACAAACGTATTCAAGCTAGTTTGGGTTTTAATTACACATTGCCTATGTTGGTTATTTTCCAAGCCGAAGTGTTTCACGATGGAAATGTTCGTATGCAACTAATGCGAGAAGATATTCCAGTAGCAAAAAGGCTACGAATGGCTTTTATGGTGAATACAGACAAAGAATATATGGCTGGTTTCAAATATATTGTTGGTAAGAATGCTGCTTTAACGACGCATTATGATAGTGATATGGGGATAGGTTTAGGTATAAATTTTAATTATTAATTTCTTAAAAATTAAATTCATCTTTTCTTAATGAAAAGTTAAGATAGTAACCTTTTTGTAACC
Organism: Flavobacterium jejuense; assembly: GCF_006491595.2. GTDB lineage: Bacteria > Bacteroidota > Bacteroidia > Flavobacteriales > Flavobacteriaceae > Flavobacterium > Flavobacterium jejuense. The sequence continues at coordinate 83,646 of NZ_VEVQ02000002.1, forward strand.
TTTTCATAATTTATAGGTATAGGTATGATAATGGTTGATTTACTTTTTGTTTACAATTGGGGTTTAGTTTTGTTCAACGAAATAAACAACCAATTATTTATTATGAAAACAAATTTTAAATCACTTTTTTTAGTTGCTTTATCTTTTACAGTATTCTCTTGTAATGATGATGATACAGCAAGCGAAGTAGAAACAACAGAAAAAGTTACACTTAAAAATCATTCTGTAACTAATGCTTTTTTGAAAAAGAAAACAGGCTTTGAAAATTTAGAAATCTATTCTTTACTAAGTTCTGAAGATCAATTGTCTGAATCTCCAAATTTTGTTTATGGATCTATGGCTGACGGAATGGGATTAATGAAAATGAGTGATGGTACATTTACTTTAATTAATAATATAGAAGCACATTATTCTATTGCTAGAATTTCATTTGATAAAACCTTTAAGCCAGTAAAAGGAGAATATATATTAAACTCTTTAGCAACAACTGGTACAGCACAATGTTCAGGCTCTTTAATCATGCCAGAAGAGCATGGATTTGGTCCTTTATTTTTATCTGGAGGTGAATGGGATGGTTCTTCGCAAGGAGTTTTTGCAACAGATCCTTTTAAAAATGCTGATGATGCAGAATTAGCAACGATGCTTCCTGCTTTAGGACAATGGTCAACCGAAAATGCTGTAGTTATAGGTAAGGATGCTTACCCAAGTAAGACAGTTGCATTTATTGGAGATGATACAGGTGATAATACAACACCATCGGGACAATTAGCAATGTATGTTGGAAACAGAGGTGATTTAGCAGGAGGAAAACTTTACGGATTAAAAGTAACTACAGCTGGAATTGATTTTGAAATGGATATGGCTGAAGGTACTACGTATCAAGCCGAATTTGTTGAATATACAGAAAGAACTTTAGATGCTTTAGAGCAAGAATCTAGAGATAAAGGTATTATGGGCTTTTCAAGAGTAGAAGATATAGATTATAGAAAAGGTTCAGGTAGTACAAATAGAGAAGTTTATTTTGCAGTAACAGGTAGAAAATCAACTGCATTAATGGGGAAAGGTACTATTTATGGAAGAATTTATAAAGTGGTTTTAGATGCTAATGACCCAACTATAGCAACAATTACGTGTGTATTAGATGGTGATAAAGCTACTGGTGTAGCAAAACAATTCCATAGCCCAGATAATATAGTAGTAACTAAAGATTATGCTTATATTCAAGAAGATCCAAATGGGTATCCTGACAATGCAGACAAGACTCATTATTCTTATTTATACCAATACAATTTAAATACAGGAGCCTTAAAAGTGGTTTTAGAATGTGATCAAGTTGCTGCTGAAGCTGCAGGTGTAGGATCTGCATCAAGTATGTGGGAATTAACAGGGATGATTGATGTTTCTGATATCATAGGAGTGGAAGGAAGTTTCTTAATTTGTACACAAAATCATGGTTGGAACAAAGATGCTTTTGTGGATCCAAATGCAATTTTAAACACTACAAGAAAAGAAGGAAGTCAATTATATCTTATCAAAGGTTTAGAAAGATAGTATGTATAAAGTAATGAAAATTAAAAACTTAAAGGCTATATTTTTATATGGCCTTTTGGTTTTTTTAGCGTTTGGTTGTAAGGATAAAGAAGAATATAAAGAAATAACACCTTTAGAAAAATTAGAAAGTTATTTTAAAGAAAATTTGTGGAATGCTTCAGTAGCTTTAGATCAACTTAATAAGACAAAAAATATTGAAGAAAAAAAAGAATTCTTTTTAAAAGCAAGAATGTTCTTTAAATCAAGTGAATCTATTTTGGCTTTTGTTGATGCAAGTAATTATGGATATTTAAATCAACCCAATATTTTAAAAATTAAAGAAGAAGATTTTACAGATGTTAAAATAGATCAACCAGCTGGATTTCAAGTAGTGGAGGAGTTGCTTTATGATGATGAAATGGATTCTATTATTTTAAATAAAAATGTGGAAATTATTTCGAGTAGACTAAAATTAATTCATAAAAATCAAACCTTACAGTTTTTAAAAACACACCATATCCTTTGGATTCTTAGAGACGCCATCAACAGAGTGGCTTTAACAGGAATCACTGGTTTTGATTCTCCTGTTTTAGAAAATTCATTGGAAGAAAGTAAAACGGTTTATAAAAGTTTGAAGGAGATACTTACTATTTATGAAAATGAGTTTAAAAACAAAGAAATTTATAAGAATTGGCTTAGCCAAATTGAAATTAGTTTAACTTTTTTAGATAGTGCCAATTTTGAAAAATTCGACAGATATACTTTTATTAAAGATCACACGCATAAAGCACTTGAAATTTGGAAGGAGACGGTAAACGATTGGAAAGTTGAATTTCCATTTAAACAAGCTATCAATTATGAAGTAGCTAATTTGTTTACCAATGTTACTTTCAATATCAATTATTTTACAGATCAAAAAGGAAATCCTGTAGCAACAGATAAAGTAGCTTTAGGAAAATTATTATTTGAAGATAAATCCTTATCCAATGATAAAAGGATAAGTTGCGCTAGTTGTCACAAACAAGAATTGTATTTTACTGATGGTGTGTCTAAATCACCAAAAACTACTAGAAACTCTCCTACTTTGTTCTACGCGGCTTTGCAAAAAGGTTTTTTTCATGATAAACGAACGGGTAGTTTAGAAGGACAAATTGTTGATGTGGTAAATAATCCAAATGAATTTCATTTGTCTTTGAATGATTTAGAAAATAGAGTTTTAGAGAACCCTGAATATGTGAATGCATTTAAAAATGTATACCAAAAAGAAATTGACAATCATTTAATACGTAACGCTATTACCTCTTATATTATGTCTTTAACTCCTTTCAATTCTAAATTTGATTTGAATATGCAAGGGAAAGAACAATCCTTGAGTGAAAGAGAAATTAATGGTTTTAATCTTTTTATGGGGAAAGGGAAATGTGCTACTTGCCATTTTGCTCCTTTATTTAATGGATTAGTTCCCACACAATTTAAAGAATCTGAATTAGAATTAATAGGTGTACCAAAATCAAAAGACACTATACACGCTGTGATAGATGACGATTTAGGACGTTACAATATATATAAAACTGAAGAGAGAAAATTCTTTTTCAAAACACCAACGGTTCGTAATATTGAAAAAACAGCTCCTTATATGCATAATGGAGTGTATACAACCTTAGAAGAAATTGTTGATTTTTATAATAAAGGTGGTGCAAAAGGATTAGGTATTGAATTGGAATATCAAACCTTGCCTTTTGATAAACTCAATTTGACGAATAAAGAAAAAGAAGACTTAGTACTCTTTATGAAAACACTAACTGATAAGTTTTAAAAGATTTTTTTTGATTTCTATTACATTTCTAGAAATTCAAAACGTCTTTTCTAGCCCTGATAGGAACGGCATCCTTTTCTTTTTTCTATCAAGGAAAAAGAAAAGATATAGTGGATAGCAGGACTATTTTTCTATAGAAGTACTGTTTTTGTGCTCCTAAAAATAAAACTCAAGTTAAAAGCAAAAAAAAACTCCCATAATTTGGGAGTTTTTTATATCGATTGGTGTGATAATTAATCTAAAAAATCATCATTTTTCAAATTTTCATCTACAATAGTGCTGTTTTTTAATTGAACAGGTTTTCTGTTTTTCTTCATTTTTAAATTTAAGAATTCAACAAATAAAGAGAAGAAAATAGCAAAATACAAATAGCCTTTTGGAATACTATGTACTTCAATGTCATTACCAAATCTAAAGTTTGCTAAATGAGAACCTTCTGCTAAAAGCATTACGCCAATTAATATTAAGAATGATAACCCCAAAATTTGGATAGTTGGATGTTCGTTTACAAACTTGCTAACAGGACCAGCAAAAGCAAGCATAACAATAATGGATAAGATAATAGCCATAATCATAATTTCTATTGCTCCAGCAGGACCAAAACCAGCAGGCGGTTCTGCTGAACTTACTAATCCAATAGCCGTTAAAATACTATCAAACGAGAAAACAATATTTAATAACGCTATTTGAATGATTGCAGCCGACAAACCATTACTTGCTTTTCCAGATGTGCTTTCTTCTTCTCCTTCTAATTTATGATGTATTTCTGAAACTGATTTGTATAATAGGAATAAGCCACCTCCAAAAATAATTAAACTTTGTCCTGACAAACCTCCTGAGAAGAAGCCAAAATCAAAATCATAGAAAGATTCTTTTAAACCCATTACCCAAGTGATTCCAAAAAGTAAAATAATTCTAAAAACCATTGCTAATAACAATCCTATTCTTCTGGCTTTAGGTTGATCTTCTTCTCTTAATTTTCCAGAAACAATAGATAAAAAAACAATGTTATCAATTCCTAAAATAATCTCTAAAAAGGTTAAAGTTAAAAGTGCGATCCATGCATCTGGATTGGTTAATATTTCCATAGTCTGTAAACGTTAATTGGTTTTGTGTTTTAAAAGTAAAGTTGTTAAACGTAAATTATTGCTTTTTTGTTACAGTTCCACGTTGTTTTTTTGTTGTTCCTACAATGTTATACTCAAAAGTATAACCATTCTCAGTAGTAGTAAGGATTTTTATTTGAACCGCATTTTTTTCGCTCATCGATTTTGGATTCACCTTTTTTAGAATAAATTCGCAATCATTTACCCATCGTACTGTTGAGGTGTCTCTTTTTTCTCTAAAAGTTTCAATTTGTAAGGAGTCGTTTCTTTCAAAATAAGAGGTTTCCATTTTTCCATCTATTTCTCTTGTAAACTCAAAATTTCCAGTTTTGTAATCGTTGCAGTTTCGTTCTTGTTCGTAACAAGAAATTAAAAATAAAGGCAATAAAAAAAAGAAAATTTTATATTTTTTGGTAAACATTTGAAGTTATTTTTTTGAAATTGAAATTGATTTTTGAAATAACTATTGAAGTTTCTTAAGTTCGTCATCTGTAAAATGCTTCAAGCTTTTCTCTTTGGCAAACTTATCTGCATTATAACTATTCGATTTGTTTTTAGGTATAGTTAAACTATTCCAAGCTGTTTGTTTGAGCATTTTAGCATAAAACACAATTTGTCCTACATGATAAGGATAATGTGCTAGTTGACGATTAATAGCATCTAAAGCCGTCTGACCTTCATTTCTGATGTAAATAATTTTAGATAAGTCTTCGGGTTGCAATGTGTTTAAAGTATTAAAAAAGCAATCCCAACCTTCATTCCAAAGTTGGAGTAAGTTTTCCTTATTTTTTTCAGTAAAAAGCGCATCAAATTCACCATCTCGTTGTCTCCATTCTTTCTCTCCATCAGTAGTTAAAAAATCAGTCCAGCGCGAAAGCATATTGCCATGCATGTGTTTGATTATGGTTGCTATAGAATTGGTATCCTCATTTACTGTAATAAAAAGTTGATCCACTTCTAATTGATCAATTGCTTTTTCTGCTACGGTTTTGTAATAGAGCATTTGCTTTTTTACACTTTCTAGATAAATGTTACTTGTTTCCATCGAATAAACTTTTCATTATAATATTAATTCCTTTAAAACCGAGATAAACTGCTGTGCAACAAATTATAATTCCTATAGTTAGTACGTAAGGATATAAAGGTCTGCCTTCATTTTTAAACGAACTATTAATCACTATTGGTCCAATTGCCATTAAGGGCAAACAACCCGATAAGTATTTAATGCCTTTAGCTAATAATTTTCTGTTTGTTCCCATGTCGTTATTGTATTGGAGGTGGAGGAGGTGGTTCGGAAATTCGATTTCCTACTCCAAGATAAATACTTGATTCTTCTCTTTTTATTGCTTCAGTTTCTTTTTGGGTAAGTTCGCAAATTGGTTTTCCAAATTTTTGTAAAGCTATTTCTTCATAATACAATTGGTATCCTTTTTTTATATCGATAAAAGCCTGTTCTATAGATTCTTTATTTGTGGTTAAATCCCAATCTAGCATACAATTTTCAACGTAATTATAATCTGAATCTGATTTCTTTAAAAATTCATAAATATAATTTGCTAAAGAATCACTTGCAATAGGTCTTTCATTAACTAAAGCCAAATTATCTCGATTGATTAAAACACGAGTAAATGAATACTCACCACAAATAACACCACAACTTCTACAATAATTGAAAAGTGTTACATTCACCATTTCATTAGTACTCAATTTCAATAGGAATTCATTTTTTTTACAACAGGTTTCTTTATTTAATTTTATTGTAATTTCTTCTAAAATATCATTTCTATAATTGTTATAATTAATTTCAATTATAGGTAACGAATCATGAATGCCTAGCAAATAATTTTCATTGGAACAATATTGAAACGTTTTATTGGAAAATAAAAAATAGCCACTTACTAAAAAGATAGTAAGTAATGCAGCAAAAAGAAAGCCTTTGCTGTTGTAGTATTTTCTTCTTTTCCTCAAAATTTAAAAGGTTATATTCAAACCTATTCCATTGGTATTTGTAATCACTTTCATATCAAAATTATATCCTAATGTAGGAGTGTTCCCTTTTACACTTTCATTATATAATTCAATACTTTTATTACGCATTCTAGTTCTTCCAGAAAGTATCGGAATAGAAACTGCTACTAGACCAGCACCTACATAAGTAAAACCAGAAGGATAATCGGCATCAGAAACTAAGCCTTTCACTATATCTCCAACAATTAAACCAATTCCACCTCCTAATAAAAGACCTCCAACCGATTCTTTAGTTCGCGATTTTTTATATAAGTTTAATGCTGCTGGATTGGCTGCTAATGTTTTTGTGATTTCATGTTTATATACTAAATTATCATCGATATAAAATTTATTGTCTCTAACTTCAATTTGTTGCGAAAAAACGAAACTAGTAATCAATAAAGTAAGTAGTATAACTATTTTTTTCATTCGTTTGTTTATTTAGGGTTTATAATTGGTAACAGCATTTCTAACACTGCCATATTGTAGTAACAATTTTTTTGCCAGTTCATAATCAACTGTAATCTCATCCATTATCATTTTTGTGCCTCGATCGACTAATTTTTCATTGCTCAATTGCATATCGACCATTTTATTGCCTTTTACTTTACCCAATTGAATCATCGTTGCTGTCGAAATCATGTTTAATACCAATTTTTGAGCGGTTCCTGCTTTCATACGACTACTTCCAGTAACAAATTCAGGGCCAACGACAACTTCTATTGGGAATTTTGAAGTCAATGCTAGCGGACTTCCAGCATTACAAGTAATACAGCCAGTACTAATTCCATTCTCATTGCATTTTTCTAGGCCTTTAATTACATAAGGAGTGGTTCCGGAAGCAGCAATTCCTACAACTACATCATTTTGATTGATATTCCATTCTTTTAGGTCTAACCAAGCTTGAGTAGTACTGTCTTCTGCATTTTCTACCGCTTTTCTAATGGCTAAATCTCCTCCAGCAATAATTCCAATGACCAAATCAAAGGGAACTCCAAATGTGGGTGGACATTCAGATGCATCCACAATACCTAATCTTCCAGAAGTTCCTGCTCCAATATAGAAAAGTCGTCCGCCTTGTTTCATTTTAGTAACAATTTCAGAAACTAAAACTTCAATTTGTGGCATCGCTTTTTCAACCGCTAATGGCACAGTTTGGTCTTCTTTATTAATATTGGTCAACAAATCCTGTATCGACATTTGTTCTAAATGTTCGTATTTGGAAGATTGTTCTGTCGTTTTTGTAAAGCTCATTATTAGATATTGAAAGAAGCTAAAATACGAAGATTTATTTTGGAATATAGAATTTTAATATTGGAATTTATCCTTTAAATAAAATAAGCCAAAATAATTCCCAAAACAATAACTGAAAGCTTTGCTAAATTAAACTTATGACCTTCACTACTTTCAAAAATAATAGTAGAAGAAATATGAAATAAGATACCAATCACAATTCCTGAAATTTGGGTGTAATATTCTTGTAAAAAGTGAAGATTATCCGCTAAAAAGGTTCCAATTGGAGTCATAAAAGCAAAAATAATCATGAAAAATAAAATGGCTTTTTTGTTTAAATGAGCATTAATAAAGAAAGTAGTTAAAATAATAGCAATAGGAAAGTGGTGAATGGCAATTCCATAAGCCAAATGATTTTGTTTACTTATTGGCATTCCTTCCAATAATGCATGTAAACACAAACTAAAAAATAACAACCATGGAATTTGATTTAGGGTTTGATGACCGTGAACATGACCATGTTCGGCTCCTTTTGAGAAGTATTCTAAGATGATTTGGAATACAATTCCAATCATTATAAAAATACCTATAGCACTATTATGATTGTGATGATGGGCATGATTGTGATGTAAGTCGGTTTCGTAGACTTCTGGTAACAAATGCATTACTGTTAATGACAATAGGAAAGCTCCACTAAAAGCAAGCAGTAATTTTAAGTTTTTTTTGCTTTTTGGACGTAAAAAAAGAGCAATAAAATAGCCTATCAATACAGATAGCAAAGGTAAAATATAGATACTGTAATCCATTATTTGAATATCATAATTAAACGTTCCGATTCGTTTTTAAAGAATTTTTGTAATTTATAGTTACCAAAAATATCTAATAAGTAAATGCCTGCTTCCTCCATCATTTGTTCAAAATCAGTCAAGCGTAAGGCTTGTACTTTTTCTGTAAAATGATAGTCTTCTCCTTCAGCAGTAAATCGAATTTCCTTATAAATATGGTTTTGCTTTACATATCTTTTTATATGAAAGTCAATGTTTTCAACAGTTTTTACTTCTTCTGGAACTAAATTAGCAATTACATAATCCACATTCATAAAATCGATACAAGCAAAACCAGTCTCAGTAAGACTATTATGTATGGCTTTTAGTGTGGTTAAATTATCTGCATCATTTTCAAAGTACCCAAAACTGGTAAAAAGGTTAAATATGGCATCATATTTTTCCTTGCAAGTATCACGCATGTCGTGCACTTTAAAATGCAAAGTTTCATTTGCTGCTTTTGAAGCTTCTGCGATACTGTTTTCTGATAAATCTGCACCAGTAACATTATAACCGAGCGAATTTAAATAAATAGAATGTCTTCCTTTTCCACAAGCTAAATCTAAAATTTTAGCTTCTTCGGGTAAATTCAAATAACTCGTTAAATTATCCATGAAGTGTTGGGCTTCATTGTAATCTCTGTCTTTATATAATATGTGGTAAAATGGGCTATCAAACCATGAAGCATACCATTTTTGTGTACTTAAATTTTTATTTTCAGTCATTATTCTTTTGCTCACCAAATTAATTTTGCAAAATTACATATTTTTTTCCTCTCAAAGGGACATATCTGCTTTCATTCTTTTCAAATAGAAGAAATGCTACATTTAGAATAAAATTAATGTATTTTTGCACTTTAAATCTAAATATTTTTTTAGATATTGGTTTTAAAAGTATTTCACACATTTGCAATTGGTTTTTTGCAATTGAAATTGATTTTTGAAAATGGAAAATTTTAAGATGGTTGCCAAAACCTTATTTGGATTTGAAGAATTATTAGCTAAAGAATTAGTGCAATTAGGAGCTCAAAAAGTGGAGCAAGGAATTCGAGTAGTGAGTTTTATTGGTGATAAAGGGTTCATGTACAAGGCTAATTTAGCTTTGCGCACAGCTTTAAAAATATTGAAGCCAATAAAGACATTTAAAGCTTATAATGATAAAAGTTTGTATGATGGGATTCAAAAAATAGATTGGTCAGATTATCTTACCGAATATAAAACATTTGTGGTAGAAACGACTTTGCATTCGGAACACTTTAATCACAGTCAGTTTGTGGCTTTAAAAACGAAAGATGCTATTGTAGATCAATTTAGAGATAAAACAGGAAAACGACCTGATATAGATAAAGATTTCCCAGATGTACGTATTCATGTCCATATTGATAGAGATGTAGTAACTGTTTCTTTGGATAGTTCAGGAGAATCTTTGCATAGAAGAGGGTATAAAACGGCTACAAACATTGCACCAATAAATGAAGTGCTAGCAGCAGGAATGTTGTTGCTTTCTGGTTGGGACGGAACCACTCACTTTATTGATCCTATGTGTGGTAGTGGAACAATTCTAGCAGAAGCGGCAATGATTGCTTGTAATATTCCTGCCAATATTAATCGTAAAGAATTTGCTTTTGAAAAATGGCAAGATTGGGATAGCGAATTATTCGATAAGGTTTTAGAATCTTTATTAAAGAAAGCGCGCGAGTTTCATTATACTATTACTGGTTATGACAAAGCACCAAGTGCTGTAGCTAAAGCCAAAGATAATATTAGTAATGCTAATTTAGATGAATATATTTCTATTCGTCAAGCGAATTTCTTTGAAACTGAGAAAATGACAGAAGGACCACTGCATATGGTTTTTAATCCACCTTATGGAGAACGTTTGGATATTGAAATGGAACGTTTTTATAGAGAAATAGGTGATACTATGAAACAAAAATATCCAAATACAAATGCTTGGTTTATTACAGCTAATTTGGAAGCTTTGAAGTTTGTGGGTTTAAAACCAAGTCGAAAAATTAAATTGTTTAATGGAAAATTAGAGGCGCGCTTTGTGAAATATGAAATGTATGCAGGAAGTAAGCGAACAAAATTTCAAGTTGAAAATCAAGATTAAAATATAAAGTATTATGAGTAAAAAAACGAAAGCATTTTTATACAACCTTTTTGGTTTTTCCTTTTTTTATATTCCAGCTTATTTGTTGATAATGACCTTTACCACTTTAATAGGTTTTTGGATTGCAGGACCAGCTTTTATCGTTTCATTAATTCTTTCTCCAAAATTTCAGTATATGAAAACCAATGATGGAGAAAAGATATTTATGAAATGGATATTTAGAAAAGGAATTAGGGAAATAGAATAGCATTTTATAATTCAGTTATTAAAATAAAAAATCACCAAAAATGGTGATTTTTTTGTTTTAGAAAAAGGTGATTTTTGCTAGAAATTAATTAATAAATAAAATAAAATGATTTTAAAAAAAATTAAAGCAATTTTACTTTGCTTTTCAATGGTAGTATTGTCGAGTTGTTCTGTTGATGATGGAAAAGACGGTTTAAACGGAGTTGGTTTTGATGAGTTAACAAAATTTGGTTCAGTAAAAATGACTTTTTCTGGAACAAGACCAGATGATGTAATTTTTACAAACACTTCTGACTTTAAGTTTACTTCTGTAGAAGGTTCGGATTATAATAATAGTAATTCTGTTCAAAGTAATGGAGATGATTTAGCATTTACAGTTTTAAGATTTTTAAGTTCTCCAGATGATGTTTACCAAGAATCTACTGTGTCTTTTAGATTGAACGTTACCGATGCAGGATTAGAAACCCAGTCTTTAGCTTTAAATTCATTTCGAATCGAAAATTTTGCTGTAATAGGTGATGATTTAAAATATTTTGTACTTTCTGATAGTTATAATACAACCAGTACAAGTGCTAATTTCCAAATTTTAAATTATAGTTTTAATGATGAAACAAATAAATTAGAATTTACATTCTCATTTGATGTTCCAGCATCAGATAATGATTCTGGTAATGATATGACTGTGAAGGGCGAGGTTAGTGTTGTCGTTCTAGAAGAAATATAATACAGATACAGATATAAAAAAAAGACCTCTTACTTAAAAAGAGGTCTTTTTTTTATATCTTAATTCCAGGAGGAAGCATTTCTTGGTATCTTCTGTTCTTTCTAAAAAACTTGATTAACTTTAAATGAGTTGGAACAACTTTTAATTTTCGTTCTTCAGCAATTGCTAAAACATTTTTGATGAACTCTTCATGCAATTCTTCATCTGAATTTTCGTTTTCGCAAAATTTAGTTAAAAAGATTTTACGTTCTTGTAACGAGTATTCGATAGATACCAATCCTGTGTCAGTACTAATTTCAAATTGTCTTAATAACTCATTGTCTTTAATTTCCATCGGTTAATGCTTTTAGTTTTAATTTTAACAATCAATAAAAATATATTGATTGGGTATAAGTATACAATGCAAAGTTAACGATTTGACAATCAATTTCAAATAAATTTAACTTTTATGATTTTTTATTCTTAAAAGTTAAATAGTTGTCGAATAATAAAAGAAATATAGTACTTTTACTAGGATTAAAGTTAACCACTGTTACAATGTCTAGAATACCTGTTTACTTCATGCCTGGTTTGGCAGCAAGTCCTATCATATTTGAAAATATAAAATTACCCGAAGACGAATTTGAAATGTATTTCTTAGAATGGTTTGTTCCAAAATCAAAGGAAACTTTAGAAGAATATGCGTTAAGAATGACTAAAGAGATTAAGCACGAAAATCCAGTTTTAATTGGAGTGTCTTTTGGAGGTATTTTAGTCCAAGAAATGTCAAAATGTATAAGTACAAGGAAGACTATTATTATCTCTAGTGTAAAAACAAATAAAGAGATGCCAAGTCGAATGAAGATTGCAAAAAAAACTTTGGCTTATAAATTGATACCAACTAGTTTGTTAGCCAATGTAGAAACTTTAGTCAAATACGCTTTTGGAGAAAATATTATATCCAGTAGATTGAAGTTATATGAAAAATATTTGAGTGTTAGAGATAAAAAATATTTGGATTGGGCGATAGAAAGTGTAATTTTATGGTCTAGAGACCAAGTTGATGAAAAAATAATACATATTCATGGTGATGCTGATGAAGTTTTTCCAATACAAAATATAAAAAATGCTATTGTTGTAAAAGGCGGAACACACATCATGATTATTAATAAATACAAGTGGCTTAACGAAAATTTGCCAAAAATGATTTACTAAACCGAAAAGAAATTAATTATGAAGAAGGATGTTATTAAAAGAATCGTATTAATTTGTGCTGTAATCTCAATCAGTGCTTTGTTTATTTATGCTACAAAAACTAATGTTGTACAAATAGCACACGTAGATTATCCTACACAAATGAATTTTGCTCAAGAAGAAGTACCTACCTTTATGGCGGATGTGGAAGAGCGTTTGGATAGAGAAATGGTTACTAATATGAATTACCATACCAATACTACATTAGTGATTAAAAGAGCGAATAAAGTATTTCCTGTAATTGAACCTATTTTAGCTAAAAATGGAATTCCTGATGATTTTAAATACTTAGCAGTTATCGAAAGTAGTTTAGTGAATGCAGTTTCACCAGCAGGAGCTAGAGGTGTTTGGCAATTTATGCCTACAACAGCTAAAGAAAAAGGGATGGAAGTAAATGATTATGTAGATGAACGTTATGATCTAGAAAAAGCAACAGAAGCAGCTTGTGCTTATTTGAAAGAAGCTTATTTAAAATTTGGAAATTGGACCTTAGCCGCTGCTTCCTATAATGGAGGAATGGCTGGTGTACAACGTCAATTAGAATCTCAAAAAGTAAACAGTTATTATGATGTTCTATTAACAGAAGAAACGGCTCGTTATGTATACCGTATTTTGGCTTTAAAAGAAATCATGAAAAATCCTCAAAAATACGGTTTCGAAATACCAGCTCATGCTTTGTATTCTGAAATTCCTGTTAAGAAAATAGAGGTTGATTCAACCGTTACTGATTTAGCTGATTTTGCCATTTCTCAAGGAATTAATTATAAGATTTTAAAAATTCACAATCCTTGGTTGAGAGATAAATCATTGCCAAACAAATCAAAAAAGAAATATCAGATTGCTATACCTACATCAGGATATTCAAAGTAATACTATAAATTTATAAACACAAAAAAAGCACTCATCGAGTGCTTTTTGTTTTTATTATAGTGAAGAACAATTAGATTTTCTTCATTTGATCTTTCATCATTTTAATTTGATCTTTCAACATACCGTGTTTGTCTAATTTTTTAGCTTCCGTTAGTAAGTTGTTTGCTTCCATTTTACGTCTTTTCGTCATGGCAATTCCGGCCAATTGTAATTTAGCTAAAGCCAAATCTTGATCCATTGACAATCCTAATTGAATGGCTTTCTTAAAAAACTTTTCAGCAAGTGTTAGATTAGTTTGCGAAACCATAATTCCGTTTAAATAGTTGTAATATCCTTGTTGTTTTTGAATTAAAGCACTCTCTGGATTTTTAATTTTGTCTAACCATTTTTTAGCTCCATCCATATCTTGCTTTCTCAATTTTAAAAAAGCCAATAAAATCATTTCATTTTTAAAATATAAAAAGATAAAAATAGTTGATAATAAAATAAGGAAAATTCCATTCCCTATATTACTTTCTATAAATTGATAGATTCCAAAAGCGATGATTAAACCAGCTAGAACTAATTTGATATTTTTATTGAACATAATTATTTTTTTAGTGTTGCAAAGGTAATAAAATCAATTAAAAATATTTTTAAAAAAGTACTTGCGAATGAAAAAAGTCTTTGTATATTTGCACTCGGTTTTACAGGAAGGTAAGCCAAGTGATAAAAATTCGATTTATTTATAGATTTTAAAAATAAAAGTAATGAGCAAAAGAACATTTCAACCATCGAAAAGAAAAAGAAGAAACAAACACGGATTCATGGACAGAATGTCTTCTCCTAATGGAAGAAAAGTTCTAGCTAGAAGAAGAGCTAAAGGTAGACATAAATTAACTGTTTCTAGCGAACCAAGACATAAAAAATAATGATTAGTTTCTAATCAATATTAAGCCGTTACTTTTATTAGTAGCGGCTTTTTTTTAAACTTGTTTATAAAATTTAATAAGTTTTTGGAGCTATTTCCTGCTGTTCGTTGCAATCTTTATTATTTTTATACCACTATAGCAATAAGTTAGCGTGCACGTTATAAAAATAAAAAAGGATTTCCACTGCCATCAGGGCTAGGTTTAAACAATAAAAACAACCATACATAACTACACAACAATAACTACAAAATGCCAAAAGACAATTCTATTAAATCGGTTTTAATTATAGGTTCAGGTCCTATTGTAATTGGTCAAGCTTGCGAATTTGATTACGCAGGTTCACAATCTGCTCGTTCTCTTCGTGAGGAAGGTTTAGAAGTCATTCTTATCAACTCTAATCCTGCAACTATAATGACAGATCCATCAATGGCCGATCATGTTTATTTATTACCCTTAACCACAAAATCATTAATCCAAATACTAAAAGAACATCCACAAATAGATGCTGTTTTACCTACAATGGGTGGACAAACTGCTTTGAATTTGTGTATCGAAGCCGATGAAAAAGGAATTTGGGATGATTTTGGAGTAAAAATGATAGGAGTTGATGTTAACGCTATTAATATTACTGAAGATAGAGAAAAATTCAAACAACTTTTAGAAAAATTAGGTGTTGGAGCTGCACCAGCAAAAACGGCTACTTCTTTTTTACAAGGAAAAGAAATTGCTCAAGAATTTGGATTTCCATTAGTAATTCGTCCTTCATTTACACTTGGTGGAACTGGAGCAGCTTTTGTACATACTAAAGAAGAGTTTGACGAAAAACTAACCTACGGTTTAGAAATGTCTCCTATTCATGAAGTGCTAATTGACAAAGCACTTTTAGGATGGAAAGAATACGAATTAGAATTATTAAGAGATAAAAACGATAACGTAGTCATTATCTGTACCATCGAAAATATGGACCCTATGGGAATTCATACTGGAGATAGTATTACAGTGGCACCTGCGATGACTTTATCGGATAAAACGTATCAAAAGATGCGTGATATGGCTATCTTAATGATGCGTGCTATTGGTAATTTCGCAGGAGGATGTAACGTTCAGTTTGCAGTTTCTCCAGATGAAAAAGAAGATATTGTTGCCATCGAGATTAATCCTCGTGTGTCTCGTTCTTCTGCATTGGCTTCAAAAGCTACTGGTTATCCTATTGCAAAAATTGCTACTAAATTGGCTTTGGGTTACAACCTAGACGAATTACAAAATCAAATTACAAAATCGACTTCGGCTTTATTTGAACCAACATTAGATTATGTAATTGTAAAAATACCGCGTTGGAACTTCGATAAATTTGAAGGTTCTGACAGAACTTTGGGTTTACAAATGAAATCAGTAGGTGAAGTTATGGGAATTGGACGTTCGTTCCAAGAAGCGCTTCACAAAGCCACACAGTCATTGGAAATCAAAAGAAATGGATTAGGAGCAGACGGAAAAGGCTACAAAAACTACGAGCAAATCATCGAGAAATTGACTTTCGCGAGTTGGGACAGAGTTTTTGTAATCTATGATGCGATTGCGATGGGAATTCCTTTGAGTAGAATTCATGAAATTACTAGAATAGATATGTGGTTCTTGAAGCAATATGAAGAGTTGTTTATTTTGCAAAAAGAAATTGCTAACTTCACGGTAGATACTTTACCAAGAGAATTGTTATTAGAAGCCAAACAAAAAGGATATGGTGACCGACAAATTGCTCACATGATGGGTTGTTTGGAAAGTCAAGTCTATAAATTACGCCAGGAGCAAAAAATTAATAGAGTTTATAAGTTAGTAGATACTTGTGCTGCGGAATTCAAAGCATTGACGCCTTATTATTACTCTACTTTTGAAGCTGAAATTGAAAAAGCAGACGGAACACGTTATGTTCACAATGAAAGTATCGTTACTGATAAAAAGAAAGTAATTGTTTTAGGTTCTGGACCTAACCGAATTGGACAAGGAATCGAATTTGATTATTCTTGTGTGCATGGTGTTTTAGCAGCAAAAGAATGTGGTTACGAAACCATCATGATTAACTGTAACCCTGAAACCGTTTCAACTGATTTTGATACGGCTGATAAATTATACTTCGAACCGGTTTTTTGGGAACATATTTACGATATCATCCAACACGAAAAACCTGAAGGGGTTATTGTACAATTAGGTGGACAAACCGCTTTAAAATTAGCAGAAAAATTATCGAAGCATGGTGTAAAAATCATTGGAACTTCTTTTGAAGCTTTAGATTTAGCTGAAGATAGAGGTCGTTTCTCTGATTTGTTAACCGATTTGAAAATACCTTTCCCACAATTTGGAATTGCTGAAAGTGCGGAAGAAGCTTCACAATTAGCTGATAAACTAGACTTTCCATTATTAGTACGTCCTTCTTATGTATTAGGAGGTCAAGGGATGAAAATTGTGATTAACAAACAAGAACTAGAAGAACATGTAATTGATTTATTAAAATCGATTCCTGGGAATAAATTGCTTTTGGATCATTATTTAGATGGTGCCATAGAAGCAGAGGCAGATGCCATTTGTGATGCTGATGGCAATGTGTATATCATAGGAATTATGGAACACATTGAGCCTTGTGGTGTGCATTCTGGAGATAGTAATGCGACTTTACCTCCTTTCAACTTAGGAGAATTTGTAATGCAACAAATAAAAGACCACACGCATAAAATTGCAAGAGCGTTGAAAACTGTTGGTTTAATCAACATACAATTTGCGATTAAAGACGATACGGTTTACATTATTGAAGCGAACCCAAGAGCGTCTCGTACCGTTCCTTTCATAGCAAAAGCATACAAAGAGCCTTATGTGAATTACGCCACAAAAGTAATGTTGGGTCACAATAAAGTAACCGACTTTATGTTCAACCCACAATTAAAAGGCTACGCGATTAAGCAACCGGTATTCTCTTTTAGTAAGTTCAAAAACGTAAACAAGGCTTTAGGACCAGAAATGAAATCAACTGGAGAAAGCATTTTGTTTATAGACGACTTAAAAGACGACCAGTTCTACGAGTTGTATTCTAGAAGAAAAATGTATTTGAGTAAATAGTAGAAAGTAACCAAAAGAAATGTCTATATAAATGACTGACGAAATCTTATTGATTCCTGATAAAATAGATATTGAGCGTGATTCAGTTGCGGAAATTTGGAAAAATAATGGTGGTGAAATTAAACGGATTGGGAAATTTTGGGAACAACCTGATATTGATTTGACAAAAAGAATTACAATATATGGTATTGATACCTTTAGTTTAGTTTTAGCACAAATCGTGGGAGTAAAACTAGTTGAACCGAAAGATGAAATGATAGGTCAACTCGATTTTGATTGGATTAAAAGAAAAATTGATATTTTAAGAATTTATGACGTTAATGAATCTTTGTTTCCAGCTTTTATAAAACCAGTTAAACCTAAAACTTTTAAATCAAAAGTGTATGATGATTTTACTAGCTTTTTAAAAGAGGTAAACGGAATTGATCAAGCTGAAAAAATAATAAAGTCTAGTATAATTTCTATAGAAAGTGAAGTTAGAGCCTTTATTTTGAATGAAGAAATTCTTGATATGGCAATTTATGAAGGTAATTCTGATTTGATTTCAGCAAGAAAATTTTTAAACGATTTTTTAAAAATCTATTCTATTGATTTACCTAAAACTTATGTTGTTGATTTGGGTTATAATAAGGTTGATGGGTGGTTTATTATTGAGTTTAATTCTAGTTGGGGAGCAGGACTAAATTTATGTGATCCAAGTAAAATTATTGATGCAATTAGAGAAGCTACAATAAACTAGTAAATTTGGTTTAGAATCAGAATTGTATCTCTTGTTATACGTTTCTTTAATTAGATGAAATAGAAATCCCAATCGAGAGATTGGGATTTTTTTATGGTTTTTAAACTCATACTTAATACTAAGAATTTTTTAAGAGTTGCTATAGTTATTAGTTTTTATTCCGTCATAAAAATAATCTAGGATATAGTTATCAAATTCATCTAACATAGCATTTTTTTTAATTTCATTTTTATCCAAAGAATTAAAAATATCTATCACGCTGTGAATTGTTAATTCTTGATTATAAAAATTTATTATTCCTAATTTATGAATTTTTTTTGAAATCATTCTTGGTAATCCATATTCTTCAAGTTGAAAAACTACAGTCGGTAAAAAGGCGTGAGAAATGTAGGCAATAAATTTAGATATGTCATAATTTTTACCTTTAAGTAATTCTTTTTGAAGTACATTGACATCTTTTAAAAGAGACGCAAATTTAAAAGTTACATTTTTTTCAAGTTTAAAAAACTCATCAATACTAACATCGTATGGTTCTAAATCTTTTAATAATTCTGGAATTGATTTAAACCAATTATTACGTAAAATTTTAATGAATTCCACAAATGTATTATTTTTCGTTTCCCAGTTACCAGGCTGTAAATTGATTATTTTGTATAATGATTTATCCCATTGACTTCTATTTTTAGAATTTAAATAAGAAAGACCGTTCCAACTTTCAGGATTTATCGACATATCAATTGCAATAGATTTTATCAATTCTGAATTGCTAGATTGGAATACAGATTCATCTTTTAGTCTATTGTACACTTCTACACCAAGAATTCCTTCCATTTCATCTTTATAAAGGATTAGTTTTGCAACTTGTTCTTTAGTCAACAGTTTGTCATATTTTTGACTATCTAAATCTCCTAATATTTCTTCTGGAAATTCGATATTCAAAGCAGTTTGTGTATTCACAGGTGGTTTGTCTAATATGTAGACTTTACCAATGAAATGTTGAAACATTCTGCCACTTCTACCAATAATGTTTCTATATGTAAAATCATTTAAGTTTGAACTACCATTTTTATTCATCCAAATTATTACATTTTCTGCTGATGTGTTAACTCCTTCAATAATAGAAGATGTAGAAATTATATTGCTTATTCCTTTTTTATCTTCAAATAATTTAACTTGTATTTGACTTAAAGAGCGATGCAACCTGCCGTTGTGTATTCCAGTTCCTCTTTTTATAAGATTTGTTAAATTCCAATTGTAATCGTAATTCTTACCTAACCAATTTGCAAATTGGTCCAGTAGTATATTATTTTTTTCTGAATATGTAGTTAATATTAGATTAGATATGTTCTCTATATTTGTATATGTACCAGCATATATTAATGATTTTGTTTGTTTTTGGTTTAAAATATTAATTAAAAATTTGCTTTTTAACTCTATATTTTTATTTATTTCTTTATAAAGTTCATGTTTTTCCAAAAAAACTGTATTAAAGTCTAGTTGTATAAATTCCATATCTGCTGTAAATGGATTATCTTCTAAAGTTGATATGTTGGGAGCTAAAAAATATTTTTGTTTGGATTTACTGCCAATTTTTATAATTGCTTTAACTAGACTTGGGGATCTTACTTTATCAAATAAACTACTTGCTTTATAAAATTCATCAATAATCATTATATCAAAGAATTCAACTTTTTCCAAATAATTTATAGCTCTTTCTTGTGGAAAAATAAAAATGTTCTTTTCTGCAGGTTCTACTTCGGTTGTAGTAATGATTTTGTATTCGTTAGCGAATTTTTTATATAATCTCCTTCTAGTTTCATCTGTCAACGCAATTGTTGGAACAATTATTATTACATTTTTTGGTTTTTTGATTTTTATAAAAGCATCTATAACAAAACTTTTTCCAAAACTTGTTGGTGCGCTCACTGCTATGTTTTTGCCTTCTAAAAGTTTTTTCAATAAAAAAGATTGCTCGCGATGTAATGTAACAGGTTTTTCTTCTCCAATATTAACTTTGAAAATTTCATAAATATATCTTTCTTCCCAATTAGAAGTTTCTTGTTGTAAGTATGGAAATAAGCCAGTTTCTCTAATTAAATGATTTACTAACGGTGTGTATTCTAACTTTTGTGTTTTATGATAATCTAAGAGTTTAATTAGTTCTTCTCTTGCTTCATTATCTTTGTTAGAAATTAGTAAGTCGTTTATTTTATGACAATTATCAAATATTATATCTTCCATAATTAATTTCTATATACTTGTGCTTTCTCAATAAATTTATCAACTATTGGTTTTTTTTCAGGAACTGGAAAAAGAATGATATGAAACTTAATTTCTGAATATAAATCAACCTCGTTGCATTTATTTATTTGTCTTTTAAAGTATTCAGTTGCTCTTTCTTTATGATGATTTATTATCTGGGTTTTATATTCTTCTGTTAAATGAGTTGTTTCTTTTGTGATGCTACATTCATATAATAATAGGATTGGTATATTTAAAATTGGCTTTATTGAATCTATAGATTGTTCTTGTGAAAGAGATTGGATAATTTTTGCTCGTAATTCTGTAGAAATCTCTTCAAAATCATTTATATCTGAAAGATTGGTAATTAACATATTTTCTTTCTTTATTTTTCTCAATGTCAAAGAGTCTTTTACAGAATCAATGATTACATCTAATCTTGCATTTTCAATTGAATTATAAAATTTAGATTCGCCAAACCATAAGGAAAATTCATTTTCATTTTCAATTACAATGTGAACACTGTCAGCACCTTTTGCATTATCTTGTGTATTTTGTTTGTAGAAAATTTTTGGAATTATTGGTAAAGCATGATAATATTTTTTCATTATTCCATAAAGTAGAATTTCAGATATTTCACTTCCTCTACCAATATCATTTTCACTTTCTGAAAGCCTTAAATTTATTGCTGCTTCTGTTAATAATGAGTCTTCGCCTTCTATAGCCAATGAATTTCTTTCTCTATGATTTAATGCAGTTTCTTTTATGTTATTCCATATAAATTTTTGAAACTTATTATAGTTCCAAAAGCCATTTTCAAAAGTATTTATTAAACTAAGAACCTTTTTATTAGTAATTGGATTTAGATCTTTATCATTAGTGATAACTGAAAAAGCATCATTAATTAGAACTTCAAAATTTATCATGATTTATCTTATTCAATTTTATTTTAATAAAATGTCTTATTTAATAATTTGACTTTATTATTCTGTCAAATCTAACCTTTCCAATCCACTTCCACAATACGTATAAATACGTATTTTTCATGGTTTTTTGTACGTATTTATACGTAGTTTTTGTTTTTGAGGGGCTTATTTTGGTAAAAATAGGAAGACGGTTTTTGTGTTTTTTACGGGAAAACGTAATTTTTTAAAATAGTTTTTAAATAGACGCGTTCTCGATACACTGTTTCTAAAATTGCTGTTCGCTTTTTAAAAACAGCACTCGAACTGACGGTTTGAGAGATAAGTAGGTTTTCAATACATAATCCACGTCACTTCGAGTTTTTTCAATAGAATGCAATGGAATTGAAAAAGCCTGTTCGCCTCTGGAGGATATCGAGAAGTTTATGTTTAAAAATTGTTTTCAGAACTAGAATTTGACATTTTTTAATTTTATTACTAAAAATCTTGTCTACCAATTATAGTAATAATTTCTATAGTATCGGCTTTGATATTGTAATAAATAGTGTCAACTCCACAAACACAATAACGTTCTGCATTTTTATAATTTGAAACTACTGGAAATAGAAAAGGATTCGATGCAATTTTGCTAAAACAGTCAAATAACATCTCATAATATTTATTTGCTTGTAATAAGCCAAATCTTCCTAAACCATATTCAAAAATTCTTATAATATCTTCTTCTGCTTCAAAAGATAGCTTATAATTAAACATTTAAACGATTTTTTATTTCGGTTAAAAGTTCTTCTTTAGTTTTTGTGCTAAAACCACTTTTCAAACCACGATCAATTTTTGCTTGTACAAATTCGTGATAGTCTTCACGATCTCTTGCTTGTTTGATTAAATAATTAACAACTTCACTTTTGCTTGTGAATTCTTCTTTCGCTACTTGTTCTTTTAACCATTCATCATTTTGATTGGCTAATGTGATGCTTTGTCTTGACATAAGAAAATCATTTAGTGATGTAAATTTACACCAAATAAATTAAAAAATCAATTTCCCAGATAGATGTAAAAAAATATTTTTCCTTCAAATTGGACTTTTATAGCATTAAAAATGCTACAACATCCTTGCAATTCCATAATTTTGTAGTGTATTACATAATTCAATTTCCTAATCAAATATTATGAGCCATACATTTTCTGAAAGCAACCAAATTGGAAAAGTATCGAGTTTTGAGGAACTGGTACAAACGGATTTTGAGGGAGATAGAAATGCCTTGTGTTGGTACAGAAATTTGGAAGGTGATTTTAAAGAGATTGTAACCCAACTGCAATTAAAGGAGGATATAACAGAAGTGTATCCTGAAGATTTAGTAGCACTCCAACTATCGGAAAAGGGAAATGTAGCAAGAGCCATTATTTTAGAGGATTTTCAATTATTAGCGGATTACGGAGCTTCTCCAACGCTTAATTTACTGAAATGTTATGAACGAGATGATGTCTTTGATTTCATAACTACGGATGTGTATTCCTTTCATGTGGATCGTTCACCTGTTGCTACAGATACTTTTTTATGCACCTATTATGGAGCAACGAGTGAGATTATTGCTAATGTACAAGCGCAACAAAAAATTCTAATTCCAGAAATTAGAGCAAAGCTTAACGAGTTACATGATGGTCCAGCGGATGAATTTGAAGATTTTTTAACCGAAAATTATTTTGATTTGCATTATGAAGTCCAACCTAATGCAATTCCTATTTCTTTAGGAGTAGGGCATCTTTGTCGCCTCGCTGTAGATTATCCGGAACAGCAGGTGTTGCCTTGTATTCACAGAGCACCCGTAGAAAATGAAGGGGAATATCGTTTGTTGTTGATTTGTTAGAAAGAATTTTGGTGTGAAGTTTTTGTTTCCAGCAGACGAGTTCTCGATACATTTTTTATTCCATTGTATTCCATAAAAACAATCGAACTGACGGTTTGATGGTTATATATTTTGTTGGCATGAGCTATATCACTTCGAGTGGCCCCGAAGCTTTGGGAGTATCGAGAAGTTTTGTTTTTAATTACTAGGTTTTTGTTTTTTTCTGTAAAACAGAAAATTTTTATTTATACTTCTTAATTCCACATTTTATCATATAACTTTGGGCAAATCGCTTTCATGGTTTCTGGTTTTTCTTCTTCCCAAGTAAATTCAAAATCAGGATAATTACCTTCGTTAGTTTTAAAATCATCCGCTATGTAGTCGTATAGGTCTTTACCAGTTTTGTTTTCAAAAGCAGTTAAAGCTACGTACCAAAATCCTTCAAAATCATAATATTCTTCTTCTTCGATATATTCTGCAATCAGACTATCTGGATTTTCTTTAGCTTTGTAATACGTCTCTTTGCCTCGAGAGATAATCCAATTTCTAAAATATTCAAAACCATCATCAGAACAACCTCCATTCATGATATAACCAGCACACCACATTTCGGAATTATAAGTATCAAAAAGTAGTTTGTCAGTTCGTAACCTAAAACCAATTATTTCTTTAGGAGATAGTTTTTCGATTTCTTTTACCAAAACAATTTCTTGTTCTTCTTGAGTTTTACTCTTCTTAAGGGATATGTCAATAATACTCCAAAATAGCGCTTCATCTAATGGCTCACTAGTCTTTTCAATTTCTTGACTTTTATTAGAATTTCCTTTTCCGAAAAATTTGTCAAATAGTCCCATTTGATTCTTTTTTTTTTTGATGATGAATTACAAGTTTTAATTAAAAATGATGTTATAATTAGGTTCATTTTTAACTATTGATTTTTTTATTGTTACAGTCTTTATTCTTGCAAAGTTAACCTTTACATTCAACTTCAACAATATGTATTTATATTTACTTTTTGTTTTTGAGTTTTTTATTTGTGTGAAAAGAGGAAGATGTTTTTTTGTTTTTTACGGAGAAACTTATTTTTTTTTGTTATTTATCTATAACTTTTCAATCAAATCTATTAATTTATCTTTAGAAATAGGTTTAATGAGATAATCGGTAACTTCGTTAATGGATTTTGCTCGGGTAATGTCGTCCTGAGAAATAGAGGAGGAGCATATGTAAATAGTGATATTTTTCCCCATTTTAGGATTTAGTTTGGTGTACTCCTCAAGAAATTGCCAACCATTCATTATAGGCATACTAAGGTCTAAAAGAATAATTTCAGGTAGCACATCAAAGTTGTTTTTATTTTCTTTCAAAAAATTTAAAGCATCTACTCCATTACCAAAAACCCTAATTAAGCTTACAAGGTTGGTTTTTTCAATGGTTTTTTTAGTTAAGAAAACGAAAACATCATCGTCATCAATAAGTGTGAGGTTTTTTACATGTTTCATATAGTTTGTGTTTTAAATTCTATGAAAAAAATACTGCCTTTTTTGGGTTGGCTTTCAGCCCATATTTTTCCATTCATTGCTTCCACCTGTGTTTTTGTCATGAACAAACCAAATCCTTTTGCATCTGGATGTTTGTGAAATGTTTTACGAATTTTGAAAATCTGATCTTTATGTAGCACTAAGTCAATACCTAATCCATTATCAGCTACCGATAATACTACACTATTTAGCTCTTTTTTTGTTTTTATTGTAATTACAGGTTTCCTATTTGGCGATTTATATTTAAGGGCATTGCTTATTAAATTGGATAAAATACTTTCGATATTTTTTTGAGGAAAATAAATTGTTGATGCTTGTTGTAAATCGATTTGAATAGTTGCATCGTACTCTTGAATTTGGGTTTCAAAACCTCTCAAAACCTTTTCTAAACAATCTTTTAAAATGATATGGTCTGCTTTTATTTCAGTGTCTTGTTTTATTTGTATCGATTCTACTAATTCATTGAAAACATCCATTAAATGATTTACTACAGGTTTAATTTTTGTTAGCACTTCCATACGTTCCTGTTCCTCTTCACTTTGTTCTACATAATCTACTAACATAGAAATATTGATTAATGGTGCTCTTAAATTATGGGAAACAATATTGCAGAAATCTACCAATTGGGTGTTTTTTAATTCTAATATTTGAGCATGTTCAATTGCTTTGGCATTATTTAACTTGATTTGTTCTTCTCCTTCTTTTCTTTCTGTAATATCGGAACGAATGGCGACATATTGATAGGGTTTATTTTCTTGGTTTAAAAAAGGAACAATCGTAGTGTCTACCCAATAAGTAGAACCGTCTTTTGCTCTGTTTTTTAGTTCACCTTTCCATACTTTGCCATTTGCAATAGTTTTCCAAAGTTCTTTAATAAATTCTTTTGAATGATACCCTGAGTTTATAATGCGATGGTCTTGCCCAATTAATTCTTGGGTAGAATATTTGGATATTTTACAAAAGTTATCATTTACATGTGTAATGAATCCTTTTTGGTTTGTAATGGCAACAATAGCCGATTCGTCAAGTGCATATTTATAATCAGAAATCTCTTTTAAAATCTTTTTAAGTTCTTCTTCACCTTCTTTTCTTTCTGTAATATCGGATCGAATGGCAATATATTGATAAGGTTTACCTATTTGATTTAAAAAAGGAACAATTGTAGTGTCTACCCAATAAGTAGAACCGTCTTTTGCTCTATTTTTCAGCTCACCTTTCCATACTTTACCATTTGCAATAGTTTTCCAAAGTTCTTTAATAAATTCTTTTGAATGATACCCTGAGTTTATAATGCGATGGTCTTGCCCAATTAGTTCTTTAGAAGAATACTTTGATATTTTACAAAAGTTATCATTTACATGTGTAATAACTCCTTTTTGATTTGTAATGGCTACAATAGCCGATTCGTCAAGTGCATATTTATAATCAGAAATCTCTTTTAAAATCTTTTTAAGTTCTTCTTCACCTTTTTTTCTATCTGTAATATCGGATCGAATGGCGACATATTGATAAGGTTTGTTTTGTGAATTTAGAAAAGGGACTATTGTGGTGTCAACCCAATAAATTGTTCCATCTTTCGCTTTATTTTTTAATTCTCCTTTCCATACTTTGCCATTAGCAATAGTAGTCCAAAGTTCCTTAATAAATTCTTTCGAGTGATGTCCTGAATTTATAATGCGATGATCTTGTCCAATTAGTTCTTCTGCAGTATATTTTGATATATTACAAAAGTTATCATTTACATAGCTAATGATTCCTTTTTGGTTGGTAATAGCAATAATTGACGATTCATCGAGGGCATACTTATAGTCTGCTATTTTCTCCATGTCAATTATATTTAGCATTAATTAATTTACTGGTCAGCTAAAATTATTTATAGTATTCCTTTTTAGCTGAATCATTAGCCCTAATTTTTTGCTTTAGTCAGTTAAGTAAATTTAAGACAAAAGATTACAAGAACAAAGCTCATTTTGCATTTTTGAAGAAAATTCTTAACAAATCTAATTCTAGTAGCGAAGAACAGTAGGAATATTTTTTATAGGGAATGTAATTTTTTGAAATTATGCCTCTGAAGTAGTGTGGTTCTCAATACATGTTTATTTGAGTGTATACTGACTGTATAAAGAAGTTTTTGCTTTAGGTAGTTAAAAAAATACAAATTTAAATATTGACTTTTTTGTGGCAATCTAATTTTTTTATTTTGGATTGCCACAAAAGTGTGGTGTTTTTAAAAAAAAAATTTAGATTGCCACAAAAATGTAGTAAATTGATTTTTTTTCAGTTTACCACAACTAATAAGTTTCATTTAGTAAAATAATAAAAGATGAAAAAGCGATCGGTTTTCAACAAAAAACTATTAATTACATATGACGAAATGGCTATGTTGTTACAGACTACCAGAACACAATGGTCTATGTTTCAAATCAGACAACGCAGTTTACCAGACAAATCTATGGATAGACTTGTAGCACTTGTAATTTTGTCCAACTCAATTTCAGTTGATAGTAGTAGTAAAAAAGAAGAGGTTCTCAAACAAGAGGCAACTAAAAAGAAGTTGTTGGAAGTCGATTTAAAAGAGGTATTATACAAACAAAAAAAGTTTGAAAGAAAATTGAATCAATCAAAAGAAAAGTATGAAGCCGCTATGAATACTTTAGACTTTGTAGAAGTAGTGCAAACCCAAAAAGAAAATGATTATTTTGAAGCTGGTGCATTAGGTATCATTAAAACGAATGCCATAAGAACTTTAAAAACACATAGCTTGCTTAAGCTAACTCAATTAGAAATAAAACTAGCGTCTTTACAACTAGAGAAAGAATTGATTGAAAAAGCTATAGAATAGTTTAATCCACTGAATGAACAAAATGATTAAAGATTTTTACAATTTCATCTGCATCTTTAACATCAGTAAATGTAAGACAATCAAAAGCATAATCTAATTTATTATCTTTAGTTCCTTCAATTGTTAAGGGTCTAGAATGTAAGATGGCAACAAGATTTTTATTTTTAAAGACAAGTCCAATTCGCATCATTGGAGAGGGATCATCTATCCAGTTTTCATAATTGTAATAAACTGTCATTCCTTCAAATTGAGTTTCTTTTTCTAATTTAAAGTTGGTTATAAAACTTTTAAAGTCCTCTAAATTTCTTTTGTTCTTTTGCTTTTTGAAAAGATCCATTAAAATATTTTCAATGATGGAATGGGCTTTTATGTTTTCTTTATGAGTATAACCAATTAACCCCATAGATAACTCAACGTCTTTTTTAGTTTCTCCAACGATTTGACCATCTACTATGATTTTAACTCCTTTTTTTAAGTGGTCGTTTTCAAAATCAGATTTAGGATTTGTTGGTAGTATACCAATTTTATTCCAGTCATTTTCTTTAGGTGTACTTTCTACAAAAGTATTATCATATAGTGTGAAAAGAACTTCACCATCAATGGTATCTCTAACATTAGCTGGGCCATCGATTCTTTCACCAATGATTGGTTCTGTTTCTTTTGGAGTTGTTATTTCTTCTTTAAGATTAGTATTTTCTTTTTCTTGTTCCTCTTCTTGTTTCTTTTCTGAGAGACAAGAAATAAAGCAAAAAACCATTAAAATAAGGCTGTATTTTTTCATTTTTATTTCCATTTTTATATTATTCGACTACTTTAAATTCTGTATCTGTCCAAATTTCTTGACTTACTTCACAGTACGCACAAACTTTAATTAGGTTTGTAATTGTATCTAACGCACCAATATTCTTAATAATCATTCTACTGTCTTTCTTGAATTTTGAACCAAGAGATGTACCATAACCACCATATATTTTTCCGGTTTTTCTGTCAACAAGAACTCCACTTTGACAAGGTGAACCACAACCCCAAGTAATTAAAGTATAATGTCCGGCAAAGTTGATACCATTAGCACACTCTTTTTTTATGT
Organism: Flavobacterium jejuense; assembly: GCF_006491595.2. GTDB lineage: Bacteria > Bacteroidota > Bacteroidia > Flavobacteriales > Flavobacteriaceae > Flavobacterium > Flavobacterium jejuense. The sequence continues at coordinate 112,577 of NZ_VEVQ02000002.1, forward strand.
TTGTTTTAAATCTTTTAGCTTGTAAATTAGTTGAAAAATCGGGTTCGGATAACTTTCCTTTATAAATTGCTACTTTATAATCTTCAAAAAAAGTTTTTGGATTGTTTTTTCTATATATCTCAACTTCATTAAAACTAATTTTCTCTGCTATTATTACATCATCTCGATAACCAATTAAAACTTCATAAGTTGGAAAATCGTCAATTTTATCTTTTTGTACGACTTTTACTTTAGTTGTTTTCTTGCCAAGAATTAAATAGTCATTTGTGTTTAATAAAGTATCAAGCTGATTCTCGTTTCTTCCAATTTTATTTATAACAGGATCTCTACTTTCATTTTTACAAGAAAAATAGATTAATAAAACCAGTAAAATAGATAAGTGATTTCGTTTATCTCTCATGATGTAAAATAGTGATTACTAGATTTTTTAGATTCCTAATGTTATTAAGTGTTTTACGTTATGATAGGTTAGCGTAGCTTTGATACATTCTTTTAATGCATTTTTAGGAATTTTTTGATTGGTTTGAAAGAGGATTGCTCGGTTTCCTTCATATTCAAATTTAGTTCCGAAAACCAGTCTAAATGTTGTAACTAGCCTACTTGAACATTGAAAATAAATAGCATATTGATTAGGTGTTTTTTCTTTCCAATCCATTCGTAAAGTACTTCCTTTTTTGGTAATAAAACTAGGTTCTCCCCATTTTAAGGTTTCTTCTATATGGGAAATTTCTTCAATCTCTTCAGCAGTTTCAATTACTAATTCTCGAAGCTGTTGCATTTTCTCCTTTACAAAGTAGGGATAATTAGCAAAGACCGCATCTACTTTTGGGTTTGTTGTTACCTTCAATTCTCCCATTCCATTGTTTTTTTACTAAATTAAGAATTATTTAGTTGTTTAAAGAGGTATTGCTTTTAGTTTAATCGTTTAATCCTTTTCCTTCAAGAATTTTTGGAATGCATTTTTGTACTCTAGATTCACGAGTTTTTGATTGTTTGGCTTGTGAAAAATATAACAAATAGCCTCTTTGTCTTCTAGGTGTAAGTGACTGAAATGCTGTTTTAAGGTTGGAATCATCTTCTAAAACTTTTTTGAATTCATCGACCATGGTAAATTCATCAGTCTTTTTCATTTTTACTTCTAAACCTGCTTTTTCAACTTCAATTGCTTCATAAATATAAGCTTTAATGGTTTGTTCTAAATCAATTATTTCCTGTAAGTTGGTAAAACGAATTTGACGAGCTGATTGAACATTTTCGGTTTGCTGAATTAAAATAGTATCAGTGTCTTTTAATAACGCACCTTTATGGATTAGAAGAGCACAGTAATCCTTAAATTCATGAATTAAAACAATATTTTTACCTTGATAAGTATAACAAGGATGCATCCATTTAAATTCTTCAGTTAGTAAGCAATCCAAACAAATTTTTCTTAATAATGTCATTTCATCTTTCCAGTTTTTGGCTCTGTTCAAAAACCTATCAATAAGTTTCGAATTCATGTTTATGTTGTTTATTGAAATTCATATTTGTCTCTCAAAATTAGTTTTTTTTAATTACGTAACTAAGAATTTCAAATTAAAAAGGGGTGAATTTTATTTTATAAATGGTTGAATAGGAAATAATTTACTGATAAATAGTCAATTAAACTACTGAAACTACCTAAAAACGGATTTTTTTAGACTATTCCTAAACTAGTTGATAGCATGCCGTAATCTTAAATAAAATTTTAAAAGGAGTCTATGAATTAGTAGTATTACTTGAATTGTAAATCCTCTAGTTGTAATTTTATGGTGAACTAAAATAAATAGTATTTCATAATTTAAAAACTTATTTTATGTGTAATTGTTATTTTTTTAGCTTTAAAATGTTATTTTGATTAAAAAATATCTAAAATTATTTATAAATTCTTTTTTTTATATATTTACTAATCAAACATTTAATTAGAAATATAATGAAAAAAAATTATTTTAATTTTATGGGTGTTTATTTAAAAACCCTTGCTTTATTTAGTTTGTTTTATTTTTTAACTGGATTTTCTTCAAAAGAACATGAAAATTCCAACACTAATAAACCTGTTAGAGCTCCTTCTTTAATTTTTGATCCAGCCAGTTATATGGCACTCACCATTAACGGATTCAATGCTGATGTTATAGCGAATGGATTAGGTGATTTAAGTGCTACATCAACCAACGATGTTGATGGAGCTAATTTTTGTTACTTGGCTCAAGGAACACAAATTACAAGTGGTGCTACACCTATTACATATGGTTTGCCAACCAATGGAGTATTGCCAATGGCTAATAGTGATTTGTTTTTTAATTTAGCTTCTTATGATAGTAATAATTCTTTGCGAATTGAGACTAATGGAGCTGCAGGTCTATCTGCAATTACTTTTGCAGAAAATGAATCTTTTGAAACGCTTTCTTTAGCTGTTACTTCTGGAAGTGGTGCTTCGAGTGTTACAATAACTGTTACTTTTTCAGATGCAACTACACAAGTTTTTTCAGCTTTAAATATACCAGATTGGTTTAATTCTAATGCTTTACCTACTATTATTTCGGGTATAGGTAGAGGAAGTAGATCTGATAATGGTTTGGAAAACCCCAATAATAATCCAAGAATTTATAGATTAGATTTAGCAATTGATGCTGCAAATCAAACTAAATTAGTATCGGGAATGTCTGTTGAAAAAAGTAGTGGAGGTGTATTTAATCTTTTTGCAGTAAGCGGGAAGTTAGTACCAGATTGCACAGGACCAACGAATATTGCTAGTACAGCAGTAAATGCTTTTGATGCTTCCATTTCTTGGACAGCTGCTAATGTGACTGATACTTTTGAAGTTGCTCTAGTAGCTTCAGGAGCTACTATACCAGCTACAGGAGAGGTAAGTGCTACGAATTCATTTAATTTCTCAAGTTTAACTCCTGAAACAACTTATGATGTGTATGTCAGAACTATTTGTGCAACTACTGGTTATAGTTTTTGGACAGGTCCATTTACTTTTACAACAACTGTTGCTTGTGTGGCGCCCACTGGAATAGTTTTTTCTTCGATAGGGACAACATCGGCAACTGTAACTTGGAGTGCTGGTAGCAATACGAATTGGGAATTTGCTTATGTTTCTTCAGGAAGTCCAGCACCAACATCTGGAACAGCTTTAACAACAGCTACTACAAATCTTTCATCGTTAACACAAAATACAGTTTATGATGTCTATATCAGAACAGATTGTGGGGCAAGTGGGTATAGTTCATGGTCTATGGCTTCTTTTACAACTGCTTGTACTACTGGTATAAGTATTAATGAAGATTTTGAAGGAACTACTATAGGAGAAATTCCAAATTGCTGGTCTTTAATTAATGGAGGAGATGCGAATACTTGGGGTGTTCAGAATAATTTTCCGAATTATCCTCATTCAGGAACCAAATTCGCTAGAATAAATTATAGTTCTACTGCCCATAATGATTTTTTAATCACACCTCCTTTCACCGTTACAGCTAATGTAAGTGATATCATTAGTTTTTGGTCAAGAAATTATAATGCTACTTATATTGATCGATTCAATGTCTTAGTTTCAACAACTGGAAATCAAGAATCTGATTTTACTAATGTATTAGCTTCTAATGTAGGTCCATCAACTACTTATACAGAGTATACCTATGATCTTTCAGCATATGTGGGACAAACTATTTATTTTGCTATACAAGCTATATCTACGGATCAATATTATCTGTTTATAGATGATTTAATGACTTCTGGAATTCCAATTTGTGATGCACCTACGAACTTAACCGCATCTGATATAACTGAAACTACTGCAGTATTGTCTTGGGATGGTGCGACTGCTTCAGAATGGGAAATTGCTGTTCAGAGTTTAGGTGCTGGAGCACCTACAACAGGAGATGTTGTAGCTTCTACTACCTATAATGCTACTTATACTGCTGGCACTACTGTAGAATTTTATGTGCGTACCGTTTGTGATAATAATAGTGGTTATAGTCCATGGTCTGGACCGTTTGTCTTTGGAGGTTATTTAAATTTAGAAATAAGTTCAGGTTTAACAGATGATGTAATCGCTAATGGAGTTGGTCCATCTGCTAATTCTACTACAAATGATATTGATGGGGGTAATTATGTGTATTTATCTAGAGATTATAAGTTAAATTCAACAGATGCTGATTTAACGTATGGTTTGCCAGTAAATGGGGTTATTAATAGCTCAAGTTTACCTGGATTAATTTTTAAAATGAATCCTTTAAATACACCATATGATGGAAATAATTCTTTACGTATAGCTACCGCTGGTGCTGCTAATGCTGGAACATTAACATTTGAAACTATTTATCCAGCTGAGAAAGTTTATTTTTTAGTTACTTCTGGAGGAGGAACAAGTACTGTTTCTGGAACGATTCATTTTGATGACGGTTCAAGTCAAGTAATTCCAAATACACTTATACCAGACTGGTTTAACCAAACTAGTTTACCGGTGGCAATTTCTGGAATAGGGAGAGTGAATACTACTAATAATGTATTAGAAAACCCTAGTGGAAATCCTCGTATTTATGAACTTTCTGTAGCTATTGATGTTGCCAATCAAGGAAAAACATTTTCTTCAATAGATTTTCAAAAAGAATCAGGTACGGGTGTTGTTAATATTTTTGCAGCAAGTATTAAATTTCCATCAACACCATTATCTACTGATGGATTTGTTAAAGAAAATAGTATAAAATTCTATCCAAATCCTGTTAGTTCCATTTTAAATTTAGAATATAATGCTGAATTCTCAAAAGTACAAGTGGTTAATTTAGTAGGGCAAATTCTTATTGATAAAGTAGTTAACAATGAGAGTTCCACTCAAATTGATATGTCATATTTAACTTCTGGAGCTTATATGGTTAATGTGACAATTGATGGAAAAGTTGAAACAATAAAAGTGATTAAGAACTAATAAAAATCTTAAACTATCATTTTTATGAAAAAGGCTCAATTTATAATCCTTTTTGTAAGTGTAATTTTTAGATAAAAAAAACGGAGAAAATTTTCTCCGTTTTTTAATTAATTCTTTTTCAATAATATTTTTTCTTGTGTTAGTTGATATGCAGCATCTAAAAAGGCAATCATTTTTTGCCAATTTGCAACGGGTTCGTAGGAGTGACTGTATTTTTTAGTAGCTTCCAAATGTAATTTGCTATCAATTATACTAGCTTTACTGATAAAACTTCCTGTTTCATTTTCAACCGTTTTGTTTAATTTTTCTAAACCTGTAACGGAGTAACCTTCAGGAATTGAAAACTCAATTTTGTAGTTAAATGCTCTTGGAAAAGATGTATAAATATTATTTTCTCTTTTGTATTCTTTCTCTTCAATTTCAACTTGAGAATCTATTAATTTCCCTATTTCAATAATAAAATTTGGTCCAGCTTTTTTAATGAAATCATCTTTAATTGTAAAGTTTTCTTTATACTGAAAGGGTTCGGTTTCTCCATATCTACCAGTATTAACTATTTCAAAAGAAAAATCGTCTACTTTAACATTGTATTCTCTTTCAGCAGCTTTTTTAAGACTCTCTTTTTGTTTGTCTTTCATTTTTTGCAATAAAGCATCATACTCCTTTCTGTACTTTTCTTTCATTTTTTTATTTCGAACTAAATCTAATAAAGGAGTTGTCCCATATTTTTCATAATCTTCTGTTATGTAATCATAAAAGTTCATTTTGTCAGATTGTTCAAAACTTTTATTATTTCCAAAAAGGGAAGTTTCTTTATTGATTTTTAAGGTATTTAAAGTAACATCAAAAGCAACATTTAGTGCTACTTTTGAAACATTATCGTCATTTGTTGAAGTAGGTAGCTTTACTTCTTCAATATCTGTTACTTTTTTGTTTTTAGACACTTTCAACGCGTAAGCATTTGTGTTTTCCAAAGAGGTATCAAACTGATTCGGTAATGAATAAGGAGTGAAAATACCAAAGTATATAGGTTCTGCAGTATTTATTTTTAATAAAACTCTAGCATTCTGTTGGATTAATATATCTTTTATAGGTCCATTTTCTCGTCCTGTAGCTACAATGATATCATAATTTATATCATTTTTTTTCAAATAGGCCATGAAGTACCTAATAAATTGTTCTTCTGAATTAAAAAATATTGGATAAGAATCATACAACGCATAAGGATAAGACATAATTTTTGTTTCGCCTAAAATATAGGCTTCAATATATCGAGTATAGAATTGATGACGTGTAAAGTAGTAAATTTCTTTAATTTTTTCTTCATCAGAACTAAATGATTTTCCTTTTAAGAAGTCGTTTACATCATTTAGATTTCCGCTTGGATAAAATTTGGTATTATAGTAATCAAGTATATCTTCTTTAGATACAGTTTTTTTAATGTCACTTTCTTTATCTGATAGAAAGGCATCAGCTCTTTGTTCAAATTTACCAGATCTTGCAAAAAATACTTGGAATTTATAACAAGGCAATTCTACCAGAGGTAAAAACCATCTTGGAAAATCATTCTTTGCTACATCAGATGCTGAAAGGACATATTTTCTTTCGTTACTTTTTTTAGTTTCTATTTTTTTTAATTCTGGAGCACCATTATACGAATTAAAATTTACAAAGAAATCGTTTTCAGTTTCAAATGTAATTTTTAAATCTAAAATAGGGTAACTTTCTCCTAAAGTTGTTTCAACGGGTTCAAAACCAAATTCTAAAGAGGATTTAAAAGGTTCGACCGAATGGTAGTAGAAATCAATAATATCACCTACTTCTAAGTTGGAAATAGCTACTTTCTTAGATTCGTCTTCTTCAACAGATTCTTTGTTCACATCTATCTCTATTTCTTTCCCGTCTGGTTTTATAATTTTAATACCTAGTGTAATTGTTCCTTTCTTAAAAGAAAAACCTTTGTTGCTATAAAAGCGGTCTTTGAAAGAGAATTCTGAAAATTCAGTTACAGCTGCTTGGTCTTGTAGTTTTATTCTTTTTCTAACGGAAGAAGTGTAGGTAACGCTTTTTCCAAATTTATGAAAATCATAGTTTTCATTTTTGTAAATTATAACGGCTGATTCGTTTTTATACTTTTCTGGTACAGCTACAATAGTGCCGAATTCGTCATTGGTATTCCAAAAAAGATTTTTTATTTCTTCTTTTTTTTGTGCATTAGTTATTGAAAAACAAAAAAGCAGCAGGAATAGGTAATTGTATTTCATAAATGTAAAATTTAGTTTTTTTTCAAAAAAACTTTTGTTAAGGGCTATTCTATAGGGTTATTTGGTTAAGACAATTTGTTCAGCATAAAGGTTTTTAATATTCTCAAAATTTTTCTTAGCTGATTCAAAATCATTTTTGTTGATGGTTCCGTTTTTAAAATTGAAAACTTTGTGATACGAAATACTATTATTTTTAACTTCAAAACTTAATGCAATTTCATAATCATCAGTTTTGATGTTGATGTTTTCAGGTAATTTTTTAATAGTGAAACCTGATGGAATTTCTAAGGTTATAGTAACATCGTCATAACTTTTGTAACCAAATACTATATTCTCTTTTCTTTCGGAAAAATCTAGATAATTATATTCTTTATCATAATCTAAATCAATGTATATTTCATTGTCAAATGAAGAAACATGGTTGTCTAATGCTACATCATAACTGATTTTTACATTTTTATCTCTGTTAGATAAATCAGAAGTGATTATATTACTAACATTATAATTTTTGTTTCCAGAGTTGATGTACCATTTTAGGGCTTCTTCTTTTTTATCGTTTTTAATACTGTTGTAAGTGTATAAAAAAGAAGCTCTACTTTCACCAAAAAATTCTTTGTTCACTTTTCCTTTTAAGGTTTCATTTTCTAATTTATAGTTTACTGTATAAATTTCTTTATTAGAAACCGCATCATGAGTCGGAATCTTGTCAATAATAAATTTATCTCCATCTTCAATTAAGACTTCTTTTCCTTGAATTCTATCAGCATATTCTTTAAAGGAATTGAATTTTTCGGTTCCATCTAAGAAGTATTTCTTACCTTCTTTTATAACCACACAAATCATGTGATTGTCCACAGACAAAGAAGGAATACTATAATTATAAGCAATGTGTTTTGTTCCAATCCAACATAATCTTGCATCAAAACCAGCAACTTTTAGCATTTGTTTGGTAAGGTTTGCCATTCCTTTACAATCACCATATCTTTTAGTAAATACATTTTGAGAATCATCAGGTTTAAATCCAGCAATTCCATCTTCAAAAGCGATGTATCTAATGTTATCTTGAACCCAATAATAGATGTTTTTTATCTTTTCATCATCCGTCTTAGCTTCTTTGGTTAATTCTTTTACTTTAGCTTCAAAAATGGAAGGATCATCTTTCATGTCATTTACTAATGATTTGTACCATTTATACAAGTCTGCAGTTTCATTAAATAAAGTAGTTTTTTCATTTTTAAATGTAAACGATTTTGCTACAAATAAAATATGTGGATAAATATAACTTGGTCCAGGAGCTAATTTTTCTCTAGCAATAGGAGGCATGTTTTTAATAGTATATTTATATACTATTGCTTCAGCATTTTTAGTCTCGGTTTTGGTAATTTCAAAGCCATCAAAATTAAATTCTTTAATCTCAAGGTTTAACCATTTTGGAATAGTTATTACTATTTCTTTGTTGATTACTGGGAACTCATCGTTAAAATAGATAGAAGTAAAGTATTTTACATCTTTAATTTTTTTCTCTAAATCATATAAATAAGTATATCCTTGAATAGGAAAATCCAAATCAAAGTATTTCACTCTAGCATCATTGTAGAACAAATCATTACTTTTATAAAATTCGTCTTTAGGATAAATGTTAGCAGGTTTATTATTTTTATATTTTAAAGAAAAAGTATTTATTAAAGACTGACTGTCATAAAACTCATATTTTTGAATATCAGCTCTATGGTTGATATTTAGTAGTACTTCAGAAATGGCATAGTTAACTTCTACATTTTTTTTATCTTTTGCTATTTCAAAGCTCACATTTTCAGTGCTTTTTAAAATAGCAACATCCGATTTGTCAAATTTTTCTCTTAATTCTTTGGCTGTTTTAATTTCAGTAGGAGAGGGCTCTGTGTTTTTTTGACTCCACATATTTAGTGAAATTAAAAAAACGAAAAGTAGGTTACTTTTTTTCATTCTTAAAATTTGTGCAATATTAAATAAAAATATGTTTATTTATGTGTTTTTTATATAAAATATTGTTAGACAGTTTTTTAGCTTGTATTTCTATTGTTTCCTAATGTAAATATGTTTCACATTAGGATTATTAGTATCTCTTACGTCAATATCAAATTTTTGCATACTTTTTATTAATGGTAAGAGTTTGCTGAATCCATAATTTCGTGGATCAAAATCGGTTTTCTTTTTTAAGATTAGATTACCTAAATCACCCAAAAAAGCCCAACCATTTTCATCTTCTAAATCATCTATACTAGTTGCAAAAAGTTTGATAATTTTAGGATCGATTTTACTTAATGGTGTTTTTTGTTTAGAAACATTAGTTTTAGTTGCTTTTTTGGAAGAAGTTTCTGTTTGATTTTCAGAATCATCTTTTTTCAATATTTCTATATAAATAAACTTATCGCAAGCTGTTATAAAAGGTTTTAATGTTTTCTTTTCACCTATTCCTATCACTGTCATACCAGCTTCTCGAAGACGAGTAGCTAATCGAGTAAAATCAGAATCACTAGAAACGATGCAAAAGCCATCTACTTTTCCAGTGTATAAAATATCCATTGCATCAATTATTAAGGCACTATCACTTGCATTTTTACCAGTTGAATAACTATATTGTTGAATAGGAGTAATGGCATTCTCTAACAGTACATTTTTCCAACCAGAAACGGTAGGTTTAGTCCAATCGGCATAGATTCTTTTAAAGGTTGGTGTTCCATATTTTGCTATTTCTTCAAACATCTCTTTTACATTAGCATAGGGAACATTATCGGCATCAATAAGTACGGCTAATTTTAAGTCTTTTTTAATTTCCATTTGCATTTTGTTTCATAATAGTAAATGTACTACAAATGATTGATGATGCATAATTAATCTTACCTTTGATAGCTAATAATATTTTATAGATTTGTAAAAAAATAAAAATGGCATTGTTTAAAACGATAAATTCTAAAGCTAAAACGATAAATTCTTCAGGTTTTGGTACTAATGCATCCAATTATGGAGGTCGTTTTGTAAATAAAAATGGAGATGCAAATGTCAAAAAAAAAGGAATTGCTCTTTTAGAAAGTATTAGTTGGCATCACTTTATGCTAAATATTCCGAGATGGCATTTTTTAGGAGTAATAGTGTTATTTTATTTTGTAGCCAATCTTTTTTTTGCATCGATTTATTATTGGATTGGGGTAGAAAATTTAAACGGAATTGTTGCCAATACTAATTTGGAAAAATTTGGTCAAGCTTTCTTTTTTAGTATTCAAACCTATACTACTGTTGGTTATGGACATATTAACCCAACAGGCTTTTGGGCAAGTTTTGTTTCTTCAATAGAAGCTTTGACAGGTTTGTTAACTTTTGCTATTGCAACAGGTTTGTTTTATGGACGCTTTAGTAAACCACAAGCTTTTGTGAAATTTTCTGAAAATGCAGTAATTGCACCTTATGAAAATGGAACTGCTTTAATGTTGAGAATGACACCTTTTAAGAATGCTAATTTAACTGATGCAGAAGCTCGACTTACTCTTGGTTTAAGTGTTGAAGAGAATGGTATTATGGTCAATAAATTTTATCAATTGCCTTTAGAATTAGACAAAGTTAATGCGCTAACGTTGAGTTGGACATTAGTTCATCCTATAACAGAAAAAAGTCCTTTGTATAATTTTACGGCTGAGGATTATGCGTCAATTGAAGGAGAAATATTGGTGTTTATAAAAGTATTTGATGATATTTATAGTACACATTTGGTAAAACGAACCTCTTATATTTTTAAAGAGGTGGTTTATGGAGCCAAATTTAATATCATGTATAATAGAAATGAAGATGATAGTAAAACTATTTTAGATTTACAAAAATTGAATTCATTTGAAAAAGTAACTTTACCTTAATATTATTTTTCGTAAAATTCAATAGGTAATCCATCTGGATCTTGAGTAAATGTGAAACGTTTTTTGGTTATTTCATCAATTCGAATAGGTTCCACTTCAATTTGATATTGATTTAAATGTGCAATTATGGTTTCTAATTGTGTTACTTCAAAAGCTAAGTGTCTTAAACCAGTAGCTTCTGGTCTTGAAGTTCTTTTTGGTGGATTAGGAAAAGAAAATAATTCAACACAATAGTGACCGTTTATAGCAAGATCTAATTTATAAGACATTCTTTCAGCTCTATAAGTTTCTTTAAGCACTTCTAAGCCTAAAATATCAATATAAAATTTTTTTGAAACTTCATAATTGGAACAAATAATGGCAATATGATGAATTTTATTAAGCATTTTATGAGTTAAAGTTTAGTATTTAGTTTTTAAACAACAAATCCTCATTTATGCAATGAGGATTTGTTTATAGGGTAATCAATTTATTTTCCGTCTTTGTCTACTACTATTCTTTCGTCTCTATTAGCTAATTCCCATGCTAAAGTGAAAGCTAATTGTGCTCTTTTGGCCAAAGCATCATATTCAATTTTATCAGGTGTGTCTGACGCTTTGTGGTAATCAGCATGAACACCATTAAAGAAGAAGATTGCAGGAACTCCTTTTTTTGCAAAATTATAATGATCAGAACGATAATAAATTCTTTCAGGATCATTACGATCATTGTATTTGTAATCTAAAGTTAGATTGGTATATTTTTTATTTGCTTCTTCATTAATTGTATGCAGTTCAGAACTTAATCTATCAGAACCAATTACATAGATATAGTTATTGGTGTTTGGGTGTAGTGTATCTCGTCTTCCAATCATATCAATATTAATATCTGCAATGGTATTTTTTAATGGGAATAATGGATTTTCTGAATAAAATCTAGAACCATGTAATCCGTGCTCTTCACCAGTAACATGTAAGAAAAGAATTGAACGTTTTGGACCAAAACCATCTTCTTTAGCTTTTTCGAAAGCTTGAGCAATTTCAAGTAATGCAACAGTTCCAGAACCATCATCATCAGCTCCATTGTAAACCTCACCATTTTTTGTACCTACGTGATCGTAATGTGCTGAAATGACTAAAATTTCTTCTGGTTTTTCTGATCCTTTTATGAAAGCCCAAATGTTTTCTGAATCATTTAATTTTGGAGAAAATCCTTTTGCCATAAATTCAGAAGGTATTTTTTGATACCAATCACCCGCTTCAGCTGGAAAACTCAGCCCATTTTTTTTATATTGTTCAATAAGATATTTTCCTGCTTTTTTCTGACCTTCGGTTCCAGTATCTCTCCCTTCCATTTCATCAGAAGCTACAATGTGTAAATGTGTACTTAATTCGTCAGAAGTTATTGTATTCATATATTTGGAAACATTCACCTCTTTTTTTGCTTTGGGAACCGAATTACAACTTACTAAAAATAGGGTTAGTAGTGCTCCAGAAATTAATTTTTTCTTCATTTTATTTGAACTAATTTTGTTGAATAAGTTAGTAAAAATAGGCTATTTATTATAGAATGTAAATAACTGTTAACATTTTTTTATAACTAGAGAACCTCTTGAAACGTATTTGTTTTTATAAGTTGAAGTAAGTTTTATTTCAATACCTTTACTGACTATTTTAAGATTTATGGATTTTCAATACGAGTATTTACTTTTAATTCCTGTTGGTTTTATTGCTGGTTTTTTAAACACTGTAGCAGGTGGAGGAACATTATTGACATTACCTACTTTGATTTTAATGGGTTTGCCAGCTCCTTTAGCGAATGGAACAAATAGAATAGCAATATTAGTTCAAACTTTTACAGCAGTTAGAGGTTTTAAAAGTAAAGGTGTTTCTTCTTATCCATTTAGTTTGTATTTAGGTTTATCAGCTTTGGTAGGATCTTTTATAGGTGCTAAATTAGCTATTGATATAAAAGGAGAATTATTTAATAGAATTCTTGCAGTTATTATGATACTAGTTTTAATAACAATTCTATTTAATCCAAAAAAGAATTACACAGAAATTATAGAGAAAACATCAGGAAAACCTTTATATATTTCTTTGTTTATTTTCTTTTTTTTAGGAATTTATGGTGGTTTTATAAATGCAGGAATTGGTTTTTTAATGTTATTAATTTTACCTTATGTAAATGGTTTGTCTCTATTAAAATCTAATGCAACAAAAGTTTTTGTTGTATTTGTTTATACAATAGGAGCAGTAATTGTTTTTGCTTTAGAAGATAAGATTAATTACACATTAGCACTTACCTTAACTTTAGGAAGTGCATCAGGAGCTTGGTTTGGGAGTCGATGGTCTGTAAAAAAAGAGGATAAAGTAATTCGATTGTTTCTTGTAATTACTGTATCCTCTCTTGCTATTAAATTATGGTTTTTCTAATTAGTAATTTACATATTCTGTAATTTCTAAACCATATCCTATCATACCTACACGTTTAGTGTGGTCTGGATTATTAGATAATAATTTTATTCTTGAAATATCTATGTCATGAAGAATTTGAGCACCTATTCCAAAATCTTTTGAATCCATTTTTACTTGAGGAGCTTTAATAGTACCTTCTTCTTGCAATTTTTTCAATTCGGATAATCTAGATAATAATTCTAATGATTTTACTTCCTGATTGATGAAGACTATAGCACCTTTTCCTACTTCATTAATCTTTTTAAACATAACATCTAACTTTTTATCCGCATCATTTGTTAATGTGCCTAAGATGTCATTATTGACTTGAGTTGAATTGATCCTAGTATGGATTGATTCACCATTACTCCAAGTCCCTTTTGTTAAAGCCAAGTGTACTTGTTTGTTTGTAGTTTGAAGATAAGCTCTTAATCTAAAGGTACCAAATCGGGTTTCTATTTCAAAATCTTCTTTCTTTTGAATTAAGCTATCATGCTGCATTCTGTAAGCTACTAAATCTTCAATAGAAACTAATTTTAAATCAAATTTTTTAGCTACTTCTACCAATTGTGGTAAACGTGACATGGTTCCGTCTTCATTCATGATTTCGCAAATAACACCTGCAGGAGTGAAGCCAGCTAATCTAGCAAAGTCAATAGCTGCTTCGGTGTGACCTGTTCTTCTTAAAACACCACCTTGTTTAGCGATTAAAGGAAAAATATGTCCAGGTCTTGCTAAATCAAAAGGTTTTGTTTCTTCATCAACTAGTGCTAATACTGTTTTAGCTCTATCTGCAGCAGAAATTCCGGTAGTAACACCGTTTCCTTTTAAATCTATGGAAACAGTAAAAGCGGTTTCCATATGGTCAGTGTTATTTCTCACCATAGCATGTAAATCTAAATCTTTACATCTGCTTTCTGTAAGAGGCGTGCAAATTAAACCTCTACCGTGGGTAGCCATGAAGTTAATCATTTCTGGAGTACATTTTTCAGCAGCAGCTAAAAAATCACCTTCATTTTCTCTGTCCTCATCATCGACTACGATTATAATTTTTCCTTGACGGATATCTTCTATGGCTTCTTCAATGGAGTTGAGTTGTATGTTTTTTGACATTTTTAAATGGTAGTTTATTTGTTAAACTCAGATAAAACTTCTTTAAGTTTTGATTTATTATATAAATAGATAAAAATATAAAATGGAAAACCAGCTGTTAATTCTAGGAAAGGACTTAAAAAAAGATTTTTATTAATCATTTTATCAATTTTTGAATGACTTTGAGAAGCTTTATAAATGTTTATATATAAAAGTATAATATTGATTATACTTAAAAATATTAAGATTATATTTTCAGTTATTTTTATTGAAATGGAAAAGATAAAAGCTATTATATATAATAAAAGGGCTGTTTTACTGAGGCTTTTAAATTCTTCAATGTGAAAATTTAGTTCTAAATATTCTTTGTTATATAGGTTGTTCTCTAGTAGTAATTGTTCTTGATTAATTCCTCTTGTTTCTAATATTTTTAAAGCCTTTATTCTTGATTCACTTGAGTATCCAAATTGATCAGCATTTTTTACTATATTTTTTAAAACTGAATCTTCTTTTTCTTCAAAAGATAAATATTCTTTATCTGTTTTGTCCAAATTAAGGGTATCTAGTACTATAATATCTTTAGAAAATTTAATTTCACTTGGCTTTTTAAATATCTTTTTGAAAGGTGTGGTCAACCAATCAAAATTAATCATGATTCCAATGTCATTTGTTGCTCTATAAGTTAAAAATAAGGCTAAAGGTGTTAAAAGAATAGAGGATAACCACATTCCTAAAACGATAGGAATAGTATCTTCTTCGGCTAATTTTTTTCCAAAAGTATTTGTGAAATGAAAACCAATAAAAATGACGATAGCAAAGACTATGGGTAAACCAATACCTCCTTTTCTAATAATAGCTCCTAATGGGGCACCAATGAAAAACATTAGTAGACAAGAAAAAGCTATGATGAATTTTTCGTGTACAACTATCCAATGTGAATTTAAATTTTTCTTTTTATAATCTAAATCATTTTGACTATTTTGAACACTAAATTCAGAACTAGAAGTATTGCTTTTAGCCATTTCTAGTATTTTTTGTTTTTCCTTATTGTTGAAAATAGATAGTAAATCGTTGACTTTTTTTTCTTTATCAATTTTTTGAACTCTATTTAATTGGAAAACATAGTCATTTCTTTGAACAGTATTTTCAGCATAGGAAACAATGTCTTTGTTATAATTGCTTTGTAGTGAATCTATAGTATAGTTTAATTCGCTTAACGTTAGCATTTTTTCTGAGGTAATATCTGAATTATCACCTGAGTTTTCATCTAGTTTTGTTAAATCTATATTTAAAGTATATTTCTTAAAACTACTTTTTGCAAAAGGGTATTTATTTCTGTCTTCATATTTTTTTGGAATTACATTTTCATAATAATTACCATCTAATAATTCTAATTGAAGATAATTTGAATTTTCATCACTTCTTAAAATACCATTTTTTGCTTTAATAACAGTATTTGCCCCTAATCCTGCATTTGTATTTTTAATATGCATGGTCACATCTTCAAGAAACTGACCATTTGCTCCAGTTTTTTTCTCTACTTTAATATTAATAGTAGATCCAATAGGGTTAAATTGTCCTTCTGCAATAGCCATAGCTGGTCTTTGTTGCACAATTGTCTTTCTTAGATTTAAGAATTTGTATTGCGCTTTAGGGATTACATTATTAGCAAATACAAATGAAATTATACTTAAACCTACAATGAATAGTGTTAATACTCGCATGGCTCTTTGTAAAGAAATTCCTGAAGATTTCATTGCTGCAAACTCATAATTTTCAGCAAAACTACCAAAAGTCATTATTGAAGCAAGTACTACAGATAAAGGCAAAACGAGAGGGACGATTGTAGGGGCGTAAAAAGATAAAAATTTTATTATTGTAAAAAAATCTAAATCTTTTCCAGCTAATTCAGAAATGAATAACCATATTCCTTGTAAAACAAAAATAAAAAAAAGGATTACAAATACCGAAGTAAATGTAATCATAAATGATTTAACAATGTATTTGTCTAAGATTTTCACCCTTTAGTCTAGTCTATTGATATAGTAATTTGGATATTTTGACTCTGTAAAGGTAAAATGATTATCTGACAAAGGTTGGTTTGTTTTAAAAGAATTAACAGTTAATGTTGTTCTTGTTCCATTTTTTCCTGTTTCTATAAGGTTATAAATGTTTTTAGTTTGAACATCTATGCCTAAAAGGATTTCTTTTCTTTGGTCTTTAGAACTTATAGGAATTAATTTTATATATTGAATTTTTCTACCTTTTATGTCTTGTAAAATATCCCAAGAATATTTGTAACCAGAATTAAAGAAGGTAAGCATTTTAGAAGGAGTTACAGCACTTTCATCTTTGTCATCAAACTTTGAAATAGAGATTTCTTCATCTTCTGGAACAATGGTATATACTTTTTTACCATCAAAAATTTTGGTAACACCCATAAAGTTTAGATTGTATAAATTTCCTTTTAGTGTAACATTTCCTTTACTCTCTTGATTGATGTTTTCTGTTGGATTATTTAAAGCATACTTAAAATCAATAACGATATTTTCATATGTTTTTACTTTAGTTGATACTTCATCTAAAAGGCTTTTAGCTTTGGCAGCATCTTGCGCTTGAATTGAAAAACCTACTAAAAGAAAACTTACTAATTTTAAAAATTTACTCATCTTATTTACTTATTATTTTGTTCATTGTTTAAAAAATGTTCGAGTGCCACTAAGTCAGTAATTAAAACTGATCTAGCTTTACTGCCTTCAAAAGGGCCAACTATACCAGCTGCTTCTAATTGGTCAATTATTCTACCAGCTCTATTATATCCTAATTTTAATTTTCTTTGAATTAATGAGGCACTACCTTGTTGTGCTGTTACAATTACTTCCGCAGCTTCTCTAAATAAGGTGTCTCGGTCTGAAATGTTAATATCAAGAGTCGTGCCACTTTCTTCACCTACATACTCTGGCAATTGATATGCTTCAGGATAAGCTTTTTGGCTGCCAATAAAATCACAAACTTTCTCCACTTCTGGAGTGTCAATAAATGCACATTGCACGCGTACCATATCATTCCCATTGGTATATAATAAATCTCCACGACCAATTAATTGATCAGCTCCACCAGCATCTAAAATGGTTCTAGAATCTATTTTAGACATTACTCTAAAAGCAATTCTAGCAGGGAAATTGGCTTTAATCATACCTGTAATTACATTTACAGAAGGACGTTGTGTTGCAATAATTAAGTGAATTCCTATGGCACGAGCTAATTGTGCTAAACGAGCAATAGGTGTTTCTACTTCTTTTCCTGCGGTCATGATCAAATCGGCAAATTCGTCTACTACTAAAACAATATAGGGTAAAAAACGATGTCCATTTTCAGGATTCAATTTACGCAATTTAAACTTATCGTTGTATTCTTTTATGTTTCTAACCATAGCATCTTTTAATAAAGAATAACGATTGTCCATTTCTATACACAACGAATTTAAAGTGTTGATTACTTTAGTGTTGTCTGTTATGATGGCATCTTCTGTATCAGGAAGTTTTGCTAAGTAATGACGTTCAATTTTATTGAATAAGGTTAATTCTACTTTCTTTGGGTCAACTAAGACAAATTTAACTTCAGCAGGGTGTTTTTTGTATAAAAGAGATGCTAAAATAGCATTTAGTCCTACTGATTTTCCTTGTCCAGTTGCACCTGCCATTAATAAGTGTGGCATTTTTGCTAAATCGACCACAAAGGTTTCATTAGAAATAGTTTTCCCTAATGCTATAGGTAATTCCATTTCTGCTTGTTGAAATTTAGGAGAACTAATAACACTTTTCATCGCTACCATTGTAGGATTGTTATTAGGTACTTCAATACCAATGGTTCCTTTACCAGGAATTGGAGCAATAATACGAATTCCTAAAGCGGCTAATGATAAAGCAATATCGTCTTCTAAATTTTTAATTTTAGAAATACGAATTCCTGCGTCTGGAACTATTTCGTATAAGGTTACTGTTGGTCCAACAGTTGCTTTTATTTGAGAAATTCCGATACTGTAGTTTTTTAAAGTTTCTACAATTCGGTTTTTGTTTTCTTCTAATTCTGTTTGGTTAATGGTAATGCCACCAGTTGTATATTCCTTTAATAAGTCAACAGGTGGAAATTGATAATTAGATAATTCCAATGTAGGATCAAATTCTCCGAAATCTTGTACTAATTTAGTAGATAAATTTCCTTCTAAAATTTCTTCTTCTTCTACTTTTTCTATCACAAAATCATTATCTGATTCGTTGTTTGTTTCAGAAGAATTAACCTTTTCAGTAATACTAAAAGAGTCTTCTTTTTTAGATTTTGGATCTAAATTTAGTTCAGAAGCATTTGAAATAGTAGGTTTTAAAGAATCTTTATTAATTTCAAAGGAGTTGGGTTTTAATTCAATTTTTGAAATAGCCTCTTCATCTTCTCTTATTGTAAAATTGTCTTCTTCGAAAGAATTAGTAGTAGTAATTTTATTTAAACTTTCTTTAGTACTATCTTTTTCTAATTTATCTGTAATTAATTCTTCTTGAAAAGTCTGGTTTGATTTTTCGAAAACATTTTTAACAGTATCTGGAGAAATCTTAATTTTAAAAATTAAATAGATTATTATACCAAAAAGTAATATTAGAGCAGTACCAATTTTGCCAATGTAATCTTGTATATACGAATTAACTTCAAAACCTATAGTTCCTGCTAGTTCAGGAAGATAATCCCAAAAGAATCCAAAAATAACGGAAAGAATGATGATAAGGTATAAATCCCAAAAAAGGGTTCTTTTAAGTTTTCTAATACTAATGTCTAATATTAAATATGTCCCTGTTAAGAATAAAATTCTAACAAATAGAAATGAAGCTACACCAAATCCTTCGTATAAGAAAAAATCAGCCAAGTAAGCTCCAAACTTTCCAAGCCAATTCTTTGTTTGAATAGCTCTATCGAAAAGATCATTTACTTGACTTTGGTCGTAATTTCCTGTAATAAAATAGGAAACAAACGATAACAATAAAGCAACAGAAAGTAAAACTAGTAAAACACCAATAGTAAACTTTTGCTGTCTTGATAGTTTCAACGATTTCTTTTCTTTTGAAGGTGTCTTATTTTCAGATTCTTTTTTACTTTTTCTAGCCATGTAGGATACACTATTTTACAAAAATAGAGAATTTAAAATAAATAGGGAATATATATAATACAACCTATCGTAATTGCAGTTAATGCAGCGAAAAATACTGCACCAGCAGCAATATCTTTTATAAAACCAATTTTTTTATGATAATCAGGATGAATAAAGTCTGCAATTTTTTCTACAGCTGTGTTTATTCCTTCAATACCTAATACTAATCCTGTTGCTAAAGTTTGAATAAGCCATTCTTCTTTTGTGATGCCAAAATAAAAACCAGCTATGACTAAAGTAAATGCGATACTTAATTGCACCATCACACTATGTTCAGTAGTAGCTAATTTGAATGCTCCTTTAACAGCAAATAAAATACTCTTCAATCTTCCTTTTACGAAAGTATTATCTTTTTCAAAACTCATATGCTTATAAAGAAGCTAAGGCAGATTCATAATTTGGTTCGTCAGCAATTTCAGCAACTTGTTCTGTATATGTAACGGTACCGTTTTCATCTAAAACAATTACAACTCTTGAATGTAATCCAGCTAATGGGCCATCTGTAATTTCTAGACCAAAATCTTTTCCAAAATCTCCTGTATTGAAATCCGATAAATTTATAACGTTCTCTAATCCTTCAGCACCACAAAAACGTTTTTGAGCAAAAGGTAAATCACGAGAAATACATAATACTTTTGTGTTTTCTAATTTACTTGCTTTTTCATTGAAAGCTCTTACAGATGCAGCACATGTACCAGTATCAACACTAGGGAAAATATTTAAAACTAACTTACTTCCAGTAAAGTCAGCTAAAGTAGTTGTACCTAAGTCAGTTTTAACTAATTTGAAATCAGGTGATTTTGTTCCTTTTTTTGGTAATTCTCCTGAAGTATGTATTGCGTTTCCGCCTAATGTTACTGTTGCCATGATGTCTTTTTTTTATGAAGTTCAAAAGTAATAAATATTATTGAATTGCTATTTATCTATTACCTTCTTTTACTTTTTTTATTTTTTTTTACTTTTTTAAAACCAAGATTCAATTTTTCTCGTAAATGCAATTATAACATGTAACATAACATAAAAAAACTTAAAAATGAGAACGAGAAAAATTGTAGCAATTGCATTAGTAGCTTTTAGTCTTTTAGTAGGAACTGAAATTCAAGCTCAAAAAAAAGAAAAAACAGTTGAAGTAGGTGGAGCACCTATGTATCCTAGTAAAAATATTATTGAAAATGCTGTAAATTCTAAAGATCATACCACGCTAGTTGCTGCGGTTAAAGCAGCAGATTTAGTAGAAGTATTGTCATCTGAAGGTCCTTTTACTGTTTTTGCTCCTACAAATGAAGCATTTGCAAAATTACCAGCTGGTACTGTTGAAACTTTGTTAAAGCCAGAAAATAAAGAGATGTTGCAAACCATTTTAAAATATCATGTAGCTGCAGGAAAATGGAGTGCTGCTGATATAGTTGCTGCTATTAAAAAAGGAAATGGAAAATATGCTTTCAAAACTGTAAGCGGTGGAACTTTAACCGCTTGGATGAAAGGTAAAGACATATATATTACAGATGAAAAAGGAAATAGCTCAAAAGTAACCATTGCTGATGTTAACCAATCAAATGGAATTATACACGTGGTAGATACTGTTGTATTACCTCGTACATAGTTGTTTAGTTTTAGTTTGTTTTTTTTAAGGAAAGCTCTACTAAATTGTGGGGCTTTCTTTTTTGTCTAAAAGTATCTTTTCAACGACAGAATATACTACAGCTGTGTTCCAATCGGAATTGTATTCTAAAATTAGATAAACATTTTTATTGGTTTTAGAAAATAAAGAATATTTATTGTGATATTGCTTAGAGGTTAAATCTTCCCAAAGTATTATTTTGTTGTTTTTTAACTGAATACCTTCTGGTAAAAAATGAATAGACAAGAGTGTGAATTTTTCATTTTTTTTAAATTGATTGAGATAATTTTTAGAGATATCCATAAAATGGAAGTCAAGTAATTGATCAATTATAGTAGCATATTTATGATGCAATTCTTTTTTTCTGATTCCATAAATAGACTTTAACCTTAATTTTATTATTTTACCTTCTTTATTTTTGATATCTATACTATAAATTCTTCCAAAAGTAAAAGAATAGCCATTGAGCCATTTTACTCCAAATCGAAATGATTCTATTTCTTCTTTAGTGAATTTAGTATTTTGTCCATTAACCAAATCATTGTCTTCAAATTCAATACAATCTTTTGTGATTGTTAGCTTTCTTTTTCTGTCATAAAAAGCAGATTTTATAAAACAATTAAAACTTTCCTCCAAAATATTACTTCGTTTGTTCTAGCCAATTTTTAAAATCATAAAAGTTTTGTGGAGCTACACCATGTCCTATAGGGTATTCTTTGTAGACTACTGGAAGACCTAAGTTTTCTAAAAAAGGTTTTGCTTTTCTTGCCCAATCAATAGGAATTACTTGATCTACTGTTCCGTGTGAAATGAAAAACTGTAAGTGTTTGTAGTCCTTTTCTTTGAAGTTTTCTGCTATAATTTGTTCGTTTAAGTAACCACTTAAAACGACTACTTTTGCAATTTTTTCTGGATAAGATAGGGCAGTGGCATAACTTAAAATGCTACCTTGACTGAAACCAATTAGTGTAACTTTATTTTTATCAATAGGATATTTAGCAACCAAATCATCAATGAAAGTAGCGATTAAATCTCTTGATTCTCTAGCTTGTATGTCATCTGAGAATTTATTTTCATCTGAATCAAAATGAATGGCATACCATGCATGACCATACGGTTGTAAATCATATGGTGCTCTAACAGAAATGACATAATATTCCTCTGGTAATTCTGTAGCGAAAGAAAATAAATCTTCTTCGTTGCTTCCGTAGCCATGTAATAAAATTAAAACTGGATTTTGTGCTTGTTGTATTTTTGGTTCCCGAACGAGGTAGTGTAAATTCATTTGTAGTGTATTCTGATTATTTTTTTCAAAATTATCACTAAATTTTAATTTATTCGATTTTGAAGTAATAATTTTAAAAGTATATCTTAGTTGGAATCAATAAAAATGAACTACTATTTTTTAAATTTTCTTATATTAAATTAATTTTCACTCCTGTTTTAGAAGATTTATAAATGGCTTCTATAATTCGAATATCTTTTAAACCTTCTTCTCCTGGCACTATAAAAGGTTTGTTATTGATAATAGCTAAAGCATCATCATCCATCTGTTTGGCTTGCTGGTTTTCAATGTATTGATTTAAAAGTTGGCCATCGCTAGTATTTCCTTTAACACCATTATACATAGAGAAAGGAGCTAATTGATACCAACCTTTTTCACAATCCACATGTAAAAGATGCATGTCTTTTCCTACACTGGTTTTTCCATGTGCAATAGCTCCAGAGGGGAATTCTAGTGTAAAATGAGTGGTTTCATCGGTTTCAGTAAAAATGTCAGGACGTGTGGTCTTTTGTTTGGCCACTACAGAAATAGGTTCTTCTCCAGTAGCATATCTTGAGGCATTTAGTGCATACACTCCTAAATCATACATAGTTCCTCCTCCTAATTTTGAGTCTAATCGCCAAGATTTTTCTAGATTGGTTACATCATATCCTATTTCTGCTTGAACTTCTTTAATTTTTCCATATGGTTTTGTATTAGCCCATTGCATCACTTGTTGGGTATTAGGTTCATGATGCATGCGATAGCCTATGGCTAATTTTACTTTATTTTTTTGACAAGCAGCTATGATGGATTGGCACTCTGCTACTGTTTTTGCCATTGGTTTTTCGCACCATACATGTTTTCCTGTGTTGGCAGCTTTAATTGCATATTTTGCATGTAAACCTGTTGGTAAAACTATATAAATGACATCAATATCTGGATTGTTGGCTATTTGATTCATATTGTCATAATTGTAGACATTTTTATCTTCAATACCGTATTTTTTTTGCCACACTGCTATTTTGGAAGGAGTACCCGTTACTATTCCCATTAATTTACAATATTTTGTAAGTTGGAGTGCTGGAGCGAGTACTGTTGCACTGTAGTTTCCTAAGCCTACTAAACAAACCCCTATTGGTTTCTGATTTTTTGCAGAAAATAATTCTGAAAGTGGGAGTGCGCTATAGCCTAAAAAAAGCCCCGTGTTTTTTATAAAATTTCTTCTATCTAATGCCATTTTGTATCTACATTTATTTATAAGTCTTTTTATAATTAGTTTTGTTGCAGCTAATTTAAATACAATTTTAAATAAAGATACTACTTTTTATTTGTTGGGTTATAAATATCTTTTGGTTGCTAAAAGTAGCTACATCTAAAGACTTGTTATTTACACTAAGGGTTCGATAGAAAAAAAATCGATTTTGGATTGTTTGAAATTTCTTATTTTATTTAAAACCGCATTTCCATTACTGGAACCATCTGAATTGGTGTTGCCTTCTATCGTTTCAATTACGTCTCCATTGACTCCTATGACAATTCCTGTGTGGTACCAGTCATAAGTTGATTTTTGTAATAAGAATAAATCACCTGGTTTAATTAAAGATGGGTTACTTCTTGCTGTTTGGTAACGTGTAAGTATTCTTTTTTGTAATCCAGTGGTGCCAATGGTGTCGCAACTGTAAGATAAAGGCATTAAGTTCTTAAAGTTTTTTCCTTGTAAAGATGCGGCTTGATCTATTATTGTTTGAGCAAAACCCATGCACCAATACCAAGAAGTTCCTTCATTGCCATCCATATAAGCGCGAACCCATGGCCCAGTGTTGCTTTGGTTTCTGATGACTAGTTCGTATGGATTATTTTCTGCATGATTTTTGGCCACATTGACTACTAATTCTCTTAGGTTATTACCTATACTATTATTTTCAAAGGCTCTTTTCATTGGAGTTATTAACGCATCAAATAAGTAATAATCTACTACTCCATTTTGAGGTAAGCCTTTTGCTTTTTGGAAATTAATTACAGCTTGTTCTGTAGCTGGACCAAAATCACCATCGATACCTGTGGCTGTTCCTGCATTTGGATTTTGCATGGCATAGAGTGTTAACCAAGCTTGAATCTTTTCAACATCTTTTTTTACATTGGTACCAAATCTTTTTTGGGTGTTGCTAATGCTAATTTCTTTAAGGTATGATTTTTTTTGCATGACGCTACATTTTAGAGTATAAAAGTAGCCATCGATTTGTATATTGTAAAGGGGGAAAATCCTGTTTTTGAAGGGTAATTATACTGAAAATGAAGTTTTTATTTGTTTTTTTTATTCTTTGTTTATACTTGCAACTGTCTTTTTGAAAGTTCCGTATGTCTTTTCGAAAGTTTCGGATGCGTTTTTGAAAGTTTCGGATAGCTTTTTATTACTTCAGGATTTATTTTTGAATATTTCGAATGTCTTTTTTGAATATTTTGGATATCTTTTCGAAAGTTTTTGATGTGTTTTTGAAGATTGCGGTTATCTTTTTGAAAATTGAAGTAGTCTTTTAGGTGTTTGAGGATTTGTTTTCGGGAATTGTAGTTCTCTTACCAGTAATTTACTGTGTTACTTGTTTTTTATGGATTATCTCTACCAATAAACCGTTCTTTGCCTAATAGAAAATTGATGGCTTTTTCAGTATTTTTTTCCAATGCTTTTTCTGTTTTTAGATTAGTCAAATATTTTACAATCTCTGATTTTCTGGATGCTGGTAGGTTTTCAAAAACGATTTTAGCTTCTTTGTTTTTTGTTAATGCTTTTACAAAAAGTTTTGGAGGTTTAATTTCTCTGCTTTCTGGGTCAAAACTTACTGTGATTTCGATGGTTTCACCGATGCGTTTAGGTGAATTTTTGAGCATAGTTGTATTGATATACAAACGCCATTCTCCATTATATCTTACTAATGTTTGTTTGTAGAGGTTGTCGTTAATTGTTCCCTTTATTGGAATATGTCTTTTGGTTTTACCAGCATCTTCGAAGATTTTTTGAAGAATGTTTTCCGGTACAAAAACAAATGGATTGATTCCTATGACTTCTATTTTTGCTTCAAATTCATACATTATTTGTTAATTTAATGTTCTAGTTTAAAAGGTACTAATTAGATGTCTTATATAATATAAGAGGTTTGTTATTAAATATTTATGGTTGAATTTTATATATCATCCCTAAAGGGATTTTTTGGAATAAGTTTTATTCAAATACTTTTTCGTAAATACCCATTTCACAACCACTACAAGTATTTAAGACAGAGTTGCGATTTTTGATGTTTGCAATTAATTTTTTTTCTAATTCTGTTACTTGTATTCCTTTGTTTTTCTCTAGATAAAGTAGGGCATCTAAACCATAAGTTTGTAATTCAGGGTTAAATGATTTAAGCCAATTTGTAAAGGTTTTTCTGTTTTTTTTCTTGTTAAATTTTAAATTATTGTATTCAGGGACTTTAGTAATTGTTGCTCCATACCCACAATAGTAACTATAGATAAGGTTCTCTAAAACTTGTGATACAAAGTCGGTTGTATTAAAGTTAGTTTGATAGAAAATATTATGAAATTGTAAATAATCGTCTAGTTTTTCTTCCTCAAAATATTGGTTTTTCTTTTTTCTGTGAGCATCATAATTTATTAAACCAAAGATGCTATTATTTTTCTTAAAGATATGAACCTTGTACTCTTTATCTTTGAATGAATGCTCATCTACAAAGTTTATTACAATGTTATAAATTGATTCTTTAATTCCTCCATCTAAAACGCGTTCAAATTCAAAGTCAGTTCTTAAAGATTCAATTTCTTTCACAGCTTTAAATTTCTTTTTTTTTAGCGAATCTAAATTGAATTCAGAATAATTTTTAAAATAGGTTTGCATTTCAAAATCTGCTTCAATTTCATTTTTACTTTGCGAAAATGACATAGTATTTGAAATTAGGAGTAGAAGTATGGATAAGTAGCGCATTCTTTAAAATTATTTTTTTGAAATTAATTTTTCAGTTTGATGATTAAAAATACGAATGAAATTTTCACTATGATGGTTTTTAAAGCATCCACTTTCATCAAAGTTTAAGGTTGTGATAATTATTTCTTTTTTTAATTCTCTCATTATTAATTTGGCGTTGTCATAATTTAAATTAATAGTGTTAAGGATAATTGGTTTTTTTTCTAGAAAAAAAGAAAGAGCTAACCGTTTGACTTGTTCTTCTAACCATTGTCTTTCATTTAGGTTTAATAAGTCATAGAGGTTAAAGGCGTTTTTTAATTTCCAAATTGAATTCAAGTCTGTTTTTACTATTTTATTATGCCATTTGTTTTCTAAATCATTATTGAATTGTATTGGAGTATAATTTAATAGTTCGAAATATTCTTTTTCAGATTTTGAAAACGTTTCTTCCTTTTGCGCTGCGCAAATGGTATTTAAAAGTAAAACGAATAGGAGAAGAATAGTTTTCATTCAAGAATCTACATTGGAATTAATTGTTAAATATACGAATGAAACTTTTTATATATCATTCCTAACGGGATTTTTGTTCTTCGTAGTTTTTTTTGGTAACCAATATATCATCCCTAATGGGATTTTTTGTTCTTAGATTCTTATTTTGTTACCGATATTTTATCCCTAACGGGATTTTAGAGTTGGGCCCTTCTTTTTTATTGAGTATAAATTTCAAATTAAAATTGTTGGTTTTTGTGTCAGTATCTTTCAAGATATTTTAAATCCCTTTAGGAATTTAATATTGGTTGCTAATTTTGTAATCTTTATGATGAAATTCCTTTAGGGATGCTATTTTTTATTTTATTTATAAAGAGTTTTTTTGTTCTTCTAACCAATCTAGTTGAGATTCAATTCTTTTTGGGATTCTTTCATCTTCATCACCATGAATGTCTCTAATTTCATATTTAGGATTTATAAAGTCTTTTCTTTCTTTGAATTCGTTGATTCTAAGGTTAAAAAGTGCTTGCCCAAATCTTATATCTTGATTTGCATTTAGGTAATTAGAAATATGTTCAATAATCTTTTGATGTTCTTTTTTTATTTTTTAGAGCAGAAGAATTTATGAATGCTATCAGTGTTATTTTTTATTGTTTTTAATATGTTTTTTTGGTACGGATTATAAATTAGAGTTATCTGAGTTTAAAATAAAAAACTCCTTTTGAACTATGTTATTGTATGATAGATCTTCTGAATAACGATTAAATTCATCAATAAAAAGGTTAATATCATTATAGCGTTCATTTTCTTCAAAATGAAAAATAGGTATGCTTATTGATTCATTAACTATAAGTACACAACCTTGTACTAATTTCTCTTTTGTAATTCGTTTACAAGCTAAAATTATTCCTCCATTATCAGAACCGATATTTCTGAAAATATTGTAGACTTTTATTTTCAACTAACTTAATCTGTTGTTTATGATTGATAAATCAATTTTGATGCTTTCCTAGGTTTTTGTTAACTTCAAATTACTTTCCTTTTCTAAATAGATTTGTAACTTCTTTTTTAAAGACTCATTATTTACTGAAGTAATCTCTTTTTTATAATTATCTTTTAAAACTACGAATTTGTAAACGGGGTATTTGAACTCAGCAACGGCATTTTGTAAATTAATGTTAGTGTTTTGTTTAGTAAAATTTTCTTTAATAATTATAAACTTTTTATAATTATTGGGTACTACTTTTTTCTTGAAGAGTATTTTATTCTTAAGTGTATAAATAGTATATATGTTTTTTTGATAATCTGATGCTAATGAAACTTTTACAAATGGAATTACTAATAATAAGATTATTATTAGTAAACTAAAACTAGTTGTTGCTAGATCTAAAAACTCATTATTGTTATTAAAAGCTGTATAAATAGTGTTTAAAAACAGTGCTAAAGGAAAAAGTAAAAGAACTATAAATATTCCTTTACTTTTTAGTTTGATTAAATCGTTTAAAATAATTTTAGATTTTATATTATATTTTTTATAGGTTTCCATTTACAAATTCTTAAAGAACTGTTGGTAAAAGTCGCCTACTAAAGGCACAATTTTCTTTTCTCCGTTTAGCATGCCTACAAAACCATATACCCAAAGGACAAAGATAAACACCCAAAAAGCAGAAGAGACCATCCAACTATTGAAATAACCAATAGGATAGCCTAATAAAAAGAAGGTTAGAAATATTCCTAAGGCTTGACGGATGTGAAAACTAGCAAAGTCGCTTTTTTTCTCGTCCTGATTCATAAAAATAGCAATTACACTTCCTATTATGGTTAAGTAGGCTACTAAGGCTGCACTTTTTCCTCTTTCGATATCGTTGTTCATGGTTTTTTTTTTTTTTATTATTGGTTATCTTTTTTGTATTGCGTTTATAAAGTTTGGGTTTTTATCCATTTTTTTGTGGGTTCTGTCCAGTTTTTTAACGGTTTGTATAAAAATCCGTGTCCTAAGTTTGTTTTTAGTTCTAGTTGTTCAAACTTTGTGGTGTTGTTTTTTTTGTTTTTCCAATGGTTGTAATTCTTGCCTGCAATTTCATCTGATAAATCGTAGATACATAAAACTTGTCCATGGAATTTCCAATCGTTATTGGCTTCTTGGTAGTCATTATTTCCAGCTAATAAAACATAGTTAATAGCATTAGTATTTATATCTGAAATATTGGAAGCAATTATAGCTCCTTTTGAAGCTCCAATAACTGTAATATTAATTGGCTGAACACCATTTTTAACTAAATTATCAATTTTTTTTGAAATTTTAATAGCATATTTTTTTGCATCTACATTTTCATTTCTTATTTCAGCATGAACCGTTGAATTATCGACTTTAATAGCTTCAATAATACTATCGAATTCGTATTTTCCGAATTCTTCACTAACAGCATTTTTACCTTGAATTTCGATTATTCTGCCATGAATGTAGAAAATGTGCTTTTTATTATATTGTTTATAGGGTTTTGAATTCCAACTCAATAAAATAGTTGTGAGTAAAAGAAGGGTTGCTATTTTTAAATTGGTTTTCAATTCTCGGTTGTCTGTTCTATGTTGTAAGTTTTCGGTTATCTTTTTCTTAAATCACCAATTTCCCATTATTAAAAATTCCGTATGCTTTTCCTTTTGTTTTTTGTCCTAGGAAAGCGGAATTTTTGGATTTGGAAAGGATGTTTTCTTTGGTGAATGTTCCTTCTGTTTTAGGTGAGAAAAAGGTAAGTTCTGCTGTTGAATTGACTTCTATTTTATTTTGGGGTAACCCAAAGATAGTTTTGGCACTCGTTAATTTTTCAATCACTATTTCTAGAGGTAAAACGGTTGCTAATGCTCCAAAAGCACTTTCTAAACCAATCGTTCCATCTTTTGCCATGTCAAATTCTAGTTTCTTATGTTCGATGTCCAAAGGATTATGATCGGAAGTGATGCAATCAATAGTTCCGTCGATTACTGCTTCTAGTAAGGCTTTTCTGGTTGCTTCATCTCGCAATGGTGGTGCCACTTTATATCTCGAATCGAAACCTGATAAGATTTCTTCGTTTAAAACTAAATGATGTACTGTTACGCTACACGTTACTTGTAATCCTTTGGCTTTGGCTTCTTTAATTAATTGTATGGCTTTTTGAGTAGAAATGGTTGGAATGTGTAATTTTCCACCTGTATATTCTAATAGAAATAAGTTACGAGCGATGTGTAATTCTTCGGACAAGGTTGGAATTCCTTTTAAGCCTAATCGAGTAGAAGCAATGCCTTCGTTTACAACTCCTTTTCCTTTTAGTGAATTGTCTTGGCTATAACTAATGACTAATCCGTCGAAATCTTGCACGTATTGTAAGGCTATTTTTTGAATATTCGCATCTTGAATGGCTTTGTTGTAATCTCCAAAAGCAATGGCACCAGCATTTTTCATGTCGAATAATTCGGCTAAATCTTGTCCGTCACTGTTTTTTGTTAAAGCTCCAATAGGAAAAAGAGTTGTTGCTTGGTCTTTGGCTTTGTCTAAAACAAATTTTATATACGATTGGTTGTCGATTATTGGAGTACTATTGGGTTGCAAAGCTATAGTAGTAAAACCACTTTTTGCTGCTACTTGTAAACCATTCGCAATAGTTTCACGGTCTTCGTAACCTGGTTCTCCAAAAGAAACTGATGAGTCAAACCAACCTTGAGAAACATGAAGGTTTTCTTTTTCAACAACCGTTGCGTTTTCAGGTGTGGCAATTTCTTTTGCAATTTCTGTAATAATTCCGTTTTCTATTTTAATGTCAACGGTTTGGTTGTGAAACGAACTGTTTTTATCTAGTATAGTGGCTTGTTTAATTAAAACGGGTGTCATTTTACAAATTTTTGGATTAGTAGTTCAATCAATAAAAATAGGAGTGTGCCTATGATAAACCATTTCCATAAGGCGGTGTCGGTTCGTTTTGATTGTAAATCGTTCAAAACGGTTTCCACGTTGGTTACAGTAGTGGTTTTATCAAATAAAGTTGTGTTTGCGTTGCTTAAATCGCTTTCTGTTCTAGGATAATTGAAGCTAATTTCCTGAATGGAATTTTTGGCTTGCTTGACATTATAATTTCCTGATTTTGCTGGAAAATCTCCAAACGCTAGTTTTACTTTGGTATTCACAATTTGTTGTTGTGGAATGAAACTACTTTCAGTATTAGTAACACTTACGACTTCATCTTTTGATAAAATAGCATCAATAATAAGTGTTTCGTTTTCACCAATAGTAAAGGTGTTGGTTTTCGAATTATTTTTGGCTTGAGCCATATTATAAAACGTTGGTACAATTAAAGGAGAATTCTGAAAGTTGGAATTTTGTTTGTTGATTGGAGCAGTAAAAATATACAGATTTCCAATTTTATTTGAAATTGAAAAAGTAAAATTTGTTTTGTCTTCAAACTGTAAGATTGGCAACCCATTTCCAGAAATAGTAAAGGATTTGTTTACTTTTGGATACTGAAAGTTACTCACATTTTTTTCAAATACATTTTTATACAAAGGATGATTGAAACTGATTTTTGTGATTTGTTTTTCGGAATCATTCAGTCCTGAAAACTGAAAAGAGCCAAAGTTTTTGCAAAAGCTATTTAAGTTTTGAAGGCTATTTTCTTGAGAAGGAATCAAAATTATGCTACCACCTTTATTATAAAAAGAAAGTAGGGTAGTGCTTAAAGCTTGTGGAATTTCTACTACTTCGTTTAGAACAATTGTTTGTTGGTTTTCAATACTATTATAGTTTAGTTGGGCTAATTCCGTATTGGTTACAACAAATTCATTTTCAGTTAAAATCTTATTTAAGAATTTATTTTTTTCGGGTGTGCCTATGATAATTACGTTTTGTTTTTTAGGTTTGGAAATACTAAAATAAAAGGCATTGTCATATTGCAAACTATTGTCTTGTAAGATTACTTTTCCATGAAAAGCAGTTTTTGGGATATTGATTTTTAGTTGTTTTTCTGTTCTGTCGAAAGTGACTTGCGATTTGGCAATTAAAGCTTTCTTATTATAAACGGCAACTGGAATTGCTTCTGTTGTTTCACCGTAGGATTTTAAATCAATGGTAATTTCGTAAAAAGCATCTAAAACTTGACTTAAAGTTACTTTTTCAATGCTAATGTTGTTTTTGTTTTCTGCTTTAGGATTGATGAAATAAACCTCATTTTGCTTGCTTATATCTTCTATTTTTTTGGAATTCGCTCCAATAGCATCTGTGATAATGATATAATCTTTTTTGGTATTTGGTTTTTTTGAATCGACTTGCGTAAGTAAATAATCTAATTCAAACGGTAGTGCAGCATATTCTAATTTTTGTAATTCGCTTTGAATGGTTTTGCTATCGATATCCCAAAAAGTGGCATCATTGGTTACCAATGAAAAAGTTTGGTTTTCAGGAAACGATTCTAGAATTTCTTGGATGCTTCTTTTTAATAATTCACCACGACTTCCTTTGGCTTGCATGGAAAAGGAGTTGTCTAAGAGTACAATTAACTCGTTGTCTTTACTTTTAGTTTGTTTTGCGTTGAAAAAAGGTTGGGCAAAAGCCAAAATAAGTAACGCTAACAATAATAAACGCGTTGCTAATAGCAACCATTTTTTAATAGTGCTACTTTTTCTAGTTTGTTGTTGGAGTTGACGAAGGAGTTTTACATTAGTAAAATACTCTTTTTTGAAGCGACGTAATTGAAATAAATGGACTAAAATTGGTATGACCAATAGGAACAAAAAGTATAAAATCTCAGGATGTTTAAACTGCATGTATTTTAGGTTTATTTCAAGACCATGAATTTACGGTGTTCAAAAATACAAAAATGAAATGGTTTTTGATAGAAAGAGTGTTGTTGATGTTAATTATTTTTTTTAGGAAATTATTAATTCAATTTTTCATTTATGAATTCAGTAACAATTTTTAATTCTTTATTTTTGTTTGCGAAGTTTAATTCTAATTCTGTAGTTAATTTAATAGGTATTTGATGATTAGTGTAAAATCTAATCTTTGTATTTACAAATTCACTTTTTTTAAGTACATGTTTTCTTAAAACACCATCATATTTTTTTGAGTTTTCATTTCTTGAGATTTGGATAATTGGATAATTTTTAATTATTAAATCTCCAAAAAATGATTTCTTTAATAAAATAAATAGATTTCCTTCAAATAGTATAATTTCTGAAATGTAAAATTTTGTAGTAACAGACATTTTATTACTAGAGTAAATTTCAGTTTCAATATTTTTTATTTCTACGTAATCTCTATTACCAATTTCATTGAATAATAAAACTCTTTTATTTTTATAATAAAAATGGAATCCAAAATTACCAATTATAAATGTGCATAAAAATATTATACCAACTAATATCATTACTCTTTCGGCTTATTCTTTCCGTTTTTGAAACGTACTTTTTCTACCACAGGTTCTTTTTTAGGAAATGGTTTTTTCTTTGGTTTGAAACCTGTTTCTGCTTTTTTAAAAGTAGTATTTTTTGGTTTTTCTTCTTTTCCTTGATTTCTATCACTTCCAGGATAGCCGTCTTTTGGAGGTGTGCTTTTATGACTTTTAATCACTTCCATAGGATTTTTTGGTTCCTCTTTTGTGCCTCTTAAATGAATCACTAAACCGTTTAAGAAGTTACGTAACAATTGGTCACCGCATTCTACATAATTAGGATGCTCTTCATTTCTAAAAATGTTTCCTAATTCTCCTTTTGAAACTCTAAAGTTAACTAGTTCTAGGATTTCTACTATTTGGTCGTCTCTTAATTGTAAGGCAACACGTAGTTTTTTGAAGATATCGTTATTTGTCATTTTTTATATATTGTAAGCTACTTTTAATTAGAAAAGCCAAAGATACGCTTTTGCAAATTCTTTTGCCCAAAGTTTTTCATTGTGTTTGCCATTTTCTACAATGTGTTTTTTGTGCAAGTGTAAACAATCGCATCGTTTTTCTCTAATAAGTTGGATCATTTGGTTCATTTCATCGACCATATCTTCGCTTTCGCTGTCACCACACATGAAATAAAATTTAGTATCCATTTTTTCTGTTGCTTCCGTTAAGGTGTAAATTTCATTGGAAAACCAAAAAGAAGGAGAAAAAACACCTACTTTACCAAACACCTCTGGATATTTTAAACTAGCATAATAAGAAGTTAAACCACCTAATGAACTTCCCATGATTCCCGTGTTTCTTGTATTCTTTTTTGTTCTATAAACAGAATCTACATAAGGTTTTACAGTAGAAACAATAAAATCTAGGTAAGCATCTGCGTTTCCACCACCGTATTTTGAGTTTTTATAAGGAGTTAATTCGCTAAGTCTTTTGTTATTTCCGTGTTCGATTCCTATGATAATTATTTTTGCTTTTAAGCTATCTAGTGTTTCGTCAATTCGCCATTCTCCTGCATAAGAAGATTTTGCATCAAATAAATTTTGAGCATCATGCATGTATAAAACGGGATATTTTTTAGTAGAAGTATCATAATCTAAAGGTAAATAGACCCAAATTTTCTTTATAGTGTCTAATTGTGGAGCTTCCATTTCAAAGGTGGAATAGCGTTTTTGAGCTTGTGTGATATTGGGTAAACAAAAAAAGATAATGAAAAGAAAGCCAAGTTTTTTCATTTTTAATTATATTTGGATGATATTAATCTTCATAAAAGTACTATTTTGATGGAAACCTACCAAGAAAAAATTAGCTTATTGCAAGAAATGATTGCCTTTGCATTGATAGATGGAGAATTGCATGATAGGGAATATGATTTTATAGAAATGGTCTCATTGGAACTTGAGATTGAAAAAGAAGCCTTTCATAAACTTTTTGAAAAAAGAACAGAAGTTAAGGTAATTAAAGATGAATTTAATAGAGTTTGTCAGTTTTACAGATTGGCTTTATTAATGCATTCTGATGGTGTTTTACATGAAAAGGAACAAATAAAAATAAATGAAATAGGCATTAATATGGGGTTGAATCCTTATGCTATGAAACGTGTATTGCATTTGATGAAGAAATCACCTAATCGTATGATTGATGGACAGACTTTATTATCTGTTTTTGCGGAACAGCATAATTAATAATCTGAAATTTAGTCAGTTATGTATTAAATAAATCTTAAAAAAAAGTCAAAATGTCTTTTCTTAAACAAATAGAAAGGACATTTTGACTTTTTTTTGTTTTGGAATATTGTTTGCGTTAAATAATGCAAATAATTGTTTAACTAAAAATTTATAGATATGAACTTAGTAAAATCAAATCCAAAATTCTTTTTTCCTTCAGTAATGGAAGAATTGTTTAAACCTGATTTTATGGGTGGTGTTCAAGGTTTTTCTAACTCAACTGTACCAGCTGTAAATATTAAAGAAACCGAAACCGAATTTAAAATTGAGTTGGCTTCACCAGGGTTAAAAAGAGAAGATTTCAAAATTGAAGTAGATGAAAATGTATTATCCATTTCTTCTGAACGAAAAAATGAATTAGAAGAACAAAGTGAAAACGGGAAATATACTCGTAAAGAATTCAGTTTTTCCTCTTTTAAGCGTTCTTTCACACTTCCAGAAACGGTAAATGAAGACGATATTAAAGCTAGCTATGAAAATGGAGTATTGTATTTGAGCCTTCCAAAAAGAGAAGAAGCTTTGCCAAAGCCAAAACGTTTTATAGAAATTGGCTAAGTACTTAGTTGTTATAAGAATAAAAAGCTTAATTGTAGACATGCCCCAAAAGTTAGACATTATTTGGGGCATTTTTTATGGAAAGTAATAATTTATTTTTGAAGTAATTAAAAATAGGTGATAAACTGTTTGTAGTGCTATGTATTTTTTAGTCAAGTAATATGCACTATCTAAATTCTGTATTTGATTGTAAAAGTTTCTAGCTTTATGTAACAGAATTAAAGTGTTCTTTATTTGCTGTGAAAATACCGAATGAAAGAATAGTAGAGTGAATAGGTAAATTAAACAATTTTACTATGAATATTTTTTATTTAGTTTAACTAATGTAACAAAATTGCTGTTAGATATATTTAGTAATGTATTATGTATCCAGGTTCTGCATCTACTTTGTAAGCAATTTTAAAAGTCTTTTTTTCTTTTAAATCTGAAAATCTATCTAAGTAAATAGGTGTTGTTAAGCCACTTTCATTAAATTGAATCATTTCATTTTCAAAAACTGTAATTCTTGTAGTAAGCATTAATGTTTCGTATAATTTTACCATTTCTGGATAAATAGTTATTTCTTTTTCAGCTAGAACTTGCGTAGTAGTGTCATTTAGAGAATAATGGAGTTCATCGTTTGACTTATTATTAATTTCAATTAATCTATCAAGAACGATACAATAGTCACTTTCAATTGTTTCTAAAGTTTTATTCTCAAAAGCATTGTAATTTATTAAACAAACATCTAGAGCTACCATTTCAGGAATTAAAATGGTGTTTTGAGGAACTTGATTTAATAAATTAATAGTAATAGGTACTTGTTGTTCTCTGACTAATCCACATTGTAAAGTTTCGCTGACAATAATATCAATAGGAAGTTTAGAACTGATTTTTAGGGTAGTTGCATCTTTATTTTCATAATTTACAACATGTCCATCGAATCCTAGTTTTTTAATGATTTGTTGCATGTTGTTAAAGCTTTCTTTATTGATTTCAACTAAAGTCACTTTTACTTTTTGCGGTGAATATGTAGCTAATATGGGTAAAAGTAAGGTAGCAAAAGGTCCAGTTCCAGCATAAAGAATATGTATTGGTTTTTTTCCTTTTTTTTGAAGAGATGCAATAGCTTTGAAAATACTCTTTATAAAAATTTTTGTTCGTAAGATATCGTTCAAACACATCGCTGCCCAAGTTGTACCTATGGCTTTTCCATTATTAAAATAAAGATCTTGCTTATTGTTTTCGTTGTTGTTATCTAATGAAGACAATTCGTGTACTATAGATTTGTATTGATTAATTGCTTCAGTATGTTCGAGAAAATCATTGTTATCATTAGTGAAAATTTTACCTATTTTTTGAAGATTTTCAATATGATTAGACATGAATTTAAGTAAAATTAAAGGGGTTAATATTTTAAATGTAATTATAATTCTTTAAATTTTATTTTAAAAGAACACAATTCCCTAAAGCTTTTTGCCTATTTGCTTGATTTTTCATGGAGTAGATTTCCAATATAAAATTGGGAATTGTGTTAAAGTATTGTAATTACAATAGCAAAAGTAATTAAATTTTTAAAAGTATAACCCCGTATTTTTACCTGTTTTAAGTAAATATAAAAGCTACTTAATTTAAGTAGCTTTTATTAGTTATATGTTCAATTGAACTATTTTTATCTAAATTCATCATATAACCTTCTCAAAGAAGCCAATTTCCAAAATTGACTCCTCTTAAGGTTATAGGGTTTCCATCTTTTAGTATTTTACCTTCTGTAGCAGAAACGGTTAATTGTTGTGAAAAACTTTTACAGATAGTTGCATTTGATATAATGAAGCGTAAACTAACTATTTTTAATCCATTTAATTTTTTTCATACTTTTTTTATTTTTAATGGTAAGTTAATTAAGCAGTAACTATTTTTTTGTTTTTCTAATTTTTAATTAATCAATACACTTTGAATTCCATGTGCTGGGATTTGTAAATTAATTTCTTTGTTAGATATAATAATTTTGTAATCTATTGGCTCACTTGTTTTATTCATAACAACAGAGATTAATTGTTCATCTTTGTTTTTAAATGTAGTACTTTCTATTGTACTTCTACTTGTTGATGTGCTTACTCTTTTTGCATTTGGTTTAATGAATTTTGAAAAGTGACCAATGTAGTAATAAGAGGGAGTATAAATCAATTCGTTCTTTGTCAAATCGGCATGAATAGGAGCGAAGCAAAAGTTTTGAACATGATTTGGCCCACCGTTTTCATTTAATAAGATATTCCAATCTGTCCAACCAACTGTTCCATTATTGAAATCATTAATCATAGCATTGCCATAGCGTTCTGCATTACTCCATTTTTGATAGTTTTCTTGACTAAACTCTTCTTGACAACCTTCTGTGAAAAGTAGATTTTTTGTAGGGAACGATTGATTTACTGTTTTAACGTTATCAAATTTTGGTTCACCACCAGTCCATGTTTCGTACCAATGGAAACCAATTCCCCAAGCATATTTTGCAGCTTCTTTGTCACTAAAGATTACATTAGCTCTATGAGAAATTAGGTCTCTATTATGATCCCAAACCACTATGTTTTTTTCGGAAAGACCTTCTTTTTCCATTATTGGTCCTAAATGATTTTTTAAAAAGTCCCTTTCTTCAGCAGCAGTATAAATACAAGATTCCCATTTTTGAGTTGCCATGGGTTCATTTTGAAGTGTAATTCCCCAAACAGGAAGTCCTTCTTTTTCATATGCTTTAATGAATTTTGTATAATATTTAGCCCAAGAATCATAATATTTAGGTAATAATTTACCGCCTTTAAGCATGTCTTTATTACTTTTCATAAATGCTGGAGGACTCCATGGACTTGCATAAAAAACTAAATCTTCTTTTATTAAATCAGCAGCTTTTTTAATTAATGGAATTTTAAATCTTTTATCTACTGAGATGTCAAAACTGTTTAATTCTGTATCACCATCTTTAATATAGGTGTAGCTTTCTGTACTAAAATCGCAACTATTGATATTAGTTCTTATGATGTTATAATTAATTCCTTCGTTACTATAGTAGGCATTTAAGAATTCTTCTTGTTTATCAGGACTTAATTTCGCAAACACTTCCGCAGATGCATCGGTTATAGCGCCTCCTATTCCTAAAAATTCTTGGAATTCTTTTTCTGGATTAATAGTAACAAAAATTTCAGTTTCTAAAGGTTGGTTAGTATTTTCAAATGTTAATGAGTTAGTTACAGTTAATCGTAAAGTAGTATTTTCTGCAGTTGTATAGACATTTGCAGTTTTATATTCTTTGGTTTCAATTTCAGGAGAGACATTGTTATTAATTGTACCAGAATTTTTC
This sequence comes from Flavobacterium jejuense, assembly GCF_006491595.2. Taxonomy (GTDB): domain Bacteria; phylum Bacteroidota; class Bacteroidia; order Flavobacteriales; family Flavobacteriaceae; genus Flavobacterium; species Flavobacterium jejuense. The sequence goes on from NZ_VEVQ02000002.1 coordinate 151,764, forward strand.
TCTGATTGATTACAAGAAATTAGAATCAATAGGAAAATATGTATATATATTATTTTATTCATTTTACCACACATAAGTTGCTACAGAACCAGCAGGAAGAATTGTTGATATAGGTTCATTTGCTGCATTAATATTAAAAGATTTTTGTGAATCAGTATTATTCAAGACAATAACTACGATTTTTCCTTCTGGAGTTTTGTAAGCCACATTTGGAAGTTCTGTTGAGGTATTTGATTGTATTCTAACGGATCCTGTTGGTACAAATTTAGATGAGTGTCCAATAATATAGTAAGCAGGATTTCTTTCTATTGAGCTACCGTTAATTGTTACAGCACCTAGACATTCAGTACATCCACCTGGAGTGTGAGGAGCATTATTAGGATCAGCAGCTAAATTCCATTGTAGGACAGTTTTACTCCAGTTTCTTGGAGCACCTATCATTAGTTCTCTAAAGTGCCATTTAATATCTGAAGCAAAATTTCCAGGAGACTGAATCCATTGTTCTGTGAAGTATACATTTTTATCTGGGTAGGCATTATGAACTAAACTCATATTGTCAATTTGTCCAGCATATAAATGAAATGCAGAGCCATCTATATAAGCACTTGCAGCATTATCATTTAAAATAGAAATAGGATAGTTAGGATGATCTAAATTATGATCAAAAATGATAATTTTAGTTTGAATGTTATTTGAAGCAAATGTAGGTCCTAAATTATTTTTGATAAAATCGGTTTGTTGAGGAGCAGACATCAACATACTTGGATTATTGTATGGGTTTTCTGGTTCATTTTGAATGGTAATTGCATCAATTGTAACGCCATTAGCTTCCATAGCTTGAATATATTTCACAAAATAATTGGCATAGGTTGCATAGTAAATGGTTTGTAACTCTCCACCAATGCTTGATTCATTAGTCTTCATCCAAGATGGTGCTGACCAAGGAGAACCTACTATTTTTATATTTGGATTAATAGATTTTATTTGCGTTAATACAGGAATAAGATTAGCCAAATCTGGTGTAATTGCAAAATTATTTAAATTTACATCTGTTTGTCCAGGAGGTAAATCATCATAAGAAAATACAGAAGCATCAAGATCAGATGCTCCTATACTTATTCTAAGATAACTAACCCCAATACTGTTTTCGCCTTGTCCAAAAAGTTCTTGTAATAAATCATTTTTTGCAGAAGCGGACATATTGTTTATTAATTGTGCACTTCCTCCTGTTAATGTATAACCAAAGCCATCCATTGTTTGATAGGTTGTGCCTTCAGAAACTGTAATTGTAAAATTATTGTTTTCGGAATAGGGTGATATTCCATTGCTTTGTAATGCTAATAGGCTTGATTTACTAGGTGTAGTTAAATAAAAATCAGTATTAACAGAACCAATAATAGGAGGAGGATAATATGACATGTTTTTATTATCACAGCTGTAATCTATTGAAGTAAGTAATGTAATCAATACTATTTTGAGTGTTTTTGTTGCCGTTTTGGTAAACATAAATATATTTTTAAAAGTTATTGTTGAACAAAAGAATAAGTTCCTGATTGATAAGTACCATCTAAAACAATTGTGACTAAATAATTTCCGTTAGTAGCTACATTAGTTATGTTTGAGCCTGAACCATTAGTGATGTTTCCTGTTAATCCATTAGGAGAATTGCTTCCCATATCAAAGTCCCACGGACTTATAAATTTCATTTCGTAACCTCCATTGATTGGAGTAGTAATTGTATAAGTATTAGGGTGTTGATAAGTCATTACAAGTTCATCTCTATCCTCCCATACTTGCCAATGAAATAATTTAAAATTGTAATATTCCCAATTTAGTGTTGCTTGGCTAAAATCGATACTAAGTTTTAAACCTCTGTCATTATTAATTGTAATATTGGTAGCATTCTCTACTATTGTATTGTTGCCAGTTACTTTATCTCCATCTGGACTTGAAGAAACACCTAGTTGTCCATTTATAGAGTAACTAGTTCCAGTGCCATTAGCATCCGAATTTAAACTATAATTTACAGAAGATTGAAACGGAATAAATTTATCTAAACTAAATAAATCTCCATTTTTACTAAATTCTTCGATCATAGTTCCATTAGCTAGTAAAAACAGTTGATTTGGAGTAGCAATTGGATCTGGAGCACTTGTGTCAATTTGTATAGTATAAGTATAGCCACTTGAAGATAAATTTAAAGTAATCAAATAGTTGCCAATGTTTGATGAAGGTATATCTTCAAAAGTGATACCTTGAGAAGTAGCATCACTTTCCATTACTAATTTGTTAGTGGAGCCTTGAATTCTCTTTAATAAGTATGACCAATCACCATTTGCTCTGAAAACAAAGTTTCCAGTATTTATTAATTGTACAGAAGACTTCCAAATTCCACCACCTTGATATGTTAATGGAGTATCTCCACTCCAACCTCCATTGATTGGGTCTCCTACTATGCTCCAATTGTCAATTTTTAAGAGGTCGTAAGTATTGTTTTCTAAGTCAACAGATATTCTATATTGAGCAGTCTCAGTAATTACTATTGGGTTCCCCGATTTTATTAAATCACCATCATTATTATTTCCATATTGATGGCATGGTAGCGTTTTTTCACTATAAAATTTGAAGCTATTCCCAGCTGTTAATGTTGTAAAAATTTCATGTTTGTTTGATGGATTCCCATCTGAATTATTCAAACGTTTCATTTCAATAGCTGTACTCAAAACAGTATTGTTTTCAGTTGCAGTACCAGACACATAAAGTTTTGTTGGAGTTAATTCTGTAGAAAATCTCTTAAATGAAATATCCTGACTTGCGTATGCCACTTTGTCTAGGCATTTTGCTTTTACAGCCCAAGTAATAGTTGCAATTTCATTTGCAGGATAACCACTATAGGATAAGTATTCATTAATTGTACTATTTGAAATTCCTAATGATAAGTCTTTTCCGTTATTTGCAGAAGATAATTCTAAAATAGGTGAATCAAAGGAAGTTGAACCAATAGTGTCAAAAACTATAGAATATTTTATAGTATAGTTTGCTGTTGAAACAGCAGGTAACCAACTAAATGTAACTGTCTCGTTAGGTGTGAGTTCATCTAATTCGATTGTTGTATTATCAGAAGGTAATTCAATTGTAGCTGGTTTTAATTCCCAATTTCCTAAAGGGTCTAAATTGTCTTGTTCACATGAAAGAAAAGAACATGTTGCAGTAAAAAGTAGTATAATTTGAATATATTTTTTCATAACAGTAGTTTTATAATGGATTTTGAACTAAAGCAGGATTTCTGTCCAATTCTTGTTGAGGAATTGGTAACAAAATTTTTGCTTGAGTCATATTATAATTTACAGGGTTTCCGTTTCTTAAATCAATTTCAACTAAGTTATTCATAGTACTAACTAATTGATTAAATCTTGCTAAATCATCCCATCTATGACCTTCTTGAAATAACTCTAGCCTTCTTTCTTTTAAAATAGTTTCTCTTAATACTTCTTTAGAACTTTTTTGTGATGCAGTTAAATTAGGTAGATTTACTCTATTTCTTATTCTATTTACTTCTGTAGCAGCAGGCTCTAATTGGTTTAATTCGTTTAATGCTTCAGCTTTGAGCAGAACTAAATCACCATATCTAAGTAAATATTGACGATTTGAACTTGCAAAACCACTAGCATTTTTCCATTTATAACTAAATGGAATAGAACTGCCAGTAGTATTTCCCCAATATTCATCTACCCATTGAACACTTTCAAATTTGATACTTGTATTTTTTCTTACATTGTCAGATTGTTCATCAAAAGCAGCTATTAAATTATGTGAGGGTGTAATAAATTTTCTCCAAGAATCACCAGTTAAAGAAGGAGGTAATAATAATTGAGGTCCATAATTACCTTCGTTTGCCCCTAAGAACTGCACTTCTATAATAGATTCTTTGTTGTTGTAATTATTTCCATCAAACAAATTATTATAATTAATTAATGCATAGTTAGCATCGCTATTTTCAAGTGCTACTACATGATCTATAACTTTTTGATAGTTAGGATTTGGTTTTTGAGCATAAGCTTTAGCTATCAAAGCATGTGCTGCACCAGAAGTTGCTCTAGCTTTATTAACAGTATCGTCATTTCCATAAGTGTCAGGAAGCAATAATACAGCTTGCTCTAAGTTATCAATAATAAAATCATAGACTTCTGAAACTGGTCTTCTAGGTATATTAACATCTTCTGGAGCTACCGAAGTTGAATAAGTAGTAACTAATGGTACATCACCCCAAAGCTTTACTAATGTAAAATAATGGTATGATCGTAAAAAAAGAGCTTCACCTCTTATTTGCTGTCTTCTTTCTTGTGTTAGTAAAGGGTCATTTACTCCATCAAGTTTAGCTAAAACTAGATTAGCTTTTGAAATTGCATTGTAAAGATTTGACCAATTTTTAAAAATTCTAGAATTTGTAGGTGTTACCTCTAATTTGTCGATAGAAAAAACTTCAGGATTATCACCACCAGCATAAGCATTATCTGCTCTTACATCTGAAAATAAAATATTATCCCAAACATAATATTCAGCTGATTGAAAGGATTCGTATGCACCTACAAGGGCTGATTCTATTTGACCTGCTGTATTGTATCCATTACCACTTGTTTCTTCAGAGATAGGTTCTAAGTCTAAAAAGTCATCACAAGAAGTTATAGATAAACTTAGTATTGTTAACGATATGATAAGTATTTTTTTCATGAATATATTTTAAAATGTAATATTAAAGCCAAATAGTATTGTTCTTGACTGTGGATAGGTTCCATAATCTATGCCTTGAACAGTATTACTTCCTCCAAAGGCATTTACTTCAGGATCAAAACCTGAATAATTGGTTAAGGTTATTAAATTTTCACCAGTGACATAAAAACGTAGATTAGATAAATTTAATTTTTCCAATGTATTTTGGTTAAAATCGTAACTCAATGTAATCGCTTTGAATCTAAGGTAGGATGCATCTTCAATGAAACGAGTTGACAATCTTGAATTGTCTGTGTTACCAAACGAAGCTCTTGGAATATCTGTTATATCTCCAGGTTGCCTCCATCTATTTAATACTTCTATGCTTTGATTTTTAGGATCAGTCATGCCTTCTGTTTCAATTCTTGTTGCATTTAGCATGTCATTTCCATAAGTTCCTTGTAAAAATATTTGTAATCCAATTCCTTTGTAAGAGAATGAGTTATTAATAGAGTATATGAAATCTGGGTTAGCATCACCAATAATAACTCTATCATCTTCACTAGGATTGAATGTTGACGCACCATTTTTGTCAATATAGTATGCATTTCCACTTGTAGGATCTACACCACCATAAACATAGCCAAAGAAACTTCCTAAGGGCAGTCCTTCTTTAACTAAAATGGCTCCTCCTCTTCCAGCAATATCTCCTAAGTACAATTCTTCTCCAACTAAATTAATTACTTCATTTTTATTGAATGAAATATTAAAAGTAGAATTCCATTTGAAGTTGTTAGTATCAACGTTAACTGTTTTTAGACCAAGTTCAAGTCCTTTGTTTTGAACTTCTCCAATGTTTTGTACAGCTCTATCAAATCCTGTAGTTGTTGGTAAAGGAGCTTCTAATAATAAATCTTTTGTGTTTTTTATATAGGCATCCGCAGTTAATTGGACTCGATTATTTAGTATACTAAAATCAATTCCTATATTTTTTTGAGTAGATTCTTCCCATTTTAGATTGAAGTTTTCAATTGTACCTGGATAAGTTCCTGGTTGTGCAGAACCTCCAATAGGATAATTAGCACCAGAACCTATAATTCCCAAATAAGCGTAATTTCTAATTTGGTCATTACCAACAATTCCGTAGCTAGCTCTTACTTTTAAGTTACTTATTAATGTATTCTCTCTTAAGAAATTTTCATTAGAAATTTTCCAACCAACAGATACTGAAGGAAAATAACCCCATCTTTTATTTGGTCCAAAAACACTTGAACCATCAGCTCTGAAGTTAGCAGTTAATAGATATTTATCATTAAAACTATAATTTAACCTGCTGATGAATGCAGTATTAGATTTTTCTGATTTAGAAGCTGTTGCTGCGATTAGCTCTGAACCACCATTAGGTGTTGTAATTGTTGCACTTGCAAAATTTCTGGTTTCCATGTTTGAATTGTCAAACTTGAATTTTTGAATAACTGAACCAACTAAGCCTTCAACTTTATGATTTCCTATTGTTTTTGAATAAGTAATGGTGTTATCAAAAATATAGTAATCTGTTGTATTAGTCGTTCTTATAGCTTGTCCTTTAATAGCTCTACCATAACCAGTTCTATTAGGATCTAAAAAAGACTCATATACTCCGTTTGAGTTATCAATGCCATAGTTTGTTTTGAATTTAAAATCTTTTAAGAATTTAGCTTCAAAAAATAAGTTTGCTAAAAATCTAGTGTTATTATATTCTCTTTCCAACCCGTCAGTACTTGCTAATGGGTTTTCCCAGTTTTGAAATGGGTTACTTGTAAAACTTCCGTTTGCATTATATACACCAATTACTGATGGAGTTGTTAAAGCACCAAGTAAAACACCACCAGAATTAACACTTGTATTATCTTTAACATCTATATCTGAATATTTTGTATATGAAATTCTTGTGCCAGCAGAAAGCCAATCATTTATTTTTTGGTCTAAGTTAATCTTAAAATTAAGTCGGTTTAATTCAGCGCTTTTTACAGCTCCTTCTTGCTTTATGTTACCAGCTGAAACATAGTAATTTGTTCCTTCTGTTTTTCCTGAAAAAGAAAATTGATTATTAAAAGAATACCCATCTTGAAAAATTTCATTTTGCCAATCTGTATTCTTGTTGTAAGTATTCCAATCTGTAGTTAATCCTAATTCTCCCATTAAATCTCTGTACTGTTCACCATTTAATACTTTTAATGTTTTCCATACTTGAGATACACCTATGTAGGAGTCATATGAAACTTTTGGTTTAGAAGTAGTACCTTTTTTGGTAGTAATTAAAACGACACCATTTGCACCATTTGCACCATAAATAGCGGCAGATGCAGCATCTTTTAAAACAGAAATACTTTCAATATCAGAAGGGTTTATTGATCTTGTATCTGTTGTAGGAACTCCATCAACAACATACAAAGGTTCACTTCCAGACAGTATTGAAGAAGTACCTCTAATTCTTATACTTAATCCCTGAGAAGGTTTTCCAGAGCTAGTTAAAACTTGTACACCAGTAGTTTGGCCTTGAATTAGGTTTCCAATTTGACCAGTTGAACGTGATTCGAAATTATCACCATCTATAACACTAACAGCTCCAGTTAAATCACTTTTCTTTTGTGTACCGTATCCAATTACTATAATTTCTTTAAGTGATTCAACATTGTCTAATAGCGCAATAGTTATGTAAGTTTCATCACCTAAAGGTACTTCTTGTTCTATCATTCCTACATAAGAAATAACTAAAATAGCTTTCGGATCAGTATTAATTTGTAATTCGAATAAACCATTAAAATCTGTATTAGTACCAATTTTTGAATTTTTTATAAATACTGAAGCTCCAGGAATAGGAAGTCCATTTTTATCTGTAACTTTTCCTTTTATAGTTTTAAGTTGTCCAAATGACAATGCAGTAAATAGAAAGAAAATAATAAAAAATCGTGTACTTTTTTGATTGAGTAAAATCATAAAAAACTAAATGTTAGTTAATATTTGTAATTTTTTGTTATCCAATTAAATTTACTAAATCGTTGTAGCGACTTGTTAATTTATTGTTAATTCAAAAGTAGACAAATGTTTAACCTATCTGATTTAGAGTAGAAAAAAAGTAGATTTAAATTAGTTTTTTTTAAAATTAATTAATTGATAATCAAATTTTTAGTATAAAATTTGTTTTTAAAAAAAGTAGTTAAAAATATAGATTTTTATTGATTTATATCAAAATAAATATCTTAAAAATGTAATTTTATTCTATTTTTTTTACAGCATCTTCAAAATTATCTCTATTAATTGCGCTATTTTTAATTTTAACTCTATAATTATATATAGTATTTACTGAATATCTTAATATTTTAGATATTTTAGCACTATTTGTTATACCTAAACGGATTAATGCATAAATTCTCAATTCAGTATTTAATAGTTCTTCACCATTTTTAAGTAGAATTCTTTCTTCTGGTTTTAATAATTCATTAAACTGAGAAATAAAATTAGGGTAAATGTGAAGAAAGGATTCATCAAAATTTTTATAGAAGATTTTTAATTCAGTATCAATAACATGTTTAGATTTAGTTAATTCTAACAATTCATTGGTTTTATTAGTTATAATATATTTTGTTACCGATTTTCTGTAAATGTCTAATTTATCAATATACTCAGAGTAAAGATTTAGAAACATAGCGATGTAATGTTCTTTTATATCGTTTGATTCAGATAATAATTGATATAGTTTACTTAAATCTTCATTTGTGAAATTAAGTTCAGTATTAAGTCGGTTTAATTCTTTATTAGCTTCATTTAATCTGTTTCTTGCACTTGATATTTTTTTATTTTGTTTGAAAATATAGAATAGTACAATTAGTAAAATAAGACTCAATAGACTAATCAAGATAATGAAGTTCTTTAGTTTAGTTTTTTGTTCGTTGCTTCTAGTTTCATAAGCATTAGTTATTGCTGGTAGAATATTTGAAATATTTACAAATCGTAAAGGTGAATTATAGAATTTAGCATCTTCCATTGAAAATGTAATAAAATTATGTGCTCTATCAATATCATTTTCTGAGTACAATAACATTGCTAATTCTGTTAAAGAAGCATTGTCTTTAACATTGGCACGAATATCAGAAATAGCAGATAATATCAGAAACTTCTTTTGATTATCTAAGTCATTATTCAATTGGTACAATAACGATCTTTCAAAAGTAACCATAGAATAAGCTCTATTGCCTATTTTTGTGTTTTGTAATCTTTTGGAATTAATAGCTAAAGCTTTTTTTAATTCTCTATTGTCTCTGTATTTTTTTTCTAATAAAGACAATGTTTCAGAAGAGGAGTTTGCTAATTTTTCGGATAAAGAATCTTTGTATTTTGCATATAGTAAATCATATTCCGATTTACTGTTCTTTACCATCGTATAAAAACTTAGGCCTGAATATGCTTCTTTATGAATAAAATAGAAGTTATTAATTAATTCAGATTTTAGATTTTTAGATTGTATTCCTTTTACTAAATCTAATGACTCTTTATATCTTCCAGAATCTACGAGTAGTCTTCCTAACTTTAGCTTAGATTCAGTTATTTTAAACTGATCACTTAACTTTTTTGCTACTTCAAGATTTTTTTCTGTGTAAAAGAGTGCTTTATCGAAGCTATAATATTGGTATTCATCAATTATTTTTGAAATAATAAAATATTGATTTGCAAGATTTGCCTTTTCGTCTTTTAATAGCGATTCTAAATTTTGTATTTTATTTTCTTTATTTTGAACGTAAGTTTTACTATTTACAATCTCTTTTTCAAGAGCAACAATTAAGGAATCTGTTTCAGTATTTGCAAAACAATATTGAAGTGATAAAAAAAGACTAATTAATAAAGGTAGTTTGGATAGCATGTTGAATAGTACTTTTAAAGACAAAATTTAAAAGTACTATATTTTTTTGTTTTTTGAGAATCTAAGTTTTAAGAATGCAATTTACTTATAATCAAATTCAGTTTGGTTATTCTTAATATAGCTAACAATTAAGGAAACAATATCTTCTTCTTGCTCGTCATTAAAAAAGATTTCATCTAAATCTTCCCAACCAGAAATTACTTTTTCATCTAGTTTAGCAATAGCTTTCTTTCTTTTTTCGATTTCGTCATAATAATTATTTACTCCAAATGAACCAATAGCTTTTGCTATTATATTGGCCGTTTTTGGAGCACCAATTTTTTTATATGCTTCTAAAATTTCTCGTGCATAATCACCAGCTTCTTTTTCAAAAAAGAACGAAAAACCTCCTTCATTCATAGCTCCTTCAAAAATATCGATGAGTACAAAATAAGTTTCTCCTTCAGTAAGTGTGTCGTCTTCTTGTTTTTTATCCCAAATAATGGTTCCTATGGCTTCAATAATTTCGACTTCGTCAGTCAATTGAAGGATTTCTTTTGTATTTTTCATTTTAAGAAGTTATAAGTTTTATGTTATAAGTTGTAAGCACTGCTGAACAAAAAGTTAAAATTATATTTTTTCTTGTAAAGCTTTAATTTCATCTCTTAATTTAGCAGCTTGCATGAAATCGAGTTCTTTGGCTGCTTTTTCCATGGCTTTTCTTTTATCTCGAATTTTCTTTTCAATTTCGGGTTTTGATAAGTATTCGCTTTCAGGCTCTGCAGCTTTGTATTCTAAATTATCGTAATACTGAGTAGATACTGAGTTACCACTCAAAGCATTTCCTAAACTTTTATTTAAAGCTTTTGGTTCTAGACCGTGCTTTGTATTGTAAGCCATTTGTTTTTCCCTCCTGTAAGTAGTTTCGTCAATCGTTTTTTGCATACTATTGGTAATCTTATCCGCATACATAATCGCTTTTCCATTTACGTTACGAGCAGCACGACCAACAGTTTGTGTTAACGAACGATGACTTCTTAAAAAACCTTCTTTATCAGCGTCTAAAATAGCTACAAGAGAAACTTCAGGTAAATCTAATCCTTCTCTTAATAAGTTTACACCAATAAGTACATCAAATAACCCTTTTCGTAAATCTTGCATGATTTCAACACGTTCTAATGTGTCCACATCACTATGTATATAACGACAACGAATGGCAACTTTAGTCAAATATTTGGTTAATTCTTCTGCCATTCTTTTGGTTAAAGTGGTTACCAAAACCCGTTCGTCTTTTTCACAACGCAATTGAATTTCTTCAATTAAATCATCTATTTGATTAGCACTTGGTCTAATTTCAATCACAGGATCTAATAGTCCAGTTGGGCGAATCACTTGTTCTACATAAATCCCTTCCGATTTTTGTAATTCATAATCAGCAGGTGTAGCAGAAACGTAAACTACTTGGTTTTGTAAACTTTCAAATTCTTCAAACTTTAAAGGACGGTTATCCATTGCAGCAGGTAATCGGAAGCCATATTCTACTAAATTTTCTTTTCTACTTCTATCGCCACCATACATAGCATGCACTTGAGAAATAGTAACGTGACTTTCATCAACTACCATTAAAAAGTCATCTGGAAAATAATCTAAAAGGCAGAAAGGTCGTGTTCCTGGAAGTCTTCCGTCAAGATAGCGTGAGTAATTTTCAATTCCAGAACAATAGCCAAGTTCACGAATCATTTCTAAATCAAAATTGGTACGTTCTTCTAAGCGTTTTGCTTCAAGGTGTTTCCCAATTTCTTTGAAATACTCCACTTGTTTGACCATGTCTTGTTGGATTTCCCAAATAGCAGCTTGTAACACATCTGGTGAGGTTACAAACATATTCGCTGGATAAATATTTAGTTTTTCATATTTCTCAATTACTTTTGAATCTCTAGCATCAAAGGCTTCAATTTCTTCAATTTCATCTCCAAAAAAATGAATTCGGAAAGGTTCATCAGCATAACTTGGAAAAACTTCAACCGTATCTCCTTTTATTCTAAAAGTACCAGGAGTAAATTCAGCTTCTGTACGGGAGTATAAACTTTGAACTAATTGATGTAATAATTTCGTACGTGATATCACTTGATTTCTTTCAACAGCAACAATGTTTTTTTGGAACTCAACAGGATTACCAATACCATACAAACAGGAAACAGAGGAAATGACAATAATGTCTCTTCGACCAGAAAGTAGGGCAGAAGTAGTACTTAGTCGTAATTTTTCTAGTTCTTCATTAATGGATAAATCCTTCTCTATATAAGTTCCTGTAACTGGAATGAAAGCTTCTGGTTGATAGTAATCATAATATGAAACAAAATATTGCACTGAATTTTCAGGAAAGAATTGTTTGAATTCAGAATATAATTGGGCAGCCAACGTTTTATTATGAGCTAAAACTAAAGTTGGTTTTTGCACTTCCTGAACCACATTGGCAACAGTAAAAGTTTTACCAGAACCAGTAACACCTAATAGCGTTTGATATTTTTCACCATTAAGAATCCCTTTTGAGAGTTTTTCTATGGCTTGTGGTTGATCTCCTGTAGGTTTGTAATCAGAAACAACTTTAAATTTCATAGGTTTAATTTTTGTTTTTAGTGCTGTATATGAAATTAGCTTATACTATCATTTTTATTTGCTTTCGCAAACTTTTTATACTTAATGATTTCATATAATTTTGCTAAAAAACAAAGATAGTGAATTGTTGACTTTTATCTTATTTTAACAGAATTCTATTTTGAATGCGTTATTTTTGGATAACATATTAAAAACAAACAGATGAGAGTGAATTTTTTTATTGCAATAACTACTACGTTGTTAAGTTTTCAATGTTTTAATGATTCAAAGGTTGAAAAACAAAAAACAAAGTCAACTGAATTAGAATTAGTAGGAATTCAACCAGAAAAAGAAACAGAAGAAATAGTAAAAATAGAATCTTCAAAAGAAATAGTTAATAGGGAAGAATTGGTAGCTTTTGCCAAAACTTTTATAGATGTACCTTATGTTTATGCTACTCAAGATCCCAAAAAAGGATTTGATTGTTCCGGATTTGTGAATTATGTTTTTAAGAATTTTGATATTGTTGTTCCTAGAAGTTCTAGTGGATTTAAAAACTTTGGTAAAAAAATAGATGTAGATGCTATTGCTTTAGGAGATGTTTTAGTATTTACAGGATATCAAGACAGTACTTCAATTGGTCATCTAGGAATTGTTTGCGAGGCAGATGGGTTCAATTCCAAATTTATTCACGCTTCTTCTGGAAAAGCAATGAAAGTTACTATTAGCGAATTAAATTCGGCACATTATTCGAAACGATTTTATAAAGTGGTTGATGTGATAAATAAATAGAAGTTTATGAGATATTATATAATCATAATAGTATTATTTTGTTTGCAAACGAACGCACAAAATAAATTTAAACTTAATATTGATAGTTTCTTGTTAGGAATGTTTGATGATTATAATGGTAGATATATAGCTTTGGATAATACTGAAAAAGGAACATATTTAGCAACTGTAAAATCAGAGCTTTCAGATGTTTTTTTGGATACTTTAACTAAATACCATAAAATTCCCAAAAATGAAATTAAAAAACTTAATTTTTCATTTTACAATAAGCAATTAGCAGAACATTTCAATAAATATTATAAAATAGAAATTGAACCTGATTATGAATATATTGATGAAAAAGATGGAAAAGAATATAGTATTTATAATTTGAGTTTAAATGAACAAAATTTCGATGAAAATAATAAAAAAATATCTTTTTTAATTGGATTTTTTTATAAATGTGGATTCTTAGAAAGTGGAGAGGTAACTTTAAAGACAGCTAATTCACCTGCTTTCGAGAATGCTATTCATTTTATAAGTCAATTAGGATTTAGATATTGTGAACTAGAAAGACCTGAATATAATATACCAACTGTTCAATCAGTAACATTTAAGCCAACAGAAGAATATATAGAGTATTTCAAGTAAATTGTTAGTATGAAAATCACATAAGAATTTTAAGTGCTTTTTTCTAATTGTTGTTATTTAGTTTATTTATAATTGTCTGAAATTATATAATTATTTTTGTACTATTCCAGAGAACTTTATAATTAATCCCAACACTCCATCAGAAGTAAATCTCCAGATTCGTGCGTAATCATAACAATTCCATCTTCAGAAGCATGATTGCTACTTCCAGTTCGGTAACCAATGGTTAAAGAGTCATTTTCTAAAGGATAAAAAAGATTTTTGGAATGAATATTGGATACTTCACCAATTGGAATTAATGAAATGATACTGTTTTTGGGATACCATTTTTCAAACTTTTTAGGTAACAAAAACACTTTCGAATGATCATCTAAAATCACAATTTTCAATTGATTTCTGAATCGAACAATATTGGTAATATTAGTAATCGTATGATCTGCTCTTTTTCCTGTTGCCCAAACTACGTTTACAGCTGGAATTTTTCTATTAATTAGATAGTCAAAAGCTTTTTCTAAATCAGTTTTATCTTGATTAGGAGTATGTGCAATTTCAATTGGATACTGACTTTCTTTATAATAATTGGCATCAAAATCTCTATCAAAATCTCCCAATAAGACATCTACTTTAATGCCTAATTCCAAAACACGTTCAATAGCTGAATCTAATACTATTACTAAAGGAGACCATTCAAGCAATTGTCCTAATAATTCTTCACTACAAGCAGCTCCGTTTGCAATTATTAAAGCTGGTTCTTGGTCATCGCGAACAATATGATGTGAAGACATAGTAGTTTTTTTAAAATAAATACGAATATAAGAAAATGATTATAGTTTTATTGAATTACATAATCTTGCGTATCTATTTCTCCTAAACTAAAATAACCATAGGGGAAATTATCTGGATTAGTTTCATTTACAATATTTCCTCTTAAAGTAGCAGGAGCAGTCGAAAATGGATTTCCTCCATCAGTACCAGCAATATTCAGTAATTTATCCATGTAATTAGCATATCTAAAAGAAATTCCCTGAAGCGATAGAGTAAGTTGGTCGTTAGCTTGTAAATCATCTATATACAATCCAAACATTTGATTGCCTTGAAAAAACTCATCATCAACCACACCATATTCAGGAAAGGAAACAGTACTGTTTTTAAAACCAATTAGATAAAAATTATCTTCAGCACCATTGTCTTGATAAAAGAATTTCACTTGAACATTCTCTTCGCCACCAAATCCTGTGGTTACAGTTTGTTCTACGGATTCAATATCTGGTGTAGGATATAACTTATCAGTTGCGTTATAGATTTGTCCGTTGTAAATGACTGTTAAAGTATAATTTCCATTCAAAACAGGATTAAAGTTAGTACAAATGTAATTTCCTGTGCCAATATCTTCAATAAAATCATAAACAGTAGATTCATCTGTTATTGAAACTGTAGCTCCAGTAACTTTAGGAACTTCATTTGTATAGAAGTTACTAGTAGTTGTTAATCGGATAGTTTGCTCATTTCCAGTTGTTCCTTTCTCCCATTTAATAGCAGCATCAATTACTAGTTTTGGAGCAGCTGTATCTAAGTCAACATTAACTACATCTTCGCAAGCAATCATTGTTATCAAAGTTATGATTACAATCGATATTTTTATTATAATTTTTACCATTGTATTAAAATTTAAAATTATAGGTTATACTAGGAACAATTCCAAAAATAGAAAGTCGAACAGCTTCATTGTTTCCAGAATCAGCATTTTGTCTGAAATTAATTGAGGCTGCATTTTTTCTACTATACAAGTTGTAAATACCAAAAACCCATTCGCCTTTTATCTTTTTAGTAGCATTATTTCTAGGAGATAAAGTAGCAGAAATATCTAAACGATGATATACTGGTAAATTATTAGCATTTCTTTCTCCATAACTAGGAACAGAAATACCTTGGTAAACATATTGACCATTTGGATAGGTTACTGGCTGACCAGTTTGTAATGAGAAAATACTTCCAAAACTCCATTTGTCATTTAATTCATACATTGCTGTTACTGATAAATTATGGGTTTTATCCCAACCGGTTTTGTACCAATTTCCATTATTTATTCCAATTTCTTCTGGAGTTCGACCAGCAGTTTTTTGTTCTGAACGAGATAAAGTATAGGATATCCAACCGTTTAATTTTCCTTCGTTTTTTCGAGCTAAAACTTCTAATCCATAGGCTCTTGATTTTCCGGCTAAAACTACTTGTTCAATAGCGTTGTTGGCAATTAAATCCGCACCATCAATATAATCTAAACGATTTCTTACATATTTGTAAAAGGATTCTACTTCAAAAGAATATTTGCCATTTTTTGTGTTTTTTTGGTAACCAATGGCATATTGGTCTAGAATTTGTGGTTTTAAGAATTCATCACTTGGAGCCCAAACATCTAAAGGAGTAGGAGATTGCGTATTAGAAATAAGATGTAAATATTGTGACATCCTATTATAACTAGCTTTCACAGATTGATTCTCATTTATAATATAAGCCATTGATAATCTAGGTTCCAGATTACTAAAATTAGCTATTACTTCATTACTTCTATATTTTTTTGTACCAATAGGTGTTGCTTTTTCATATATATTCAGATCATTATCGTAAGAAACAGCTTCATTATTTGCATAAACGTTAATTTCTTGTGCTCCTAAACGGTAGAATAAACTGTAACGTAAACCATAATTGATAGAAAACTTACTAGATAGTTTTTGTTCAGCATCAATATATAAAGCAGGTTCAAAAGCATACTTTTTATCCAATTGATCTGGATTTATTGTGGAACTCTCATCACTAGGTTCAATTTTTCCTGGATTAAAATCATAATAAATAGCGTTTACTCCATACGTCAATTTTGTTTTATCGTTTAAATAGTGTTTGAAATCATATTTTAGATTATAATTTTTAATACCACTGTCCCAATTAAACCCTATAAAATCAAGTGTTAATCCGTAATAATAGTCACTATAAATAAAAGATAAATTTGAAAATAATTTATCATCAAATAAATGATTCCATCGTAAATTTAAAACGGAATTACCATAAGTATTTACAAAACTTTGATTTAAGCTAAAAACATCTCTACCGAAATAACCAGAAAGATATAAGTTGTTGTTGTCGTTTAGTTTGTAACTTAATTTAGTATTCAAATCATAAAAATAAGCAGAGTTTTTATTATCTGTTAACTTCAAAAATAAATGAGCATATGAACTTCGTCCAGCTACTAAAAAAGAACCTTTATCTTTTACGATTGGTCCCTCTGCCAAAATTCTGCTGGAAATAAGCCCAATTCCGCCACTAGCATGAAATTTTTTACTATTACCGTCTTTTTGATAAATGTCTAAAACCGAAGCGACCCTTCCTCCAAATCGAGCAGGAACACCACCTTTGTAAAGTTTTAAATCTTTAATAGCATCAGCATTAAAAACCGAGAAAAAACCAAATAGGTGAGAAGAGTTATAGATAGTTGCCTCATCTAATAGAATTAGATTTTGGTCTGCTGCACCACCTCTAACGTTAAAGCCAGATTGCCCTTCACCAGCATTAGTTACACCAGGCAAGGTTAATATCGATTTTAAAATATCCGTTTCACCAAGAATTACAGGCATTTTTTTGATTGTGTTTACCGAAATTTTATTCACACTCATTTCTGGTTTTTCGATATTTGGTTTTTCAATATTTTCTGAAACTATAATTTCATCTAATTGAAAGTCACTTTCTTTAAGACTAATATTTTTTCTAATATTTTCTGTAAGGCTAACTTTCTCAATACTATCTTGAAAACCTATATAAGTATAACGAACGGTATATTCTCCTTTAGGAAGCGTTATGGAGTAAAAACCATATTCATTTGTTGTAGTTCCTGTTTTTAATTCTTCTATAATTATAGTTACACCAATTAAGGTTTCATTTGTGTTTTTATCTGATAGTGTTCCACTTAACGAGAATTTTTCTTGTGCGTAATTCTGATTTAAAAAAGATAATGCTACAAATAGTAAAACTAATTTTATAGATTTGCTCATGGTATGATTTTTGTTGTACAAAAGTGACAAAATATTTTTGTACTTTGAGTATAAAAATTGTTAATGTATGGTTAATTATTAGGCAGAATTGTAGACTAAATTATAGGTTTGCTGTAAATGAATTTGTAAGATGAAAAAAGTAATATTGTTGTTTGTTTTGTTTTCTGTTAGCTTGTTTTCTCAAGTTGATAAAAAGAAACAAGTTTTTAATTTACAACTAAGTAACCCTTTTGAAACCAATACTGCACCTTCACCTTCATCACTTCCTTCTTTACAGTATAAAAGTGTTTTAGATAAAGATGAAAATTATTTAAAAAAGTATTCCGATTTAAATAAAGCAAAGCCGACAAAAAGTGTATTGGAGTTAGAAGATAATAAAAAATTCATTAATCTTGGAGATGAAGTAAGAGATAAACTGAATAAAGAATTAGCTAAAGAAGGAAATTGGGAGGATGTTTTTTTTGGTAAATATAAAGTTTCTACTCCTATTATCAAGATTATGACACGTGATTTTGCTGATCCTGATGGAGATAAAGTACAAATAATATTAAATAATGCAATTTTGGTTTCCAGCATTATCTTGGGAACTAGTTATAAAACCAATTATGTTGAACTAAGAGAAGGAGATAATTTATTAGATATATTAGCTTTGAATCAAGGTTTATCAGGCCCTAATACAGCTACTTTTGCTATTTATGATGATAATGGAAATTTAATAACGATTAATGATTGGAGTTTAAACACAGGTGTTTCAGCTAAATTTATTATTGAGTATATAAAACCGATAGAAGAAGGTAAATAATAGCTTATTAATGCTTTTGATAAACCTACTATATTCAACAAAAAAGCGACCATTTGGTCGCTTTTTTGTTGAATTAAATAATATATATATATTAATTTAATTTATCTAAAATAGTATTTAATGTAATACTAGGACGCATTGCTTTGTCAGTAGCTTCAAAATTAGGATGATAATAGCCACCAATTGCTTGTGGTTTACCTTGAGCTGCTATTAATTCTTCATTTATTTTAACTTCGTTCATATTTAAATCTGCAGCAATAGGACCGAAGGTTGCTTTTAATTCAGTATCTTTATTTTGGTTAGCTAATGCATTTGCCCAATATAAAGCCAAATAGAAATGCGAACCTCTATTATCAATGCTTCCAATTTTTCTAGCTGGAGATTTGTCATTTTGTAAAAACAATTCTGTTGCTTCATCTAAAGTTTCTGATAGAATCAATGCTTTAGGGTTGTTAAATACATTACCTAAATGTTCATATGAAACACCTAATGCTAAAAATTCACCTAATGAATCCCAACGTAAATAGCCTTCTTCTATAAATTGTTCAATATGTTTTGGAGCTGAACCACCTGCACCAGTTTCAAATAAACCACCACCATTCATTAAAGGAACAATAGATAGCATTTTTGCTGATGTACCAACTTCCAAAATCGGAAATAAATCAGTTAAATAGTCACGTAATACATTTCCAGTTACAGAAACTGTATCTAACCCTTTTACAATTCTTTCTAGAGAGAATTTAGTAGCATCCACAGGATTCATGATACGAATATCTAAACCATTTGTATCGTGATCTTTTAGGTATAAATTTACTTTTTCGATAATTTGTCTGTCATGAGCTCTATTTTCGTCTAACCAAAAAACAGTTGGAACACCAGTTGCTCTAGCTCTGTTTACTGCTAATTTCACCCAATCTTGAATAGGGGCATCTTTCACTTGACACATTCTAAAGACATCACCTGATTCTACAGTTTGTTCCATTAAAACAGTTCCATTAGCATCTTTTACTAATACAGTACCATTAGAAGCTATTTGGAAAGTTTTGTCATGTGAACCATATTCTTCTGCTTTTTGAGCCATTAAACCTACATTTGGAACACTTCCCATTGTTTTTGGGTCTAAAGCTCCATTTTCTTTACAAAAATCGATAGTTGCTTGGTAAATTCCGGCATAACATCTATCTGGAATAATTGCTTTTGTATCTTGTGATTTTCCAGCAACATTCCACATTTGACCAGAATTACGAATCATTGCTGGCATGGAAGCATCAATAATAACATCAGAAGGAACATGTAAGTTGGTGATTCCTTTATCAGAATTTACCATTGCTAAAGCTGGACCGTTTTCGATAGCTGTAGTTAAAGCATTTTCTACTTCAGCTTGTTTAGCATTTCCTTTAATTTTAGCATAAACATCACCTAACCCGTTACGAGTATCTACTCCTAATTCTTCAAAAAGAGTTGCATATTTCTCAAAAACATCTTTAAAATATACTTCTACAAAAGCACCAAATAATAATGGGTCTGAAACCTTCATCATAGTTGCTTTTAAATGAACAGAAAATAAAACTCCTTTTGCTTTTGCATCAGCTACTTGTTCAGAAATAAATGATTTTAGTTTGTTCATGTTCATTACAGACGTATCTATAATCTCATTAGCTAGTAATGGGGAACTTGTTTTCAAAATTTTAGTCGAACCGTTTTCATCAGTAAATTCGATGGTAAAACTTCCAGCATCTTTTACTGTAACTGATTTTTCAGTACCATAAAAATCCCCATTTGTCATGTGTGATACATGTGTTTTTGAATCTTTTGACCAAGCACCCATTGAGTGCGGATGGGCTTTGGCATAATTTTTAACCGCTTTAGGAGCTCTTCTGTCAGAGTTTCCTTCGCGAAGTACAGGATTTACAGCAGAACCTAATACTTTTGCATATTTAGCTTTAATAACTTTCTCTTCTTCATTTTGTGGTTCTTCTGGAAAACTAGGAATAGCATAGCCTTGAGATTGCAATTCTGTTATAGCTTCCTTTAATTGAGGAACTGAAGCAGAAATATTAGGTAATTTAATGATATTTGCTTCTGGTGTAGTTGCTAATTGACCAAGTTCAGTTAATGCATCAGCTATTTTTTGATCGTCCTTTAAAAATTCAGGGAAATTGGCTAATATTCTTCCAGCTAAAGAAATATCTCTTGTTTCTAATGTAATGTTAGCTGGTTTTGAAAAGGCTTTTACTATAGGTAAAAAAGAGTGTGTAGCTAACATAGGGGCTTCGTCAGTAATCGTATAAATGATTCTTGGTTGGTTTGACATGAATTATGTGTTTTATTTTAATTAATTTTTAGTGAGACAAATATAAGAAATTCAGACCTTTTTTTTCTGTTTTCAATCGAAAACGTTTGATTTTGTAATTTGATAATTAATCAGGTGTATTTTTACGAATTCATTATTTTAATTGTAAAATCGAGTTGTTTTTTTGATGTTGAACTGTCCTAGTTCTTTAAAAATAGATAAAAACGCTTTTGAGTAAAAAATAATATTTGCAATTGATAAAATAATATATGCTAAAATGATAAAAGTAAGGAACTTAGTTAAGATGCGTTTTGTATATTTGCCGAATATTATAAATTAAATATAATTTTATCGATAATGAAAAGAACATTGCTATTAACCATTGCATGTTGTTTTACTAGTTTTTTATTTTCTCAAGTAGGTATTGGAACCACAACTCCAAGTGCCTCTTCTGCATTGGAAATAAAAAGTAAAAATTCTGGATTATTAATTCCAAGAATAAGTTTATTGTCTACTACAGATACTACTACTATAACTAGTCCGGCAACAAGTTTATTAATTTACAACACAGCTACAGCTTCAGATGTAACTCCTGGATTTTATTATTGGGATACTGTTTGGAAAAAAATAGGGAGTTCAGTAGCCTCTGCTACTGGATCTATTAGTGGTTGGGATTTAACAGGAAATACATTATCAACAGGTAGTGAATATTTAGGTACAAATAATTATTATCCATTACTATTTAAAGTTAATAATTCTAACTTTGGAAGATTTCATCCTAACGGGGGTCTTGCTATAGGAAGTGGTGCTACTTCAAATGATAATAATTCAATTGCAATTGGTACTTCTGCAAATGCATCTACTTCAAATGAAGCTGTTGCAATTGGTAGGTCTTCGATAGCTAGTGGATTTCAATCTTTAGCATTAGGACTTAGTTCTTCAGCTACAAATAATGAAACGGTAGCCATTGGTAAAGTTTCTTCTGCTACTGGTTTTAAATCTATAGCTTTAGGGGTAAGTGCTACTTCATCTAATAATAATACTCTAGCTTTAGGAAATTCAGCAATAGCTTCAGGACAACAAGCAACGGCATTAGGAACTGAGGCGAATGCAAGTGCTCAAAATGCAACTGCAATAGGTTATCAAGCTACAGCTACACAAGCTAACTCTATTATTTTAGGTAGTACAACCAATACTAACAATAAAGTTGGAATAGGAACAAATACACCAGATGAAAGATTACATGTTAACGGTTCAGTAAAAATTGTTGATGGTACACAAGCGAATGGAAAAGTATTGGTTTCAGATAGCCACGGAAAGGCAAGTTGGTCTGATTTAAACGAGTTGAAATTATATGGAGAAATTTATAGAAATTCAGATACAGCTTTAATTTCTGGTCAAATTACTTTAGGTACAAATGGTGTTGTAAGCGGAAGTACAATAGTGCTTGGAACAAATAACATTCAAGTGCAAAAAACAGGATTATATAGAGTATCATATACAATTTCTTTAAAGAAAAATTCAGGAGGTACTATAAATCCAGAATTTTTTTTAGGTATATATGGAACAGAGATTCCTGGTACTAGAACTTATGCAACAATATCGAATGGAGATACTAGAACAGTTTCTTTTGTTAAACTTGTTAATTTAACAGCGTATCAACCAGTAGCTATTTATTCTTCATTAGGTGATTCGAATACAAATATATTAGCTAATGGTTGCAATTTAATTGTAGAGTTAATTAAGTAGATTGTTTTTTAAAATTGTAATTTTGGGTTTTTAAATTATAATTTTAAAATTTGAGAACAGCTATTACAAAATATATTTCAAACCCTAAAGATTTTAAGCAACGTCTTCTACATTGGTCTAGCCAATTTAGAGAGGTTGCTTTTTTAGATTCTAATGAATACCAACAAAAATATAGTACTTTCGATTGTGTTGTTGCAGTTGAAGCTTTTACATCTATTGTAACAGATTATCATAATGCTTTTGAAGATTTGTACCAATATCAATCACATAGTAAAGATTGGTTATTTGGCTATTTATCTTATGATTTAAAGAATGATACAGAAGTCTTACAATCTAAAAATAAAGATGGTTTAAATTTTTCTGAGTTGTATTTTTTTCAACCTAAGAAATTATTTTTCTTGAAAGAAAGTGAATTAGAAATTCATTATTTGAATATGTGTGATGATGAGGTTGAAGGTGATTTCATTGAAATTTCTAATTTTCAAATCTCAGATATCACTTTTAAAACTCCACAAATAGAGCAACAAATTCCTAAAAAAATGTACCTTGAAAAAGTGACTAAAATGTTGGAATATATTCATCTTGGATCTATTTATGAGGCTAATTTTTGCATGGAGTTTTTTGCAAAAGAGGCAATCATTGATCCAGTCGTTATTTATGAAAAACTAGATGCTATTTCAGAAGCTCCTTTTGCTACTTTTTTTAAGAATAATGATCAGTATTTGCTTTCGGCTTCTCCTGAACGGTATTTGAAAAAAGAAGGTGATAAAGTAATTTCTCAACCCATAAAAGGAACAGCAAGAAGAAGTTCTGATTTGGAACAAGATACTTTTTTGAAAGATGAATTGGCTAAAAATGAAAAAGAACGTTCCGAAAATATTATGATTGTGGATCTAGTTCGAAATGATTTGTCACATACGGCTAAAAAAGGCTCGGTTGTAGTTGAAGAATTGTGTGAAGTGTATACTTTTAAACAAGTGCATCAACTCATTTCTACAATAGTTTCTAAGGTAGAGAATACCCTTTCACCAATAGAAATTCTAAAAACGACTTTTCCAATGGGAAGTATGACAGGAGCTCCAAAGATTTCAGCTATGAAGATTATAGAGGAACTTGAAGAAACTAAGCGAGGTTTATATAGTGGAGCAGTCGGTTATTTTACTCCAACAGGAGATTTTGATTTTAATGTGGTCATAAGAAGTATCTTGTATAATGTTAAAAATCAATATGTGTCGTTTTCTGTTGGTAGTGCTATTACATCACAATCTATCCCTGAAAATGAATATGAAGAATGCTTATTAAAAGCCAAAGCGATGTTTGAAGTGTTGCAAAACAATTAATTTCTTATTTTTGGCTATGCTAAAAAAAATCCAAAACCATTTAAATAAAAATTTCTCTGATTTAGAAGACAAACGCTTGCTTCTTGCTGTAAGTGGAGGAATTGATAGTATGGTTCTGTTAAATCTTTGTAAAAAGTTATCATTTGAAATAGCAGTGGCACATTGTAATTTTCAATTGAGAGGAAAAGAAAGTGATGCAGACGAAAATTTCGTAATTGAAAAAGCAACCGAATTACAAATTCCTTTTTTTATTCAAAAATTTGATACTGAGGAATTTGCTAATGAGAACAAACTTTCTATTCAATTAGCAGCTCGAAAATTACGATATGATTGGTTTAATAAAGTATTAGAAAATGAAAACTATGATTTTCTTTTAACGGCACATCACTTAGATGACCAAATTGAGACGTTTTTAATTAATTTGGCTAGAGGTACTGGTTTAGATGGTTTGATAGGAATTCCAGCTCAAAATAATACTATTATCAGACCAATGTTAACAATTTCGCGTGAAGAAATTGAAAACTATGCTAAAGAAAATAAAATATTATGGAGGGAAGATGCTAGTAATGCATCTGATAAATATGTGCGAAATAAGATTAGACATCGAGTTGTCCCAATTTTAAAGGAATTGAATCCTAGCTTTTTGAATAGTTTTCAAGACACATTGGAACATTTAGAAGAAGCCAATACTTTAGTTGAAGATGCTTCTAAATGGGTATTTGAAAAAGTGGTTACGACAAAAGAAGATATTATTCAAATTGATTGCAAGTTATTATTGACCTATACAAATTATAAAAGTTATTTGTACCAATGGTTGAAAAGATATGGATTTACTGCTTGGAATGATATTTATGAATTAATACAAGCTCAGTCTGGAAAACAAATTTTTTCAAATACACACCTGCTTTTAAAAGATAGAAACTTTTTGATTCTTTCTCCAAAAATTATTTCAGCAGAAGAAGTTTTTTTTATTGATAAAAATACTAAAAGTCTTAAATTTCCCTTAAATGTTGCCCTTTGTCAGACAGATGACATTTTAGAACCGACTAACAATGTTATCTTTGTGGACCAGGAAAAGTTAGTTTTTCCATTGCAATTAAGAAAGAGAAAAGAAGGAGATTATTTTTATCCTTCAGGAATGGAAGGTAAAAAGAAGTTGAGTAAATATTTTAAAGATGAAAAATATTCGCTTTTAGATAAAGAAAAGCAATGGTTGCTTACTTCAAATGATAAAATTGTTTGGATAATTGGTAAAAGAGCAGACAAACAATTTTTGGCAAACACAAAAACTAAGAATATATTAAAAATAGAATTAAAATAATGAAGAAATTACTTGTTGCTATCGTATTTCTATTTTCATTTTTCGCACAATCTCAAATTGTTGATGTGGTAAAATGGAAAACCAAACTAGTTCAAAAAACCAATACTGAATTTGAACTGGTTATGGATGCCCAAATTGAATTTGGTTGGCATTTGTATGCTTTAAACACACCCGATGGAGGCTCGCAACCTTTAGTTTTTACTTTTAAAGAAGCTGGTAAAGACTATCAATTAGTTGGAGATACTAAACAAGGAAAATATCAAAAAGAGTATAGCGATGTTTTTGAAGTAGATGAATATTTTTTCACCAATACAGCTCAATTCAAGCAATTGATAAAGGTTACGAATCCTAAACTGAAAGAAATTAAAGTTTTATTGGAAGGACAAACTTGTATAGACGGAAGATGTGTGCAAGAAGATGATAATTTGATTTTTAAACTTCCTGAGATTCAAGTAGAGGAGAAGGTTGAGACAAAAAAGGAAGAGAAAAAAACTGAGATAGTTTCACTAAGTAATAAAGAAGAAAAAAATATTGATGAAGGAGCTACAACTCTAGTTGAAGAAGTAATAATTGATCCTGTAAATACTAGTGCTGAGGAAGTTGAAATAACAAAAGAAATAGTAAAAGTAGCTGATCAGGAAAAAGAGACAATTTTTGAACCAAAGGAAGAGATGAGTAATTGGACATTATTTTTATTGACTTTAATAGCTGGAATATTTGTCACTTTTACTCCTTGCGTCTTTCCAATGATTCCAATGACGGTAAGTTTTTTCTTGAAGCAAAGTGCCAAAGGAGATAAGAAAAAAGGCCGATTCAATGCTTTAATGTATGGTGTTTTTATAGTATTAATTTATGTTTTAATTTCGTTGCCTTTTCATCTATTTCAAAGTTTAAGTCCAGATGTGTTTTATGAAATTTCTACGAATCCTTACTTAAATGTATTTTTCTTTATAGTATTTGTAGTATTTGCTATCTCGTTTTTAGGAGCTTTTGAAATAACAATGCCTTCAGCATTAGCAAATAAAGTGGATAATGCTTCTAATAAAGGTGGTTTTGTTGGTATTTTCTTTATGGCATTGACATTAATAATTGTCTCATTTTCGTGTACTGGTCCAGCATTAGGAGCGGTTATTGGTGGCGTTTTATCAACTGATGGTGGAGCTACTTTGTTAACCATTGCTATGTTAGGTTTTGGATTAGGATTGGCTTTTCCTTTTATGATTTTTGCTCTTTTTCCAAGTATGATGGGTAATTTGCCAAAATCAGGAGGATGGTTAAATACAGTTAAAGTAGTATTTGGATTTATTGAATTGGCATTAGCATTCAAGTTCTTATCTATGGCTGATTTAGTAATGGATTGGCATATTTTAGAACGAGAAGTGTTTATTGTTATTTGGGTTGCAATTTTTATTGGCTTAGCCTTGTATCTTTTTGGTAAAATTATTTTGCCTCATGATAGTCAATTATCTCATATTTCAGTCGGTAGATTGCTTTTAGGATTGTTGTCACTTTCATTTGCCATTTATTTAATTCCTGGTCTTTGGGGAGCACCTTTGAATATAATTAGCGGTTTTCCGCCTCCAATGAGTTATAGCGAAAGTCCTAATGGGGTTGGTTTTAAAAATGAAGTAATTATTGCTAATGTTTCAAAAGAAGCAGATTTACCTGAAGAAGCGCATTATGGACCACATAAGATTGTAACTTTTCATGATTATGACAAAGGCTTAGCTTACGCAAAAAAAGTAGGAAAACCTGTTATGATTGACTTTACAGGGAAAACTTGTGTGAATTGTAGAAGAATGGAGGAATTAGTTTGGGCAAAACCTGAAATACTTTCCATACTTAATAAAGATATAGTATTGGTTTCTTTATATGTAGATGACAGAACTGAATTACCAGATGATAAAAAATACATTACTGCCAATGGTAAAGAAATTAATACATTTGGTCAGAAATGGAGCGATTTAGGAATTACTAAATACAAAGCCAATATTCAACCGTATTATATTTTAATGGGACATGATGAGGAAAATTTAAACAAACCAGTGGGTTATACACCAGATATTCAGGAATACAAAGCTTGGTTAGAGCAAGGAATTGCTAATTTTAATACAAAATAAAATTAATCTAGATATCTTTTTAAATTATATGAAAGCCTTAATCTTTATGGATTAAGGCTTTTTTTATTCCACTACTTTCTCTATATAATCAGAATTTAATAGATAAAGAGCACCCATATATTGTAATTTAAATGTAACTACATCACCAACTTTGTATTTCTTTTTAGAGTTACTAATATCTATAACAGTCATGTCCGAACTGGAATCTATTATAGTTATAGTCTCATCATCTGAATTTAAGTATTGTGGTTGCATGTCTAGTAAACCAAAATCTAAAATAGCTCGTAATGAAGTTTCACTTAAATCTACATTTTCATCTACTTCATAAGTATTTCCAGCTACATTTTCACCTAATTCACCAATAGGGCTATTTGATTTTTCTGTAATTTCTATGATTTCAGCATACAATTTAAAAACATCATTATGTAGGCCTACAATTGTATCATTGGTAAACAAATCTTTACCAAAAAACAAAGCTTCTCCAATTCTAAAATGATTCACTGCCATAGGACGTGCATTTTTAAGCATCAAAGGAATTGCTACAGAAGTTCCTCCTGAAACCCATGGTATTTTCACATTAAACTTGGCTTCAATAAGTTGTTTGTATAAACTTAACTGAATCAATTTATCTTGTGTAGGCATCACACCACTTAAACAATTTAAATTGGTTCCTATTCCAGTAATTTCTATATGAGGTAAACTAAATACTTGTTCGTAAAAATTTAATAATTCTTCTCCTAAAACACCTTCACGCAAATCGCCCATTTCTATCATAATCATAACACCATGCACCTTACCTTGTCTTTTGGCTTCTTCAGAAAGCATTTGAATGGTGTAAATTTCGGTATTAAAACTTACATCTGCATATTTAACGATGCTTTCAATGTTTCGTTTAGAAGGGGGTTTAATATATACGGTTTGAATCTCAGGGTTTAGTTTTTTTATTTTTTTTAGATTACTAATTCTTGAATCATGCATTTCGGTTACGCCTAGTGCTATGATTTCTTTTAAATAAATAGTATTTCCACAAAGCAATTTGGTAACCACACCCCATTCTATATTTCGTTCTTTAAATAAATTATCTAAAAACTTATAGTTCTCTTGTAATTTTTTACGGTATAATTTTATAAATGCCATTATTGTATTATTTTTCTAGGAATAGTCTTAGATATACGTGTTAATAATTCGTAGTTTAATTGATTACTAAAGTCACTAAAAGAAGACACAGTAATAGATAAATTTTTTTGTGTACCAATTAGTGTTACTTCATCTCCTTTTTTAACGTGTTCAATTTCAGAAACATCAATAGTTAACATATTCATATTGACAGTTCCAATGACCATGCAGCGTTGTCCATTTATTAGTACACGTCCTTGGTTACTCAAAGAGCGACTGTAACCATGAGAGTATCCTAATGGAATGGTTGCTATTTTCATGTGTTCTTTTGCCATAAAACTTGTGCCATAACCAATAAATTCTCCTGATTTAACACGTTTTACACTCATAATTTCGCTTTTCCAAGAAATAACGCGTTGTAAAGGGTCATTTTTTGTCTTTTTTGCATTTAGGAAAGTTACGAAAACTTCTGGACTAGGCCACAATCCATACTGAAGAATTCCAATACGAACTAAATCCATTCGGGTTTCTGGAAACATCATCGAGGCAGCTGAACAAGCCGAATGCCTAATTTCTGGTTGTATTCCAAATGATTTTATAATGGATTCTGCTTTATTAAAGAGTTCAATTTGTTTAGACACTCTGTAATAGTTGGAAATACTTTCAGCACCAGCATAATGAGTGCAAAGTCCCTTGAAACGAATATTCTCTTTCTCTTTAATAAGATATTGTGCTACTTTAGCAATTGTTTTAACTTCAAAACCTGTGCGGTTCATGCCCGTTTCTACTTCAATATGAATAATTGCTTTTTGCTTTAACTTTTTGGCTACTTTAGCTGCTTTTGCTAATCTATAACGTTCAAAAACAAAGAACTCTATTTTGTTTTGAATTACCCATTGCATATCATCATCAGCAACAAAACCCATTATTAATATAGTAACAGTACTCTTTAAAGTATCAAAAACAATTTTTGCTTCTTCCACATCAAAAACCGAAAAATGATTCACTCCATTATCAAAAGCCATTTTAACAAATTCGGCTAATCCATGACCATAAGCGTTTCCTTTTACTACAGAAGAAAGTATGACTTTTTTTCCATAGGTTTTTCTTAGAAAATCGATATTCTCTTTATGTGCCTTTTGGCTAATCTCGATCACCGAATTTTTATGCATCTAAAGTTTTTTTAGCAATTTGGTAAAATAAAGAAATACCAGTGGTTATAATTTCATCAGGGAAATCATAATCAGGATTGTGGAGAGCAGGTGTGTTTTCACCAGAACCCAATCCTAACATGGCTCCTTTGAATTTTTGAGTAAATAAACCAAAATCTTCTCCAAAAGTAAAAGGCAATTCTTTTTCTAATACGTTTAAATCGAGATTTGAAGCAGCTTTTCTAATGTAATTCACAGCTTCCAAATTATTTTCATTGGCTTGAAAGCTTTGTGTCCAATGTATATTTGTTTTCAAATTGAATTTCGAAGCAATTTTTCGTACATTTTCTTCCAAATTGGATTCAATGATTCTCATATGTGCATTACTATTACTTCTTATAGTAAAATGAACTTCTCCATAGCCTGCTGAAACACCATACGCTTTTTCACCCATATTGATATGAATAGGAGTAATAAGGCAATATGCTTTAGAAGCAACATCAGTACATATTTTTGAGTTGAAAAGAGTAAGCATTTCGGCTATAGCCAAAGCTGGATTGATGCCGTTTTCAGGTTCGCCCGCATGAGACGTTTTTCCTTCTAATTGAATAACCATACTGTTAACAGCACAAGTAAAAGTAGCTTCTTTAATAACAATTTGATGTTTTTTATAACCAGGAAGATTGTGTAAGGCAAAAGCGAAATCAGGTTGAATGCCTTCAAATTTAGAATCCTTTAAAACTCTTTTAGCTCCATTTCCATCTTCT
This sequence comes from Flavobacterium jejuense, assembly GCF_006491595.2. Lineage (GTDB taxonomy): Bacteria > Bacteroidota > Bacteroidia > Flavobacteriales > Flavobacteriaceae > Flavobacterium > Flavobacterium jejuense. The sequence continues at coordinate 182,072 of NZ_VEVQ02000002.1, forward strand.
TCTGAAGGTTGAAACAAAAGTAGTACTGTTCCTTTTTCTATTGGTTTTTCATGTAGCTTTTTAGCTAAACCACACAAAATAGCCATGTGACCGTCGTGACCACATTTATGAGAAACGCCTTCATAAACCGATTTGTAATCAAATGAGTTAATTTCGGAAATAGGTAAAGCATCTAATTCACATCGAAATAATACTGATTTACCAGTTTCTTTTCCTTTATAAATAGCTAAAATACCTTCACCTCCCAAATTTGTAATCATTTGATCGGGTTTGTATTTTGATAGAAAATCTAAAATGCGTTGGGCTGTCTTAGATTCATTGCCTGAAATTTCAGGATATTGGTGTAGTTCTTGTCTTAACTGAATAAGTTCTTCCAAAATGTATTATTTCGTTAAACGCATTTCCAAATATTTATTGGTAAACCCTAATTTCTCATATAAGATTTTAGCAGGATTATCAGGTTCCACATGAAGAGCGATATCACCTTTTACTGTTTCAATCGCTTTTTGCATTAGTTTTTTACCAAAGCCTTTTCCTCTTTGACTATTATCAACTGCGATGTAAACCAAAATATTTTCAGGAATAAAGCCACCCATTCCTGTATTGTTAAGAATAACCACTCCTACAATTTTTTCTTTATCTAAACCTACAATTATACTACCACCTTTTTCAGGATTCATAGCATAAGCAATGCATTTTAGAATGTCTTCCGTTTTGTCACCATATTGTTCTAAATGCGTAAATAAGAAGTTGGCAATAGTTTGGTGTGAATAGGTTTTATTTTCTCCTGTTTCAGGAGTTATGATTTTAAATTCCATTGTTGTTTTTTTTATAATGATAATTAGATAATAAAATGAATGTTATTAAAGATACGCTAATTCCAAAGATATTGGCATCTAAATGTTCGGGTAACGAATAATTTAACGGTAATTTATTACCAGAAAGTATTAAACCTATTGTGGTAGAACCACCTAAAAGCATGCTCCAAAAAGCAGCAACAGGATTGCTTTTTTTCCAAAACAAAGCACCTAAAACAGGTACAAATAATCCCGAAACCATAAAGGCATAGGAGTAGAGCATTAATTCCAATACATTTTGCATTTGGGAAGCCAAAAGAATAGCAAAAACGCCTACAGAAAGTGTCACTATTTGAGAAATTTGCAACATTTTCTTTTCTGAGAATTCTTTTTTAGAGAATTTCGAAATGATATCCGTTACAATATTTCCTGAGGCTGCCATCAAACAACTATCAGCAGTTGATAAAATAGCTGAAAAATAGGAAGACAACATTAATCCCATTAATCCAATAGGCAAAATGGTACTTAAAAGGATTGGTAATCCCATTTCGCTATCCATGGCTGAAGCATCTGTAATACCATCAAACATGCCTTGAGTGGCAGCCACTTTAGCTAACATTCCTAGAATTACACCCATGAAAGCCATTATAGGCCATTCGAATAAACCTGCAATAAACCAAGCTTTTTTTGCCTCTTTTTCATCTTTACAAGCATAAATACGTTGGTACAAAGTCATTCCAATAAACCAAATGGGAATAATGGTTACTGCCCAATTTAGAAGTTGGTGCCAAGTTACATTTGTTAAGGATAAATATTCTGGAGCTAAAGTAGCTTTAATGACATCATAACCACCTACAGCATTGTAAGCAATAGGAATTCCGATGAAAACCAAACCAGCAATTAGGATAATCCATTGAATGGTATCCGTGTAAATTACAGCTTTTAAACCACCAACAGCAGTATAAACCACAGCAATTGCTCCCATAATTACTAATGCCCATTGTAGATCTAAACCATCAATAGTAGCTGAGGCTAATTTGGCTCCAGCCAAAACTTGCGAACTCGTAAAACCAATATATCCTATTGCAGAGATAATCCCTGCTAATAAGGCTACTTTGGCACTATAAAAATGATTGAATATTTGTGGGAAAGTGAAAAATTTATGTTGGTGACCCAATTTACTTACTTTAGGAATTAAAAACACCGCACTTAACCAAGCACCAATTAATCCTGTAAAAAGCATCCACGAACCTGAAATTCCCATGGTGAAACCGAGTCCTCCTAAACCAATGGAAAAACCACCACCTACATCAGTAGCTACCACTGATAAGCCAATGTGCCAACTGCTCATGTTGCGTCCGCTAACGTAAAAATCTTCTGAAGAGGTGTTTTTTTTGTAAAAATAAAAGCCTACACCTAGCATGGCTAGCATGTAAACCACAAAGATTAAATAATCTATCGTGTGCATTATATTCTTTTTTCAAATTAAGTAAGCCCGTACCGGAATTTTTCCAAAGGCTTGATGCAGTTTACTGCAAATCGAATGATCAAAATGAAAGATTTTATTGAAAAAATCTTATAGCTACTAGTTAGATAAACCAGTTATGAAATCATAATAACGAGCGCAAAGGTAAGAAAAAGGAATGGAAATGCCTAATTGGGGTTGATGGTTGTAGGTTGTCAGGTTGTCTGTTGTCTGTTGTCTGTTGTCTGTTCTCTGTTGTAGGTTGTAGGTTGTGGGTTGTCCGTTGTCCGTCCCTGATATAGGTTGACCAAAAAAGTACATTTATACGAAAACTAATTTAAAAACGGCCCACTTTATACAGGGATTGACAAACATACAACCTACAACAGAGAACAGACAAAAAAAAATCCTATTACATTTCATAATAGGAATTGAATTTGCAAACACTTTTGTTTACTGAAAGAAACTAGTTGCCACTTAATATTTCTCTTTTTGAAAGCCCCAGTCTCTTAATTCTTGTTTGTAAGTATCAGGATAATTGGCTTTTAAAGTATAAATAATGGCATTTAATCCTTTTTTTAGATTTTTCTTTAGGATGTTTTTATCACCTACTTTAACCGAAACCTGACCATCTGTGGTTGTAGCTTGTTTTACTAAAACACTATATTGTTGTTGTAATGAGGTCCAGAAAGCCAACCCAAATTCTTTGTCTTCAAACCCGTGTTCTGTTAGTGCGCTAATCATTAATTTCAAGGCTTCCACTCTTTTGTTTTTATCTGTTGGTAACAGGTAGCGGTTGCCTTTGTGTTCAATACCAAAAGTTGCAAAATAGCTGGTACTGTTTTCTTTTTTATATTTGTCTGTAAGGTAACCTTTTACATAAGACAAATGCGTATCCATTGTTTTTTCTAAGGTCTCTAGGGTTTGTGTAATTTGTGGTCGCGTAGCCCCTTTGGATAATCTAATAGATAGGGTGTCGTTATAATTCGTTGCATCCGCCTGAAATTGCGCAACGGTTAACCATTTTAATGTTAGCCAACTAGAAGCGGCCCATTTTTCGCTTACTGTTGTAATGACATTGCCGAAGTTAATATCGGCTACTGGAACATTTCTAGTCTTACTAGGTTTTCCATTTTTTGAATTGTTTGCATTTGTTTCCATAAGTACTAAATTTTAGTTTAAATTAACATTATATCGTGTGATAATTTAAAAACTTAACAATAATAATGCCAAAAAATCAGTTAAAATTGTAGTGAATTTTTGAATAGGAGTGAAGTAATGAACTACATTGCATTTTTGTACAAAAGTAAAAAACAAAAAGCAGGTGCTACCGATACTAAAACATTGCGTTTGGTGTCGGTAGCAACTGCAGTCGATACTAAAACACTGAGTTTAGTGCAGGTAGCAGGTGTAGTTGGTACTAAAACATTGCGTTTAATATTGGTTACAGGTGTAGTTGGTAGTAAAATAGTGCGTTTGGAGTAGGTTGCAGGTGTAAACTGTGTTGATTGACTTTGTTTAAGAGGAGTATAGAATTTGGTAGGTTATTGTATTATTTAAAGATATGAGACTATGCTTAGCTGGTTATGAGTTTTCTGTTGTTGGGTTGTCAAAATTAGTTTATTTTAATAAGTTCAGGATCAAATTTAGTCGTCTCTGATATGTTTTGAATGATTGCATCCATTTCGGCTAGAATTTTAGAATAAGTATCAATAGTGAATGCAGCAGTACCGTATTTCTTTTTAGCAAATTCCTCACCTAATCCTATTGGACTAATGGTATAACGTTTGTTTATTTTATCATTTTTAGCCAACTCTAATAAAGATGAAATAGGAATGTTTTTTTCTTTTGAAGATAGTTCTATTTGTAAATTGATTCCTGAGCCCCAAGTTCTTTTTGTTATTGTACTTTTTAAAGTATCATTTTCTTCCTTGAGTAAAAGAAATTTATAGTTTAAAATTATGTTTTTATTTTTACTGTTTGTTAAAAATAATTTACCATTTACTTTATTTATCGGATGATTTGAAGTTAAAAAAACTTTACTCTTATTATCAAAGTCTTCTATTTTTTCTGGTTTCTCCGAATTTGAATCTGCATTTTTTAAATCGAATATATTTGTAGAATCTATAATTTCAAAATTTTCATCACTTATGTTTAGATTTAAAAAGTAGTTTTTGCATAAATCAGATAAATTATGAATCTTTTTTTCAGTAGCTATTGTTTTAAAGGTATTTTCTAAATCCATGAGTAAAGCTTCTACATCATTTTTTGTATTATCGATATCAACTTTTATAAGTTCATTTTCTTTACTAAATGCATCCAATTCTTTTATTCTTTCCTGAATATCTTCATTTAGTTGTTTGTTTTCTCTTTTTAATTGTTCGTTAATTTTTTTCAATTCTTCACAGGATTGCGAATAACTGGATATAGAAACAAAAAGTAGGATTATGTAATAGATTTTCATAGTGTAGAGAATACAATTTTTATAATAGTTTTTTAATACAGAGATATTCAAATAGGTTCCTTTTTGAATTATTTAATCATTTTGTTTTTTAAAGTATTGACAAATAGTACATTTCCTATGGCATCATATTGATTAAATTGTTCAATCCCTTTTGTTTTAATACTACTTTCATGGAAACCAAGAATGGTTAAATCGGCCATTTTAGATTTCTTATTAATCAATTCCACTTTATCGATAGATTCATCAATAGGAATTACAATGATATTATTGGAAGAAATTGGTAAACGACCAGTAGAAGTTAATTTTATTAAACCTGCTTTTTCAGTTTCAAGATTAGCTTTATCTACTGCTGCAAATATTTTTATTTCTGCTTTTTTCCAGTCGGGGTGCCCCAAAATGATATAAGACAACAAAATCATTAAATTGGCATTTTCATAATCTTCTTTTTTAATCCAAACATGAATTTCGTTTCTGTAACCAAAATTTCTATCAGAACTAGCTAAAATACACAAATCATAATTTGCAGAAGCTATTAAGTTATAATTATCAACAACATCGGTAAGCCATTCGGTTGTCCCTTTTTTAAATTCAAACAGCATCATATTGTTTTCATGACCAGAAATTCCTGGTTGTTGTATTGCTTGAACAATTGCACCCGTATTAGAAGGGTTTATGATAGTTTCTAGAAATACATTCGATTTTGTTGTGTTGGCCATTTCAATAAGCTTGTGTAATTTTTGATCGGCTTCTTGTTTGATAGCTTTAGAAAAATACCCTTTTTCAAAATGGATAAAAGTTCCAAAACCATAGCGATAAGAAATCCATTTCATGATATCAAATGCTGCCAATCGCTCAAAACTATCCTTATTCAAACAAATTACGCCTGGTCTCCAGTAGTCATCCGAATTTTCTTTATCACTTTTTTGAAGAAATACTTGTAGATTTCTATTAAATTGATGGATAACACCCTGAAAGATATTGGCCATCCCTTTTTTACTTGAATTGTTAAAAGTGATATAAAAGTAAATGGCTACCATTAGTAAAATTGAAGCAATAGCATAAACGGTATTTACTTTAAACATTAAATACACACATAAAATAGCTCCTAGAAGTGATAAATACCATTTCGATTTAAAAGAAGGTCGGTAAGATGGATCTGCTGCAAAGTGTTGCATGAATGAAATTAAGCACAAAGAACCGTAAGTGACCATAAAAAACATAGAAATCACCTCTGCAACTGCATTTACATCGCCCATTAAGACAAATACTAAGGCGATTACACTAGTTATTATAGTGGCATTTTTAGGTTCGTTGTTTTTTGCTGTTCCTTTAGAGATAAAAGTATTTACTTTTAGATTTGGTATTACATTATCAGCACCAATAGCTTGTAAAGTTCGTGGAGCAACCATAAAAGAACCTAAAGCAGAAGAAATAGTTGCAGCGGCAAGACCTAGTGGAATTATAGGTCCCCAAAGTGCAATTTTACTCATAATTAGCTGGTCTGAAATTAGATCAGAAGGAGAAGCTGAATAAGAAAGTTTCAAAGCAATAAACACATAAATAATCATACCAATTATGGTTGCAGCCAGTGTTCCCATTGGAATGGATTTTTTTGGATCCTTTAAATCACCAGACAAACCTACTCCTGCTGTCATTCCAGTAAATGCGGGAAAAATAATAGCAAAAACAAAGAAAAAACCTTTTCCAGAATCGATATTTTGAAATAACAAAGAGCTATCAAAAGTGCTAGAATAATCAGTTGACCCTAAGAAAAACATTACCAAAGAGACAAATAATATTGCAACAACAATATATAAGGCTTTCATTCCTAAATCGGCTCCTTTTGTAATCATTAGCCAAATTAATACTAATAAAGCAGGAATACTAAATATTCTATTGTCGGTAATTGTATAACCAAATTCTGCACTTATCCATGGTTTTATAGCTTCAAAGGATTCTGCGAATGCAATGACATAAAAGGCAACGCTGATTGCTTGCGAAAGATAAAGTGCTAAACCTATTGAGGAACCTATATTTAAACCAAAAGAGCGAGAAATTATAAAGTATTCTCCACCACCTTCTACTTTTTGATTGGTTGCAATTTCAGCTAATGCCATTGCTGTAGGTATAGTAACCAAATGTCCAATTAAGATAATTAAAAGTGTTCCCATGAAACCTACTTCGCCCACAGCATAACCAAATCGTAGAAACATTACGGCTCCAAGAATGGTTGAAATGGCTGTTAAAAAAACAGGAAGCGTTCCAAAATTTGCTTTAATCGATTGTAATTTGTTTTCCATGTATCAATAAATGTCATGCAATTTAAAAACAAAAGACTTAAAAAGGAAGGTTTTATCTATTTCTTTTGGTTTAGCAATATTTGGAATAAAACGAATTCAAATCAAAAACTTTTCTATATTTGTATTTATATAAGCCAATTTTTAAAAGTACAAGCCATGTTAGTAAAAGTATTCGGAAGTGCCGTTTTCGGTGTGGAAGCGACCACCATTACCGTAGAAGTAAATATTGATAAAGGAATCGGCTACCACTTGGTAGGATTACCAGATTCTGCGATAAAAGAAAGTAGTTATCGCATTGCTGCAGCGCTCAAAAACAACAATTATAGTCTTCCAGGAAAAAAGATAACCATAAATATGGCTCCTGCCGATTTGCGGAAGGAAGGTTCTGCCTACGATTTAACCCTTGCTGTTGGTATTCTTGCAGCATCTTCCCAAATAAAAACCGACAAAATCACAGAGTACATCATCATGGGTGAATTATCACTTGATGGTGGTTTGCAACCTATAAAAGGAGCTTTGTCTATTGCTATAAAAGCGAAAGAAGAAGGTTTTAAAGGGGTTATTTTACCCATTCAAAATGTAAAAGAAGCTGCTGTTGTAGATGGAATCGATGTGTATGGTGTTGAAAATGTGTTACAAGTCATAGATTTTTTTGATGGAAAAGAAGGCTTAGAGCCAACAGTTATTGATTGCCAAGAAGAGTTCAATAAAAATTTAGATTTTCCAGAATTTGATTTTTCCGATGTAAAAGGGCAGGAGAGTATTAAACGGTGTATGGAAATTGCAGCTGCTGGTGGTCACAATATTATTTTAATTGGGCCACCTGGTTCAGGAAAAACGATGTTAGCGAAACGTTTGCCCAGTATTTTACCACCCATGACGATGCAAGAAGCTTTGGAAACTACTAAAATTCATTCTGTTGCTGGAAAAGTGAAGGAAACGGGTTTGTTAACGCAAAGGCCCTTCAGATCACCCCATCACTCTGCTAGTTCGGTTTCATTAGTTGGAGGTGGTAGTTATCCACAACCAGGCGAAATATCTTTAGCACATAATGGTGTTTTATTTTTAGATGAATTACCTGAATTTAAACGAGAAGTTCTAGAAGTCATGCGTCAACCGTTAGAAGATAGAGAAGTGACTATTTCGAGAGCTAAGTTTACCATTACTTATCCATCCTCTTTTATGCTGGTTGCGAGTATGAATCCAAGTCCAGGTGGCTATTTTAATGATCCTAATGCTCCAGTTTCTAGTTCGCCAATGGAAATGCAACGTTATTTGAGTAAAATTTCTGGACCATTGTTAGATCGTATTGATATTCATATTGAAGTAACACCTGTTCCTTTTGAAAAATTATCTGATACTAGAAAAGCAGAAAGTAGTTCAGAAATACGAAAAAGAGTCAACCATGCTAGGCAAATTCAATCCAATCGTTTTAATGAATTTAAGAACATTCATTATAATGCACAGTTGAGTAGTAAATTAATACGTGAATATTGTGTTTTAGACGAACAATCACTACAATTATTAAAAACTGCAATGGAGCGTTTAAATTTATCCGCTAGAGCGTATGATAGAATTTTAAAAGTTTCTAGAACAATTGCCGATTTAGAAGCCTCTAAAGATATTCAGTCATATCATATTGCTGAAGCTATACAGTATAGAAGTTTAGACAGAGAAGGTTGGTTGGGATAATAAAAACCCAATCCTTTCTTTGAAATATATGATAAGTAGTTTTAAGCGGTTTGACGTTGATGTCTTCTGTGGTAAAAATCCATTACAGTTACATTTACATCTTTTAATTCTGGTGTTAAGATACTTTTTACACCTTTATAATTGTTGGTTAATTCTAGACCGCAGCATTTACATTGGTATTCTTTGATGTGGTTAGTTATGTCTTTGGTTGTTACTAGTTTATGACCAAACACTTTGCACTTTATTTTTTTAGTAAAAAAACTGCCTTGTAGTAGTATATTCATAATCAATAGTTTAGTTTGTTTTGCTAAATTACTAAAAAAATCGACAAAAGCAACAAAAAACCGATAAAATGTAATTTGATTTATGGAATTAAAAAAAAACTGTTAAATTTAAGTTGTAAAAACGTTAGATAACCATTAAGTGGTGGTGTTTTATGATTAAAAAAAATATAAATATCTTTTCAAAATAAATGGAAGAAATTAGTCAATATCTATTATTTTTTTGTGTTTGGACCAATATGGTGTTCCATAACTACAAAATATTTCTTCACCTTGTTTTATTTTTTTGGTTGCTATGATACATATTTTTTTGTTTTCATCTAATGAAATGATAGCATTATTCTTAAATTTAGTAGTAGCAATTCCTTTAGCATCATTGGCATATTTTGCAAAGCAATCGGTATGCATACTGTCTAGAATACCTCCTTCAACTCTGTTGATAAAATACTGGTCTTGGTTAGCGGCTTTTCGTTTTTCAATTTCTGAATCGGTAAGTATTTCTCCATCAAAATACGAAATAATCTCATCTTTATAGATAGTAATAGCTGTGAACAAACCATTGCCTGCGTTAGGTAATTGAGAAGTTTGTACATATAAATAATCAGATTCAAGTACTTCTATGGTATTGTCTTTATTTGACATGCTTAATTTTGGTATTATTTTTTACTTAGTTTTTTGCTCCAGTAGATAATGTAAATGGTTCCAATAAAAGAAGGTAAAAGCCAACTAATTATATTTCCTAATCCTAAACCAGCTACAATAAATGCAGTTATTGAAGCGATAAGCGCACCTACCATTTTTCCAACATGGTTTTGCAACCATTTACTTTTATTGGTGCTTCTAAAAAACTGAAAATCTTTAAGAGTCATAAACAAGCCAAAACTACCAAAAAACACGTATAAAACACTATTATTTAAAGAATTTATCAACCCATAGAACCCTAATAGAAGCATGAGGATTGAAAAAAAAAGCATACTTCCAGATAATAGAAGGTCAATGGAATCAACTTTTACTTTTGATTTGAAAGTTAAGGCTCTGTTTCCTGCTAAAACCAAATAAATTGTAAATAAACCAATTAGAAATAAAAATAAATTTTCATGATTAGGCATCCAAGCTATTACTAACGAAATTAGACAACTTCCTAGCATACTTATAGAAAAGAGTTTACCCATTTTTTTATGAGGTTTACTTCCTTTTTTTAATAAAATACTTCCTAAGCCTGAAATTAGGCCTATTCCTCCTAAAAAAGCATGAATACAAATCGCTATTGTAATTACTTGTTCCATATTATTTGTTTTTAATAAGATAAAACTAAATAAAAAGTGAGGATTAGTTTTTTTTATGTTACCGAAGTGTACTTTTTTTAGGATGAATTGTTGCTTAAATATCCTTTTTTAAGATTTTATAAATGGTATCTGTTATCTCATGAACATTTCCGTTTTTTTGATTGGTTAAAATAACTATTGTAATTCCATCTTGATTGAACCTACTAACAAGGCATTCATAATTTCCTGATGAACCATGATGAGCGTGCTTTATTATGGTATTATTTTTCCAAGTGCAACTTCCTAAAGGAGATTGAATGTTATCACCCGTTATCACTGTTTCAGAAAGTGTTTTAATAGACTCTTTATTTATGATTTTATAAGTATCTAATTGTTCAAACCAGCTTGCTATATCTCTTGCAGTGGTTGTTAGTATTATATTTTTGATGGCTATTTTATAATTGTCTTCTTTAAAGTGGGTATCAAAGGGAATAGCCATTTTATTTTTGTCTATAAAAGGATATTGTTCTTTTAAAATTATATTTTTTAAGTGAAAAGGAATACAGATATGTTTTTGTAAATATTCTTCAAACTTCATATTTGAAACATTTTCAATTATTTTTATTAATAAAATAGGATTGTTATTCGAATATAGATAATTAGTTCCTGGTTCAAATTGCAGCGTGTCTAATGCTTGTAAGTCTTTAAAAACATCTTCAAAAGTTACATTATTTCCTTTACTAAAATATTGATTCCAATTGATTAATGGTAATCCACTTGAATATTGTAGCAGGTTTTTTAGGGTTACTTTTTCTGACCATTGTGGTAAATCTGGAATGTATTTGGATACTTTATCATCTAAATGAATAAGTTTATTCTGTTCTAATTGCATAATAGAAACCGCAGGAAATTCTTTATATACGGATCCAATATTAAACTTATACTCTTTACTTAGTTTTGTGTTTTTTGATCCATCAGTATAACCAAATGATTTTTCATAAAGGGTTTTACCATTTTGAATGATTAGTACATTTCCATTGAGTTTTTCTTCCTTATGGAGCGTATTTAGATAAGTATCGATTGTGTCTTTATTTTGGTTTTGGTAACTCAAAAAAGAAATAAGTAGATTTAGTAAGTAGATTTTAATCATGATTTTTTAAATTTTGATTGAATTAAAGTGATGATTATCTATTAGATGACGCTATTTTTATCTCTTTGTTACAAAAAATAGAATTAAAGCGATAGCTTGTAATTGGTTTAATTACTAGAAGATTGATTCTCATTTGCTTTCTTTTTCTCTAATTTTATCAATATATTCTTTTTCTAACTGGGTAAGTATAATGTCTTCCATTTTTAAATTAGGATTAGGTACATACCAGCCAAATTGTGAAAAATACGCTTTGAGATCAGATGCGTTAAATTCGTATCCATATTGTGCATATATGGTATTTCTTAATAAGCGTAATTCTTCTTTAGAGTAATTGGCTTCTAACCCCATTTTACCTATACTAATGACTTTTCCTTGTCTAATTTTTTCATAATAAACAGGATATGCAATAAAGGAAAGCTTATTTATAATGCCAAATTCAATATTTTTTGTAGGTTGAAAGTTGGTGCATTTAATTTGAAGGTAGCCATTTAAGATGCGTATCATTCTACAAAAATCTTTGTCAATATAATCGAATTTTTCATGAGTTACTTTTCCAGTTCCAATGATAGACCAATCCGCTTTTTGTCCAAAAATATCATTCACATAGAAATAAGTATTGGTTCCCATATCAATAGTAACCGTTAAATCATTTATTTTTCCTCCAGCCCATTTGGAACCAGTAGTTAATATGTAATTATAGAATTCATCCATAGAAACATTACTACTTGAAGGAAAGTTATAACTGTGATTGATTTGATTTAATCCAGGTTTAAAAGTAATTTCAAAAAGAAAGACAAAGATTCCCATTTCAGACTGACTGAATTGTATTTCGTTTTGGTTTTTTAGCTCACAATCTTCACATTCTGCCACTTTTAGTTGATAAGGTAGTATTCTATCGTTTTGAAAAATAGTAAAATCATTGATTTGGTTGCGATTACTTTGTTCATCAGAAACATCTCCTGTAGCTGTTGGAGCTTGAAAGCCAACTAGTAGTTTTCGTTCTCTATTTTCAGGATTATTGAAGGTAAATTGGATATTTACATAAGCAATGCCATCCTTTACTATAAAAGAAAGGATTTCTTTATCTAATGCTATTTTCGTTTCTTTGGTGGGGTAAATAACACCTCCATGGGTTAAATAGGAACCGTCATTTGCGTAAGAGAGATTAAAAAGTAGGATTAGTAGGAATAATAATTTTTTCATTTTATTCTAATTATGATTTCTTAAATCTTATTCAGCATTCTTCGTCTCATTTTTTTCATTGTGTAGTTGTACAGTAGGAATTTTCACAATTTCAAAAGTTGCTGAAGCTAAGATAACCTTTCCATTAGTAGCTTGAATTAGTTTGCCAATTTCTTCGTTTAGGATGTGTTTTGTATGTCTTCTTTTTTTGTAATCTACAATGTATCTTAAGTTGAATTGTATCCAATTATCTGTCATAGTGATGGCAAGAGTAGGATCTACTTGGGCATCTTCTATGTAATATTTGGTAACTACCTCTTTCCAATCGGCAATCGATTCTTGTACGTAATTCGCTAGGTGTTTTTGGGCTACAGAAATTACTATGGATTTAGCTAATTCCATATCGGAACCATAACGAATGGGTAAATTGAATTCATCCCAAACAAAAGGAAAATCTTGCGAATAATTGTAAACAGGACCTTTAAAAACGAAGGCATTGCTTAATTTTACAATTCGACCACTATAATTATCACTAGAAACCCATTCGCCTATTTCCATCATAGTAGTGTAAATGCTATCAATATCAATTACATCTCCTTTTATTCCATTGATTTCTATTCGATCTCCTGGTTGGTACACTTTGACAAAAAAGATATAAAACGAACCCGCAATGCTTAGTATTAATTCCTGAAGGGTTATGGTGATTCCTGCGGTGAGTAAACCAATAGCTAAACCGAAATCTTTTATACTTCCCGTGAAATAAGTGATAGTGACAAGCACTACAATGATATAGCCTATTATTTCAACTCCTTTTTGGGTTTTATACTTGGTGGCATTGTCAGGAAGATGTCTTTTTAAAGCTCTTCTAATCCAACCAATCAACAAAAATAGGAGTACTATCCACATCAAATAGATTAGAATATTTGTTGTAATTGGATGTTCTGTAAACCAAAGCTGTATTTCTGTTAGCACTTTCTTTTTAGTATTAATAAAAGTTGTCTAAAGATACGGAAGTCTTTTGAAAAAGAAAGAAAACGAATTTGTAGATTGATTCTTATTTCAGTTAAAAGTACTTTTTTACTTTTATACTGAATTTTTTTTTAATTAATGATGGGAAATATAGAACAAAAGCTATTGTTGAGATAGTTGTAAAGTATTGTTATGCTAGTCATTTTTGATTGGGTTTCTTTCTTCTTTTAATTATACCTTCTTTCTTGATGCTTATAAATATAACGCAATACTATAAACAAAATAAAGAGCGCAATCAGTATCCAAATAACACCAATTACTAAACTTGGAATACCTGTTAAATCAGCAATACTATCAGCATCACTTCCTATATTGGTTCTGTCTATTATATCCTCTTTGATGTCTACTATTACGTACAAACAGGAAGTAATGCCTATGAATTTCAACCACAAATCGTGAAATATTGGACTAAAGTATTTCACAGATACCAACATAAATAGTCCTAATCCAGCAGTCATAAGCGTTCCAAATACTTCTCCAGATTGTAAGACAAAGTAGGAGAGTCCTAATAAAACAATTCCAATAACCAAAGTAATGTATTTGTCTTTTATGGTTTTAACTGCCGCTATTAAGATTAACGAACCCCATACAAGACTTCCTAAATAACCTGCACTGGCTGTCATAAAACTTCCCCAAAAACTAGGTTCCATTGTGTATTGACAATAGCCACCAATTTGGGAATCAATTTGTATTTGAATAATACTACCTCCAAAAGCGAGAGCCATAAGTCCGTGACTCATTTCATGTAGCATCACCACAAATAATTTAATAGGATAAATGAATAGGGTGTTCCAAAAAGCAAAGGCTAGTAGTAGCATTATTGCTAGATATAGTATTTGAAATTTACCATTTGTACTATTCATGAAAGATTGGAGTTTGTTTTAGTTTCAAACAAATATAGTGAAGTTTTGATTGTAGTAACAGCTTGTAAAATTGTCAACTATTTATGTTATTGTAAATACCAATCTTGAACTACTCTACTAATTCCATAACCATTTTTCTGCTTCCAAAATCAATCTCTTGTTTTAGTATTTCTCTTGTGGATTGATCAATATAATATGTGCTTATTGTAACGTTGTTTGAAATATCATCAGTAGTCTCAACTTTCCAAACTTGTCTTTTCTTTCCATTAAAAGTATAAGTAGTTTCTTCGGTTTTTCTAATTGTTGCTTTAATTACTCCTACTTTTGCTTTAGGATTATAGTCAAAAATAGAGATAGTGTTAGAATATCCCTCTTTTAAAGGAAGTGATCGTATTAATTGTGGATAGAAATTACTATCAAAGAAAGACGAGTTGGTTTTTTCAGAAATCTGTGTTTTACTGCCCGCTTGTTTATCTAAATAATACCCAGTAGTTTTTTTCCCAAATTGCAATACCATTTCTCTTTGTTGGTTAAAAGAGGAATGATATATTGGTTTAAAATGTTGTACTTCCACAATGGTGCTATCGATCCATTTAGTAGGAGACTGTTTCATAACCACTGTTGTTATAATGTATATTTTTTCTTTCTCTTTTTGAATTTGGGTTTCAAGGGTTCCTATTGGAATTTTAAGAGAATCTTTAATCATAAACCAAGTCATTTTAGAGGTTTCAGACTTTATAAGATTTGTGTTTGCTGGATTATTTAACGGACTTATACTTAATATGGGTGCTTCTTGACTAAAAATAGGTGTAAAGTTTCCCAAAATAACTAGTAATACCAATACTAAATTTTTCATTTGTTTAATGCTTTTAATGGTATTAGTAATCAATTTAAACTTTTGTTACATTTTTGTGTAAGTCTTTTTAGGACAAGACAAAATTAGATACAATGTTTATGTATGTGGAAAGTTGCCGTTTCTTATGCAAGGGTTTTTCGAAAGGAAATCAGAAGTTAGAAAATTGCAAGAATTCTTGATTAAGCAATAAACTAAGCGTTATTTTTATACGACTTAAGTTTACATTTTTTTTCTTTGATTATATTTTCTTTTAGTCTTTATTATTCTATATCTTAAATCATCATAAAATAAACTAATGAGTAAAATTAAAGCACCAAAAATCAAAGTGTTTAATTTTAAACCAAGTTTAGAATAAAAATAACCACCTATTAATCCACCACCAAAAAAGAACAAGATAATATAAATTCGTAGTTTAATATTAGCTTTGAGTTTTTCTCTATTTGTATGCAATTTTGGAAAGAATATATGTGAAATATCAATTCCTAAGTCTGTAAAAAGTCCAGTGAGGTGTGTTGTTCTTACTACAGCATTTGAAATTTTGGTTACAAAAGAATTTTGAAGTCCCATTGCAAAAAGTAGAAAACATACTATTAAATTGGAATAGTTCATTTCGACAAAATTGCTTATTAGACCTATTGATATTAAAATAAAACATTCAATTAATGTTGGTAGAAAGTAAATATTTAGTTTTTTATTTTCTCTAAATATTTCAATTAGAAAACTAGATATAAATGAACCTAAGAAAAAAGAAAAAATATAAAGAAAATATATTGTGCCTTTCCAAAATTTAAAATAAGCTACATCATTTATAAATAGAGCAAAATGACCAGTAACATTTGTTGTTAACTGTTTAAAAGATAAGAATCCTGTAACATTTACAATACCTGCAACAAAAGACAGAATAGTTGCAATCTGTAAATTATGTTTTAAAGTTCTGTTTTTGCCTTGATGTCTAAACATTTAATTTTTTCATTTAGATCGTTTTTTTTAATTGGACACAATATTCCGCGGCTTGGATCTGTTAGCTCCAGATTGAATAATCTATTTCTTGCTAATATAAGTTTTCCGCTGGAAAATCGAATGTGTGTTTTATTGGGATGAGCTATTGTGCTAAACCTTTGTGGCTGTTTTACACAGTTTTTTAATATACATTTTCCATAGTTTTGTCAATCTAATTTATTAGGTTTTTACATTTATAATTTGGGTCAGATTCAATTCCGTTTAAGTTATGGTCAAAAATAACTATTGGATATCCAGATTCAGAAGCTCTATTGTCAAAACACCAAAAGGTTACATTGTCTTACCTGAAAGGTGTTAGATATCTAGGGGAATTTTAATTCTGCGTAATCTTTCAGAACTTTCTCCAAATTTATCTTTTTTTAGTTAGTTATGTATGCGAACTGTACGTTTATTGTGAATCAAAAATAGTGAAAAAGAGAATAGAAATTGGGAAACTTATTTTTATTATGTCATAATAAAAGCTAATCTTGTGATTGGTATTATTATTACTACTATTTTATAGGATATGATCTAGAGAAGCGCTGTTTGGGGCTATTTTCTTTTGGTCAATAAATCGGCATAGTGTTTTCTTACTGCATTAAGTACATCTAGCGATTGGTTAAACTCTTCTGTGTCTTTACTTTTATCTATAGCAAGAACATAGGTTGCCATGGCGGTGTAGGTGGTTTTTAAATAGGAACGCAATTTTTTCATTTTATATTGTTTTGAATACTTGTTAAACTAAAATATTTATTTATTCTGAGAAGTAAAAAATGGTATAAAAATTTTAATAGTTCAACCTAGATTTTCAAAATCCAGTTAGAATGGAATGCGTTTCTACTCAGATTTTCAAAATCTAGTTAGAATGGAATGCATTTCTACTCAGATTTCCAAAATCCAGTTAGAATGGAATGTATTTCTACTCAGATTTCCAAAATTTAGTTAGAATGGAATGTATTTCTATTCAGATTTCTAAAATTTAGTTAGAATGGAATGTATTTCTATTCAGATTTCTAAAATTTAGTTAGAATGGAATGCATTTCAATTTATATATTTTTAGAGATAGGTATTCATACAGTAGTTGCTTTTTAAATAAGCTCAAATTTTCCATATTCTAGTACGGAATAAGTATCAAAATAACTTCTTATGGTACAAAATCAAAAATGTTACGACTGTTTATTTGAAGTAGTAGATCTTCTTTACAACTTTGTATTTTACATGTTTCTGGATCACTTGGAAATACATCAATTTCAAAATCAGCTTTATGGTTTGCTACAAAGCGTTCTAATGTCCAAGAATAAAAAATTCGATTTTTATTTTTTCGGTTGTTTTTATTTGGAATCTCTGGAATGTTATTTTTTGATAGTAGTAGTATGTTTTCTAACATCTTTAGGTTACTAATTCAGTTTATAGACTGTTGCGTTTTGCTATTTATTGATTCCGATTATTTCAGTCAATCTCTTGATTCCCTTTTGTGAAACAATTCTAAATCCTAGTTCAATAAAGATAAATTTAAGGACAAGGACAGCTAAGATATATTTAAGAATGTCTTCCCATCTATTGTGAATTATTGCTGTAAGCATTGCAGAAATAGAGATTACAATCATTACAACAAAACCGATTTTAATAACTTTACTAGTATGTATTTGTACAAATGCTTTTTGGTTTTCTAATTTTCCTTTCAATACACAAAAATTGCCATACAATTTTTTTGATAGTTTAATTTCAAATACATGGTTCTCTATTTTTCCAATGAATGCTTGCTTGTCCCAATCGGCAACGAATTGTTCTTTTGATAAAGTTTGATCTTTTAATTTTGAAATGGCTTGCTCACTATTATTGTTTAATTCAATTATACATTCTTTTTGAGGAAATAGTTGCATTTGGTTTAGCATTTTATGCTTACAAATCTAAACTATCCTTTTTACTTTAACAATACCTTTAAAAAGTTCTCTAACTGACCTGACGGAGTGCTAATAATATGAAACATTTATACACAAGGTAGGTCACTTTAAGAACGAAGCGTATCGAGAAGTTTTGTTTTCAGTAGAAATTTTTGATGCTATTTTGGCTT
The DNA here is from genome assembly GCF_006491595.2 of Flavobacterium jejuense. GTDB lineage: Bacteria > Bacteroidota > Bacteroidia > Flavobacteriales > Flavobacteriaceae > Flavobacterium > Flavobacterium jejuense. Next base: position 200,489 of record NZ_VEVQ02000002.1, read on the forward strand.
CATTGTATGAAGTAAGAGCGAACTAGCATAAAGGTTGTATCTTTTTATTATAATGAAGAGTTTGGATTAACTACATGAAAAAGCCGTCTTAAAATTTGAGGTTTGTCATAGTGATGAAAATGACAAGTTGCACACTTTTAAGACAGCTTTTTTAAATGTATGTTGCAAATTTAGAAGACTTTGCAGTGTTTTAGTCTATTCTTTTACCGTCGATAGACCAAGTAGAAAGTCTAAACAGTTTAGTGCTAAATTTTCTTTCTTTAATTTCTACACTTATTTCTGGGGCTTTGTTTTCCTTTTTGTCTATAACTATTGAAGAGCAGTAGGCTGTTTCTGCATTAGCTTCTTTCTTAAATTCTTCTGTGGCTTTAGCGACAATTTCTCTTAAGGTGTCGAAGTTAATTTCTTTGGCAGAAAAAAGAAAAGGTTTGTAAGTGTCATAACTATTAGACAATGTTTGATTGACAATATCTCCAACAGAAATATCTACATTGTTAGTAGTTAATCTTCCTTCACTATCTACACCATATGCTATAATGTAATCTTTATTGTCTCCTCTAACAATATTCATAGTAATAGAGCTAGATAATTCATCGCGTTGTGGGTGAATGGAACCACTATACGAAAATTCCATCACTTCGATATTGTCTTTTAAATCTGGAAAGTGCGAATAGATGTAATCAGTAAGTTTTTCATAGCCAGTATTGTCTTGAATCAAATCATTTGGTAATTGTACTTGGTTGCATGCAGTTGTCATGGCTACTAGGATAGAGAAAAGAGTAATTTTAATTAGTTTCATGTTTATGTTTAATTAATTCTAATGTTACTTTGTTTGCGAATAGGGCATTTACCACTAGCTTTTGTAGAGGTCAAATACCATTTGTTTTATTTTGGACAAATGTAAACCTAATCTTACAGTATTGCAATACGTATTTATACTGATTTTATACTGTTTTTTGTACGTGTTTATACGTATAAATGAAGTTTTTAATATAAATCGCTTTGAAATCCTCTTGAGAAGTTTTGTTTTCAATTCAAAAGTTTTCGACATCCGTCAGACAGGTACTTTATATTCTATTGCATAAAAAAAAACTGCCAGAAACGACAGTTTTTTGTTTATATAATAAATAGGAGAACTATAGTGCTTAATGGATTACTAGCTTTTTTTGTTCTCCATTGAAATGTAAGATGTAAATGCCTGTACTTAGGATGGTCATATCCGCTTTTTGTGAACGCCCTGTGGCTACTTTTTTACCAGTAAGATTGTAAACGCTCCATTCGTATTCTTTGTCAAAGTGAATATAATCGGTTGTTGGGTTTGGGTAGAAAGAGCTTGAAGATGTTTTTTCTGAAACTAAACTTTCTCTTGCACTAGAAGAAGTGCTGAAGTTGAACCAGTTTAAATTAAATCCAGATTGTACTACTTCCAACTTCAGTTGGTGCGTTCCTTGAGGTAAGCTAATAGTAGTGTTATAAGTTTGCCAAGTTTGCCATCCACCAGTAACTGGTAAATCGATTGTTTTCTTAATTTGGTTGTCTACTAAAACATTGATCCGACCATTAGAAGAAAGACTGGCTACTCTAATAGCAAAATTGTAATTAGCTGTTGCTGTAACAGTAACCGTGTATTCTAAAATGTCGTTTGTGTCTAAATAGCCCACATTTTGTCCACCACCAGTATCCGAAGTGTTTTCCAATTCTGTTCCAAAAGTAGATGCATAGTTTTCTGCTTCAATCTTTCCAGGAATCACTAACCCAGACGAGTTGGAAGCCACGAAATTGAACCAGTTGATATTGAAGCCTGGAGTGGTAACTTGTATTTTGATAGTATGTGATCCTGCTGGTAAATCGATATCTTCTGTAATAGTTTGCCAGTTTTGCCAACCATTTGTTGCAGGAATACTAATCGTTTGGTTGTATTGGTCATCAATATAAACGTTTAGTGCTCCATTTTGACTCTCACCAGCAACACGTAACTCGAAAGTATAAGTAGCGGTTGAGGCTACATTTACTTTATAAGTTGCCCAATCGTTTGTATCTAAGTAGCCAATATTTTTTCCTCCTCCAGTATCGGAAGTATTTTCCAATTCTATTCCCACTTGATTGGCATATTGTTCCGCTTCTATTTTACCAGGAATGGCGTGCGTAGTAGGACTGGGAGGATTGTTTTGATAGGCATACTGCACTTCTGCTACGATAGGATAATGATCTGAAGCTTTAGGATTATCAATAACCCAAGAGTTTTGTGATGTATATTGGGTACCTTTTGGACAATAGATATAATCGAATTTAGTTTCAAAACCAGTGTTTACAGGGCCTGTTGGATAAACATCTCTATAAGTATCTCTACATTTAATTGGATTATCAGATCCATTTTTCATCCAATTGGTAACAATATCTCCTTCGGTTGAATTGAAATCACCAGTAGCATACACTGGATCTGTTAGTATGGCTCTAGTAGCCATTCGCTCTGCGAGTAGTTTCATGCTATTGAGACGTGCGGTAGTGAAATTTGAAGTAGGGAAGTGGGCGTTAAAAACATAAAATCCTTTACCAGTACTGTTTTCAATTAAATGGACATACGTGCAAATTCGATTGTAAGAACCCTCAAAAGCAGAAGGCACATTAGGAGTATTTGACAACCAAAAGTTACCAGAATTAGCTGTGTCTATTGTATATTTATCTCCTTTATAGAATATCCAAGAACCTTCTCCATTGTCGCCACCATCACGACCCGTTCCAAACCAAGCATAACCTGTTTGTTGTTGTAAATAATCACGTTGGAAATTCACGGCTTCTTGCGTGCCAATCACATCCGCTTGGGTGATGTTGAAGATATAAGCTGCATTTGTTTTTCTGCCCTCCCAATTAGTACCACCAAATGGTTGTTGGACATTAAAAGACATCAATTTGAGATTCAAATTTTGAGCTTCTGTCAAAGTAATTTTGCAAAGGAGCATTACTAAAAGAAGGATTAGTTTTTTGTTTGTTTTCATGTTTGTTTAAATTAATTTGTTGGGGTCTAAAGTACTACATAAATTTTGTACTGCTATAAAAAAAAAGAGGTATATCAATTGAATTAATCTTTTAATAACTATATTGAATAGTTTGATTTTTAATGTTTAGGAATTAAGTCTTATGGGATTTACTAGTACTTTATTTGAAAGTTTTTCGAAGTAGTAAAGGATTGAAGAAAATTAGATTTTAGGACTTTTTATACGCTCTATTCCTATTTCATTGCTTAAAAATTACTTGAACTGATGAAGTTGTTGTGTGATTTTACAATGACTGTAGTTTGAAAAGATTGTAATTTAGTTTATGACTTTTATATAAAAACGCTCACTTACATTAGCTCATTAGTAATTGATCACTTTTAGAACATAAATAGAATTTAAATTAATACAAATCATTTTTTGAAATACCATTTTCTGTCCATTCGGATAAATTAGAAATGGTTGTCTCTGCAATGCCTTGCAGAGCTTCCTTAGTTAAAAAAGCCTGATGTCCTGTTAGTAATACATTAGCATAAGAGCGTAATTTTTCAAATAATTCATCATGTATGTTGGAACTAGAAAGGTCTTTAAAATAGATTCCTTTTTCATTTTCATACACATCCAAGCCTGCTGCTGCAACTATGCCATTATCTAGTGCTTCCATCAAATCTAAGGTATTTATAATTCCACCACGCGCTGTATTGATAATGATAACTCCTTTTTTCATTAGCTGGAAAGCTTTTTTGTCAAGTAAATAGTTGGTAGCGTCATTTAATGGACAGTGAATGGATATTACATCGGATGATTGACATAGTTCTTCAAAGGAAGTATATTTAATGTTTGTTTGATTTATTAATGCTTTGTTTTCCAAAATATCATAGCCCATTAATTTACAACCGAAGCCGTGCATGATTTTAGTAAATACGGTTCCAATGGTTCCTGTTCCTATAATGCCTATTGTTTTTCCATGTAAATCAAAGCCAACTAATTCATCTAATCGGAAGTCATTCTTATACATTAATTCTTGACTTAGGAGTATCTTTCGATTTAAGCTTAGCAATAAGGTTACTGCATGTTCGGCACTTGCGTAAGGAGAATAATTCGGTACATTAGCTACTTTGAGTTCTAACTGTTTGGCTTTTTTTAGATCTACATGATCGTAACCAACAGATCGTAGTGCAATATATCGTATTCCATTTTTATGCAATAGTTCCAATGTTTCTTTGTTGGCTTTATCAGCTGTAAAAAGGGCAACGGCTTCAAACCCATTTGCAAGTTTTGCGGAAGTATCATTTAATGGAAGCTCAGAAAAAGTCAGTTTGTGTTTGTTCTTAGCTGCTTTTTTCAGAAAGGATTTGTCAAAATCATGAGTGCTGTATACTAGTGTTTTCATTTTTTTAGCATTGATGGATTAAGTTCAATTAAGAATTGTTCATTATACATACAGATTATCATTTGTAAATTAGAACTTTTGTTAGTTGTATGCTATTATTTGTTTTTGCTTATCATTCTTGTTCTTAGTTTCACTATTTCGTACCAAATAACTGATACAAAACCTATTCCAATGCAAGTGGATAATTGCTTGATAGTTAATGTTTCAAATTCAAAGAAATTAGTTAATGGAGGTATAAATAATAATAAACCTGTAATGCTAACAGTTATGGCTATAATGAGTGTGACCATGTTGTTTTTGTATCGTAAGGTAGTAAAGATGGAATAATAAAAGGAACGATTTATAAGTGTTAAAAAGATATTTGCAGCTATTAAGACTGTGAAAACCATTGTTCGGGTATGCGTTTCATCTAGACCTTGGTAAATGGAATATTGATAAGTAAAAAGGGTTCCTATTGTAATTATTAAACCTTGAATAATACTAGTCGTAATTTCTTTCCAATTGAAAAAAGTCTTGGTTAAAGGTCTGGGTTGCTGTTGCATGGTGTTTTTTTCCATGGGTTCGTTTTCAAAGATGATAGAGCAAGTGGGACCCATTATTAATTCTAAGAAAATGATGTGTACGGGGGAGAAAATATTAGGATACACCCAACCCAAAGCTAGTGGAATAAAAACGGTAAGTATAATAGGAATATGAATAGAGATGATGTATTGAATTGCTTTTTTTAGGTTGGTATAAATTTTTCTGCCCATTGCTACGGCATCTACCATTTTTGATAAGTCATCTTCTAATAAGATTAATGAAGCGGCTTGTTTGGCTATTTCTGTCCCTTTCTTTCCCATGGCAATGCCAATGTGTGCTGCTTTTAGAGCAGGTCCGTCATTTACTCCATCACCAGTCATAGCTACTATTTGGTTTTGCTCTTTTAAGGCTGTGATGATTCTTAATTTTGCTTCGGGAAACATTCGAGTAAATACATTGGTATGCATCACTTTTTCTTGTAATTCAGTATCTGATAATTTCATCAATTCATCACCAGTTAGGCTATGCTCATGACCTTGAAATGCTATTTGTTTGGCAATAGCAATTGTTGTTGCTGCATTGTCGCCCGTTATGATTTTTACTGCAATACCAGCTTGGTAAAAATCCTCTAATACTTTTTTGATGTTTTTCTTTGGAGGATCGTAGAAGGCTACAACTCCTTTAAATTTAAATTGAAATTCTTGTTGGATTTCTGGATAATCGCTACCCACAAAATTACTTTCGGCAACAGCCAAAACTCTATAGCCTTCTTGTGTAATAGTTTGTATTGCTTCCACTATTTGCTTTTTTTCTTCAGTTGATAAATTAGAAATACCTATTAAAGCTTCTGGAGCTCCTTTTGCAGCTATAATTTTTTTTCCTGAATTGTTTTCAAAAACATGTGTCATCATAGGAGGTTTACCACCTAAGAGGTATTCGTGAACGAGTTTGAAATTTGGTCGTTCGTCAATACTATGTAATTGGCTATATGCATTATGTAAAGCTTCTTCCATAGGGTCAAACGGAATAGGTTCGCTTGCCCACATGGCAGTCTTTATTACTTCTTTTTCATCTTCATTGGCATCGAGAGTATTAACTATTTTTTGTGAAGACAATGAAAATACTTTAGCTAAACTCATTTTGTTTTCGGTAATCGTTCCTGTTTTATCGGTACAAATAATAGTAGCTGAACCTAAGGTTTCTACTGTTTTCATTTGCTTGACAATAATTCCCATCTTCATTAATCTCCAAGCACCAATTGCCATAAAAGTGGTAAAAGCCATTGGAATTTCTTCGGGTAAAATACTCATGGCTAGAGTAAGAGCTTTTAGTAAACTATCTAATACGTTATGCGAATTAAAATAGTTAATTGCCCAAACTATTAGAAATACTATAGCTCCGGTAATCACTAGTTTTTTTACGAAATTATTTATTTGAATTTCTAATGGTGTTTTTTCTTCGTTAATGCTCTCTAGGCTTTTCCCAATTTTTCCTAATTTGGTTTCATTGCCAATCTGTGTTATGCTAATAATAGCTGAACCACTTACTACAGTTGTACCTTTAAAAACATAGGGTTCGTCTTTATCTTTGTCTTTAAAAACGGATAATGATTCTCCTGTTAAGATGGATTCGTTTACCGAAAAATCATTAGAGAGAATAATTTTTCCGTCAGCAGGAATTGAAGTACCTTCTTCTACGATTAGATTATCACCAACTACAATTTCTTCGCTTTTTAGGTCTAAAGTTTCACCATCTCTAATTACTTTACAATGCGGTTGTGTTAGATTTTTTAGTTTTTGCAACGCATTTCTACTTCTAGAATCTTGGAATAAAGCAATTACTGAAACTATTATGATAGCGGATGAAAGAAAAATCCCATCTCCAATTTTTCCACTTACAAAATAGATGAGTGCTGCTACGAGTAATAAAATTATCATTGGCTCTTTTACCAAATTTTTTATAGCATCTAAAACAGTATTTTTTTGCTTATATTTCAATGTGTTTTCTCCAAATTTTTCTCTGGAAAGAAGCACTTGTTCATTGGTAAGACCTTTTATGTCGTAATTATTTGAAGGCATAAATTAAATTATTTAGTAATCTTACTCATTGTAAAATGTGCTTTGTAGTATTAAAGATACCATAAAAATAAATTAGGCATCACTATTTTTTTCTAATGTTAATCTGGCTAATAGATAACTGACAGTACTTTCTGCTCCTTGGTTGAGGTTGACTTGATGCTCTTCTAATCCATCGTAGCAACCACCTGTTATAGGATTGTAAATGATTTGATGTAAATGATTATCGCCTAAAAACCAATTGAAAGCAATTTTCATTTTATTTAAGTATTCTTCATTTTTATAGATTTTATAAAATGTATTTAAAGCTAAAATAGTATAGGCTATTTCAATGGGTTGTTCTCCAAAATGATTTTTATTTTTGCCTTTATGATGCCAACCTCGATTTGAAATGACCTTTATGTTTTTACCTTGGAAAGTGGTTTCTAATAAGAAATGGAAGGTTTTATGTGCAATATCTTTGAACAGTTCACTTTTAGTACATTCAGAAGCCAATAACATAGCTTCTGGAAGTAATGCATTTCCATAAGTAAGGTATTCTTCAAACCATTGCCATTTTTTATCAGAAACACCTCTGTATTTGGATACTAAATTATCAGCTAGTTTTGTGATTAATTGTAAAACCATTTCGTTTTTTTTAAAATGATAATAGTAACATAAGCCTTTTATACAAAAAGCGATGGCACGTGGAGATTGTATGTTATGAATGGTATGAATTGCTTTTTCGAAAGTATTTTCTACTGCTGTTTGTAAATTAAAGTCGAGTAATTGTTTTAGAGATAGGAATTCGCCTAAAGCCCAAATGGCTCTTCCATTTGCATCTTCTAGATTTTCATCATTATTCTTGTAAAAAAAGTGTTTGTTAACTGTCACATAATTCTGGAAAGAGCCATCTTCTTGTTGGCAAAACATTATAAATTTCAAATAAATAATGATTAAAGGTAAATCGCTAAATTTGCCCGTTAATTCAAAGTGCTTGGCTACAGCGACTAAAGCTCTTGCATTATCATCTAAGGTATAGCCTGTCCTTAAGTCTGGGTCGGCTATTTTTGCAAATTGAATCATTCCAAAATGAGTTGTCATCCGATTGATATGCTGTAAATTTATTACTGGAATTTGATACTCCAGTTGCAATTGATTTTTTGTAAGGAATGTTTTAGTTAAATCCATGTGAGCAATGGCTGCATTTTGCCAAGCAGTAGGACTGATTTTATGTAAGGCATTCAATCGCATGTTTTCCATCATTTCTGGATTTGAAAGGACTAAAATGGCAGCATCCGCTAATTGAGAGGCATTTCCAAAATCAAAATTAAGACCCGCACCATCTAATAATTCTAGAGAATGAGGAATAGGAGTGGAGATGACTGGACAAGCAGCTGATAAAGCATAGACTAAAGTACCGCTTACTGCTTGTTGTGGGTCTTTTGAAGTAAAAAAGTACAAATCAGTGCGTTGTAAATATTCTAATAAAATATCTAACGAAAGGTATTTATTGATAAATAGTACATTGTTTTCAATTTTTAATTCTTTTACTTTATCTTGGAGGAAATTTCGGTATTTTTCTCCTTCGTTTTTAATCACTTCTGGATGTGTTTTCCCTATGATTAAGTATAAAACATTGGGGAATTTAGCTTTAATTTCTGGTAATGCTTCTAGAGCTGTTTCAATTCCTTTGCCTTCGCTAATTAGACCGAAAGTAGAAATGATGATTTTGCCCTTAAATGGAATAGTTTCATTTAAATTAAAAACCATTGGTTTAATAAGATGTGTTCCATGAGGAATCGTTTTGATTTTTTCTGCTGGTATTTGATATTCCTTCATTAAAATATTGGCAGAAAGTTGCGTCATTACAATCACTTGACTTGATAAGGTCGCAATTTTTTGAACTATTGCTTTTCTTTCTTCGTTTGGATTAGTTAGGACGGTATGAAAAGTCGTAATCACTGTTTTTTCAATAGTATTTAAAAATTCGAGTATATAATCGCCCAATTGACCACCGTATAAGCCAAACTCATGTTGTAAATAGATTATTTTAATAGCATTGTCTGCATTTACAGTTATAGCTAATTTTTTATAGTCTTCTTTTACATCTGATTTTAAAAAATACTTTACTTCATTAGGATATTGTAACTCGATATCCATTTTTTGTAGCGCACAAACTTTGATAGTAAAACTATCTCTGTATTTATCTTCAATAGCTTTAATTAGGTCTTGGCTATAAGTAGCTATTCCACATTTTCTAGGCGGAAATGAAGTTATCATTAGCATTTCATTCGTAGTCATTTTTAGATTTTAAATTGTAATAATTCCGCAATTAATTCTTCTAAATTTACTGAAGCAGCAGCAATTCGCTTGTCGGCAGCACCATAATAAATGTATAATCTACCGTCAAAAAACGAAGTTCCTGTTGGGAAAACTACATTATTTACATAACCTGAAAGCTCCCATGGTAATTCTGGTTTAAACAAAGGATAAGGTAATCGTGCGATTTCTTTTTTAGGATTTTTTAAATCGAGTAATGCAGCACAAGCTGAATACACATAGCCTTGAGCTGTATCATGAACTCCATGATAGATTAGTAACCATCCCGCTTCAGTTTCAATAGGAGGACAACCACCACCTATATAACCAATTTCATGTTCGTGAATTGAAGTCATCAAAATGTGTTCACTAAAATTTAGTAAATATTCTTTCCAAAACCCTTCCGTTAGGTCTTTCATGCTTTTTACGGCTGCGATTTGAATATCAGGTCTTATTCGGTGTAAAAAAGTATACTTACCATTAATTTTTCTTGGAAAAAAAATTAGATTTTTATCCCAAAGTAAGCTTTCTTTATTTGGATTACTTTCTATATTATTGTGCACATGAAAACGCTCGTATTTTTCATTTAAATGTCCTGCACATTCTGTTAGTCTACCAAATTCTTTGTAGTTTACTTGAGGTACAATTACTCCTTGCTTTTCAAAGTGAATTAAATCTAATGAAGTTGCAAATGAACCTAAAGCATTTCTACCATCATAAGCACAATAGGTTAAATAATAAACGGAATCAATTTTTACTATTCTTGGATCTTCAATGCCATGCACTTCATCTTCCGTTGAAGGAATGATTAGTGGTTCTTTTTTTCTTTTAACTACTTTTAGTGGACCTTCTAATTTGGCATAGCCAATAGTAGAATAATTACCTCTTCTAACTGCTCGATACAGTACATGAACTGTGTTACCTTCTTGAATAATCGCAGGATTTAAAACCCCATCATTTTCAAATTCTAAATCCGTTTCTGAGAGTACTATGCCTTCTTTTTTTACTGTAATCATTTTGTTTATTTTTAATTTTATTGATTAGTCTCTTTATGATTCTTAAAATCAAAAATGAATCTTGTTTCTATGCATGAAAAACTATTAAATTTTAGATGGAACAAGTCAGTCAGAATCTACCTATTTAATCTAAGCAGGTTATTTGACTTTTAAATCTATTTTTTGCCAATGTTCTATTATAGCTAGCATTATAATTTAGTTTTAACTTCTTGACAATTTCGTATTATGGTTTGACAAATTTCATCTATTGGCACTGAGGTTTTATTTTCTTCCAAAGGATCTCCATATAAATTAGCCAATTTATTTATCGTTAAAAAGAGTGTACTAACAATTGCAAACAGAGGAATACTTAATAATTCTAAATTACTTTTTTCACCTCCAATATCAAAATCACCAATAATGAAAGGAATCATTATTACATATATTAGTACCGTTACTCGAGTAAAAGCACTATATATTTTTAAAAAAGGGGTATTATTAATGCGTTCGGCTTTACCTTGAATAGTATAAAATTGATTTATGTGTTGCATTAAGTCACTTTTTTCAATATTTGCTTGTTGTGAAAAACTAGTTTCTATCTTAGAGGCTATTGCAATTAAAATCTCATTACTAACCTTATTGCTAAAGTTTACGGAATAACTAGTGAGGAGTAGCTGTGCTTCTTTTTTGAAATGAGGATGTGCTATTTCGTGTATTTCATTTTTTAATTGCCAGATATAACTACAGGTTAAATCAATTATGTCCTTAGCTATAACTTTATTATTTCTTTCTGCGTCTTCTAATAGGTTAGAAGAAGATTGGAAATAGATATAAATTTTTGCTGAAAAGCTTCTTGAAGTATTGGTTAATTCTCCAAATATTTTACGAGCTTCCCACCATCTATCATAGGCAGAATTCATTCTAAAACCTAAAAAAAATGCAACAGCAAGACCAAAAACAGAACCAATTTGTGTTGAAAATTTAAATATGTGGTCGCCATATTGTTCCTCAATAATCAATACTAGTGATGCGTACAAAATACTAAAAACAAAGTAAGGTAATGCGATAGTAATAAGTTCAAAAAAGCCCTTTTTTTCAGTTTTAATCATAATTAATTATCTTTTAGGTATTTGATTTCTATCACTTTAAAAACTTAAGCTATCAAATCTAATTTTATTAGTTTAGAACTTTTTTGGTATATTATATTCTACTTCAGTTATAATGAATTTAGCATAACTAAAATCTCCTTTATATAATCTCCATAAGACGTCAAATTCTGTTGGCATTAGTATATTGTTGAATTCTTTATAATTTGTGGGTTTTATTATCCAAGTTTCTAAATTAGTTTCACCCATATATCTTTTTGTCTCCATCTCTGTTATTTCTCCTAGCACATTGAACTTGATTTTGAAATAAAGAGAAAGACCATTGTAATTAAATTTAAGTTCAGCAGTATTGGAATCAATTGGAAACCAACTCAACCTTTCATTAGGTAAAAAATTGGTCGGATAAAGTATGCTTTCCCCAAACCAACGTAGTAATTCCCCTTTATCGTATTTTTTATTTTCTTTTGTATTTACTATATTGAAAGTAGAAAAAAGACTTACAATTAATTTCCCTTTATTAGAAATATACAGATCTCTTGCTACGAACATTTTTGTAGTTCCTTTCCATATAAAGCCAGGTTTTTCGGTCGTGACATACTGCTCACCGGTAATATTCATCCAATCCTTGTCAAGGTTTGCTTTGAATTGCCCAATGTGTTTAATTCTTGCATAACTAATATAGGGTTGTCCTTCCTTTAAGATATGGTTGAAGTATCTTTGAACCGGTTCAGGTAAACTATCTAATTGCTCTATTTTAAAAATTTTATTGGAAATGTCTTTTGATTGTCCAAAAAGAACTTTTACTTGTTTGCTGAATTTTATAGCTAAATTTATTTTTCCAATATTAAAAATTAGAAGAAATAGAGCAATAATAGATAGAATGGTAATCATGCTATTTTTGTAGTTCAATATGAAAATTTACAAAGTAACTTTGATGAATAGTTTGGAATCTGTCATAGAAATTTCACAACGACTAGGGGCTGTTGTTGCATAAGTATTTCCGCAGGTTGGACACAAGTAGTAAAGTTTAGCTAAGTTTTTATCTGTACCTGCTTTAAGAGCTGCTAAAGCTTCAATATAAAAATCGCGGTGTTTTTTTTCTACTTTATAAGCATAAGTCAAACTAATTTGAGCCATATAGTTTCCAGCAGTATTGGCATTTGTGATAAATTCTGGATACATAGTATTAAATTCATAACTTTCTCCTTCTATAGCTTCTTTTAAATTTTCAGCAGTTGTCATTACTGTAAACTCAGGTGTGATTTCTGGAATTGATTCCCCCATTCTAATCAAAACTACTTTATGATTATTTGCGTGAATTAATTCTGCACCAGAAGCCGCTTTAAAAAGTAACCCTATTTCTTGGTGACCTTCTTCAATTGCTTTTTTACTGTAGGCTGCATATTTAAAATGCGCAGTGGTTTCCCCTTTGTAAGCATCTTGCATGTTTTGAATAATTACTTTCTGCGGATCTTTTTCTTTAGTTTCAGTATCTGTAACTATTTCTTTTTTTACAGCATTTACATCTTTGACTTGGGTGTTGTCAACTGTTTTATCATTACAGGATTGAAATAATATTACTAATATGAATATTCCCAAAAAGGTTTTTAAAATTGATTTTTTCATGTTGTTTTTTTAAGTAATTATATGTTTTTATTAATTGAATTCACCCTTTTGGTTGGTCTCCAAAATCGGGTAATGCTAATTCTATTCCTGCGCCATGTTTAAAAACTAATTGTCCACCTAGATATGCAGTTCTTGTTACTGAAATGACTAAGACTGTATAGAATAGGAAACTCGACCATTTTAACCAAGTTTTCTCATATTTTAGAGTATGAAAAGCTATGCTTACAATGGAGGTTAAAACGGCAAGCCAAAGCGTCATAAACCCTGCTTCTTCATGTAATTCAATTGGTTCTTGGAGAATCCCATCTGTCATGCCATCACCAGCAGAGCTACCACTTACATAAGCAACTATAACACCAAGTGTTCCGAGTAATAGCAGGTAAAATGAAGATTTATTAAAAAAAATATTTTTGCTAAAGACTCCAATAAGTCTTGATAAGAAACCTGTCATTAGTAGTGCTATTGGAAAATGAATTACCATAGCATGAAGGTGTGGTGCGGTTATCATATATAATTTTGTTTAATTAATGAAACTAATTTTCAAGAAATTTTCTCTTCAGTTTTTTAGAAAGAGATAATAATAATTCAGCACAACTTTAAAAAACAGATTAGTCTTGAAAATGATCTTTTACAAAAGCATCTTTTTCATTATCCGTCATTTTATCGGCAGCTTCAATGTCAATTTGTATGTCTTTAAAATGTAAATCTTCATTTAAGTAATTGTGTAATTCTGTTTTGGCATTTGTGGGTCCAAATAATAACACATGATTGTATTGTAAAATTTTATTAGCAATTTCTTTATAGTAAGCTTCATGCATTTGTTGTCTTTTGTTATGCATACTTTTTTCACTTCTATTCAGTGCTTCTTCTTTTGTGTTAAAAGTAAATTTTGATGTTATGACATGACTCTTTTTTTTCGAGTTTAAATCAATTAATTCTGCATTTGAATGATCCATCCAAATACCTAAGTTTTTTTGTGTTTCCATTGTTTCGTTTTTTTAAGTAATTAATTAAATAATTGTGTGATCTCCTAAAACTTCACTAACAGTTAAGCCCCAATGTGGTATTTTGCCACCAAGTGTGTAATACATTTCTTTAAACTCCATTTTAAGAGCATAGGGTGTAATTCCCATCTCTAAATGGCTTTCTGTTCCGCCCCACCATTCATTAGTTCTCATATAGAATCCTTTAATACCGCCCATATCTCCCATGCACAAGAGTTCAAATTCCATAGGTTTAATTTCCTCATTAATGATGCCTAGTTCTTTTGCTAAAGTATTGGCTAAAACTTCCGCTTCCATGTGTCCTAAAGAGCCTATTTTTGGAACAGTAATGGATGCAGCATCACCAACAGCAAAAATGTTTTGGTAATCTGGGTTTCGCATATATAAATCTGTAATTACAAAACCCATATCATCTGTGAAGGGCAATTCTTTTAAAAAATCATGAGCTTGCCAGTCAGGAAAGAGGATTGCAATTTCGGCTTCTTGAGTACTTCCATCCATAAATTCAATACCCCCTTTGTGTACCTTTTTAATTCCGTTAGTATTAGCCTGATAATTATAGCCCATTTCATCCATCATAGGAACTAATTTGCTTAATATGGTTTCTCCAGCATCTTCTGCAATTACTTTAGCTGGTGTAGAAAGAAAAAAAGTAGTTGCATCTCCTTTTTTATTTTTCTCTAACCAATGTGCCAATGAAAACGCCATTTCCACTGGTGGTCCTTCGCAAGCTGTTAAGGCAATAGGCATATCTTTTGGTAATTTATCACTCTTACCTTGATGAAAAACATCGGATGTTATGGCTATTGGACCTCCTTTATAGTCTTTATGCAGGTAATTACGTAAACGGTTTCCAAGAAATACATCGGTTACACTATGACCGTTTTCACTAAAACCATCAATTTTATCAAAAGCCAAACGATTCCCAAGTGCTATAACTAAATAATCGTAGTTAATTTTACGAACAGGATGTCCCAACCGTTCATTAGGTTGATAAAAAACAGTATTCGTTTCTGGATCAATTGTAGTAATTTCTGCTTGAATGAAAGCACTACCATCACGCTCTAGAAACTTCATGAATTTGTACTGTAAGTCTATTGCTGGATTAACATTTGCTAAAACCTGCATAGGAATATTTGGAACAAAAGTTAGCAAAGACTTACGGTCTATTATGGTAATATCGGCTTTATCCTTAACTGCTGCATGAATATATCTTGCTGTTGTTAAACCCGCAAAATTGCATCCAAGAATAATGATATGTGGCTTTTTCATTTACTTTCAATTAAAATGGGTTTTACTTGTATATTTATTTCAGTGGTTATTTTTGACCTAATGGAACGAGATATTAAACAGGCATTTTTAGCTTTTTTTACAATTCGCATTGCCTTATTAAAGTGAATTTCATTTTGGATAACCACTACAGGTTTAAGAAATATTTCACTAATCATTAATTTGCCCTCTATCATTTCAAGTTTTCCTTTTGCGTGACAACTAAAACTCGTAAAATCTAAAGTGGAATTTTCTGCAATAGCTAAAAAGGTAGTCATTAAACAACCACTAACGGCTGCTATGAATAAGTGTTCAGGTGACCAAATACCAGCAATTCCTTTTGGAAATTCTGGAGGTGTAGCTACTTCAATACAAATACCATTTTTAGTACTCAATTCTGGGGAACACATAATTCCTTTTCGGCTGTTTTGCCAATTGATATCGACGTTATAATAGTGTGATTCCATTGTATGTTCTTTAATATTGTTAGTAATTTTCAACGATTGTATGGAATAATTTTAATAGGCTCTTTTTCTATATTTAGATTTTTTTTTAGTACTTATTTTAAAGAGAAAATAGAGTGGGCAAAAACTGAATAAACTTGTTGCAATTAATACACCTAATACAAGTAATAGAATTAATGCAAGAACACCAGTGATATAATCTGTTAGATATAAAGTAGCTATAATTATAGCTATTCCAACTCTTATCATTTGGTCTACAGCTCCTATATTTTTTTTCATATGTTTATTTTAATTATTTTTACTTGCTATGATAGCCTTATTTCTCAATTAATTCTTTTTTTTCTAAATAGTCTTCCTTACTTATTTCACCTAAAGCTAATCGCTTTTTTAATATCTCTATTGGTGTTTCTTTAGTTGTTTTTTTGTCACTGTTTTTAAAAGATTTATATAAAAAAAAGCAAATCAGTAGCACTATTGCAATGCACCACCAAATTAGATGCAAACCCATAAAATGGTAATTATTGTTCATCATAATCAGAATGTTTAGTTATTTTATATTTAATGCTCTTTTGCATAGGAAGCTATTAGTTCAATTAATGAGTTTAAGTATTCTTTTAAGTCATTATTATTAATTCCTTTATGGTTAAGGGATGCATAATTTTCAGGAATTTCAGTGATGTATTTCATTAGTTCAGGATATTCCTCCTGAATTCTTATAGTTGTTAGTCGAATTGTTTCATTAATGTCATCATAAGTTTCCATAAACTGCTAGTTTTAAAAAGTAAAAGCATCTATTCAGATGCTTTTACTAAATAGTTAGGCTCATTTTTTTTTCTCAACCTGTTCTTTTGCAGTTTCTCTTTTATTATTCTTATCTTTTTTTTGATTTTTACCAATTGGATTTTTTGATTTTTCTTTTTCCGTTTTTATTAGTGTATTTTTCATATTGTTTCTTTTTAAATTAAGTGTGTAATTGTATTAATTAACAAATGCATAGTAATAATCTACTGCTAAGTCATTTTTTACATGCCAAATACCAGGTGTTTTCCAAGCAATACGTTCTGCTTCTTCTTTTTCATACCAAGAATTTACTATTCCTGAAAGTGTAACAGTTGTTCCAGAAACTTTAACTCTAATATCAGAATTATCTATTGACCAGCTTCTTGCAATTGCATTTTCAACTTCTTTTTGTTCGATCTCATCATTAGATTCTGATTTAATTTTAATGCTATTGGTTACTCCTTTAACACCACGTAAATGATGTATTGCATTTTTAGCATCTTCTCTTTGATAATTCCAAGGAAGTTCACCACTTAATGTTACCCAACCATTTTCTACTTTTACAGTCACTTTATTATTTGGTACGGTCCAACTTCTTTTTAGGGCTTTTAAAACTTCATCCACTACTTCTGAATCTGTTTTGCCCCATTTGCTAGGAAATTTTACTTCAATTTTTTCAATTAGAGCTTTTACACCAATTACTTTTTTAGCGGCTGTTTCTGCTTCTATTTTTTTAGCATAGCTATCTACTTCACCCGTAAGAGTAATCACACCGTCTTTTGCAGTTACTCCTATTTCAGCAGCATGTAATAAAGGTTCCCATTTAATAGCATTTTGAACATCTCTTTGTAATTCTGCATTGTTTTTCATCTTGTATATTTTAATACAATGAATAGATTTTCATTGCTATACAAAGGTGAAGGATTATTGATTTAATCTGTTACACAATTAGTTATTAGAATTACATGATTAGGAAAATAGAATACTATTGCAGATTTTCTAAAGGTTTGCGTTTCTTGTTTTTTATATTTTTGAAGAAAGTAGGAGTAAGACCCGTAATTTTTTTGAATTGATTGGATAAATGTGCTACACTGCTATAATGCAGTTGATATGATATTTTTGTAAGACTTAACTCATCATACATAATTAATTCTTTTACCCTTTCGATTTTATGAAGAATAATAAAATGTTCTATAGTAATCCCTTTTGTTTTAGAAAACAAATTAGATAAACTATGATAATCTTGGTTTAATTTATTGGTTAGAAAAATTGAAAAATTGACAGGAGGTACTTCGTCAGAATTATGAATCATGTTTACAATAATGGTAACTATTTTTTCTACTAATATTGCTTTTTTATCATCCATTAGTTCAAGACCATATTCATGAAGTACATTTTTTAGGTGAGTTCTTTCCTTTTTTTTAATTGGCTTAACTAAACTTACTTCACCTAATTCAAGGTTATAGTAATTCAAATCCATTTTTTTTAGTTCTGAAGCAACTGTCATTTTACAGCAAAGACATACCATATTCTGAATATAAAGCTTCATTTATAATTTTTTATTAATTAGCTATAACTTTTTCATTATTAATGAATTATGTATAGTATTATAAAAGTAAGCATATTTTACTCTTTAAGCTATTTATAGTTTCTTTTTTTAACTAAAAGTTCTCTTTTTAATTTGTAAAATGAAATTACAATAGAGAAAGCTATTTTTTTAAGAAAATAGGGTATTTAAGAATGATGAAATAGTTTTTTAATGTTATTTAGGTTCTTAATTTATATTGAGATTACGATTATTTTACCTGAAATAGAACAGGATGATTTAAGAGTGTTAAAAATGGTTCCAAAATTTTCAATATTTTTTTTTAGTAAATTAATATTCAAATTTTTGTCTTCACTGTAAATTGTTAATTCGTAATTGATTTCATCTAGTTTAGGAGGTTTTTCTATACGTATTGCATTGACAATTATTTCGGCATTTGAATATTCGAAATGCATTAGATTAGAAAAACGTTCCACATTTTTAAGTACACAAGCTGAAAGTGAACCTAATAGTAATTCGGCAGGGTTTACCAAAGTATCAGCCGTTTCAGGAGTAATTCCAAAAGCAATTTCAGCTTCCTTAATTTTTATAACAGCTTTGTTTTTAGCAGTAGAATGTGCTTTTGCAGTGTATTTCATAATTTATGGATGATGTTAATTTGATTGCCAAAAAACAGTTGACTTTTATAACTAAACTACTTTATTTTACTTTCAAAAAGATACCTTCGACTGTTGCATTGTGACCAAATTGACTGTTGCAATATTCTTGGGTGTAATTGATGGTTATGAAATCTTTATAAATTGTAACTTCAAACTCACAATCTTCAGTATTTGCTATATTATATATGAAAGAATTAGATGTTAGTAGGATAGTATCTCTCTCAACAACAGCCATATTTCTAGAAGGTTCACCAGTAACACTAAAAATTTCAAAGACTACTTCATTTTTATTTATTTTTTCCATTGAAAAATCACCTTGATAGCCTTCTTCGCTATATTGATAATGATATTTTCCAAACATTTCGTCTGTATCGGGTTTAATACTAGGTGAGACTAATGTGGTGTCTTTCGCAGTTAAGTTTAAAGTGAAATTTTTGCTATTTTTAGGTGAAAACCAATCTCCAGTAAAATGATTGTCATTTGTGATTTTTCCAGAAATAATTCCAGTAATGTTTCCAGAGGATTCAAATTCTAATAAACGGAAATTCCCTTCATTGACAGTACCAATTACTTTTATTGGAAGTTTTTCTTTGGTATTGAGATAGATGATTTCACCCACAGCAATTTTATTTTCAATCTGGTAATGCAAATATATCGGAATTGATTTATTGATATAGCCTTTCCAAAAAGTCTCTTTTTTGAATGTTTTCTCAGATACTGCAACAGTTTCATTAAGTGAGTCTTTTACTAGACTAGGCTTTGTTTCATTTTCTTTTTTGGATTGGCAAGAAAGTAGTAAAATGGTTAGAATTAAAAGAAGTTGTTTCATTTGAAGACTAATTTATTAGCTCAATATAGCATTTTAGATTTACATATTGTTATTGGCAATAAAGAAAAACCCTCAACTTTGCATTTGAGGGTTTGATTTAGTTTATTTGATAGGAAATTAAAATCCGTTTACAATTGCTAAAAAATCATCAGCTTTTAGGGAGGCACCTCCAATTAAGCCACCATCTACATCTGGTTTTGAGAAAATTTCTTTTGCATTATCTGGTTTTACACTTCCTCCATACAAAATAGTAAGATTATCAGCAATGTCACTTCCATATACCTTTGCTACTAAATTTCTAATGAATAAGTGCATTTCTTGAGCTTGTTCAGGAGAAGCAGTTTCTCCTGTTCCAATAGCCCAAACAGGTTCATATGCTAAAACAATCTTTGCCCAATCTTTTTTTTCTAAATGAAATAAACCGTCTCTTAATTGGTATTCTACCACATTGAAATGATTGTCTATTTGACGGTCTTTTAATTCTTCACCAAAGCAAAATATAACACGCATATCGTGTTTTAAAGCAGTATCCACTTTATTAGCTAATAAAGCATCTGTTTCATGGAAGAAAGCACGTCTTTCGCTATGTCCTAAAATTACAGTTTTAACACCTATATCAGTTAGCATATTAGCAGCAATTTCACCAGTAAATGCACCAGCTTCTGTTTGATGCATGTTTTGTGCTGCTACTGTAATTCCTTTTCCTGCTATTTTATCTACAGCTGCTTTTAAGTTTACATAAGTAGGAGCAACTATAATTTCAGTTGTTGTGTCTTGTTTTTTAGCTAGTATTTCGTCTAGCAAAGCTAAGGTTTCTGTATGCGTTTTATGCATTTTCCAGTTTCCTGCAACAATATTTTTTCTCATTATTGTAAAGATTTTAGAGTTTCTATTAGTTTGTTATCGTCAGCTTCAATTACTTTAAATAAAGCTATTTTTCCTGTTTTATCGATGACCATATATCTTGGAATCCAATCTAATTTTATCGATTTTCCAAAAACACCTTTCATTCCGTCTGATGTTAGATAATGTTCTCCTTTTACTTCATATTTTGCGATTCCCTTGATCCAAGCCTCGTAATTTTTATCCATAGAAATGAATAGATAAGTGGCTTCTGGAAATTGTTCTTGTAATTCTTTTACTTTTGGCATTCCTTTTATACAATCAGGACACCATGAAGCCCAAACATCAACTACAACTGTTTGTCCTTTGTATTGATCTATAATTTCTTGAAAGGTAATTGACTTGTTTTCTGTTGTTGTCATTACATTTTCTAAAGCTTCTTTTTTAAATTCGGTATCTTGAGCGTTTGAACAAGAAGTAATGGATAAAGCTAAACCCAATAGTGCAATTATTTTTTTCATTTTGTTTCTTTTGTGTTTCAAAATTACGTTTTCTATTTTAGATCTTTCTTAATTAAAAGTAAAAAACACTAATTGGTTAGCCAACTAACGTTTCTAATAGTACTACTAATAAAATCTAAAAAACTAGATGATACATTTGGTAATTCACTAAATGTAACTTTTCTAGTCTTGAAAGTTGTAGAAATACCTAGTGATAAATTAGAATCTAGACATCGTCTATGAAATAATTCTAATTAGAACCATTTTGAATTTCTACTATTATGAAATCTTCATA
Source organism: Flavobacterium jejuense (assembly GCF_006491595.2). GTDB lineage: Bacteria > Bacteroidota > Bacteroidia > Flavobacteriales > Flavobacteriaceae > Flavobacterium > Flavobacterium jejuense. The sequence continues at coordinate 221,689 of NZ_VEVQ02000002.1, forward strand.
TTCTTGCAAAAAAAGTGTTTCTTAAGTTGTTTTTATCTTCTATACAAGGTTTATTTTTAAAGGCAATCTACTACAGATTCACAACTGACTAGAAGAAAAGCAAGTAGAAAGATTCCTTTTTTTAAAAGAGTCATTACTTTAAAACTACTTTGTCAATATCATTAAAATGAACCTTTTGAACAATAGTTCCTTTTTCTAATACAACAATTCCAGGATTTGCTCTTACAATAGTTTTTAAAGTAGTTGGGTCACAAAAATAGTAGTCAAATGTTAGTCCAAATTCATTTTTGAAAGCTTCTGAAATAGAAAGATCTGATGCAGTTAATCCAATTACTTGATAGCCTTTTTCAGTTGCTTTTTTATTGAAAGCTTCTAGTTTTTTCATTCCTTTTGCTTTTGATTTACTTAGATCATAAGAAATTAGAAAAATAACTTTTGGCTCATCTAATACACTATCAATATAGTTAGAACCATCTTTTTCGATAGTAAAATCATGAATAGGAGGAATGTAACCTTCTACAATAACTTTGTCTTTTCTGTCTATAAATTCAGCTCCTTCAGGTACTTTATTTGCCATAACATCGGCATAAGGAATTTCAGTTTCTACTCCGTTTACCTTATAGATAAAAACCATTTCATATTCACTTTTAGTAGCTCCTTTTGGAATTTCCATTCCTTTTCTAATATTCGAACCTATTTTGTATGCTCTAAAATCTTTAATGGGTAAATGTTGTAATACATAAAAAGCCATAAATAAACATAACGAATAGGAAGCAAAAACAGTTAGATTAAGTGCTGTTTTTCCATACAAAGGTTTGATGAATTTTTGATTGAAGAACAGTACTAAAATGAGTCCTAATAAAATTAAATCTTTTATAAATGATTCAAAAGGACTCAGTTTTAAAGCATCTCCAAAACAACCACAGTCTTTTACTTTATCAAAATACCAGGAATAGAAAGTAAGGAAAGTAAAAAATACAATCATTACCAGTAAACTCCAAACTGTAAATTTGGTTTTAAAACCAATTAGTAACATGACACCCAAAACGACTTCAAAAACGACAACGAAGCAGGCAATAATTAAAGCATAAGGAATTAAAAACTCCATATTTAATACATTAGCATTAAAATATTCTTCCAATTTATAAGAGAACCCTAAAGGGTCATTTAATTTAATTAATCCTGAAATAATGAATAAAAAACCTACTAAGATTCTTGCTGCTTGTGTAACTATGTTTTTCATAAAAAATAATATTTTCTCAAAAGTACTTTTCTTAAAAGTTTTAAATTGTAAATAAGATGTTAATTAGTTGTTAAGCTAAATTAATCAGCTTTTCCTAAATGAATCAATGCAAAAATAGAATAGTTAATCATATCTTGATAATTGGCATCAATTCCTTCTGATACTAACGTTTTTCCTTTGTTGTTTTCTATTTGTTTTACACGAAGTAGTTTTTGTAAGATTAAATCGGTTAGGCTACTTACTCGCATGTCTCTCCAAGCTTCACCATAATCATGATTTTTGTCTTCCATCAACTTTTTAGTTAAAGCTATTTTTTCCTCGTATAAGGAAAGAGCATCATCATAAGATAAATCAGGTTGAGTTGCAATGCCTTTATCAATTTGTATTAATGCCATAATACAATAATTGATAATTCCTATGAATTCAGAAGTTTCGTCTTCATCTACTTTACGAACGTCGTTTTCTTGTAAACCACGAATGCGTTGTGCTTTAATGAATATTTGATCTGTTAAAGAAGGCAAACGTAATATTCTCCACGCTGTTCCATAGTCTTTTGTTTTTTTTGTAAACAAATCGCGACAAATGGTAATTATAGCATCATATTGTTGTGAAGTATTCTTCATTTATTCGGTATATTTGTATGAAATTTTTTCAAAAATAAAGAATATAGTATTAAGATTGAAGTATTAAGTACAAAGATTTTTTGATTTTATTTTTTAAACAATCAACAATAAAGCCTAAACTCATTTATGACGATAAACTGTAAAGGTAATTTAATTGATTTGAGTATTCCTAAAGTAATGGGAATCTTAAATATTACACCTGATTCTTTCTACGATGGTGGAAAGTATAAAGAGGAATTTGTTATTTTAAATCAGGTTGAGAAAATGTTGAATGACGGAGCTACTTTTATTGATGTAGGAGCGTATTCATCTAAACCAGGTGCTGAATTTGTCTCTGAAGAAGAAGAATTAAATAGAGTGCTTCCTGTAATTGAATTAGTTTTAGCAAAATTCCCAGAATTGATTCTTTCAGTGGATACTTTTCGCAGTACTGTAGCTGAAAAAGCAATAGAGTATGGAGCTGCAATAGTGAATGATATTTCTGCGGGAATGCTTGATGAAAAGATGCTAGAAACAGTTGCTTGCTTACAAGTACCTTATATTATGATGCATATGAAAGGAAATCAGCAAACGATGCAATCTTTGACTGATTATGATGATTTGGTTAAAGAAATGATGTTTTATTTTTCCGAACGCATTCAAAAAGCGAGAAATTTCGGTTTAAATGATATTATTATTGATCCTGGTTTTGGATTTGCAAAAACGTTGGAGCATAATTATGAATTGCTTCAAAAATTAGACTACTTTAGTATTTTAGAATTACCAATTCTTGTAGGGCTTTCGAGAAAATCAATGATTTATAAATTTTTAGAAATTTCGCCTAAAGAAGCTTTGAATGGAACTTCTATTCTAAACACTATAGCTTTACAAAAAGGAGCTTCTATTTTAAGAGTTCATGATGTAAAAGAGGCAGTAGAATGTTTGAAATTAAGTGAAATGTTTAGAAAAAAAAGAAATTAAAATAATTTAAAATGAAGATAAGTATAAAAGTTTTGCTAGTTAGTGTTCTTTTGTTGCCCATTTTACAATCCTGTAAGAAAGAAGATGTTTTGTTGCCTCAAACAAATGTTTCTGTGATGACAACTATTGAAGACCATTCTCCAATATATCTATTTTATGAAGCAAATGGCAAAGATACTTTGGTTGAAGTAAATGCTAAAAATAGTATTAGCACTACTAATTGGATTTTTAATATAGATAAGCGTTTGTCATTAGGCTTAATTATTCCAGAAATAAAAGTGTTACAGTCTAAGAAGAAAAGAAGTGGTCATACAAATGAAGAAGCTATAAATGTGTTTTCTTATTCAGATAGTATTACTAAAAGTTTGGCTTTTTTACCTTTTACTGATGTGCAATATAAATATGATAAAGATTTTTCAAAGTTTTATATTAAAGAGCATACTGATTTATATATTGATTATTTTAATTTAACGGTTAATTTTAATAAACAGAATCAGATTACAGTAGATGGTAATGAGATTGAACGTGAAGAGTTTGTGGCTTATATTAAAGATTTTGCAGATTTTATGAGTAATGGTAAAACAACCATTATTCATTTGAATTTTGATAAGCATTTGTCTTATAATGAATATATTCAGAATAAAGTTTTAGCTTGGCAATTAACGTCGGATAAAATTCAATTGTCTTCTTATGAGTTTATTTATGATAAAGAATTATTACCTGAATGTGGTTGTACTTTATAATAAAAAAGGGTCTCAAAATTTTGAGACCCTTTTTTATATATAATTCGAGTTTTTTTCTTATTTGAATTCTGACATCACATCGTCAGCTTTTTTCTTGTTTTTACTATTTCCTTTTTTTTCAAAAAGTTTGTCAATTTGACTTAAATTGAAAGCTTTAGAAACACCAGTAACTTCGTTATTTTTATTTTTACTCATGAATTGTACAAAAGTGCGATCTAAGTTTTTAGAATAATGTAACCAAACGAACTGATTAGGTAATTCTAATTTTACATCTAATAAAGGATCTGCATTAAAACCAGAAACGATGATTTCTTGTAATTTAGCAAAGTCATTATCTAAATCTTTAAAAGAAAAAGATCTAGTATTTGTTTCTTCTTCTTTTTCAACATTTTTGTAGAAGAAAGTATATTCGTTACCTTCATTTTGTATAAACATATCATTTTGGCCGATAGAACCTAATCTCACAACTGGAGTAGTTTCAATAACTTTAATTTGTGCAAATGCAAGACAATTCGAGATTAATGCAAGGGCAATAATGACTTTTTTCATAACTTTTATTAGTTTGGGTTAAGTGTTATATATTTTTGCTAAATATATGTTAAAAAAAAATAATGGCAAAAAAAAATTAAATGAAAAGGGAATTAATGCCTATTTCATAACTATTTGTAAGAAATAAAAGATAGTTATTAGGAATTTAATTTAAAATTTGAATTTATTGATGGTGATAGGGTTCGTTCCTTAAAATAGTGAAACCTCTATAAATTTGTTCTATGATGAATAATCGTACCATTTGGTGAGAAAAAGTCATCTCAGACAGCGAAACTTTACCTATTGCTTGTTTATAAACCGATTCACTAAAGCCATAAGGACCTCCAATTACAAAAACCAGTGTTTTGATTCCTGCATTCATTTTCTTTTGTAAAAAGTCAGAGAAACCTACACTAGAAAATGTTTTTCCGTTTTCATCTAGTAAAATTAAATGATCTGTTGGTGTTATTTTGGAAAGAATTAGTTCTCCTTCTTTTTCTTTTTGTTGGGTTTCACTTAAATTCTTAACGTTTTTAATATCAGGAATAATTTCTACATCAAATTTGACATAAAAAGACAAACGTTTGGTGTACTCATCAATTAAAGATTGTAAGTTTTTGTTGTCTGTTTTTCCGATAGTTAGTAGTTTGATGTTCATTGGGATAATATGTCAATTTGTTTATGTGACAATTAGTCAATTAGAAAATGTGCTAAATAATTCAATTGTTGACATTACTTTGATTTTGATGTGGCAATTATTTTGTTTGTGATTTTTAATATTTCGAAGATGTCTTGTAATAAATTTTCACAATTTGGATAGTTTTCTAAGTCATTACATAAAAATAACCAAAATTCAGTCTCTTCAGCTTCTTTCATAGCAATTTTTAGTTTATGAATAAAATCTGCTTTACTTTCTGAATTTTGTGCCTCCTTAATATTTGCACCAATGGAAGTACCAGACTTTAATAACTGGTTTGCTATTACAAATTTGCGCTTGGACTCTAATATTTCACAATAGATGACGACTTTCTTAGCAAAATCAAAAGATTTCAAAAGAATTAAATTGTTTTTATATTTCTCTTCAAATTTGATCATGTAATAGTAAATTATTAAAGTATCAAAAATTGACTTATTGGCATATTTCCAAATTGACAGATTATCATAATTTTTCCGCTAAATACTTTCCAGTTATCGAATTCTTATCTTTTGCTACTTCTTCTGGTGTTCCAAAAGCCATTAGTTTTCCACCATGTTCTCCACCTTCAGGTCCAATATCAATAATATAATCGGCACATTTGATTAAATCCAAATTGTGTTCGATTACTATAATGGAATGTCCTTTTTCAATTAAGGCATCAAATGATTTTAATAATTTTTTGATATCATGAAAATGCAAACCAGTTGTAGGTTCGTCAAAAACAAATAAAGCTTTGTCTTTTATGGTTCCTTTTACTAAGAAAGAAGCTAGTTTTATACGTTGGGCTTCACCACCAGAAAGGGTAGAAGAGGATTGGCCTAATTGTACATACCCTAATCCGACATCTTGTAAGGGTTGAATTTTTTGAGTGATTTTAGTTTGTTTGTGTTCACTAAAAAAAGCAATAGCATCATCAATGGTCATTTTTAGAATGTCATCAATGTTTTTGCCTTCAAAAGTCACTTCCAAGACTTCTTTTTTAAAGCGTTTACCATTACAAGTTTCACATTCTAAATGCACATCGGCCATGAATTGCATTTCGATAGTTACTTCACCATCTCCTTTACAAGTTTCACATCTTCCACCATCAACGTTGAAAGAGAAATGTTTTGCTTGGTAATTTCTTAGTTTGGATAAATTTTGTTTGGAATACAAATCACGTATATCATCATAGGCTTTAATATAAGTAACAGGATTAGATCGCGAACTTCTACCAATTGGGTTTTGATCTACATATTCGATATGTTTAATGTTGGAAAAATTTCCGGCTAATTCTGTAAATTGGCCTGCTTTTTCGCCTACACCTTCTAATTTTTTTTGAATGGCCGGAAATAATATTTTCTTTACCAAGGTACTTTTTCCACTTCCAGAAACTCCTGTGATAACTGTTAAGCAATCTAAAGGAAAAGTAAAATCTTGATTTTTTAAGTTGTTTTCGCGAGCACCAATTACATCAATATGATGTTTGAATTTTCTGCGTGTTTTTGGAACTGCAATTTCTTCTTGACCATTCAAATATTTGGCTGTTAAAGAATTGGCTTTTAAAATTTCTTCATACGTACCTTGCGCTACTAAATGACCTCCTAAAGTTCCAGCTTCTGGGCCAATATCGATAATCATATCGGCAGCTTTCATAATGTCTTCATCATGTTCCACAACAATTACTGTATTTCCTAAATCACGAAGATTTTTTAAAACTTCGATTAGTCGTTCGGTATCTTTTGGATGTAAACCAATACTTGGCTCATCCAAAATATACATAGAACCTACCAAACTACTTCCAAGTGAAGTGGCTAGATTAATACGTTGTGATTCTCCACCAGAAAGCGAAGCTGAATTTCGATTTAAGGTTAGATAACTCAACCCAACATTTGCTAAAAATCCTAAACGATTATTGATTTCAATAAGCAAACGTTTAGCTATTTTTGCATCATATTCATTTAATTCTAATTTTTTAAAGAATTCAATAAGATTAATGATAGGTAAGTCTACTAATTCTGTAATTGTATTATTGGCTATCTTTATGTTATTGGCTTCAGGTCGAAGTCGCTTTCCTTTGCAAACCGTACATTTTGTTTTTCCTCTGTAACGAGAAAGTAATACTCTATTTTGTATTTTATAATTCTTTTCTTCTAATTCGCTAAAGAAATCATTTAGTCCTGTAAAATATTTATTACCATCCCAAATGAGTTGTTTTTGTTCTTTAGTAAGTTCAAAAAAAGATTTATGTATAGGAAAATCAAATTTGTAAGCATTGTTTACCAATTGATCTCTGAACCAACTCATACTATCACCTCTCCATGGGAAAATAGCATTTTCATATATAGAAAGCGAAGTGTTAGGAATAACTAATTCTTCATCAATTCCTATAATATTGCCATAACCTTCACATTTTGGACAAGCTCCATATGGGTTATTGAAGCTAAATAAATGTACATTTGGCTCCAAAAAAGTAATACCGTCTAATTCAAAATTAGAACTAAAATGTTGTCTTTTTTGAGTGTCTAATTCTTGTAGATAACATTCTCCTTTCCCTTCATAAAAGGCAGTTTGGATAGCATCTGCTAAACGATTGTAGAATTCCTCCTCTTCTTTAACAATAATTCTGTCAATGATTAATAAAATATCTTTATTGTCTAATGAATGTTGATCAATTTCATCTAAACGAATCATTTCGTTATTAACCAATATTCTAGCAAAACCTTGTTGTAATAATACCTTAAGTTTATCTTCCAATGGTCTTCCTTCTTCTAAATGAATAGGAGCGAGTAATAACCATTTCGAATTTATTTCAAATGACTTTACTTCATTAATAACATCAGAAATAGTATCTTTTTTAACTTCTTTTCCTGATATTGGAGAGTATGTCTTACCAATTCTAGCAAACAATAACTTTAAATAGTCATAAATTTCAGTAGAAGTACCCACAGTAGAACGTGCGTTTGTTGTGTTTACTTTTTGTTCGATAGCAATTGCAGGAGCAATACCTTTTATGTATTCCACCTTTGGTTTATCCAAACGGCCTAAAAACTGTCTAGCATAGGAAGATAAACTTTCCACATAACGTCTTTGTCCTTCTGCGTAAAGAGTGTCAAAAGCAAGACTTGATTTACCAGATCCAGACAAACCAGTTATTACAACTAGTTTGTTTCTTGGTATGGCTACATCAATATTTTTAAGGTTATGCAATTGAGCTCCTTTAATAAGAATGTTTTTTTTAGGTTCTAGTTTTGAAAAATCAGTTTTTATCATAGCAAAATGTAAAGATTTGCAAAGATAATTAATCTAAAATAAGTTATGGGTGAAGTTTGTGATACATTTTGTAATTAATTGTTTTTTTAAGCATATCTAGGTTTTAAAATGTAGTATTAAAATCATTTTTTAGAATAAATACCTTAACAATACCTATACGAAACCGTTATAATTAATCCTGTATATGCTTGTATGAAATGAATTGATCTTCCTTGATATATTGATTTTACTATAGTTCTTTTGATTACTATTTTTTTTAAAATTAAAATTGATTTGTATAGTTTCTATATCATTAGTTTTTGTAAGTGTTTTGTTTTAGTGATTAAATTTAATTATTATTAATTTTTAACTTATTTAATTGCATATTATGAAAAAAAATACTCTTTTAATTTTGTTTTTAGGAATGTTTAATGGGTTTTCTCAATCTTTTCCTCTTGATTTTTCGGATCCATTGGATTTGATGACAGGTTATGATGGATGCAGTGTAAGTCTTGTTGATGATGCAGGTAATATGGTTGCACAAGTAGTTGGTGGAGGTCAATTATTTGATACGGCACAATTAGATTTGTCTGAAAATCTTGATTTATCTGACGATGCCAACAATACAATTACTTTTATGATTAAGCCAGTTGCAGGAACCACTTCTGGGAATCATTTATTGAAATTTGAAGGAGGAGTAGGAGGAGCAGCTATTGCAGAACTACCTTTTACAACTTCAGGAACTTCTTGGCAACTCATAACTTTAGATTTTGGAGTTGGATTGGGAAATTATTCTAAAGTTGTGTTTTTTACTGATTTTAATAATTATGAAACAGATACATATTGGATAGATGATTTTTCTGGTGGAACAAATGTGGCACCACCACCACCATTGCCAACTCCAGCAACACCTGCTCCAGTTCCAACAGTAGATCCGGCAACAGTGGTTAGTATGTATGGAGAAACTTATCCTAATACTTATCAATATTCATTTGGGACAGCTACTGATATTGATTTAGATTTTGGAGCGGGAGTTAATAATGCATTAAAAATTGATTTTGCAGTAGCTGGTTTTGGAGCAGGTTATACGCAAACTGATGTTTCAACAGCACAATATGTACATTTTGATTATTGGACTAGTAATGCAACTACTTTTGGTCTTTATTTGATTTCAGATAGTCCAATAATGGAATATGTATATAGGTTGCCTGAACAAGGAACTATTGTTCAAAATACGTGGAAAAGTGTCACTATTCCTATGTCATTCTTCACAAACCAAGGATTTAATGCAACTACTTGGTTTCAGTATAAATTTGATGTTTTAGCAGCAACGGCTGGTACTGTTTATTTTGATAATGTGTATTTTACTACAGAAGCTTTGGGTTCTGATAGTTTTGAAATTTCGAATGTTAGCATGTATCCTAATCCTTCTTCTTCTAGATTAAATTTTCAATCAAAAGAAGCAATTGAATCGGTTACTATTTATAATGTATTAGGTCAAAAAGTGTTAGATAGTGCTATTAAAAATACTGTTTTTTCATTAGATATATCTGAATTGAAAACAGGACAATATTTTGTTAATTTGCTATCACAAGACGAAAAAACTACCAAAATGTTTATTAAAAATTAATTCTTTTTTTATTTAAATTTGAAAAAGGTATGCCATGCATGCCTTTTTTTTTACTTTTATGAAGTTATATATAAATATGAATTAGTAATTTTATTAATAGCTAAAAACTACACGTATTTTGAAACTCAAATTCTATTTTCTTTTTTTATTAAGTACTTTATATTCTTACTCACAAGAATTACCTCCTATTGTAAAATATCCACAAAGTGCTTATATAGCAGGAAATCAAAATTGGATGATAACGCAAGATAAGCAACAATCTGTTTTTTTTGCAAATAATGAGGGACTTCTTGAGTTTAATGGAGCAAATTGGAATTTATATCCATCTCCAAATGAAACTATTATTAGATCAGTCAATGTTATTGATGATAGGATATATACAGGTGCCTATATGGAATTTGGCTATTGGATAAGAAAAGATACAAAAGAATTAGAATATAAATCTTTAAGTAGTAAAATTAAAGATAAATTAATTGATGATGAACAATTTTGGAGTATTTTAAACTATGAACAATGGATTATTTTTCAATCCTTCAATCGAATTTATATTTATGATACTAAAACGGATCAATTTAATATTATTTCTGAAGATTCTCCAATTTTAAAAGCATTTGTAGTGCATAATGGGATTTATTTTCATGTAATTAATAAGGGGTTGTATGAAATTGAAAAAGGGAAAAGTAAATTAATTTCTAACGATCCTGTATTTTTAAATAATAAGATTATTAATTTATTTTTTATTGATGAAGATCTGTTGGTTCAAACAGAATCTTTAGGTTTTTTTAAATTTAATAATGGGAAATTAAATAAGTTTCCAATGGAGGCTGATACTGATATTTCAACTAATAATGTTTATAGTAGTTTGTTGTTATCTGATGGAAATTTTGCGATTGGTACCGTTTCTAATGGAATTTTTATCCTTACGAATAAAGGTCAAATTAAATACCATATTACGCAAAATACTGGTTTAAGTAATAATACTGCTTTATCCCTTTTTGAAGACGCAGATAGAAATTTATGGATTGGTTTGGATAACGGAATTAATTGTGTCAATTTACAATCTCCTATTAAAAGTTTTTCTGATGATACAGGGATACTAGGAACAGTTTATGCTTCAATTGTTTTTCATGATAATTTATATGTAGGAACAAATCAAGGATTGTTTTTTAAGAAATTACAAAGTGATTCCACTTTTCAATTTGTAAAAGGAACTAAAGGGCAAGTGTGGTCATTGTTTGAAAATGATAATAATTTGTTCTGCGGACATAATCTTGGAACTTTCTTGATTTCTAAGAATGAATCTAACTTGATTTATAATGGATCTGGAACATGGAAATTTGAAAAAATACCTAATAGAGAAGATATATTAATTCAAGGAAATTATATTGGATTATCTGTTTTGAAAAAAAGCAATGACACTTGGCAGTTTAGCCATAGAATAAAAGGTTTCGAGTATTCTTCTAAACATTTTGAAATAACAAATGATTTAGAAGTGTATGTAAGTCATGAATATAAAGGCGTTTTTAGACTTCAATTAAATAACGATATTACTAAATCTAATTCCTTTTACACTTACGACTCGCCTACTAAAGGAAAAAATTCAAGTTTGATTATGTTTAATAATACTATTTATTATGCTTATAAAGATGGTGTTTTTAAATTAAATCAAAAGACTAAAAAATTTGAAAAAGATAAAGTATTGAGTGCTGTTTTTGAAAAAGACGAATATACTTCTGGTAAATTAATAGTTGATAATTCAAATAGATTATGGTTGTTTTCAAAAAATTACATTCATTATTTTTCATTAAGCAAATTGAGTAACCAATTAAAAGAAAATGTAATTCCTATTCCAGCTTCTTTGACTAATTCAATGTTAGGTTATGAAAATATTACTCAATTATATAATTCAACTTACTTGATAGGTACTACTGATGGTTATTATACCATTAATTTAAATGATTTAAAATTTAAGAATTATAAACTATCAATAACAAATATTGCTATTAATAAATTAAATGAGAAACTAATTAGTTGTTCTATTAGTGATAATGGGATTTTTAAACATAATGAGAATAATATTATTTTTAGTTATTCAGTACCTGAATACAATAAATATATTAATGCAGAATATCAATTTCTATTAGAAGGTTTTCAAAATGACTGGAGTGAATGGTCAGCAAAAACAAGTTCTAATTTTAAAAATTTATCACCTGGAGAATATACATTTAAAGTGAGAGCTAAGATTGCAAACTCAAAGCCAGATGAAACGGTTTTGTATAAATTTATCATTTTAAAACCTTGGTATACAACTAATACGGCTCTTTTAATTTATACTTTTCTATTTTTGGTTTTGGCTTATTATATTCATAAGACTTATAAAAATTATTACAGACAAAAAGAACAGAAATTAATAGAAGAGAATAATTTATTATTAGAAATAAAAGAATTAGAAAATGCTCAACAGCTTATGAAAATTAAAAATGAGCAGTTAACACAAGATGTCGATAGTAAAAATAGAGAATTGGCTGTTTCAACAATGAGTCTGATTAAAAAGGATGAGTTATTAACTCTAATAAAAGAAGATTTAAAAAATACTCCTGAAATTACAAATAAAAGCGTTAAATCTGTTATTAGTACTATAACAAAAAATATAAATAAGGAAGATTCTTGGAACATTTTTAAAGAAGCATTCGATAATGCTGATAATGATTTTCTTAAGAAAATGAAACATGATCATCCATCTTTAACTCCAAATGATTTAAGGCTTTGTGCTTATCTAAGATTGAATTTATCTTCTAAAGAAATTGCTCCGTTGCTAAATATCTCAGTAAGAAGTGTTGAAATAAAAAGATATAGATTGCGTAAAAAGATGAATTTAGATCATGAACAAGGTTTAGTAGAATATATCTTATCTTTCTAGCACCTATACAATGTTGTTTCTACCTATACATTACCACAACATAAACGTTTTCGCTTGTTATTCTGTTTGATTTTATTGATTGTGTAATACTTAAAAATAGGCTGTTTTTTTATTAAAAATTTAATTAATTTATGTTTTTTTTATGATGTATATTTTTTGTTGAGGTTGTTTTTAACTTAATATTAAAACTATCCTCTACTTTTAACATTATAAACCAAAACAAATTATGAGATCAAATTTTTTACTAATTGCATTTCTTTTATTAACATGTATGGGTTTTTCTCAAACTGTAGATATTTCAGGAAGTGTTTATGATTCAGGTACAGGAGAGCCTATACCTAGTGTTAATGTCTTTGCAAAAGATTATAAAATTGGGACAGCCACAGATTTTGATGGTAATTTTACACTATCAAAAGTTCCAATTGGTGTTACTTTAATATTTAGTTATGTTGGTTATACTGATTATGAGTATAAAGTGACAAAAGGAGAAGTCATTAAAATAAATATGCTTCAAGATTTGAAAGCGCTTGAAGAAATTGTAGTAATAGGTTATGGTACAAAAGCTAAAAAGGATGTGACTGGATCAATAGCAGTTGTTGATAGTAAAACTATAGAAGATTTAAGACCAATTAAAGCAGAACAAGCATTACAAGGTACAGTAGCAGGGGTTTATGTCTCTACAAGTTCTGGTGCTCCTGGTTCTAGAATTGATATTAGGATAAGAGGTATTTCTTCTAATGGTGAGAATGGCCCTTTAGTTTTAATAGATGGATATCAGGGCGATATGGAATTGTTGAATCCTTCTGATATAGAATCTTATACAGTTCTTAAAGATGCTCAAGCTTCTGTTTATGGTGCCAAAGGGGCCAATGGTGTAATTTTGATTACAACTAAACAAGGTAAGAGAAATACTAAAACAAAGGTTTCATTCAATTCTTACACTGGTTTTCAAGAGTCAACAAGAAAATTGAGCCTATTAAATGCTACTGAATATGCTTTATTACTAAATGAAAGTTATGCTAACGCAGGTTTGACTTTGCCTTATCCAAATGTGGAAGGATTAGGTGTAGGTACAAACTGGCAAGATAAAGTTTTTGAAAAAGCACCAATAATAAATAATGATATTTCAATTTCTGGAGGTTCAGAAACAATAACATATTCTTTTAGTGCTTCAAAAATAAACCAAGAGGGTATTGTTGGTTTAGAAAAATCAGGTTTTGATAGAGGTACTGCAAGATTAGCCATTGGTGTAGATTTATCAGATAAAGTAAATTTAAAAACGAATTTGATTTACACGGATTTCAATAGACAAAGTTTAAATGAAAATGGTTTAGGATCTGTTTTATTTAATGCAATAAATGTTCCTTCAGTTTTTTCAGTTTATGATACTAATGGAAATTATACTTTAGTGCCAGACACACCAGGTTATGGACTTGAAGTTATCAATCCATTAGCTCAAATTAATAATACTTATAATAGTTATAATCAAGAGCGACTAAATGGGTCAATAAGTTTAGAATATAAAATGTTTAAAGATTTAAAGCTTACTTCTAGGTATGGTTTTCAAAGATTTAATAGCGTTGAAAAAAGCTTTAGTATGTTAATTAATTATGGTGCAGGTAAAGTTTTTAATAACGTAGATCAAAGTACAGTTTCACAAAACACTCAAAAAATCAGTAATTATACTTTTGATTTTTTTGCAGAATATGAAAAAACTATTTTTGAAGAACACAAATTTAAACTTACAGTAGGAGGAACATTATATGAAGCAAATAGTGAAGGATTATATGCAACGGGTTATAATGTCCCTTATAATTCTTGGGAATATGCAGATATTGCTCTTGCTAATGGATTACCTACAAATCCTATAAAAACTAACGGTTCATATAAATCTACACCTTACAAAAGGCCATCTTTGTTTGCTACTTTAGATTATGACTTTAAAAAGAAGTATTTATTATCTTTTATAGCAAGAAGAGATCAGTCTTCAAATTTTGGTCCAGATTTTAGTGTGGCATATTTTAAATCTGTTTTAGGAGGTTGGATAATTTCTGATGAAGATTTTTTCAACAATGAAAGCTTAGTTAACTTTTTAAAGTTAAGAGCTAGTTATGGAACATTAGGGAATGACGCTATACCAGGCGATGCATACAGATCATTATTAACAGGAGAATCAGAATATATTTTTAATGGGAGTCTCCAATCTGGAACAGCAGTTGGTGTCTTGACTAACCCAAGTGTGAAATGGGAAACAGATACTAAGTTTGATGTTGGTTTTGATAGTAAAATGTTTGATAATAAGTTGGAAATAACAGCAGATTACTATAACAATACAAGAAAAGATTTATTAATAAGAAACACACCAGTTACAGGTACTGCTGGAGGTAGTGCACCTGGTTCGGGCAACCCAACAGTTAATGCAGGTACAGTAAAAAATAATGGATTTGAATTAGCTTTAAATTATAAGGATAATGTAAAGGATTTTAATTATAGTTTAGGTTTTAATATAACTACAATTAATAATAAAGTAACACAAGTAAATAATTCAACAGGTTTTATAGAGAGTGGAGCTTTTGGAATTGGTCAACCATCACCAACTAGAATGCAAGTTGGTGAAACTATAGGATCTTTTTATGGATATGAAACTGACGGAATTTTTCAAAATCAAGCTGAAGTTAACGCACATCCTTCTCAATTAGCATTAGGAGCACAGGCTCAACCTGGAGATATTCGTTATAAAGATAGTAATGGAGATGGAGTTATCAACTCAGATGACAGAATTTTTATAGGTAAGCCTATAGCTGATTATACATTGGGTTTTAATATAAATTTAAAATATAAAAACTTTGACTTTGTAGGTTATTCTTATGCGTCAGTTGGTAATGATATGATTCGTAATTATGAGAGAACAGAGAATAAATTGAATAAATTAAATTATATATTAGGGAGATGGACAGGAGAAGGAACTTCTAATGATGTACCAAGGGTAACTGCAGGAGCTTCATCTAATAATGTTTTTTCTGACTATTTTGTTGAAGATGCTTCCTTTTTAAGAATTCAAAATATTCAATTAGGATATTCATTACCTTCAAGTTTGATAGAGAAGGTTAAACTTACAAAAGTTAGATTGTACGCTTCGGTTAATAATGTATACACTTTTACTAAGTATAGAGGTTTTGACCCTGCAGCAAATAGTGGTGACCCAATTTCTGGAGGTATTGATTATGGGTTTTATCCCAATCCAAGAACTTATATGTTAGGTTTAAATGTTAATTTCTAAAAAAGCAACTATGAAAAAATATACAATAAAAATAGGATTAATAGTGTTAGTAATACTAACATCAATTTCAGCTTGTTCAGATGAGTTTGTAAATGAAGATCCACCATATTCAATAGATTCAGAAAATTATTTTAATGGTAAAGAAGATTATGAGAATGCACTAATTGGAGCATATGATTTATTACAATCTTCTTATGTTAATGTATTGTTAGGAGAAATAGCTTCAGATAACACACTTTCGGGAGGTGAAAGTGCAACAGATGTTGTAGGCTTTCAGCAAATTGATGAAATGATTCATACACCTGTAAATTCAAATTTGAAAGATATTTGGAATTGGATGTTTGCAGGAGTTTATAGAGCGAGTTATATTTTAGAATTTAAAGATAAAACCGATTTTGAAGGGAAAAATCAAATTATAGCTGAAGCTCGCTTTTTAAAAGCTTATTATAATTTTGAATTAGTGAAATGGTTTGGTCCTATTCCTATAAAAGTGGATGAAAGATTTGGGGTAAAAGATGTAGAGACTATACCTCGTTCTCCTATTTCTGAAGTTTATGCTAATATTGAAAGTGATTTATTATTTGCTATAGATAATTTAAGTCCAACAGCTTCACAACAAGGAAGAGCAACAAAAGGAGCTGCTCAGGCTTTATTAGGTAAGGTGTATTTATATCAAGATAAGTTTGTAAATGCTTCTAACGTTTTAGAAGATCTTATTTTAGATGGCAACTATTCTTTAGTAACGGATTACAATACATTATTTGAGAATTCACAAGAAAATGGTTCTGAATCTGTTTTTGAAGTACAATATTCTGATGCTCAAGGTGCTGGTTTTGAATGTTTGCAATGTAGTGAAGGAAATGTTGCTGTCGGTTTTAATGGTATTAGAAACTATAATGGTCCTTTGTTTGATTCTGGATACAGTTTCAATGTACCTACACAACAAGTTTATAATGCTTTTGAAGTGGGAGATAATAGAAGGGATGTAGCTATTTTAAATATTGTAGATTGGGCTGCTTCAACAGGTGCTACATATGGAGAAGGGTATAAACATACAGGTTTTTTTAATAGAAAATATTTACCTCGTCAAGGAGATTCGAATGTAGGTGATCAAAACCTAACCAATCCTAATAATTATAGAGCTATTCGTTATGCTGATGTTTTATTAATGGCTGCTGAAGCTTTTAATAGAGGAGGAATAGATGATGGAAAAGCGAGAACATATTTAAATTTAGTTAGAAGAAGAGCTTTTGGAGATACCAATCATGATATTGCCGCTTCAGGTGCTGCTTTAACTGATTTTATCTTAGCAGAAAGAAGATTAGAGTTAGTTGGTGAAGGACATAGATTCTTTGATTTAGTAAGAACCAATAGAGCTATGGGAACTATTCCTGGTTTTACTGCTGGTAAGAATGAAATTTTCCCAGTTCCTTTTGAAGAGATTCAATTTTCAAATGGAAATTGGCAACAAAATCCAAATTATTAAAATAAAAGGTATGAATAAATTAAGAATAATAATAGGTTTATTTGTTTTAACATTTTTTATAGGATGTTCTAACGATGATGAAAATGTAAATTTAGACAGTATCAGCGTACCGAAAAATATTTCGGCACTGATGACAATCAAACAAGATAATTCGGGTAAGGTTACTATTTTACCAAGCGGAGAAGGTGTTACGCAATATGAAATCTATTTTGGTGATGGAACTTCTGAACCAGCTTATGTTAATCCAGGAGCATCAGTACAACATATATATACAGAAGGAACATATCAGGTAAGAATTGTAGGGGCAACATTAGACGGTCAAAAATCAGAAGTAACGCAATCATTAACAGTTTCATTTGTCGCTCCTGAAAATTTGAATGTTACTATAAGTCCTGTTGCAGGGGATAATCTTTCAATAGCAGTTCAGGCAACTGCAGATTATGAAACTTTTTTTCAAGTTTACTTTGGTGAAGACCCTAACCAAATTCCTGTAGATTTTATGGAAGGAGAAACAACTACATTTACTTATGCAGATGTAGGAACTTATACTGTAAGAGTAGTTGCATTAAGTGGAGGAGTTGCAATAACCGAGTATACTGAAGATGTAACTATCACAAATCCAGTATTATTACCAATTGATTTTGAATCGACAACTTTAAACTATGCTTTTACAAGTTTTGGAGGAGCAAATACTATAGTTGTTCCTAATCCTAGTATTGATGCTGAAAACGGAAGTAATAATGTAGCTCAGTTGACAAAAGGAAATGGATCTGAAGTTTGGGCTGGATCTTTTATTGAATTAGGAGAAGCCATAGATTTTAGTTCAATGCAAAAAATTAAGATCAAATCATGGTCTCCTGAAGTAGGAAAAACTATTAAAATGAAACTAGAAAATAGTACGGATTCTAATATTTTTTTAGAAGTAGATTTAATTACTACAGTGGCAAATAGTTGGGAGGAATTGGTATTTGATTTTTCAGGAGTAAATTTGGCAAATGAATACCACAAAGTGGTTCTTTTTTATGATTTTGGAAATGCTGGTACTGGAGCAAATTATTATTTTGATGATATTGAATTGACTTCTGGAGCACCATCAGTAGTGTTACCATTGGATTTTGAATCTACTACACTTACCTATTCTTTTGATAATTTTGGAGGAGCTAATACAAATGTAGATGTTAACCCAGATGCTACTGGAATTAATGCTTCAGCAAATGTTGGAAAATATGTTAAAGGAAATGGATCAGAAACATGGGCTGGATCTTTTATAGAATTAGGTAGTCCTATCAATTTTTCTACCATGCAAAAAATTAAAATGAAAGTTTGGTCTCCTCAATCAGGGATAATTGTGAAGTTGAAACTCGAAAATTTGTTAAATGGAAATACAATCAATATAGAGTTAGATGCTATGACTACTCAAGCTAATACTTGGGAAGAACTTACATATGATTTTACAGGTATTAATAATGCAAATAATTATCAACGAGTTGTGGTGTTTTTTGATTTTGGAAATGCAGGTACAGGGGCATCTTATTATTTTGATGACATTCAATTATCTAATTAAAAAAATAAAATAAAATGAACTATATAAAAAAATATATTTTGCTATCATTGACACTTATTTTAGTTATAAGTTGTCAAGAAGAAGATAAAGACTTTGGAGATTTAAATGCACCATCAAGTTTAGTTATTCAAGCTGATATACAAGGTCAGGATACAAGTAATCCTTTTGGAGACGGGTCAGGAATAGTTAATTTAACTGCTCATGCAGATGATGCTATATCATATAAATTTATTTTTAGTGATGGAACTTCTCAAAATTCTCCTTCTGGAATTTCTCAAAAACGTTTTACACAAACAGGAATAAATGTGTATAATATAACTGTTGTTGCTTCTGGAAAAGGAGGAGTTGCAACAAATGCTACTATAAGTGTGGAAGTTAGAAGTGATTTTACAGATGAAGAAGCTATTACATTTTTAACAGGAGGAACTACTAAAAATTGGTATTGGTCAGCATCTGAGCCTGCTCATTTAGGAGTAGGTCCAAATAATAGTAATGAAGAACAAAATTATTATGGATTCTATTATCAGGCTGCTCCTTGGGAAAAAGCAGCTAGTACAGATTCGGATTGTTTATATGAAAATGTATTAACTTTTACAAAAGATGGAGAGATATTAAAATATGAGTTAAATAATGGTGGAAGAACTTTTTTTAATTCTGCTTTTAAAAATGTTGGAGGAGGAAGTAATGGTGGAGATGACTTATGTTTGAGTTTTGATGCTTCTGGTGAAAAGATAGTTTCCTTAAGTCCATCAGAATCTGTGGTAACAATGAATGCTAATGCAAGTACACAAACAAGAGGTACATTAATGAATTTTTCAGATAATGGCTTCATGGGGTATTATATTGGACAAAGTACGTATGAAATTTTATCTATTACTGCTAATAGAATGGTTGTAAGAGCTATTATGGGTAGTGACCCATCTCTTGCTTGGTATCATACTTTTACAACTACTCAGCCAGTACAAAATCCACCAGTAGACTATACTAATTTAGTTTTTTCAGATGAATTTGATATTGATGGAGCTCCAGATGCAACTAAATGGAGTTATGATTTAGGAACTGGTGATAATGGTTGGGGAAATGATGAAAAGCAAAATTACACTAGTGCTACAGCTAATGCTACAGTTACTGGTGGAAATTTAGTGATAACGGCTATAAAAACAGGTTCAACTACTTATACGTCAGCACGATTAAAATCTGAAAATAAATTCGAATTTACTTATGGTAAAGTTGAAGTGAGAGCAAAGTTACCTACAGGTGGAGGAACTTGGCCTGCAATATGGATGTTAGGAGAAAATTATGATGCAAATACTGGTGTTGGATGGCCATTTTGTGGTGAAATAGATATTATGGAACACAAAGGAAATGAACCTAATGTTATTCATGGTACACTACATTATCCCGGAAATTCAGGTGGAAATGGGAATGGAAACACTACTACAATAGCTGATGCTAGTTCACAATTTCATGTTTATAAAGCAATTTGGAGCCCTACAACAATTCAGATTTTTGTAGATGATGTATTATTTCATTCTGTTCCTAATTCAAATGCAGTTCCATTTAATCATGATTTCTTTTTAATTCTTAATGTAGCTATGGGTGGAACATTTGGAGGAGCAATTGATCCTTCTTTTACTCAGTCTTCTATGGAAGTTGATTATGTAAGAGTGTACCAATAAATTTTAATTACAAAAAAAATAATTCTTTTATAATTTTATTCAATTTCACAAAGGGTATCACAATATATTCTTTGTGAGACTTGAATAACTATTACTTATTTCAAATGAAATTTAGCCCCTTAAAATATAGTTTTATCATTACACTACTGTTTCTGATTATCGGATGCAATTCAAAAGAAGCAAAATCAATTTCCTCAAATGAAAAAGATGTAATTGATATAAAAGTAGATTCGATATTAAAATTGATGACTTTAGATGAAAAGATTGGACAAATGAATCAATATAATGGGTTTTGGGAAATTACAGGCCCAGTACCTAAAGAAGGTCAGGCAGCAAAAAAATACGAAGACTTGAAAAAAGGATTAGTAGGATCAATGTTAAATGTTAAAGGAGCTAAAGAAGTATATGCTTTACAAAAAATAGCCGTTGAAGAAACTAGATTAGGTATTCCATTATTATTTGGTTTTGATGTTATTCATGGTTATAAAACTATCAGTCCAATTCCTTTAGCAGAAGCGGCTAGTTGGGATTTAAAAGCAATCAAAGAATCTGCTGAAATTGCAGCTGAAGAAGCTTCTGCTGTTGGAATAAACTGGACATTTGCACCTATGGTAGATATTTCAAGAGATGCTAGATGGGGAAGAGTAATGGAAGGTGCTGGGGAAGACCCATTCTTAGGAAGTAGAATTGCAGAAGCACGAATAAAAGGTTTTCAAGGTGATGATTTGTCCTCTAAAAAAACAGTTTTGGCTTGTGCCAAGCACTTTGCAGGTTATGGTTTTGCTGAATCTGGTAGAGATTATAATACAGTTGATATAAGCGAACACACTTTGCAAAATATTATTTTACCTCCTTTTAAAGCCTCAGTAGATGCAGGTGTAAGAACCTTTATGAATTCATTCAATGATTTAAATGGAGTTCCAGCAACAGGAAATAAAATGCTACAACGTGAAATTCTTAAAGGCGATTGGCAATTTAATGGCTTTGTCGTTTCTGATTGGGGTTCAATCAATGAAATGATTGCTCATGGTTTTGCTAAAGATAGTAAAAATGCTGCTGAAATAGCTATTAATGCGGGTTCGGATATGGATATGGAATCCTATGCTTATATCGAAAATTTGAAAGAATTGGTAGAAGATGGAAAAGTAAAAGAAGCAGATATTGAAGATGCGACGAGACGTATTCTAAGAACAAAATATGAGTTAGGATTATTTGATAATCCATATAAGTATTGTGATGAAGTTTACGAAAAAGAAACTGTAGGGAAAAAAGAATTCCATGAAGGAGTTTTAGATATGGCTAAGAAATCTATCGTATTGCTTAAAAATGAGAATAATCTTTTGCCATTAGTTAAATCAGGTAAAAAAATAGCATTGATTGGAGCACTTGCAAATGATAAAACAAGCCCTTTGGGAAGTTGGAGAATTGGAGCTGATGATGAAAGTGCCGTTTCTGTCTTAGAAGGTATGAAAGCTTATGAAGGGAACCAATTAACGTATTCAAAAGGAGCAGATGTTACAACAGGTAGAACACAATTTATGTGGGAAACTAAAATTAATACTACTGATAAATCAGAATTTTCAAAAGCTGTAGAAGTTGCTAGAAAAGCTGATGTGGTAATCATGGTTTTAGGGGAACATGGTTTGCAAACTGGCGAAGGGAGAAGCAGAACAGAATTAGGCTTACCTGGTGTACAACAAGAATTATTGGAAGCAGTTTTTAAAGTAAATAAAAATATTGTTTTGGTTTTAAATAACGGAAGACCATTAGCTATTCCTTGGGCAAAGGAAAATATTCCTGCAATTGTTGAAGCTTGGCACTTAGGAACTCAATCTGGAAATGCAATTGCTCAAGTGTTGTATGGAGATTATAATCCAAGTGGGAAGTTACCAATGACTTTTCCTAGAAATGTAGGTCAAGTTCCAATTTATTATAATTATAAAAATACAGGAAGACCTATAATGAATGAACCAGAAAGTGTTTTTTGGTCACATTATATTGATGAAAAAAACACTCCTTTATTTGCTTTCGGACACGGATTAAGCTATTCTAAATTTGAATATTCTAAATTGTCTTTGAATAAAGAAAATTTTAATGCTACTGAAAACATTGAAGTTTCAATTACATTAAAAAACAATAGTAATGTGAAAGGGAAAGAAGTGGTCCAACTATACATAAGAGATTTGATTGCAAGTTATACAAGACCTGTAAAAGAATTGAAAGCTTTTGAACTAGTTGAATTAAACCCTCAAGAATCAAAAGTAATTACTTTTAAAGTCGATGAGAAAATGCTTGAATTTTACACAGCTAATCATAAATGGGAAGCTGAATCTGGAGAGTTTAAAGTTTTTGTTGGAGGTAGTTCTGATGTTACGATGGAAGGAAGTTTCGAATTTATAAAAAAATAACATAATGAAACATTATTTGGTTTTACTACTGGTTTTTAATTTTGGTTTGGCACAAAATAATTCTAAAAAATTAGTTTGGGAAGAAAATTTTGATGGCAATGCATTAGATGAGAAAGTTTGGAATTTCGAATTAGGAAATGGTTGTCCAAATATTTGTGGATGGGGAAATAATGAATCTCAAATTTATACGAATGAGAATCATAAAGTTGCGAATGGTTTTTTAACAATTACAGCAACTTATGATGGTAAAACTTATGCTTCAACAAGAATAACTACTAAAGGTAAAAAAGAATTTCAATATGGGCGAATTGAAGCTAGAGCTAAATTACCTCAAGGAAAAGGTTTATGGCCAGCATTTTGGATGCTAGGTTCTAATATTTCTGAAGTGGGTTGGCCAAAATGTGGTGAAATTGATATTTTAGAATATATAGGCAAAGAACCAGGGCAAGTTTTTACTTCTTTGCATACTCAGGACAGTCACGGAAACACTATCAACACAAAAAAAACAAAGATTGAAGCTATTGAAGAAGGTTTTCATATCTATGCTATAGATTGGAACAAAGATGCAATAGCTTTTTATGTAGATTCTAATTTGGTATACACATTTAAACCAGAGGTGAAAAATGAAAATATCTGGCCTTATAATCAGCCGTTTTATTTTTTAATTAACATGGCTATTGGTGGTAATTTCGGAGGTCCTTCAATTGATAATGCTATTTTTCCACAAGAATTTAGTATCGACTATATAAAAGTATACCAATAATTATTTTAAAAAAAAATGAATTTTTTATGTAAGAGTTAAACTATAATATAAACAAAAACAAACAAACAGATGAAACAAACTAAACAATTTATCGCTAGAGGATGGAAATTATCTTTCTTCTTATTAATTTCTATTATTGGCTACAGCCAAGGACCTATTCCCTTCGAAATAAAAAATAATTCGACATTCAATGATTCTGAATTATATGTAGCTATCGTAGGAATAAATTACAATACAAATCAACATGTTTGGGTAAACCCAAAAACGAGTCAGGTTTTACCTATGAGTCCATCTTACAATACAGTTACGGGACCAACAATAGGAGGAAATACTGGACCAGGTCAAAATTCTAAGTATGCCAATTGCTTTGCAAAACTCAGTGAAATACCTAATAAAACCTTTACACTTCCTCAAATAGCTGGATGTAGAGTTTTTATTGCTAAAGGTCAGCAACTGTATTTCTACTTTTTTGGAGCTAGTGGAGCACCATCTGGATATACTTCACCAAATCCTTTAAATGCAACTGATCCAAATCAAGGAATTTTATATGAAATAATTGAGCTTACAAATAATCAATATGGTTTTTTTGGTAATCCTTCTAGAGTTGATTCTTATAAATATCCAATGGGATTAGAATTAATTGGGGCAAATGGATACCAAAAGAAAGTAGGAGAATTAAAATCACATTCACAAATTGTAGCTGATTTTAAAGCAAATGTACCTGCTGAATTTCAAGGATGTGTTAATAATGCAACTGGTGAAATAACAGCTCCTTCAAAAACTCCAGCTTTTGCAGATGGAACAGGAGGAACATCTGTTGGACCTTATGCGAATTATTTAAAATCGTACATTGACGCTATTTGGAACAAATACAAAAACCAAGATTTAATTTTTTATGCTGGAGATGCTGGTGTGTTTAAAGGTAGAATTTATGGAGAACAATTAGAAGTTGTAGGTCAATCTGGTGGTTTTACAGGAAGAACAGGAAGAGTACAAAATAGACCAAGTACGCAAGAAGCATTAGAAGGAAAAGGAGTTTTAGACAGACGTTTAGTTGATGGTGACTTGGATCTGGTTATTCAAGCACAGTTAACTGCTGCTATTAATAGACATATGGTAGATGTTATTAGTGCAAATCCTGGTCAACAAAATTGGTATAATAGTGCTCAATTTTATCAAGCTAATCCTACGAATCACTATTCTAAATTTTGGCATTTACCAGGAATAAGTGTAGATAATTTATCTTATGGATTTGCTTATGATGATGTTGCTGATCAATCACCTTCACTTCATTCACCACAACCAACAAAGGTTATTGCAACTTTTGGAGGTTACTATGGAATAAATACAAGTACAGGAGTAGCTACAGTTTATAAAGATTGTAATTATGGAGGTTATGCAGTAAACCTACCAGCCGGAAACTATACATTAAGTCAATTACAAAGTAGAGGAATTTTAGATAACGATATTTCTTCTCTAAAAGTACAAAGTGGTTATGAAATGGTTCTTTATGCTAATGATAATTTTACTGGAACTTCAATTATTGTAAATTCTAATGATACTTGTTTAGTAGATAATAATTTTAATGATGTAGCAACTTCGTTACGAGTTAGAACAGTCACTAATAGTAGTTCAGTACTTATTCAAGCTGAAGATTATTCAGCAATGAATGGTATTCAAACCGAACCAACAACAGATTCTGGTGGTGGTTTGAATGTTGGTTATGCCGATACGGGTGATTGGATGGCATATAATAGTATTAATTTTCCAACAACGGGTTCTTACTTAATAGAATATAGAGTGGCAAGTGCTGTAAATGGAGCAGTAATTTCTTCTGATTTAAATGCAGGAGCAATAGTGCTAGGAAATGTAAATATTCCAAATACTGGAGGTTGGCAAAATTGGCAAACGGTTTCTCAAACTGTTAGCGTTAATGCTGGAACATATAATTTTGGAATTTTTATTCAGAATTCAGGTGTGAATTTAAATTGGATAAGAATTACTAAAGTCAATAATGCCTTAAAAATGACTTCTACAAATACGGAGGAAGTTTTTACACTATATCCTAATCCTGCTGAAAATACTTTGAGTTTTACTGTAGATATTGATGATTATAAAATTCAAATTATTGATTTTCAAAGAGGTATGTATTTGAAGGTGCCAAAATCTAATGGTAGAAGTCTAGATGTTTCAAGTCTAAAACCTGGTATTTATTCAATAATGTTGGATAAAGATGGTAAAAAAATAGAAAGAAAGTTTATAAAGAAATAGAGATTAATCACTTAAGATAAAAGCGCAAATCCTTATTGAAGTAAATAGTATCAAATTTGATACTATTTACTTCAATTTATAAATTCTTTAAAAAAAACAATCATAGTTTTTGATTTTTACTAAAATAATAGGGATTACTTAATTAAAAATAATATAAGAATAAGTGTTTTTATTAAAAGTTACTTATCATTTATTGCATATTATTGATTGATTGATGTTGTTTGTTGAAATATAACAAGCGTTCGTTTAATTTATTTTTTTATAAAATATTATAGAAATAAATTTATATGATTTAAAATATATTTTAAATCATATAATTTGGAATTTCTTGTATTGAAAACTATTTGACTTAAAATAAAATAAAAAATATGATGTAAAAACAAAAGAATATCTTAAAAACAAAACAAACACTTAAACAAACAAAAAATGAAAAAAAGAATCTACACTACAATGGTAGTAATGATTGTATTTTGCAATCTTACTATGTCTCAAACTTCTTTAGGATCTAATAAAACTTTTCTAAAGAATTTAAAAAATAATTTGGCTCTCAATTCATCTAAAGGAATTGAAAATGATATTGTATTAAAAGTATCAGAAAATAAAAGTTTATTGGGAAAAATAAATTTTCAAAAATCTAGTGGTTCAAGTGAATATTTAATTGGAGAAACTAAAAACAATAAAGGCTCTTTTTATATTAATGTAACCACTAAATCTCTTGAAGGTCATATTATAATTAAAGAGACAAATCAAGCCTTTAAATATTATTCAGATGATAATGGAAACGCATTCGTAAAGTCTGTTGATATAAATAGTTTAATATGTGTTAACTATGAAAATGTTCCAGATAAAGAGCAATTAAAAAAAGAAAATAGAGTAGCAGAAGCTGTTGAAGCACCTATTGCACAAGCACTTTTAAATTTGCAAAGTTTGCCTGGAGCTGCTGGCTGTGTTTTATTAGATTTTGACGGCTATTACATGCCTGCTGGGAATTTATGGAATAATGGTAATGCAATCAATGCGGCTCCATCTGGAATGAGTGATGCAGCTGTTCAACAACATTGGGAAGTGGTGTCTGAAGATTATCGCCCTTTTAACTTGAATGTAACTACTAACGAATCTGTTTTTAATTCTTATCCAAGAAATAGAAGAATGAGAGTTGTTGTAACACCAACTAATACTGCTGCACCAGGTGCTGGTGGTGTCGCTTACATTGGATCTTTTAATTGGGATAATGATGTGCCATGTTGGGTGTTTATCACTTCAGGTAAATCTGGAGGAGATGCGTCTTCTCATGAAATTGGTCATACTTTTGATTTAGGACATGATGGTCGTACTAATCCAAGTGAAGGCTATTTCTTAGGAATAAATGGTACAGCATGGGCACCAATTATGGGTGCAGGATATTACAGACCAGTGGTACAATGGAGTAAAGGAGAGTATAATTATGCAAATAATTTACAAGATGATGTAGCAACAATAGCTGGTTCAAAATTTGGAATTGGATATAGAGGAGATGATTATAGTAATGGAACTTCTGGTGCAGCTAGTTTAAATTACAATGCAAATGGAACAATTAGTCAGAAAAATGGAATTATATCTAGTGAAGCAGATTATGATTTTTTTACTTTTACAACAGGTGGAGGAAATGTAGTTATTAATGCAAATACAGTAAGTAGAGATGGAAATTTGCATTTATTAATTCGATTATTTAATGCTTCGGGTACTCAAATTGGAACCTATTGGAATTCGGATCCTTTTGCTTTAAACGCTACAATGAACGTTAACCTTGCAGCAGGAAAGTATTTTATAGGTGTAGACGGAAATGGAGCTGGTGATCCAGGCTATGGTGGATATTCAGCTTATGGTTCTATAGGTAGTTATTCTATAACAGGAACAATCCCTCCAGACAATGGTGTAGCAACAGTTTATAAAGATTGTAATTATGGAGGTTATGCTGTTAATTTAGCAGTAGGAAATTATACATTAAGTCAATTACAGGCAAAAGGAGTAGTAAACGATGATATTTCATCACTAAAAGTTAATAGTGGTTATGAAATTGTTTTATATAATAATGATAATTTTTCAGGCTCTTCAATTGTTGTTGGAGGTAATGATACTTGTTTAGTTGATAATAGTTTTAATGATATCACATCTTCTTTAAGAGTTAGAGCTACATCAAATTCAGTTTCAATATTTATACAAGCCGAAGATTATTCAGCAATGAGTGGCATTCAAACAGAATCAACAACTGATTCTGGAGGTGGTTTAAATGTAGGTTATGCAGATACTGGTGATTGGATGGCTTATAATAGTATCACTTTTCCAACTACAGGATCTTATCTAATTGAATATAGAGTTGCTAGTGCCGTAAGTGGAGCAGTAATTTCTTCTGATTTAAATGGAGGGTCAATTATATTAGGAAATGTTAATATACCAAATACTGGTGGTTGGCAAAATTGGCAAACAGTTTCCCAAACAGTAAATGTAAATGCTGGAACCTATAATTTTGGTATTTATATTCAAAATACAGGACTTAATTTAAATTGGATAAGAATCACTAAAGTAAACAATGCTTTAGCAAAAGAAGTTTCTTCTGAACCAAAAGAACAATTTGTAGTTTATCCTAATCCAGTTGAAAATACTTTGTTCTTTAGTACTTCTGTTGAAAATACTAAAATAACGATTGTTGACTCTCAAACAGGAATTTTTATAAATGTTCCAAAAAGTGATGGTAAAAGTGTAGATGTGTCTAGTCTTAAGCCTGGTGTTTATTCTATTCTTATGAATAAAGAAGGGCAAATGGAACAAAGACGTTTTATAAAAAAATAATTCAAAAAAGAACCTTAAAAATATTTTTTTTAAGGTTCTTTTTTTACTTAATTATCATTATCATGACAAAATTTCAACAACTATCGTATAAATTTACTTTTGTTCTATTTTTAGGAATTTTAAATTTTTCTTATGCACAAAAAAAGGTAATAGGTTATATTCCTAATTGGATTGATTTAAATACTTTTTCAAATAGTATCCAATATAATAAACTGACACATATAAATATTGCATTTGAAAATCCAGATGCTAACGGGAATTTATCATTTCAATCAGGAAATAATGCTATTATTCAAGCAGCACATGCAAACAATGTAAAAGTATTTGTTTCTATTGGAGGAGGAGCCATCTCTGAGGGAGGAGCAATAAGAGATAATTTCTTCAATCAAATAAGTGCTGGAAACAGAGCTTCATTCGTACAAAAACTAAAAAATTACGTTATAGCACATAATTTTGATGGTCTAGATGTAGATTTAGAAGGACCAGCAATAAATGGTGACTATGGGAGTTTTATAACAGATTTAGCAGCAAGTTTGCATGCAAATAACAAACAAATTACTGCAGCTTTGTCACAAGGTTATGGTGGTGCCAATGTACCTTCTTATACTTTTTCTTCTTTTGATTGGATTAATATTATGGCTTATGATGCAACTGGTCCTTGGAATCCAAGTAGTCCTGGGCAACATTCACCATATAGTTTAGCAGTTCAACAATTCAATTATTGGACAGGAAGAGGTTTGCCAGCTAGTAAAGCTATTATTGGATTACCTTTCTATGGTTATGGTTTTGGAAGTTCAGCTAATCAAGGTATTTCCTATGCTGATATTGTTGCTACTTATCCAGGTTCTGAAAATGTGGATCAAGTTGCCAATACAATCTATTATAACGGAATTCCTACAATCAAGCAAAAAACAACTTTCGCTATTCAAAATGCTGGAGGAGTCATGATTTGGCAGTTAGCTCAGGATGCAGTGGGACCGAAATCTTTATTATCTGCTATTAATGATGTAATAAATGGTACGCAGCCTCCACAAAATGGTGTTGCAACTGTATACAAACATTGTAATTATGATGGTTATGCTGTTAATTTATCTATAGGTAACTATACATGGAGTCAATTGCAAGCTAAAGGTGTATTAGATAACGATATCTCTTCTTTAAAAGTGCAAAGTGGTTATGAAATGGTTCTTTATGCAAATGATAATTTCACAGGAACATCAATAATTATAAACGCAAACAATGCTTGTCTAGTTGCTAATTCTTTTAATGATGTAGCCACTTCTGTAAGAGTTAGAGCTATCACAAATTCTTCCTCTATACTAATACAAGCAGAAAACTATTCTAATATGAATGGTATTCAAACGGAACCAACAACTGATTCTGGAGGTGGTTTAAATGTAGGTTATGCAGATACTGGTGATTGGATGGCTTATAATAGTATCACTTTTCCAACTACAGGATCTTATTTAATTGAATATAGAGTTGCTAGTGCTGTAAGTGGAGCAGTAATTTCTTCTGATTTAAATGGAGGGTCAATTATATTAGGAAATGTTAATATACCAAATACTGGAGCTTGGCAAAATTGGCAAACCATTTCACAAACAGTAAATGTAAACACAGGTACTTACAACTTTGGTATTTATATTCAAAATAGTGGTGTTAACTTAAATTGGATTAGAATCACTAAAGTAAGTAATGCATTTTTTAAACAAGTTGTTAGTGAAGAAAAAGAAAGTATTCTTGTCTATCCAAATCCGGTAGAAAATAGTTTAAACTTTTCTATGGCTTTAAAATCTGTAAAAACTCAAATTATTGATTTTCAAAGAGGTATTTATTTAGAATTACCTATTGTAAACGACAAAACACTTGATGTATCAACTCTTACACCAGGAATTTATGCAGTTGTTTTTGAAATTGATGGAAAGACCATTACCAAAAAATTCGTAAAAAAATAGACAGATAATCAAATCTAAAAACATGAAAACAAAAAATATAAACATATTCTACACTGTTACTTTGTTATTTTTTATTAATACAGCTTTTTGTCAAAATTGGCAATTAGTATGGCAAGATGAATTTACTAATGGAATTGGTTCAGATTGGGTTTTTGAAACAGGAAATAACGGTTGGGGAAATAATGAATTGCAATATTATAGAAGAGAAAATGCAACGGTTGAAAATGGAAATTTAGTTATTACTGCCAAAAGGGAATCATTTGGAGGGTCCAACTACACTTCGGCAAGAATGAAAACTCAAGGTAAAAAATCTTGGAAATATGGAAAAATTGAAGCTAGAATTGCAATGCCTTCATTTCAAGGAATATGGCCTGCTTTTTGGATGTTAGGAAATAGTATTAGTGATCCTAATGTGGGTTGGCCAAAATGTGGAGAAATTGACATAATGGAACATGTCAATACTGGAAATCAAACATTTGGAACCATACATTGGGATAATAATGGCTATGTGTCTTATGGAGGAAATACTAGTGTAAACAATATTACAAATTATCATACTTACACTATCGAATGGGATGCAAATCTGATTAAATGGTTTATTGATGGTGTAAAATTTCATGAAGTTAGTATTGCCAACAATGTAAATAGTACAAATGAATTCCATCAAAATTATTTCATACTATTAAATTTGGCAGTTGGAGGAAATTGGCCTGGATTCAATATTGATAATAATGGTTTTCCAACAAAAATGCTAGTGGACTATGTAAGAGTTTACCAAAAAACTACTAGTGTTTCTTCTGTATTCATTCAAGCAGAAAATTACTCTGCTATGAATGGTGTACAAACAGAACCAACAACTGATTCTGGAGGTGGCTTAAATGTAGGCTATGCTGATACGGGTGATTGGATGGCTTATAATAACATTAATTTTCCTATTTCTGGTGCTTATTTAATTGAGTATAGAGTGGCAAGTGCAGTTAATGGAGCAAAAATATCTGCAGATTTGAATGCAGGGAGTATTCAACTAGGTTCTTTAAATCTTCTAAATACTGGTGGTTGGCAAAATTGGCAAACCATATCACACACTGTAAATATAAATGCAGGTACCTATAATTTTGGAATTTATATACAAAATAGTGGTGTGAATCTAAATTGGATAAGAATCACAAAAGTTAATAATAGTGTAGCAAGAAGCTCTGTTTTAGAGAATGATGAAGACCTAGTTGTATATCCAAATCCAGTAGAAAATATACTTAATTTTAGTATTGATATAACTAATTCAAAAATTACTGTAATCGCTACTGAGACAGGTAGAATTGTTGATTTACCTAAGCAAGTTGGTGAAAGTTTAGACGTATCCAATCTAAAACCAGGTATTTATTCCATTTTAATTGAAAAAGAGGGTAAAAGTGAAGAAGTGAAATTTGTAAAAAAATAAGTAGGAATAAATTATTTGTAAGAAAAACAGCATCAATATTGGTGCTGTTTTTTTATAAAGATTCATTAGTTGTTTCAATTATTTAAAATTTTATTTTTAACATCTTTTCCATAATTTCTACCAATAGGTAATTTGTGTGTAAGAATTTGAATTCGGTTGCCTTCAATAGATTTTATTTTATCAATTGCTATAGTAAAGGACTTATGAATTCTAATAAATTTATCAATGGGTAATTCTTCCGTTAAAGAGGTAAGTGATTTAAGTGTAATGTAAGATTTATCAGTAGTCACTACTTTAATGTATTCTTTCATACTTTCTATAAATAAAATATCATCAATCAATATTTTAATCATCTTTTTATCTGATTTAATAAAAATATGATGATCTGTTTTTAAATTTTCTGGTTTAATATTATTTTTCAAATCAAATTCGGCAGTGATTTTATTAATAGATTTTATAAACCTAGGAAGAGGAATAGGTTTAACAAGATAATCTAATACATCTAAATCATAACTTTCTGCTGCAAACTCTCTAAAAGCAGTAGTGATTATTACTTTAGTGTCGATTAATTTGATTAATTCAAACCCATTCATCATTGGCATATTTATATCTAGAAAAACAACATCTACAGTATTATTCTTTATAAAATCTAATGCTTCTATTGAATTGTAAAATACACCAATAACTTCAAAGTCAGGAAAATTAACTAAATAATTTTGCAGTACTTTTACTGCAAGGGGCTCGTCATCTACTAAAACACATTTAATCTTCATAAATTGGAATTTTCAAGATAATTATAAAATAATCAAATTTTATATTTTGTTTTAAAATAAAGTTGTCTTTAAAAAGCAATTTTAGTCTACTTATAGTGTTTTGTAAACCTATTCCTTTATTTGATTTGGGCTTTTGTGAAGATACAAAATTATTTATTATTTCAAAATTTAACATAGAGTTATCCTCTATATTAATATTGATTTTTATTCTTAAGTTTTTGTTATTTATTCCTCCATGTTTAAAAGCATTTTCAATGAATGAAATAAATAATAAAGGAGGAATTTTTACAGAATCAACATTAGAATTTATATTAAATTTTACATCAATATTTTCAAAGCGAAGTTTTTCAATTTCAATATAGTTTTGAATATAATCTATTTCTTTAATTAAGGATACAAATTTTGTTTCTTTAATATCATATAATACATATTCCATTAATTTTGAGAGTTTTAAAATAACTATTGGTACTTTTTCAGATGAAGCTAATGATAAAGAATATAAATTGTTTAGAGTGTTGAAAAAAAAATGAGGTTGAATTTGAGTCTTTAAATATTTTAATTTAATTTTATACTGACTTTCCGTTAAGGCTCTATTTCTTTCTCTTTCTTTTAGCCAAGTAAGAGTGAAATAAACTGATGATGCCATAGAAATAACATACAATTCTCCTATACAAACTGCAACAATATGGTTAATGTCAAAAGGTTTGTACTCTCTATTCGCTTCTGGCCATATGTTTTCAGAGATTAAAAAATAAGTAAGACTCGTTTTTAATAAATAAATAACAAAGAGACTTAGTAAAAGAGCAATTCCATACTTTAAATACTTTGATTTTAAAACATATTTAGGAACTAAAAAAAATAAGTTAAAATAAACTACAGGAATATGTAAAGCAAATTCAATAATATTAGATTTAAAAGAATACTCATAATCATTAAAATAAGCACCCCAGCGAAATGTATTTAAGATAAAATACATCCCCCAAAAATAAAAATGGTATCTAATTTTTATTTCAAAATTTATCTTTTTCACATTATTCTTTATTATTGAATTGATAAAACATATATTTAAATTATTTTACAATTTTAGTTAAATTATTATATAAAAAATTATTTTTTGTAAAAATAATTAAATATTTAATTATTATGATAACAGTTATTTTTGATAGCAATTAAAATGGTATCACTTTTTTAATGGATTAAAAAAACATTTTGTTGACTGAATTTTGTCGTTTGTTGAATGTAATGTACCGTTTGTTTAATATATTTTTTTTTGAAATTGTATAAGAATAAATTTACAGTATTAACTAACAAACAAACTTATTATTTTAATGAAAAAATTTATTTTACTTATTATGATTATTTTTACAACGCAATTTTCTTTTGCGCAAGTAAAAATAATCAATGGTACAGTGACAGACCTTGGAGGTATACCACTACCATCTGCTAATATTATTATTAAAGGTACAACTAGAGGAACAGATTCAGATTTTGATGGAAAATTCTCTATTGAAGCTAAAGTTGGAGAAACTTTAA
This sequence comes from Flavobacterium jejuense, assembly GCF_006491595.2. GTDB lineage: Bacteria > Bacteroidota > Bacteroidia > Flavobacteriales > Flavobacteriaceae > Flavobacterium > Flavobacterium jejuense. The sequence continues at coordinate 256,243 of NZ_VEVQ02000002.1, forward strand.
TGATTTCCTACATTGGATATGAAACGCAAAGTATTTTAATTGGTACGGAAACTATTATTAAAATACAGCTTAAAGAATCAAGTACTACTAATTTAAAAGAAGTTATTGTTACTTCTTTAGGAATAAAGAAGACTAGGAGATCATTAACTTATGCTGCTCAAGAAATAAAAGCTGAAGAACTTACTAGGGTAAGAGATGTAAATATTGTTAATACAATTGCAGGTAAAGTAGCTGGTGTAACAGTTACAAAAAGTGCAGGTGGAACAGGTGGATCTACAAAAGTAATCATTCGTGGGAATTCTTCCGTGAGTAATAATCAACCCTTATATGTAATTGATGGTATTCCTATGTTAAATTCAGGTTCAGGTCAGCCTAATGATACATTTGGTAGTTTAGCTGGTGGAAATAAAGATGGTGGTGACGTAATATCTTTAATTAATCCAGATGATTATGATGGAATGACTGTGCTTAAAGGAGCAGCAGCTTCTGTTTTATATGGTAGTCAGGGTGCTAATGGTGTAATATTACTTTCCTCTAAAAAAGGAAAAATTGGTAAAGTAAATGTAACAGCATCATCAGTAACAACTTTTGAAACAGCTGCTTATTTACCAGAATTTCAAACGGATTATATAGCTTCACCAGGAGCAGATGAAAGTTGGGGAGCTGCACAAAAAACAAACAATCATGTTAAAGATTTTTTTGAAACAGCTGTTACTCAAACTACATCATTAGGCTACTCTATGGCTTCTGAAAATTCTTCAACTGCATTTTCTTTTGCTAATGTAAGTGCTTCTGGTATTATACCTGAAAATAATTTAAAGAAAAATAATTTTGGTATTCGACAAACATCAAAAATTTTCAAGGATAAACTAACTTTTGCAGCAAATGCAAATTATACTTCACAAACTATAATTAATAAACCAGTTAATGGTTTTTACTTTAATCCACTTACAGGAGTTTATTTAATGCCAAGAGGTAATGATTTTAATTATTATAAAGATAATTTTGAAATTTTTGATCCAACAAGAAATCTTATGGCTCAAAATTGGATGACTAATAGAGATATTATGCAAAATCCATATTGGGCTATAAATAGAAATAAATCCGAAGATGAAAACCATTTTTTTAATGGAGCAATTGCTTTAACTTATAAAGCAACAGATTGGTTGAGTATTGCATCTAGATATAGTTATAATAGAATAACAAGTTCTTTTGATAAAAAAATATATGCAACAACACAAGGAACACTTTCACATCCAAATGGAAGATATATCAATGAAGACTCATTTAGTGCACAAAGGTATGCAGATTTGATAGCTACCATTAATACAAAAATTAATGAAAACTTCAGCTTTAATGCTAATATTGGTACAAGTATAACTAATACATTAATTAATCAAAGAACAAGCTTAGATTCAGGAATTAGCGCAGGTTTACAATATGCTAATTGGTTTACTTTACATAATTTCAATAATAATAATGGAAATTATCAAACAATAGATTCTAAAAAAGAGATTCAATCGGTATTTGCAGCAACAACTTTTGGTTATAAAGACAGACTTTTTTTAGATCTTGCAGGAAGAAATGATTGGTCATCTACTTTAGTAAATTCAGATAATATTGGTTTTTTCTATCCTTCAGTTGGATTAACAGGAATATTAACTGAAATGGTTGAGATGCCAGAATTTATAAATTTCGGAAAAGTCCGTGCCACCTTTGCTCAAGTAGGAAACGATATATACCCATTTATTACTTCTCAAACTTATTATTATAATACTGGAATTAGTGATCCTAGACCAAATGCAGGACCAAAAACAGGAACTACTTTAAAGCCAGAATTAAAATCTGAATATGAATTTGGTACAGAATGGAGAATGTTTAATAATAGATTAAATTTTGAAATTTCATACTATAGTTCGGAGACTAAGAATCAATATTTGCAAGTATTAGCACCAGTTGGTAATAGAGAAGGAGTTATTTATTATGGATTCAATGCTGGAAATATAGAAAACAAAGGTATTGAAGCAATTATTAAAGGTGGAATTATAAGAAATGAAAAATTCTCTTGGGACACTACTATTAATTTTTCAAAAAATAAAAATAGAGTAAATGGAATTCCAACTGAACTTGGTGGTAGATTAAACTTGACAGAGGCAGGTGTAAATAGTTATAGATACGCTTTGATTGAAGGAAGACCTTTTGGTGTTATAGAAGGAATAAATTTTAAAAAGGACGATCAAGGAAGGATATTATTAAATGATGACGGAACATTTCAGAGAACAGATTTTGAAGAAGTTGGTAATTCAAATCCAGATTTTATGTTAGGTTTTTCAAATACATTTAAATTAGGGTCTTTTACAGCAAATGTGTTGTTAGACGGTCGTTTTGGTGGTGATGTAATGAGTTTGACACAGGCTCAAAATGATGCTTTTGGAGTTTCAAAAGCCTCTGGAGATGCTAGAAATGCAGGAGGAGTAGCAATAAATGGAGTAAGAGCAAGCGATGGTGTTCCAGTAACTAGTGTAGATGCTCAATCTTATTATACTCAAGTTGGAGGAAGAGCAGGAATCTCGGGAGAATATGTATATGATGCAACAAATGTTAGTGTTAGAGAGGTGTCTATTGGATATAATATAAATCCCAAATTATTTCCTTTTATTGAAAAAGCAAGTGTTTCTCTAATTGCAAGAAATCTATTCTTTATTTATAAAGACGCTCCTTTTGATCCTAATATTGCATTAAGCACAGGTGAAGGATTGCAAGGTGTTGATATTTATGGTTTACCTTCTACAAGAAGTATAGGACTTAATTTAAATATAACTTTCTAAACAAAACAAAATGAAACTTTATAATATAAAAAAAACAACTATAATTATTTCGCTTCTTATTATAGTAAGTTGTACAGATAATTTTGAAGAGATTAATACGAATCCTAATGGCATAACACCTGAACTTTTTGAACAAGATTTTAATCATATTAAAGGAGGATTTGCTCCTATGTTTAATAATATTCAAGTACTAACACCAGAATGGGTCTATCAACTGCAACAAGGACTAAATTGTGATATTTGGTCTGGTTATATGGCAACTCCAACTCCATTTGCAGGTGGTGTTAATAATACTACATACTCATTAGTTGACGGTTGGAATGGATTTATTTGGGATTATGCTTATAGAAATGTTATGTTTAACGCTTATGATATTGCTAATAAAACCAAGGATAAATATGATCAATTTTATGCGCTATCTCTAATTTTAAAAGTTGAAGGAATGCATAGAGTCACAGATACTTTTGGTCCAATAATTTATTCTGATTTTGGTTCGCAAGCAAGCATAATAGAATATGATTCTCAAGAGGATGTTTATAATTTAATGTTTGAAGAGCTAGATTTTGCAGTTGCAGAATTGACAACTAGATATAATGCTGGTGAAGAATCAACATTTGTTTCAACAGACTTATCAGGATATAATGGTGATTATAAAGCTTGGGTAAAATTTGCAAATACATTGCGTTTAAGATTAGCAATGAGAATTGTTAAAGTTAATCCAGTTTTAGCAAAACTAGAAGCAGAAAAAGCAATTGCTCATGAATTTGGTGTAATGACTGTAAATGAAGATCTTTTTAAAATTGTATCACCAGTGTATACAAATCCAATTGCAACAATAAGTAATTCATGGTTAGACATTAGAATGTCTGCAGATATGGAATCTATTTTAAGAGGTTATGAAGATCCAAGAATAGCATCATATTTTAACATTTCTTCTCAATTTCTAGGAGAGTATAAAGGGGTACGAACAGGTATAGAATTAATAGCAAAAGCTGATCATCAAGATTTTTCTGGAATAGGCGAGGTTGTTAGTTCAAATGAAATTGTTTTAATGACTACCGCAGAAGCTTATTTTTTAAGAGCAGAAGGAGCTTTAAGAGGATGGAATATGGGAGGAATAGCTCAAGATTTCTATGAGCAAGGTATAGAAATGTCTTTTAATCAGAGAGGAGTTTCAGGTGCAGCAGCTTATAAAGTAGATAATGTAAAAACACCTATTGCTTATGTAGATCCTAATTTTTCTGTAAACAATTCAGCTCCAGTTAATAATGTAACTATAGCTTGGAATGATTCGGATTCTAATGAAATTAAGTTGCAAAAAATAATTACTCAAAAATGGATAGGTGGTTTTCCTGAAGGACAAGAAGCTTGGTCAGATTACAGAAGAACGGGATATCCAAAACTTTTTCCTGTATTAGTAAACTATAGCGGTGGTACTATTACAACTCAGTTTGGACCAAGAAGAATCAATTTTGTACAATCTGAAAGAACGAATAATCCTGGTGGTGTAGCAAGTGGAGTTTCAAAATTGGGTGGACCAGATAATGGAGGAACAAGAATATGGTGGGATACTACAGGTCCTAATTTTTAATAAGAAGGTATAGTTTACAAGGAATATAAAAATATGTATAATAATATTACATAAAATGAAAAGTGCTGTGGAAATAAAACGGGATATTAGCTATAAAAGCGCTGGTAAATTTGAAGAAACAAGATTTGAGAAAATTCATTGTGAAATTTTTAAAAATTCTTTTGATGCGTCTAAAATTGTAGCTCAAGAAATTGCTCAATTAATTAAAGCTAAAAAAGAGAAAGGTAAAACATGTGTACTAGGTTTAGCTACAGGTTCTTCTCCTATAAAAGTATATGAAGAATTGGTAAGAATGCATAGAGAAGAAGGGTTGAGTTTTACTAATGTAATTACTTTTAATTTGGATGAATATTATCCAATGAGAAAAGAGAATAAGCAAAGTTATCATTATTTCATGCATGAACATTTATTCAACCATATTGATATTAATCCAGAAAATATCAATATTCCAGACGGAACAATACCTATTGATGAATTGAATCAATACTGTATTGATTATGAGATGAATATTAAAAAGGCAGGTGGACTCGATTTTCAATTACTAGGAATAGGAAGAACAGGACATGTCGGTTTCAATGAACCTGGTTCTCACATTAATTCAGGAACTAGAATAATCACACTCGATCATATTACAAGATCAGATGCATCTTCCGATTTTAATGGTATAGATAACGTTCCAAAAAGGGCTATAACAATGGGAGTTTCCACAATATTGAGATCAAAAAGAATTGTTTTGATGGCTTGGGGACAAAATAAAGCATCAATAATAAAAAGAACAATTCAGGGTGAAATTAGTTCCGAAGTACCAGCAACTTTCTTACAAAACCATACTAATGCTACTTTTGTTTTAGATCAATCTGCAGCATTAGAATTGACTCGATTTAAAACACCATGGTTAGTTGGAGAGTGTATCTGGACTCAAGAATTGAAAAGTAAAGCCATTGTTTGGCTTTGTCAAAAAACGAAACAATCTATTTTAAAATTGACAGATAGGGATTATAATAATAACGGGATGTCAGATTTATTGGCTCAAGAAGGTTCAGCTTATCATTTGAATATTAATATGTTCAATATTTTACAGCATACAATTACAGGTTGGCCAGGTGGTAAACCGAATACTGATGATACTTATAGACCTGAAAGAGCTTATCCAGAAAAGAAAAGAGTTATTTTATTTAGTCCACATCCAGATGATGATGTAATTTCTATGGGAGGTACTTTTTCAAAATTAATTAAACAAGGTCACGATGTTCATGTTGTTTATCAAACTTCTGGAAACATAGCAGTAACAGATGAAGAAGCATTAAAATTTGCCGAAGTTTGTAACGATTTTGTAACCGAAGAAAATTGTAATATTAATTTTTCTAAAATCATCTCATTCTTAAGTTATAAAAATGAAAACCAGATAGACATATCAGATGTTAGAAAGCTTAAAGGACTTATTAGAAGAAGAGAATCGTATGCTGCAACTAGGTATATTGGACTAAAGGATGAAAACATTCATTTTTTAGATCTTCCTTTTTATGAGACAGGTCAGATAAAGAAAAATCCGTTAGGACAAGAAGATATAAATATTGTAAGTAATATTATTAAAAAAATAAAACCACATCAAGTATTTGCTGCTGGAGATTTAGCTGACCCACATGGAACACATGAAGTTTGTTTGAATGCAATTTTTAAAGCAATGAAAGATTTAAAATCCCAACCTTTTATGGATGATTGTTGGTTGTGGTTGTATAGAGGAGCATGGCATGAATGGGATATTCATGATATAGATATGGCCGTTCCTTTAAGTCCAGATGAGGTACTTCTAAAAAGACATGCTATTTTATTTCACCAATCTCAAAAAGATAGAGTAATGTTTCAAGGCAATGATTCTAGAGAATTTTGGGTTAGGGCAGAAGAAAGGAATAAAAGTACTGCTAAATTGTATGATGAATTAGGGCTTGCAGAATATGAAGCAATAGAGGCTTTTAAAAGATTTGCCTATTAAAAAATATTTTATTTGAGTTAAGGAAGAGAAGTATGAAGAGAGTGAGTTTTTCATTCTCTTCTTTCTCATTTTAAACAGTATTTGGTATTTAAACCACTATAAACAACAAGACAATAAAATAAATAATTTAAATTTAAAAGTAATTGATTAACCCAAGTAATAAAAAAATGAATTTTAAAAGCGCTATAATACTGATTTTATTTTGTTTAAAGACTTTTTCTCAAACTAAAATAGAAGATCTTAACCTAATGCCTTGGCCTCAAAATATCACCTTGAATGAAGGTAGTTTTACTTTGAGTAGTAGTTTTAAAGTTACTATTTCTGGAATTGTTAATCCTAGAATTTTTGTAGGAACAACTAATTTTTTAAGAAGGTTAGATGGAAGAACGGGAATGTTTTTTAGTCAAGGTTATATAAAAGATATTAATGAAGATCCAAGTGCACAACTACAAATTAATAGTCTTAAAAAAGGTGTTGTAGGAATAAATCAAGATGAAAGTTATAAAATTGAAATTACTTCAAATAAAATTACAATTGATGCTACTACTGATATAGGTGTACTACATGCTTTGGAAACATTATTGCAGTTATTACAAAATAATGGAGACTCATTTTATTTTCCAAATGTTATAATTTCAGATTTTCCAGCATTTACTTGGAGAGGTTTAATGATAGATGTAGCAAGACATTTTCAACCAGTTGATGTTATAAAAAGAAATATTGATGCTATGGCAGCTGTAAAATTGAATGTTTTTCATTGGCATTTGGTAGACGATCAAGGCTGGAGAATTGAGTTAAAGAATAAAAAAAAGTTAACTGAATTAGCCTCTGATGGAAATTATTATACACAAGAGGAAATAAAAAATATTGTAGAATATGCAGATCAAAGAGGGATATTAATTGTACCAGAAATCGACGTTCCAGGACACGCTACTGCTATTTTAACAGCTTATCCTGAAATTGGTAGTAAATATCTAAAGGAACCCAACGAACAAAAGCAATCTCAATATAAGATTGAAAGAAATTCTGGTATTTTTAGACCAACATTAGATCCTTCAAATCCTGAAACTTACAAGTTCTTAAGTGAAGTTTTTGATGAGGTCTGTCCACTATTTCCAGCAAAATATTTTCATATTGGAGGAGATGAAAATGAAGGAAAAGATTGGGATGCTAATCCAGTAATTCAAAAATTTAAACAAAAAAATAACCTTAAAACCAACCATGAATTGCAAAGCTATTTTACCTTAAAGTTAGTACCAATGTTAAAAAAACATAATAAAGAAATAATGGGTTGGGAAGAAATTATGAATGATAAAATGCCTAAAGGAACAATAATTCATTCATGGAAAGGTTCAAATGAAGGTTCACCAGCAGGAGAATCATTAGTAAATGCAGCAAAAGAAGGGTTTAAAACGATATTATCAAATGGTTTTTATATTGATTTAATGCAAAGTGTAAATGATCATTATCTTTCTCCAATTATTCCAAAAGAAACAGTTTTATCTAAAGAAGAAAAAGATAGGATTTTAGGTGGTGAAGTTACAATGTGGAGTGAGCTTGTTACTTCTAAAAATATTGATTCTAGAATTTGGCCTAGAACTGCTGCTATAGCTGAGGTATTTTGGTCTAATGAAAAGGATATTAATTTAAAGAGTATGAAAAAGAGACTTCAATTTGTTTCCAATAGATTAGAAGAACTTGGAATCAATCATATTAAAAATAAAAAGATGATTTTGAGAAATATTAGTAATTATCAAGATGTTTCTTCATTAGTAGATTTATCAAATATTTGCGAACCTTTAAAAATTTACACAAGAAATAAAGGAGGAACAGAATATCAAACTTACTCTCCATTTACTTTATTTGCAGATGCTTGTACTTCGGATGCTTCAGATGCTATTGATTTTAATGAAGTGGTTGATAATTATTTGCAAGACAAAAGTCCAAAGAATTTAAATAGAGTTACTGAATATTTTAAAAAGTGGATCTTTATGCATTCAGATTTAATTAAATTAAGTGAGAATGCTCCATTAATTAAGCCTATTTTGCCACTTTCTCAAAGTCTAAGTGAACTTTCTACTGAATTGTTAGCGGTTTTAGAACTGAATAAGTCAGCCGATAAGTCTTTATTTAATAAACTATTGATTAATTGTAACTCAAGGAATCATGCTGATGTTGAATTAGTAATAGGCGATAGTTTTAAAAAAATAATAGATAATATTAATTAAAAATATACTTTTTTATTAAATACATAATATTGATAGATTTATGCTGTTTGTTTAATTTTTTATGCGTTTGGTTGATTTATTTTTTTTAGCTGTTTTTTAGGTTGTAAATTGACATTAATTGTAATTTTTACAAGTAACAAACAAACGATTTACTAACAAAAAACAAACAAAATGATTAGAAAACTTTATTATTTGTTAAGTTTCTTATTGATTTGTCCATTGCTAATGCAAGCACAACCAAATCATAACAAAAAGGTGATTGGTTATTATGCACAGTGGGCAATTTATGCAAGAGATTTTAATGTTTCTAAAATTGATGGAAACAAATTAACGCATCTAATGTATGCCTTTTTTGGAACAGAATTTGACCCAGCAAATCCTCAAAGTGCAAAAATTAAGTCATTAGACACTTATGCCGATTTTGAACACACTGAAGGAGGAGCTCCGTGGAATGCAGTTCCTAAAGGGAATTTTTATGATTTAATGCAATTAAAGCAAACTTATCCACATCTGAAAATCTTAATATCTATTGGAGGTTGGACAAAATCACAAGATTTGCCAGGAATAGCAGCTTCACCAATAGCGAGAACTGCTTTTGCGCAAAATATGGCCAACTTTTTAACAACATATCCGTTTATTGATGGATTTGATATTGATTGGGAGTTTCCAATTGTTGGAGGAATTGATGGAACAGAAGTGATAGGCGGTATTACTCCACCAGCTCAACCTCATACACCAAATGATCATAAGAATTTGGTGTATTTATTAAAGGAAATGCGTTCGGCTATGCCTAATAAGATAATATCTATTGCTGCAGGGAACAGTGTAGTTAATGTTCCTAATCAATTTATTGGACCTGGAAATAAAGCACAATTCGGAATGACAGACGACATCACTACCTATTGTGACTTTATTACTTTTTTTGGTTATGATTTAGGAGGTAATTGGTATGATAAAACTTGTTATAATGCACCATTGTATGGAAGCGGAAATACAAATGATCCATTAAATACTAATAATGAATCTTTAGATCATTTAACAAATATATATTTAAATACACTAGGAATTCCTAATAATAAATTAGTAATGGGAATTCCTTTCTATGGAAAAATGTTTAATTCAGTAGCTAATAATGGAACTATTCCATCATTACCAGGACTTTTTGTTTCAGCTCCTAGAACAACTGGAAGTTGTGTAAACCCTCAGGCACCACAAGGAACTTGGGATAATGGTTTTTGTGAATTTACTGGAAGTATAGAATTTTGTGATATTGCTGGGAATAGTGGAACAACAGGACATCATTATCTAAATCCGTCAAATCCAGAAAACCTTTTACCTGCTTCTTTAGGAGCTGGCTGGAATAGATATTGGGATAGCACAGCTAAAGTCCCTTATCTCTATAACGCTACAACACATCAATTTATAACTTATGATGATAAGAAATCGATTGATGAAAAAGCAAAATATATTAATTTAAAGAATTTAGGTGGAGCTATGATTTGGGAACTTTCTCAAGATACTAGACCAGGAAGTCCTGAACCTGCTGCTCTATTAGGTCAAATAAACACTACTTTTTCGGGTATTACACCACCACCTCCTACAATTGTTAACGTAAAACTTACATTTAAAGATCAATCAAATAATGCTATATCTGGTGTTTCTACAGTATTAACGAAAACTTCTGATAACTCAATAATAACTGTGGTTTCAGATGCCAATGGAAATGTACAATTTCCAAATACTGCTACTAATTTAGCATATACTATAAGTTATAGTAAAAACTCATTTACTTTTTCACCTCAAATAATTGCTATTGCTTCAGGAAGTTTAACTTCGGATGTAACTTATAGTGTTGTTGGTTCAACACAATCTAATGTAACACATACTATCTCAGGAATTGTTAAGAATGGAACAACAGGATTGCCAGGTATTACAGTCACCTTGACAAAAAATGGTGTAACAAGTACAACTACTACTAGCAGTACAGGGAGTTATTCATTTGTAAATTTGGCTCCAAGCCAAAATTATTCCGTAGCAGCTTCAAATAGTGGTCAAACATTTTTACCAGCTTCAGCATTGTTTACTAATTTAAGTGCTAATCAAACTCAAGATTTTACACTTCAAGTTACAAATTCAACTTATTTAATTAGTGGAACAGTAAAAGATGGTACAGTTCCAGTTGCTGGTGCAAAAGTAGATTTAGTTTTACCTTGGACAGATAATACACACAATTGGATAAATTTATCAACCTTGACAGATGCACAAGGGAATTATCATTTTGAAAATTCAGCATTAAGTGGTTATACTACTTATTCAAGTTTGAAATTAAATGCTTGGGAAAATAATGATGTTACATATTTTCCTTCATATCCTCAAGCAAATCTTCCAACAACACCTCAAGTTTTTAATTTTAATACTCAAAATGTCGTTCAAACTACTCCAGTCGTTTCAATTACAGCACCTACAAGCACTACAGTTTCTTTAAATTTAGGAGATTCAATTAATTTTGTTTCTATTGTAGGTTTAAGTGCAAATGATGGAACAACTATCTCTACAGTTGTATTTAGTTTAGATGGTCAAAATTTAAGTGCTACAAGTTCATCAAATAATTATAGTGCTAGTTGGACACCAGTTGCTAATCAATTTTCTGGTAATCATGTTCTATCAGTAACAGCAACTGCTTCAAACGGAACAACAGCAACTAAGACATATAATTTTGCATTAAATTGTTCTGGACCAAATTGTCCTAATCAAACACATACTATCTCAGGAATTGTTAAGAATGGAACAATAGGATTGTCAGGTATTACAGTCACCTTGACAAAAAATGGTGTAACAAGTACAACTACTACTAGCAGTACAGGGAGTTATTCATTTGTAAATTTGGCTCCAAGCCAAAATTATTCCGTAGCAGCTTCAAATAGTGGTCAAACATTTTTACCAGCTTCAGCATTGTTTACTAATTTAAGTGCTAATCAAACTCAAGATTTTACACTTCAAGTTACAAATTCAACTTATTTAATTAGTGGAACAGTAAAAGATGGTACAGTTCCAGTTGCTGGTGCAAAAGTAGATTTAGTTTTACCTTGGACAGATAATACACACAATTGGATAAATTTATCAACCTTGACAGATGCACAAGGGAATTATCATTTTGAAAATTCAGCATTAAGTGGTTATACTACTTATTCAAGTTTGAAATTAAATGCTTGGGAAAATAATGATGTTACATATTTTCCTTCATATCCTCAAGCAAATCTTCCAACAACACCTCAAGTTTTTAATTTTAATACTCAAAATGTCGTTCAAACTACTCCAGTCGTTTCAATTACAGCACCTACAAGCACTACAGTTTCTTTAAATTTAGGAGATTCAATTAATTTTGTTTCTATTGTAGGTTTAAGTGCAAATGATGGAACAACTATCTCTACAGTTGTATTTAGTTTAGATGGTCAAAATTTAAGTGCTACAAGTTCATCAAATAATTATAGTGCTAGTTGGACACCAGTTGCTAATCAATTTTCTGGTAATCATGTTCTATCAGTAACAGCAACTGCTTCAAACGGAACAACAGCAACTAAGGCATATAATTTTGCATTAAATTGTTCTGGACCAAATTGTCCTAATCAATTACCTGTTGTTACATGGAATAGTCCGTCTAATACAACTATAAATCAAAGTTCGTTTCAAGTGGTACCAATTTCAGTTTCTGCAACAGATGTTGATGGTTTTATATCTGAAGTAACCATTACTATCAATGGAGCAACTCATGCAATGACAGTTGGAGCAAATGGAATTTTTACTTATAACTTCTTGCCAACAGCTTATCAAGCTTATCCAGTTGTTATTAAAGCAACAGATAATTTGCAAGCAATTTCTAATTTAAATAAAACTATTACAATATCTAATATCTCAAATAATAGATTTATTCCATTGCCTTCTAAGGTAGTTTTAGGATATGCTCATTCTTGGGAAAATGCAGAAGCGAATTTTATGTATTTTAATCAAATGATTGGGAGTAAATTTAATGTTGTTGCTTATGCATTTGTAGAAACGGTTAATCGAGATGGTTATACACCCGTATTAACAACAAATGATAATAGATATTTATCAAATGGTGTCTTTGATAAACAATTATTAAAAAACGACATTCAAGCGTTAAGAAATAGTGGAATTCCCGTAATTGTTTCAATTGGAGGTCAAAATGGACATGTAGTTTTACAAACAGTTACTCAAAAAGATATATTTGTTACTGGATTAAAAAATATAATAGATGAATATCAATTTGATGGTGTAGATATTGATTTTGAAGGTGGATCAATGGATTTTGGTGCAGCTGGTTTAACCGATTTTTCATATAGTGGAATTTCGGCATATCCTAGACTTAAAAATATAGTGGATGCATTCAAAGAACTTAAACAGTTTTATGGACCAGGATTTATTTTAACATCTGCTCCAGAAACATTTTATGTTCAAGTTGGTTATCAAAGTTATGGAGGAACAGCTGGTTCATTTTTACCAGTATTACACAATTTAAGAAATGAATTAGATTTATTGATGGTTCAATTGTATAACACAGGTCCTGTTGGTGGTTTAGATAATCAAAATTATTTTTCAGCTACACCAAATTTTATAACTTCAATGACCGATATGTTACTGAAAGGGTTTAACGTTGGTACAACAGGATTCCATTTTGATGCTTTACCACCTTCAAAAGTAATTGTTGGTTTACCAGCTTGTCAAAGAGCAGCAGGAACAGGGTATTTGCCTCCTACAGAAGGTGTTAAGGCATTGAACTATTTGCGTTTTGGAACAAACTTTTCTGGAAGAACTTATACCTTGCAATCAGGTGGTCCATATCCAGATTTAAGAGGTGTAATGACTTGGTCTGTAAATTGGGACGCAGCATCTTCTTGTGCTTCTGCTTATGAATTTTCAAATACATATGGTTCTTATTTTTTAGCTTCGCCAATTGCATCTAATTCTTTAAATAGAATTCAAGAAGTATCTGCAAAAGGGTTTCTTTATAATAGTAAATTAAAGGTGGAAACTAAAAATTCCCTCATTCAGCAAGTTAGAGTTTATAATCTTTTTGGTCAGTTAGTTATTTCTCAAAATTATGATGGAACAGAAAAAGAAGCTGTAATTTCACATGATTCGTTTGCAAATAAACAGGTTTATATCGTTAAAATTATTGATAATGATGGACTTGTTACAGAAGTGAAAGTATATTAATTTTCTCAATATTTAAATTTAGTTTTGTTAAAATCCCGTAATATCATTAGATATTACGGGATTTTTTATTTAAATAACACACTATTTTTTGTTAAAACTGATTTTTTTTTAACTCTATTGTTAATTTTTTATTGTGTATTTGCTTATTAATAAAAAAAAATGTTAAATTTGGAACTTAATAACCACTAAAAAACTAAAGCTTATACAATAAAAATACTTTTAAAAATACTAACCCAAATTAATTTAAAAGGTATTGTTATGGCTAATAGTTTAATTTCAGATGCACTTCTGGTAAAAAATTATATTGAAGGAGAAGAATCTGCCTTAGGTATTTTAATAGAAAGACACCAATCGAAAATTTACGGATTTATCTATACAAAAATTCAGGACAGAGATGTTTGTGACGATGTATTTCAAGATACATTTATTAAAGTAATAAAAACATTAAAGTCTAAATCGTATAATGAAGAAGGAAAATTTCTTCCTTGGGTTATGCGTATTGCTCATAATTTAGTAATTGATTATTTTAGAAAATCTAAAAAAATGCCAATGCAGAGAGATAACGATGAATATTCCGTTTTTTCTTATTTAACAGATAATAACTTAAATATTGAAGACCAAATTATTCTTGACCAAGTTGAATTTGACTTGTCTAGATTGATTGAAGAACTTCCTGATGATCAAAAAGAAGTGCTACAAATGCGTATATATCAAGATTTAAGTTTTAAAGAAATTGCAGATTCAACAGGAGTTAGTATCAACACTGCTTTAGGAAGAATGCGTTATGCTCTAATGAATCTGAGAAAGGTTATTGAGAAAAATCAAATTATTTTGACCAATTAATAATAAAACTTTTTTTTTGTCGTTATTAGATTATTAATAAAATATAGTAATTAATGGCAAAACTTTACTCTAAAGAAAAATTAGCATCACAAAACATGTTACCTAAAAAGGAAACAATTGCGTTTATACTTAATTATTCAAAAGCTTTAAGTATTAAAAAAATTGGTAAGATGTCTTTTGAGATTATTGCTAATTAATTGGAATGCTTCATAATATTTTATGAAGCATTCTTTTTTTGATATTCTTCTAAAACAGATTTTCTACCTATTGTTCTAGTAATAATGTCTTTTTCTAAATTCCAACCTCTTGCAGGAGAGTATTCTCTGCCATACCAAATAATTTGTAAATGTAAATCATTCCAAACTTCTTCTGGAAATAATCTTTTTGCGTCTTTTTCTGTTTGCTGTACGTTTTTTCCATTACTTAGATTCCATCGATACATTAATCTATGGATATGTGTATCTACAGGGAATGCAGGAACACCAAAGGCTTGACTCATAACCACGCTTGCTGTTTTATGTCCTACAGCTGGTAAACCCTCAAGAGCTTCAAAACTTTGTGGAACGTCTCCATTATATTTCTCAATAAGAATTTCAGATAAACCATGAATACCTTTTGACTTCATAGGAGATAAACCACATGGCCTAATGATTTCTTTAATTTCTTCAACACTCATCTTTATCATGTCATATGGATTGTCTGCTTTAGCAAATAATAAAGGAGTTATCTGATTTACTCTTACATCAGTACATTGTGCAGAAAGTAAAACAGCAATTAATAAAGTGTAAGGATCCTTATGATCTAATGGTATTGGTATTTTAGGATATAATTCGTTTAACGTATTTATAACAAATGTTACTTTTTCGTTCTTAGTCATTTTTGTACTTTTAGAGTCTAATATTAACTTTAAAGCAAAGTTAAACTTTTAACACAGTAAAATAAATAAAATGACGACATTAAAAAAAGGAGATAAGGCTCCTAATTTTTCAGGATTAGATCAAGAAGGTAAAAAACATACTTTAGCAGATTATGAAGGAAAAAAATTAGTAGTTTTCTTTTATCCAAAGGCAAGTACTCCAGGTTGTACAGCTGAAGCTTGTGATTTAAGAGATAATTTTGAACGATTTAAGACTAATAACTATGAGTTGCTTGGAGTAAGTGCAGATAATGCAAAAGCTCAAGTAAAATTTATTGAAAAATATGATTTACCATTTCCATTAATAGCTGATGAAGATAAATCAGTTATTCAAGCATTTGGAGTTTGGGGACCAAAGAAATTCATGGGTAAAGAATATGATGGTATACATAGAACTACTTTTGTAATTGATGAAAAAGGAATCATTGAAGAAGTTATTGAAAAAGTCAAAACAAAAGAACACGCTGCTCAAATTTTAAAATAAAATAATAGCCCAGTTTTACATAAACTGGGCTATTATTTATAGTTTTATTTCGTTGTTTCCTTTGAAACAGGCTGGTATCCAAATAGTTGATGTTTTTTTATCAGTTCTGCATTACCTTCAGGAAGCATATCTTCCCAACCTTCTTGACCATTTCCTATCATTTTTAAAACTTCTCTTGAAAAGATATCCAAGTTTTTTTCGTCAAAATCAGTAATGTCAACTACTTTTCCGTTGAATTTGAAGAATTTGTATAATTCTTTCATTCTAGGATGTACTTTCAAGTTTTCAGAATTGATTAAATTACCTTCATCATCTTTCATTGGATACAAATATACTTTTAAATCACGATAAAATAATTTACCAAAAGCTTCTAATATACCACCAGATAGATGTCTATAGTATTTTTCATCAAAAATATCTACAAGGTTGTTAACACCCATTGCTAACCCCATCCTAGCTTTTGTGTAATTAGAGAAATATTCTACAACTTTATAATATTCTTGGAAATTTGAAATCATTACAGTTTGTCCTAAAGAGCATAATAATTCTGCTCTATCTAGAAAATCTCTTTCATCAATTTCACCTTCAGCTTTTAAATTAGAAAGTGTTATTTCAAAAACTACAAATGTATTTTCTACATCTACTTTTTTCTCTTCAATAAACATGTTATATGATTTCATATACATATTCATGTTTACTTTAGTTACAGGTCTAAAACTACCTCTTAAAGCTAAAATGTTTTTTTTGTAAAGTACAGCAGCTGGTAAAATGTTATTTCCATCAGGACCAAACATTACGGCATCTGTCATTCCATTTTTTACTAATTGTAAACTCATTAATCGATTGTCTACTTCAGCAAATCTTGGACCTGAAAAATTAATAGTATCAATTTCTAATTGGTCTTTATCTAGATGATCGTAAAGATAACGTAGTAATTTTTTTGGATTATTATACTTGTAAAAAGCACCATAAATTAAATTTACTCCTAAAACTCCTAACGTTTCTTGCTGTAATTTAGCATCAGTTTCTTTAAAACGAATATGAAGGGTTATTTCATTATAATCTTCATCTGGTTCCACTTGATATTTAATACCGACCCATCCATGTCCTTTATATTGTTTTGCAAAATCTATTGTAGCAACAGTATTAGCATAACTAAAGAAAATTTTATTAGGATGTTTATCTCTTTTTAATCTACTTTCTGTAAGTTTTGTTTCGTGTGAAAGCATTTTTTTTAACCTACTTTCAGTAACGTATCTACCATCTTCTTCTACACCGTAAATAGCATCACTAAAGTCTTTGTCATAAGCAGACATGGCTTTCGCAATTGTTCCAGAAGAAGCTCCAGCTCTAAAAAAATGTCGTACTGTTTCTTGGCCAGCACCTATCTCTGCAAAAGTACCATATATACTTTCATTTAAGTTAATACGTAAAGCTTTGTCTTTAATTGAGGGGATTTGTTCAATAACTTTATCACCTCTCACTTTTATGTCTGTAACAATACTTCTCATTAAATTTATCTTTAGGAAAATAGCAGTTGTAAATTCTAATTATGCAAAGTTAATTAAAATGATAAAAACTACTGCAATTATTATTATTTTTGTACAATATGGAGGGTATAAAAATTTATTTCTTAGGAACTGGTACTTCTCAAGGTATTCCTGTTATTGGGAGTAATCATTCAGTATGTCTTAGTAATGACAGTAAAGACAAGCGGTTAAGAGTTTCAGTTTGGGTTTATTCTGAAGATTTTTCAATTGTAATTGATTGCGGACCAGATTTTAGACAGCAAATGTTAATATCTAAATGCGGATATATTGATGCTTTGTTAATGACACATGAACACGCAGATCACACTGCAGGACTTGATGATATTCGTCCTTTTTATTTTAAACAGGGTGATATTCCTATTTATGGACATAAACGAGTTTTAGAAAATTTAGAAAAAAGATTTGATTACATTTTTAAAAATGAAAATAAATATCCAGGTGCACCCTCAGTAATTCCAATCGAAGTAAAAGAGAATTTTAATTTTACAATCAAAAACCAAATTATAGTACCTATTAATGCTACACATGGAGATTTACAAGTTTTTGGTTATAAAATAAGTGATTTTGTATATTTAACAGATGTAAAGACAGTAGAATTAACTGAAATTAATAAAATAAAAGAGTGTAAGGTTTTGGTTATAAATTGTTTAAGGGAAGAATCGCATCATTCGCATTTTAATTTACAAGAAGCTTTAGATTTTATATCTTTGGTTCGGCCAGAAAAAGCCTATTTAACTCATATAAGTCACCTTTTTGGTTTTCATGAAGAAATTCAGAAAAAATTACCAGAAAATGTTTTTGTAGCTTATGATAATTTAGAAATTTTAATTTAATAACATGAAAAATACATTTTTATACTTATTTATTCTTTCTCTTTTACTAAATATTTTTCAATATGTAAACTCTAATAAAATATTAGATGCTAAAGAAGAACAAGTTCAACTGACTAAAGAACGATTAAAAATTGCTAGAGATTCTATTTCAATAGTAGGCTATAATGATTATTTTGATATTGAAAAAGATCAGGATGCACAGGATTATTTTTATTCTAATAATTTAGATTATTTAAAAGTGATGCAAAAAGTAAATGAGGATATTTTAGATTTAAATACGAAGCCTAATGGAAATCCTTTAATTCCTTATGAACCTATTGACGGTAAAAATTTCATTATCAATAAAGCAAAAGTTTTAAATCATAGATGGATTATTGCAGAGTTTTCCAATACAGAACTTTGGGGACAAATTTTAGTGAAATATTTTCATAATGAAGATAAACCAACTGATTTCGAAACGGTAGAAACAATTCTTTACGAAAAGCAAAAAGTTCAATAATAAAAAAAGCTCCTCAATTGGACATGCTCCAAAAAGTTAGACACTATTTGGAGCTTTTTTTATTAGATACTTATCTCTATTTTTGCAAGACACAACTACTAACTATGTATAAGCTAATTATTAGACCCATACTTTTTCTATTTGATCCAGAAAAAGTGCATTATTTTACTTTTTCCTTTATTCGTTTTCTAAATAAAATAGGATTTGGTTCTATTTCTAAAAGTATTTATGAGGTAAAAGATAAGAGATTAGAAACGGAAGTTTTTGGTCTAAAATTTAAAAATCCTGTAGGTCTTGCAGCAGGTTTCGATAAAGACGCTAAACTGTATAAAGAACTTTCTAATTTAGGTTTTGGATTCATAGAAATAGGAACATTAACTCCAAAAGGTCAAGAAGGAAATCCTAAAAAAAGATTATTTCGGTTAAAAGATGATCAAGCTATTATTAATAGAATGGGATTTAATAATGGAGGAGTTTTTGAGGCTGTTGAAAGATTGAAGAAAAATAATGATGTTTTAATTGGTGGTAACATTGGTAAGAATAAAATTACTCCAAATGAAGATGCTGTAAAGGATTATGAAATTTGTTTTGAAGCACTTTTTCCACATGTTGATTATTTTGTGGTCAACGTGAGTTCACCAAATACTCCTAATCTAAGAGAATTACAAGATAAAGAACCTTTAACGGCATTATTGCAAACATTACAAAACATGAATTTGGCTAAGCCAATTCCAAAGCCAATATTGCTGAAAATTGCACCTGATTTAACTAACGAACAGTTGATTGATATTATAGAGATTGTTAATGAAACAAAAATAGCAGGAGTAATTGCTACCAATACTACAATTTCAAGAGAAGGATTGCAATCAGAAAATAAAGAAGAAATAGGTGGTTTGTCTGGTAAACCTTTGACAAATCGTTCCACAGAAGTAATTCGTTTTCTTTCTGAAAAAAGTAATAAATCCTTTCCTATAATTGGAGTAGGAGGTATTCATACCGTAAAAGATGCTCTTGAAAAGTTGGAAGCAGGTGCCAGTCTAGTGCAATTGTATACTGGCTTTATTTATGAAGGACCAAAGTTAATTAAAGACATAAATAAAGCTATTTTAAAAGCTAAAACGATTTCGTAAAATAGAATTCTTTACTATCTTTGGCTACTCATGAAAAACGTCAAAATAATAGAATGCCCTAGAGATGCTATGCAAGGCATTAAAGATTTTATTCCTACCTCTAAAAAGGTACAATACATTCAGTCGCTTTTAAGAGTTGGTTTTGATACAATTGACTTTGGAAGCTTTGTTTCTCCCAAAGCTATTCCGCAAATGCAAGATACAGCTCAGGTTTTGGCTCAATTAGATTTATCTAATACAGAAAGTAAATTATTAGCTATTATTGCTAATACTAAAGGAGCAGAATTAGCATCAGTTCACCCTGAAATTAAGTATTTAGGATTCCCATTTTCTATTTCTGAAAGTTTCCAAATGAGAAATACACATAAGACTATAGCTGAATCTATAGTAACTTTAAATGAAATTTTGGAAATAGCGGATACCTCTAATAAAGAAGTTGTAACTTATATTTCTATGGGATTTGGAAATCCTTACGGAGATCCTTGGAATGTAGAGATAGTAGGTGAGTGGACAGAAAAATTAGCTAAAATGGGTGTTAAAATTTTATCTTTATCAGATACTGTTGGAAGTTCTACACCAGAAGTAATAGACTATCTTTTTTCAAATTTAATTTCGAAATATCCAAAAATAGAGTTTGGAGCTCATCTTCATACTACACCAGATGCTTGGTTTGAAAAAATTGATGCTGCATACAAAGCAGGCTGCAGAAGATTTGATGGAGCAATAAAAGGGTATGGTGGTTGTCCAATGGCAAAAGACGATTTGACTGGTAATATGCCAACAGAAAAAATGTTATCTTATTTTACTGCAAATAAAATTGAGACTAATTGTCATGCTATCAGTTTTGAAAGTGCGTATAATGAATCGTTAAAAGTATTTGATTATTATCATTAATGACTAATTTTAAAACAATATAAATTTGTCTCGTCTTGCTCATTACTTAGAATATATTGGATTATATAAAGTCCTTATACCTATATTTTTATTTCTTTTTTTTGTACTATTTTGTACTATAATATATTGTAAAGTAAAAGGGCCAAATTCGACTTTGGCTAACCTATCATTTTATATACCTATGATAGGTTCAGTAATTTTGGGAATTCTTCTTTTTTATACTTCTCATTTTTGGATCACACTTTTTATTTATGTAATAGTTTTTTTTCTCCTTAATTTTGTTTCTTTTTCTGCTTTAGAAAAAGCAATAGAGGATAAAACTGGGCTTGGTGTCACTATGTTTTCAGGTTTGATTAGTATGTATATTTTCTTTTTTTGTGCGCTTTTATGTTTTATTATATCCTTGTTTAATTGACTTATAAAGTAATGTTGAATTTTATTTTAACTTATTCTAAATAAAGCTTTGCAGTTCTGAAATTTGTTTTTATTTTTGCCGCGTTAAATTATTTTAAATAAATCTAAATAAATAATAAAATGCGCTCTATTTATTTTGTACTAGGAATTTTTTCAATTGCTTTTTTAAGTTCTTGTTCAGATGATGATACTAATATTACTGAGGAAACTTTAACAATACCTCAAGCTTATGATTTCAATAGAAATAATGCAACTACAGTAGATTATAGTGGTCAATCCAATAGATTACTAATGTTGCAAGAACTAGGAAATTATATTAAAGAACAAGGTGTTGCTGGTAATGTTGTTGACATTGCCATTTTAGATGATATGTATACTAATGCTAATAATCCATTTTCAATAATGGAATTAAATACTTCTGGAAAACAACTAAAAGACAAAACTGCAGCCTCAAAAGATTATTTTGTCAATTTAGGTGGAGGAGGTTCTATATCAGAGCAATCTGAAGTAAGAAGTTTTTTTGAAGCGCAATTTACAAATGCAAATAGTGCTAGTCAAGGAAATGATGCATCACAAGGAGTTGCTGGAAAATATTTGGATGGTTCTTCTGTTAGACTTTTTGCTGCAAATGGTTTAGAGCCACAACAGGTTTTATTAAAAGGAATGATGGGTGCTTGTTTTATGGATCAAATTGTAAATAATTATTTGAGTACTACAGTTTTAGATGAAGCAAGTAATAAGCAAAATAATTCTAATAAAGTTCTTGAGTCTGGAAAGAATTATACTAAAATGGAACATTTGTGGGATGAAGCTTATGGTTATATCTATGGTGCAGATGGTGGTAAATATTGGGATAGTTATATAAACCAAGTTAATGCTGATATAGATTTTAATACGGTAAAAGAAGAAATTGAATTAGCCTTTAGAAAAGGTAGAGCAGCAATTGTAGCCAATAATTATACAGTTCGTGATGAGCAAATTAAAATTATCAAAAGTAAAATAGCACTTGTACCTGCTGTTAGAGCAGTATATTATTTAAAAGATGGTAAAGGGAAATTAATTACTGATAGCGGTGCAAAAGCGTTTCATGCACTTTCAGAGGCTTATGGATTTATAATGTCGTTACGTTATACTAATAACCCAGAAACTAACGCACCTTATTTTTCTAAAGCTGAAGTAGATACTATTTTAGGCGAATTAGTAGCAGGAACAAATGGATTATGGAATATAGATTATTTAAATACTAAGTTAGATGATTTAGCTATAACAATAGCATCTCGCTTTAATTTTACTGTTGCTCAAGCAGAAGCGGTTAACTAAAATCAGGAATTTCTAAAAAAGATTAAAATGAAAAAAATACATTTACTAATCACAATATTTTTTGTTATAGTTTCTTGTTCAAGTGATTCAAATTCAACAAGTGGTGATAATTACAATAGAACTGAATTATTGACAAATTGGGCTGATAATTTAATTATTCCAAGATATGAAAATTATCAATCTAAAGTTGGTATATTGCAAACAAATGCTACTACTTTTACAGCTGATCCAAACCAAACTAATTTAGATGTTTTACGGTTAGCATGGTTAGAAGCTTACAAAGCGTATCAATATGTTGGGATGTTTTCTATTGGAAAGGCAGATGAAATTAACTTAAATAGTACAGTAAATATTTATCCTACAAATCAAACTGGAATTCAAACAAATATAAGTTCTGGAACTTATAACTTTGCTTTATTATCTCAATATGACAAACAAGGTTTACCTGCTTTAGATTATATGCTAAATGGGTTGGCTACATCAGATTCTGAAATTATAGATTTTTATGTAACAAATTCAGATGCTACAAAATATAAACAATATTTAACCGATTTAGTAAATCAATTAAAAGTAAATATTGATTTAATAGTAGCTGATTGGAATGGTTCTTACAGAAATCTATTTATTAGTAGTAGTGGAAATTCGGTAAGTAGTAGTACTAATAAAATGGTGAATAACTTCATTAAATATTTTGAAAAAGACATTCGTTCTGGAAAAGTTGGAATTCCAGCTGGAATTTTTTCAAATGGAACTTTATATCCAGAAAAAGTAGAAGCTTATCATAAAAATGATGTCTCAAAAGTACTTTTAAATGAATCTATAATAGCTACTCAAGATTTTTTTAATGGGAAATATTTTAGTAGTACAACTGAAGGTTCAAGTTTAAAATCATATTTAAACTATTTAGGAACTGTAAGAGATGGTCAAAGCTTGAGTACTATTATTAATACACAATTTGGTACTATAAATACTGTAAATGCTAATTTAAATGATAGTTTTTCTTCTCAGGTGAATTCAAATAACAATGCTATGCTTTCAAGTTATGATGCTATGCAACAAAATATAGTTTATTTAAAACTAGACATGATGCAAGCTTTAAATATCACTGTTGATTATGTTGATGCTGACGGAGATTAATTGATATTTTAAATTGATAGAAACGTATTTAAATAAAAAATCAGAGTCCATAACGCTAGCTTTTTTTAGGTTAGCGTTTGGTTTGATGATGCTTTTTAGTCTCATTAGATTTACTAGTTATGGTTGGATTGAAAAGTTGTATATTCAACCTAACTTCCATTTCACTTATTTTGGCTTTAATTGGGTTAAACCATTAGGTAATTATACTTATTTATTATTTTTTATATCTGGTTTGTCGGCCTTATTTGTGACTATTGGTTACAAATATAGAATAGCCATTATAACTTTTTTTTTAAGTTTTACCTACATCGAATTAATCGATAAAACAACTTATCTTAATCATTATTATTTTATTTCTATTGTTAGTTTTATCTTAATTTTTCTTCCAGCTAATTGTAACTATTCAGTTGATGCTTATCAAAATAAAAGTTTGCAAAGCAATGATGTTCCTAGTTGGACAATAGATGTTTTGAAGCTTCTTTTAGCAATAGTTTATTTTTATGCTGGATTGGCTAAACTGAATTCAGATTGGCTTTTTGAAGCAATGCCAATGAAAATTTGGTTACCCAATCAATCTAATGTTCCTTTAATAGGTAACTTATTTCATCAAACTTGGGTACAATATACTTTTAGTTGGGTAGGAGCTATATATGATTTAGCTATTCCTTTTTTACTTTGGAATAAAAAAACAAGAAATTTTGCCTTCTTTTTAGTGGTGATTTTTCATATTTTAACCAAAATTTTATTTCCAATAGGTGTTTTTCCTTATGTGATGATTATTAGTACCTTAATTTTTTTCGATGCTAGTTTTCATAAAATAATAATGAATTTTATTTTTAAATTAGTTAGAATAAAAGCATCAATTTTTAATACAGATAATCAATTTAAACAGGATTTTAATGCTTTAGGAACTAAAATTAGATTGTTATTTTTAGCTTTTTTTATGGTATTCCAATTGACTTTTCCTTTTCGCTACTTGCTTTATCCAGAGGAATTATTCTGGACGGAAGAAGGTTACCGATTTTCTTGGAGAGTTATGCTAATGGAAAAAGCGGGTTATGCCCAATTTTACGTAATTGATGCCCAAACTAAGCAAAAAACATTTATAGATAATAATCGTTTTTTAACTCCATTTCAAGAAAAACAAATGGCCTTTCAACCCGATTTTATCCTTCAATATGCTCACTTTCTTCATGACCATTACAAACGAATTGGAATGAATAATCCTATAGTAAAAGTTGATAGTTATGTAGCCTTAAATGGAAGACTGAGCAAACGATACATTGATCCTAATATAGATTTAGCCAAACAATATGAATCATTCCAACATAAAACTTGGATTTTACCATTTAACGATGACATCAAAGGTTTTTAGTTTACTTATTTTATTACTTTCCATTAGTAGTTTCGCACAAAAAAGCGTTAAAGGATTGGTTACAGATACCAATCAAAAAGCACTTGAAAATGTAGAAATATATAACAAAACTACTTATAAAAATTATTTTAGTAATGCTAATGGTGAATTTGTGATAAATGCTTTCGCAAAAGGGAAAAATACTATTGTTTTTTTCTTGCGAGGCTACAAAATAAAAGAAGTAATCATTGATGAAGATTTTGAAAGTTTTACTGTTTCTTTGGAAGAGTTAACGACTTCACTTTCGGAAGTAGTAATTATAAAAGAGAAGGAAAAGCAATTTGCCTTAAACAAACTAAAAGATATTGAAGAGACTGCAATTTACGCAGGAAAAAAAACAGAAGTTATTTCACTAGATAAAATTACAGCAAATAAAGCAACAAATAATCCTCGTCAGGTTTATGCGCAAGTGGTTGGATTAACCATTAACGAAAGTAATGATGGTGGGTTGCAATTATCAATAGGAGGAAGAGGGTTAAATCCTAATCGGACATCAAATTTCAATACGCGTCAAAATGATTATGATATAAGTGCTGATGTTTTAGGATATCCTGAAAGTTATTATGCGACACCAACAGAAGCTTTAGAATCAATACAAATTGTTAGAGGTGCAGCTTCTTTGCAATATGGTACACAGTTTGGTGGATTGGTAAATTTTAAAATTAAAAGACCAAGTTTAAAACCAATAGAAATTGTAACTAGAAATACGATAGGTTCTTATAATTTGTTTACCAATTTTACAAGTATAAGTGGAACAAAAAATAAATTTAGTTACTTTTCATTTTATAATTTTAAAAAAGGAGATGGGTTTAGACCTAATTCTAAATTTGATTCAAAGTCATTTTTTGTAAATTTAAATTATCAGTTTACCAAAAATACTTCTTTGCATTTTGACTATACTTTTTTTGATTACCTAGCTCAACAACCAGGTGGATTAACAGATGTAATGTTTGAGGAAGATCCAAAACAAAGCAATCGAGCCAGAAATTGGTTTGATGTAAACTGGAACCTTTTTGCATTACGTTTTAAACATCATTTCGAAAATAATGCCGATTTTTCTTTACAGTTATTTGGATTAAATGCATCAAGAAAGGCTTTAGGTTTTCGTTCTAATAGAGTTTCTAGCCAAGATGTTGACGGAACTGTTCGTGATCTAATTATTGGTGATTTTGTCAATTGGGGAGCGGAAGCACGTTATTTAAAAAAATATACTTTTTTTGGTAAAACTAATGCTTTTTTAATTGGAGCCAAATATTATCAAGCTGAAAATTCAGGTGAGCAAGGTCCAGGAAGTTCTGGAAAAGAGGCCGATTTTAATATAGCATCAGCTGAATTTCCGAATTATGCCAACCAATCTAAATATACTTATCCTAATTTAAACTTTTCCATTTTTGGAGAGAATATATTTAAACTTTCGAAATCCTTTTCAATAACTCCGGGATTTAGATACGAAAATATTAAAACCCAAGCTAATGGTTTTTACAGAAAGATAAATACAGATTTAGCAGGAAATGTATTGTTTGATGAAACTATTACAGAAGAAAATGTAAAAGAAAGACAATTTTTTCTTTTTGGAATAGGGTTAAGTTATAAAATGAAAAATGGATTGGAATTGTATGGTAATGTTTCTCAAAATTATCGTTCGGTAACTTTTAACGATATTCGAACTGCAGCACCAAGTTTTGAAATCAGTGAAGATATAACTGATGAAAAAGGCTATACTTCGGATATTGGTGTAAGAGGAAA
Organism: Flavobacterium jejuense; assembly: GCF_006491595.2. Lineage (GTDB taxonomy): Bacteria > Bacteroidota > Bacteroidia > Flavobacteriales > Flavobacteriaceae > Flavobacterium > Flavobacterium jejuense. Next base: position 283,298 of record NZ_VEVQ02000002.1, read on the forward strand.
AATCTTAGATAATGTATCTTTTGATGCTAGTATTTATGCTTTGTATTATAATGATAAAATAGGAGAATCATTTATTTTAAGTCCTACTCAAGCCGTTCCTGTACGTTTTCGTGATAATATAGGAACAGCTCTAACATATGGTTTAGAATCTTTAGTCGATTGGAATATAGGAAAAACATTCTTTAGAGATAACGATAACTTCATTTGGACAGTTTTTTCTAATTTTGCTTTAACAGATTCTGAATACATTAAATCAGAACTAGATGCGGTGAAAGGAAATAAAGTAGAATTTGTTCCTAATTATAATTTAAAATTAGGAACAGGAATTGGTTATAAAAATTTCTTATCTAGTTTACAGTTTACTTATGTTTCATCGCAGTTTACAGATGCATTAAATAATAAGAGTGACACTAATGATAATACATTTGGTATTTTTGGTGAAATTCCAGCTTATCATGTATTGGATTTTTCTACTTCATATAAATGGAAAAAATTAAAATTTGAAACAGGAATAAACAATGTGCTGAATACATGGTATTTTACAAAAAGAGCAACAGGTTATCCAGGTCCAGGAATTATTCCATCAGAACCTAGGGTATTTTATGCGACCATCGAGTTTAAATTTTAAACAATATATTATGTATAAGCTTAATACACTTGTTACAATTTTACTAGTATTTTTTTTTAATCAATTTAATCAGACTCGGTTCAAAATATCTGAAACAAAACCAAAATATAATATTCTATTCATAGGAAATAGTCTTACTTATACAAATGATTTGCCAAGTCTCGTAAAGAATGAAGCGAAACAAAAAGGGATAAAAGTTAATGTAGAAATGGTTGCATTTCCTAATTATGCAATAGAAGATCATTGGAATGAAGGAATCGTACAAAAACTAATTGCTAGCAAAAAATATGATTTTGTAATTATTCAACAAGGCCCTTCATCTCAAGATGATGGTAGAAAGATGTTGGTAGAATATGGAAAAAAATACAGCACATTATGTGAGTTAAATAATGCTAAACTATGTTATTTCATGGTTTGGCCAGCTGTAAACTATTATCAATCTTTTGAAAATGTTATCCAAAATTACAGAGATGCAGCAACAATGAATAAGTCTATTTTACTTCCTGTAGGAGAGATTTGGAAAGAATATATAGATAGAACTAATAGCTTTGAATACTTTAGTGCAGATGCATTTCACCCATCATTAGAGGGAAGTAAAATCGCATCAAAAGTAATTGTTGAATATCTATTTCCGGTACAAAAAGAATAATCTCTATATTTTCCTTCAACTTTTAGGAATTTTATATCATTAAATAAATCGAAAATTAAACTTGTTTTATTTGTATTTAATCTAAATAATAATAATTTTGCACTAATTAATAATCAATAATGTTCAAATGAAAAGAGTTCTTTTTTTTAAACCATTAATTTTAGTTACCACTATAGCTTTAGCTTTCAATTCTTGTCAAAATGATGATGATGCAATTCAAAGAATATCTAAAGAGGAAGTAATTAAAAATTATACTGAAATAGTACATGCCAATTATCTAAATGCTTATAATGATGCGGTTGCATTAAAAACTGCGATTACTAATTTTACAGCAACACCTTCACAAACTTTATTTAATGAAGCTAAAATGGCTTGGCAGACTGCTAGAGAAAGTTATGGGACTACAGAAGCTTTTCGTTTTATAGACGGACCAATTGATGATGAAAACGGACCTGAATCGTTATTAAATGCTTGGCCCTTAGATGAAAACTTTATCGATTATGTTGACGGAGCACCTACTGCTGGAATTATAAATAATACTGCAACCTATCCTACACTTTCTAAGTCTTTATTGGAAAGTTTAAATGAAGATGGTGGAGAGAAAAATATAAGTGTGGGGTATCATGCTATAGAGTTTCTTTTATGGGGACAAGACTTAACAGCTCCTTCTGCTAATTTACCTGGACAAAGACCTTATACTGATTTTGTTGATGGTGGAACAGGAGCCAACCAAGATAGAAGAAGAGAGTATTTAAATATTTGTGCCGATTTACTTACTGATCATTTATCATATTTAGTAAACCAATGGAAACCAAATGCAACATACAGAAACTATTTTTTAAATTTAGATCAAGATGTAGCTCTTAAAAAAATATTTACTGGTGCTATTGTATTAGTATATTCAGAATTAGCGATTGAAAGGGTTAATGTTGCTCTATACAATCAAGATCAAGAAGATGAACATTCTTGTTTTAGTGACAATACACACAGAGATATCCGTTTAAATTTACAAGGTGTAATAAATGTTTACCAAGGTGATTATGGTACTATTTCTGGTGTTTCTTTAGAAAATTTAGTGAGAGAAAGTAATTTCAATTTAGCAAATGAAGTGAATGAAGCTATTGTTGATGCAAAACAAAAAACCAATGCGACTTTAATTCCTTTTGATATGGCTATTCAAGATGGGCCAACTTCAATTGAAGGTGCAAAAGTAAAAGCAGCTGTGGAAGCGATGCAATTAATGGGATCTAATTTGAATGCTGCTGCACAAAGTTTAGGTATAACAATAGATTAATTATTTTGGTATGAATAAGCACATAATTAAAAGAATTTATTTATTATTATTGTTTTTTACAAATTGTATTCTTTTTACATCTTGTTCATCTGATCAAGATAGTGGAGAATATCAACTCAAACCTGAGGAAGACGAACAATATTCTGGTGGTAAAAAAGGGACGTCTTTTAATACTTCAGAAGAAGCTTTTGGTTTTTTCTCTACACATTTAACAGCAGAACAACAATCTGATTTTGGGATTGGAAATTCATTTTTTAGGCAAAGTTGGGTTACAGCACCTGCAAGCGCAACAGCTCGTGATGGATTAGGACCATTTTATAATGCTATTTCTTGTTCGAGTTGTCACTTTAAAGACGGTAGAGGAAGACCACCAATGTATGCTGGTGAATTAGGAACAGGTTTACTGTTGCGTCTCAATTTACCACAAACCGATGTGCATGGTGGTTATTTACCTGAAACAACGTATGGAAATCAGTTACAGGATGTAGCTATTTTAGGACAGGACAAAGAAGGAGAATATACTATTTCCTACCAATACTTTTATGAAACTTATGCAGATGGAACGCAAGTAGAGTTAAGAAAACCAATTTATACTATTACTAATCTTAATTATGGAGCTTTATCAGGTTCAGTAAGTATTTCTCCTAGAATTGCCAATCAAATGGTAGGTATGGGATTGTTGGAAGCCATTCCTGAAGCAACTTTATTGAATTATCAAGACATTTCAGATGCAAATGGAGATGGAATTTCAGGAAAAGCTAATTATGTATATGATGTAGTTTCCCAAACTTCTAAAATGGGTAGATTTGGTTGGAAAGCCAATCAACCAAGTGTAAAACAACAAGTTGCAGGAGCTTTTTCAGGTGATATAGGTATTACATCTTCTTTATTTCCAAATGAAAATATTCCAAATGGATATGATGGTTCGTCAATACCAAATGGAGGTTCTCCTGAAATAACAGATCAAACATTAGATAAGGTAGTTTTGTATTCAAGTTCATTATCTGTACCAGCTAGAAGAAATTATCAGGAACAAAATATATTAAAAGGGAAACAATTATTTGAAGAAGTAGAGTGTGCTAAATGCCATATTTCTAAAATAACAACCAGTTCAACTTATTATATTGAAGCTTTTAGAAATCAAATAATTCGTCCTTATACAGATTTGTTGTTACATGATATGGGAAATGACTTAGCAGACAACGCTCCAGATTATTTAGCAGATGGAAATGAATGGAGAACTCCACCTTTATGGGGAATAGGTTTAATACCTACAGTAAATAATCACACTTATTTATTACATGATGGTAGAGCAAGAAATGTTGAGGAAGCTATTTTATGGCATGGAGGAGAAGCTACTACAGCAAAAAATAACTTTAAGAACCTTTCACAAAGTGATAGACAAAAAGTAATAGATTTTATCAATTCGTTATAATTTATTTGTATCTAATTCTAGACCTAGTATTCCTTATATGAGTGAATACTAGGTTTTTTTATTTAGTAGGTTTAAAGAAATAAATTTTTTATTTCTAAGTTTCTTTAAAAAAAAGGGCAATTTCCCCCATTTTATTTAGGTTTGTAAACTAATAGTTAAGCCTACTAGAGGTTATAGATTTGTATCATAATTTAAAAACAATATTATGATAAACAACAATTGGATTTTTGGAAAAAACGCAGGATTAGATTTTTCAACATCAATACCTACAGCAACACAAGGTAATGCAATAGACACATTTGAAGGATGTGCTTCCATTTCAGACAAAAATGGGAACCTATTATTCTATACAGATGGAACTAGCATTTGGAATAGTAGTAACACTCTAATAACAGCAGGACTACTTGGTGATAATTCTTCCACTCAATCAGCAATCATCGTTCCAGATCCTAGCAATTTGGATCAATACTATGTGCTAACAACTGATGGTTCTTCAAACGCAGCACCACCTTTCAACCATTTTAATGGAATCTTATTAAATGTACTTACATGGTCGTTCTCAACAATATCATCATTAACAACTTTACCAAGTACTAGAGGTTTTTCTCCAGCAGAAAAATTAACAGCTATACAACATAAAAATTGTAAAGATTATTGGGTAATAACCATTATGCAAAGAGGAAGGGATGGAAACACAACAGGAAGTGGCATAAACAATGGTGCAGGAGTATTTCGAATTTTTAAAATTGATTCTACAGGAATCCAACATCATACTGATATTCCTATGGAAATTGATGTTCACGAAGTAGGTTATTTAAAAGCAAGTACAAATTTAGAAAACATAGCAGTTGCTAATGGAGATAACAGAAATGTTTTGGTTTACCCTTTTAATAATACAAGCGGTTTAGTGGATATAAGTGGACTTAAAGTAATTAAAACAAAAGAACCTGTTTATGGAGTTGAATTTTCACCAGACAGTAAATTACTGTATTACGGAACAATATCTCCTAGTAATGGTACCGGAACAGGTTATGTTTATCAAGTAGATTTAAGCGTTTTGAGTTTAATAAAAGTGGGTACTTTTAAAAATAAAGGTGGTCATTATGCTATTGGAGCACTACAATTAGGAATAGATAATCGTATTTATATAGCAAAATCTGGTGAAAACTCACTTGGAGCTATTGAAAACCCTAATGTACCAGGCATAGGTTGTACGGTTACTAATGATTTTATTACACTTCCTAAAAATGCAATATGTAAACTGGGTTTACCCAATATATTACCAAATGCATGTAAAGATCATGATTGCAATTGTGGATGCACAGGATGCAATGAAGAGGCAGAAAAATTAAATGCAGAGTTAATAGAAAGAGCCAAACAAAAATACAATGTGGTACTGTCACATGACGATTGTAAAGAACCATTTATTGACGCTTGTGAAAAAACAGCAATTAATGGCCAACAAAGTTTCGAACCTTGTTTCTATTTTCATTGGGGAGACGGTATAAATGATCAAATTGAAGAACACGATACAGAAATTTTCTACATCACAGTTTGTAATACTTTTAAAGATATTATTTACAAAGGGCTAAGGATTACCAAAGTTACTGTAATGCCTAACAGTGCTCCACTCGATAAATTACAAATTGTACCCGATCGACTAATCAATTTTGATTGTTTATCACCATGTAGTTGTCAAACAAGAGAATTTGCCATGATTACTAGAGCAAATGATATTGCAGGAAACTATTCTTTAGAAGTCGAATATTGTTATGAAGAAATAGCCATTCATTCAAGTGCAGCAAATGGAGTAATAAAATTTCCATTTACTATAACGGAAGATTAAAAGAGCCATTTAACAAAACAAAAAATCCCAGTTTACAGTAGATTGGGATTTTTTTATATAGTTAACTGTATTGACTAGTCCTAAAAAATCGATACTGATTTATTAAACAAAAAATAGTTAATTAAACACTTGTAAAACAAATACAAAAACACAGTTACGAACAACCATCTATAGCAATTATTAGGTATGGCTTGAATTCAGAATTTTCTCCGAAAATTCAATGAGTAGTTTTGTACTTGCAAATTTTTTGTTATAAATTTACGAAACAGCTATAAGCGTCAACGCATCATTGTAAGCAATTAAAAGAAACATTCTGCTAACCGAATATTCCATATCAGAAATAATAACCTCAAATCCAAAGGAACAGTTTTACTATGTTGGAACTTTTGAGAATACCGAAAATCCAAATGTGGATTGGCCACACAGACACGATTTTTTTTCACTTGTTTGGTTTACCAAAAGTTCAGGAATAAATGTCATCGACTTTGAGGAATACGAAATCAAACCCAATAGGCTTTTTTTTATGCAACCCAAGCAGGTTCATAATTGGTCTTACTCAAAAGAATCACAAGGCTATATTTTGGTATTCGATGCACATTTTATAAGTGAAATTCCATTGGAGATAATGAACATCACATTTTTCGATCTGAAACCAAATAGCATCAAACTTTTAAAAGTGTTACTTGAAAATTTAATTGAGGAATCAAAACTGAACGACAATTTGAGAGAGAAATCAATTGTTTCAGGAATTAATTTCCTACTTCTTCACTTAACGAGAATAACAAAAGATTTAGAGCTTAACAAAAAATACAAGCCAATAACATTGCTGAAATTTTCAAAATTGGTAGCAGACACAATTTCAAAAAACCTTACGGTAAAAGATTATGCTGACCAACTTCATTTAACTGTGGAAAAACTCAATGAACTTTGCAAGGAAAATTATGGACAAAATCCAAAGAACATTATCTTAGAGAAAAAAATAACTGAGGCAAAACGGCTTCTATATTTCACGGACTTGTCGATAAAAGAAATTGCGTTCCAATTGGGATTTGAGGATAGTTCATATTTCTCTAGAATTTTTAAACTAAAGACCAAACTTTCTCCTTCGAACTTCAAAAGTACCTGATTAATCGTAAGAAGTCCTACAATAACTTTGTTGTTACTATCTATTTTTGTAGAAAAATTACATGAAATATTTAACAATTTTAGTAATCCTATTCCTCGCAATCAAAGGATATGGACAAACAGAAAAGCAAGTAAAAATGGACACTACAAAAACAGAACGTTTTAACAAAGGTTGGGAAAAATTAAAAGAAATTGACGGACAGGCAGGAGTCAACGTTATTGAAAGTTTAAAAGATGTATCGCCCGATTTAGCAAAATACACCATCGAATATCCTTTTGGAGATGTTTATAGCCGAGATATTTTAGACAACCAAACAAAAGAAATTGCAGTCGTTGCGGCTTTAGCGGCAATGGGAAATGCAACACCTCAATTAAAAGTACATATTAACGCTGCTCTAAACGTAGGAGTAACATCCGAGGAAATTTCTGAAGTTATGATAATAATGTCAGTATATGCAGGTTTTCCTTCAGCATTGAATGGGACTTTGGCATTGAAAGATGTGCTGAAAGAACGAGTATCTCAGGAATAATTGCTTGTAACATTGTATAAAAATAGTAGCGGCCTTGGTGTTTAATCAAAGTCGTTTTTTTATATTTATGGCCAGTCGTAAAACGCTAAGTAATATCCTAAGCAATACTTTTGCTAAAAAAAAATCTGATGAATTACCAAATTTTTGAAGTAGATCCAAAATTAAAACCACTTGTCAAATGTTATTGGACATTGGAAAATACAGAAAAAGTAAAGATTGAAAGGCAAACTATAGTTCCAGACGGTTGTATGGAAATGATTTTCCACTATAGAGATTTATACAAACAATATCTTGAAAACGGGAACAGTATTATCCAACCAAAATGTTTTGTAATAGGACAATTAACAAGACCGCTCGAAATAGAACCAACAGGTAAAACAGGTATTTTTTCTGTTCGTTTTCAGCCTAACGGATTTTTGCCTTTTACAACCGTTCCTATAAAAGAAATTGAAAACACAGCAGTTTCATTAGAAAAACTATTCGGAAAAGACGGAAAAGAAATCGAACAAAAAATTTTAAGAGCTCTTTCAACTTCAGATAGAATAAAACTCATTGAAACATTTTTATTCAATCGATTAACTAATACAGAAACTTTTGATCGTATTATAAAAGCAACAGTTGAAACTATTTTGACGGCTAACGGAAAAATTTCTATTGATGAGCTTTCCAAAAAGATGAATATCAACCGTAGACAATTGGAACGTAAATTTTCATCAGCCATTGGTTTAAGTCCGAAACAACTTTCAAAAATAATAAGACTTCAAGCCACACTCAAAATGTTGTTGAATAAAAAATTCACAAACCTTACTACTTTGGCTTACGAAAATGAATATTATGACCAAGCTCATTTTATCAAAGATTTTAAAGAAATGACAGGATTTACACCAAAAGAATTTTACGGAAGTAATTTACAGTTGTCATCACTTTTCTATGGAATAGATTGACCTTGTCGTATTTTTACAATTTTAGATTTTAAACTCATTGTAACTTTGTCTTCAAATAATTTAATAATAGAAAAAATGAAAACAAAATTCTTTATTACGATGGTAGGTATGATGGTACTTTGTGCTTATACAATGAAAGAACCAAATGACATCAACAAAGCAAAATGGCTAATTGGAACTTGGGAAAATAAAACTCCGAAAGGAATTATTTACGAAACTTGGAATAAATCAAATGACAGTCAATTTTCAGGAAAGAGCTATATCATAAAAGAAAAAGACACGATTATTTTTGAAAACATACAATTAGTTCAGAAACAGGACGGATTGTTTTATATTCCAATTGTTAAAAACCAAAATAGCGGGTTGCCAGTTCGTTTTGTTAGCAAAATTATTTCTGAAACAGAATTAGTTTTTGAAAATCTGCAACACGATTTTCCTCAAATTATTTCTTATAAAAAAATCAATTCAGACTCATTAGTAGCAGAAATTTCAGGAACTAAAAATGGACAAAAACGTAGACAAACTTTTCCAATGAAACGAGTAAAATAAGTGACGACCGTATGCAAAGTATAAAGCTAATAGCGGTTTGAACAGATATTTGAATCGTTTTTGCTTCATATTAATCATATTACTATCTTTAATTCACAACTGTTATTACACATAAACGTTAATAATAGGATACTTATATTTCAAAAAATGAATTTGAAATACATAATGATAGTTTAATAGTAATTACACTTAACAGTCCTCAAACAATTCTATTAGCTCAAATATATTTGAAAAGAAAATTAATAAAAAACGAATTAATCTATAAACCAGATTGGTAATTAAATTAGTAGTAGAGCTAACAAAATTTTACACAATAGTTTGTGTTAGAAATTTCTCCGAAAATTCCACGAGAAGTTTTGTAAAATGTAATCTTTTATTCTAAATTTATGCAACTGCCACAAGTGGTAAAACGTTGTAAACATTTGAAAATTAACAAATCTTCTTGCACCTTCCACGAGAGAGACTTTAAACAGTTAATTAAACACACTCAATCCTAATAATCCTACGGAAGCTCTATCAGAACACACGGAAACCAAATTGGAATTGGTGGAAACGTAAGTGTAAGACAGAGAGTTATTCATTTGTAATAAAGGAAGCTTTACAAGAACACACGGAAGCTTATTTGTAATACAGAGTTATTCTACCGACACACGCGGAAGAAAAAAGACAGACACGGAAAATAGTACAAAAAAGAAATTAGTACTATCAGAAATAAGCATTCATAAAGAAACCTCTTTTATCTATTTAGTAAAAGAGGTTTGTTATTCACTTCTAGTAATTCGTAGTAAAGAACTACTAATCCACAACCTAAGTAGAAGGAGTATTAACTCTTAGTTTTTCAATTTCAAGTTGATGTAATTGAGCAGCTAAGTCTTCCTTAATAGCACTGTAATCAGGATCATAAGCTAGATTAGTATATTCAGAAGGATCGTTTACTAAGTCATACAACTCATATTGCAGAAAATAAGCATTAAAAGCATCAAAATAGTAAGCATATTTCCATTTTTCAGTACGAATACATCTAATGCGATTAGCCGCTCTAATTATGTTCCAATTGCTATTGGATCCTGCTTTAATATCATCATAGGTAAATAGCATACTCTCTTGTACTGCTTTTCCCTCTTCAATAATAGGAAGCAAACTAGTACCTGCTAAACCAGTAGGTGCATTAGAAATATTAGCAATCTCTAGAAAAGTAGGCATAATATCAACTAACGTAGCTAATTTCATAGAGTTTTTCGGGTCAGATGAATTAAATAAAATAGGGTTAGACATAACTAAAGGAACACGCAAAGCTTCTTCATAAGCCACAAACGTTTTTTGACGCAAACCACCATGAGCCAATCCCATTTCTCCATGATCGGAAGTAAAAGTTACAAGAGCACTATCAGCTAATCGCTTTCCGTCTAAATCTTCTTTGTATAATTCGTCAATAAAATGCCCAATTTCATGATCCACTTTCTTTAAAAGCGAAGCATAAAAATTAATGTAATTGAGTTTGTCTTCAGTAGAATGAATTTCTCCTAAACTAACAGCCATGTTCAATTTAATTTGTTCTTGAGCCATTGGTTTTTTATTCAAAAGCAACTTTTCATCTATCGTATCCGGAAGTCCAACTTCTCTACTCAACCAACTTTCAGGATAATAACCAGAAGTAGCAGCTGTCTTTGGGTAAGCCAAAACATCATGAGGGTTTACAAGAGAAAGAATTAACAAATAAGGTTGATGATCTCCGTTTTTACGTCTTTCCTTTACTTGTTTTAAATAGGCAATAGCTTGAGCCGTATACTTCGCATCATGATTAGCAAAACCACCACCAAAATTAAGAGGATTTACATCTTCTCCTGCATCTGGAGCAACCCAACCCATTGCACCATATAAAGAAATATCTTCTGCGGTTAAATCTTCATAGTTGGTTTTTGTACCATTTGGAGCAACTCCTTTACTCATGTGCCATTTTCCTCTATATTGTACATCATAACCATCAGCCCAAAGCGTATTCATCATATTGGGTAAAGACGTATCAAGTGTGGGTTCTTGTGGAGACAATAAACCTCCTTCAGTAAGTGTTTGACTTACTCCATGTTTTGCAGGATAAATCCCAGTAAATAGAGTAGTGCGACTTGGAGAGCACATGCAGGTATTACAAAATGCTCGGTCGAAACTAAAACCATTTTGTTTAAGAAAAGTAAGCGTCTTGAGGTTTTTTTCTTCCCATCCAGGAGGAAAATGTTGAGTAGCTCTTTGCTCATCTGTAATAATAAGAATTAAGTCTGGTTTTTTACCAATTTCATTTAGTTTTTGTTTAAAATCCATCATGTTTATGTATTAAATGTTTGTAAATTAGTTTTTTTGAATGTTGTAAAAAAGTTTTGAATGCTGGTTTTACAAACGTAAATTTCCAATAAAATAAATTGGTATAAAAGAGTAGAAATACCTGTTTTTAAAAAAAACAAAACTAAATTAGCTTTAAATTATTACAATATTATCTAATCGAATTAATCCAATGAAAATTATAAAATACTAGTAACAGTTTTGTACTTGTTATCTTTTATTCTAAATTTACGCAACTGCAAAAGCCATCGCCCTTTACTTACAATTATGAAAAAAAGAGAAACACAACTAATTTTACTTGCAGTAGTAATCATACCATTCTTAGGATTTACACAAGAAGTATCATTTTTCAATGCTGATGGTTTTTTTTCAATTGGAACCCAATCAAACCGAACAGCTTCCATAACGCTATTTGATATTGATCAAGATGGTGATTTAGATGCACTTGTAGCAAACGGTAGACATTGGGCAGAACAAAATTATATTTATTATAATGATGGAAGAGGAGGTTTTAAATTAGCTCAGCCCATTGGAAGATTTCTTGATGCCTCTTATGTTATGAAAAGTGCTGATTTCAATAACGATGGATTTATGGATATTGTAGTGGCAAATGACAACATTCCAAATACCATCTATTTTGGTTCAGCAAATCAAGTTTTTGCTAAAGAAGCTTCTTTTGGTGCAATAGCTCCTTCAAGAAATCTTGAAATAGCCGATATTGATAATGACGGTGACTGGGACATCATACTCTCTAATAGAAAAGCTGTAAACGAAATTTGCTTGAACGATGGTAAAGGAAATTTCACTAATAGCATAACTTTTGGTAATCCATCCGATCAGACAATTCAAACAAGAATAGTAGACATTAATAAGGATGGTTTTTTGGATTTGATTACAGCAGAGAGACAATCTAAAAATAAGATTTATCTAAATAATGGAAAGTTAGACTTCTCAAAAAGCATCGAATTTGGCAATGAAGAAGAAGAAACCCGTTCTATTGATGTTGGTGATTTTGACCAAGACGGGTTTTTGGATATTGTAACTGGGAATTTGGGCTCAAAAAACAGCATTTATTTTGGAGACAAAAAGTTACTCTTTACTAGAATTTTTGATTTCTCAAAAGGACATATGACTTCCTCCATTAAGATAGCCGATTTAAACAAAGATGGCTATTTAGACATCGTTGAAGGAAATTCGGAAGAACGAAATTTTGTTTATTTAGGGCAAAAAAAGGGAAACTTTAAGGAAATTGGTTTGAGAGAAGAATTAAAAGATGATACCTATGCTATTGAAATTGGAGATGTAAATAAGGATGGATTTCCTGATATTGTGGAATCGAATTCTGGAAATTGGAATTTATATTATAAAACACAAGTAAAATGAATAACAACAATAAAGCGTATCATTTGTTGTGAATTAACAAAGATAGCTACATTACTAACAAATACTCACTCATTATCAAGTAACCATTTTCTGTGCTTATAAATCAAGAAAGTATTATAGTAGATAATTAATCCCAATAGAAGTTTTATGAGAGTAATCTTATGAATTCATTCGAAAAATTCTACGGAACTTTCTAAGTTATATTTTTATTTAATAAATTAAACGGAAGCTTTTCATGTTCCTATTTATGCATAAAAACGCCTATTTACTATAATTTAATTTTGAATAGTTAACTTTTTATGATATTTTGCATTTTTTTAACAAGAATATAATACTAATTTATATTCTTTAAAACTTAAAAATGAAAAGTTTTTTTCTTTTATTCCTTTGTTTTTCAACTTATTTATGTGCCCAAGAAAGCTCTTCAATTGAAACAGAATCCAACAGATTAGTGGCATTATGTAAAAAAAACGGTAATAAGCCAGATAGTTTATCCTTTTATGGTCATAAATTATTAAAGTTGGGTAAAGAAAACAACCATTACAAAGCCATTGTTGAGGGTTATTTTGCACAAGGTTATGCCGCTTCAATGACTAAAAATCAAGATATTTTTATCACTTATTTAGATAGCGCTTTACTTTATAAAGAAGAAATCATTGATGATCATTTTTCTGATGTAGCAAGAATCATGAGAAACAAGGCTATTGCTTATACCAAAAAAGGTGACTTTAATGAAGCAGAAAAAGTTTTCAAGGAAATTATAGCAGCCTGTTTGGAAAGAAATGATATTCCATCAGTTGCTTACAATTATAATAGTCTTGGAATACTTGAAAAAGAAAGAGGAGATTTTAAAAAGGCACTAAAATACTATGATAAAGCATTAACCATTTGGGATAGCATAGGAAATGAAAAATCAAAAGCAACTGTTTTTTTAAATATAGGTGTTTCACAATCTAATTTGGCTAACTACAATCAAGCTATAACAAGTTATCATCATGGTTTATCTTTGGCTAAAAAGCATAACATTCAAAAAGAAGAGTATCGATTTTATAACAATTTAGCTTCTGTCTATATTGCTATTGAAGAAAATGATTCCGCTAATTTTTATCTAGAAAAAATAATTCCTTATTATTCAAAAGCTAAAAATAATTATAGTTTAAGTTTGGCTTACATGAACTTAGGTCAGGTAAAACTAAATGAACAAGACCTGGAGAATGCTTATTTATTATTAACCCAATCTTTGGAAGGCTTAAAAGCTTCTCAGAACGCTAAATCTATTTCTCAGAATTATAGGTTAATTGCTAAAACCCTTTATGAACAAAAAAAATATGATGATGCTTTAATTTATTTAGATTCAGCAAATACTTTATCAAAAAAACACCATCTAAAAGTCAATTTTGACAAAGAGCACGATTTATATGCTAAACTATTTGAAGCACAAGGAAATTTTCAAAAGGCAAACGAAAGCTTAAAAATAAAAGATTCCATTCAAAAGAGACAATATGTCTCGGAAACAACAAACAAATACAATCAAATTTTAGTAGCGCAAAAAGTTAAAAATAAAGATAATACCATTACTACATTAAAAGAACAAAAGACTTTTTACCAATCCAATTTATTTTTTTCATTTTTAATTGTTTTGATTTTAGCGATAATTGCTTTCTTTCTTTTTAAAAGATATAAAAGTCAAAAAACAGAAGTGATAGCGTTACAAAAGCAATTGGATTCTTTTAACGATAACTTTTCCAAAACTCAAGAAGAAGCAATTCCTCCAAGTGCCATTTTAAAATTAAAGAGCAAAGCTGTTTTAAATACTACCGAAATTTTATACATTAAATCAGATGGTCATTATGCAGAAATTTCTTTAGAGGGAAGAGAAAAACCAGAAATTGAAAGAGCATCTTTAACAAGTCTTTTAGAACTATTACCAAAACAAGATTTTGTTCGTATTCATAAATCTTATGTGGTGAATATTCACAAAATTAAAATCATCAACTCTACAGAGGTAATGTTAGAAAATGGGGAATGGATAAAACTATCCCGTACCTATAAACAATTACTAAAAGACTTACTGAACAAAAGTAACTAATCCTTAAAATCAAGTAAACAAGCCTACTTTATTCATGTCATTCATGTACAAAAACAAGTCAGTGGTGACAAATTTTTGTTTTTAAGCCAATTAAAAGGGATTTTAGCACAATAAATATGAAATAAATATTATGAAAAAAATCAGTACCCTTTTACTTATTCTTGTTACTATTTCTTTTGCCAATGCTCAAGAGATTACTGGATTTAAAACAGAAACTTTTTTTAATGAATACGGTAATTTTCGTTTAAAGATTACACCCAATACGTTTGATGCTACTAAATCAAAAATAACTAAGACAAAAGGAGTCTATGGTATACGAATTTGCTATACACAAAATGGAGCGAAAAAAGCTGTCCTTAGAGATATGACCAGTAAAATTGTAACCAATGCAGAATTTATTTATGGCGAATGGGGCTCTGGAAAAGGAATTAAAGTTACGGATATTACTTTTTTTAGAGCCGATAAAATAACAAAAGAGCAATGGCCAAGTAAAAGCGATTGTCTATAAATTATAAACTACTAAATTAAATAATGATTTTATGAAAAGAATTCTATATACACTCACTCTTTTTTTTACAGTAACAGTATTCACCTATGCTCAAGAAAAAGTAAGTGATGCGACTTGGGAAGAAACTATAGACTTTATAAATTCTAAAAAAGAATATTTTAAATACACAAGGAATTTTGGTGAGAGAAAAATTAAGATTAATAGTCAAAATATAACTTCAGAAACTTATTGGTCTGGTGGTATGTTAAGATATAATAAACCTTATATGTGGGAAAAAGCTATACAATCTGCACCACTTAAAAACTTGAAAGAAGTGAGAGATTTTAAAGAGTCCGAACAACATATTTATTTATCATTTACAGGTAATTATGTTACAGAAAAAATATATGAAGCAAAGGATGATGATTTTACTATTTACAGTTATAAAGGAAGTAAATATACCTATAAAAAAACAAAGGAAGAGGATACATTTTATGGCTTATACGTGCCCGATATTGAAATGCGAGAACGAATTATAAAAGCTTTTCAACATCTAACCTATTTAGCAATCAAAAAACGAGAAGCAGAAAGAAAAGCTTCTGGAGATAAATTTTAATAAAATAAATAAAAAAAGATGAAGACAACACTATTAAAAATGATAACCTTCGTATTTATAGCCATGTTAAGTACAGGTTTTAGCACAGCAGACAAAAAAACAAATAGCAACACGGTAACATATTACTATTTTGCTTACGCCACTACAGGAGTAAATTATGAAGTGTATAACAAAGTTTGGATAACACCTTTAAAAACCATAACTATTAACACCGATTCGCATTATGATATTTCAGAAGCAGGAATAGCCAATCAGTTAAGAGACTATATGAAGGCAGAATACAATCTTAAAGGTGTATTAGGCACTGAAGGGAAAGTTTATGATGTTGACACCTTTAGTGAAGCCGAAGCTACTAAATATTACAGAAGCACCTTGGCAAGATATAAAACTAACACAAAATTATACGATTTCAAGTATCTTCCAGAGCGTCGTTAATAATAAACTTCATGAAAAAATTATCCATTGTATTTCTGTTGTTTTCTTTTACGGTCTTAAACGCCCAATCAAGAACTTGTTATGTGTTTATAAAAGAAAAGTCAGGAGATAGTTGGTATTGTCCAAAGCAAGATGAGAGTTATGAAATACATACCATTAGTGAAAAATTAAACTACACAAAAACACAAAAAGTACTAAATGAATTTAAGGAACGTTTTAAAGCAGGTGATAAAAAAAGCAACATAAAACAAGAATCGGTAACTATGGATCAAGAGGATTATTTAATCATCTATGAATACAACTATGCCTATAGTGAAAAAATACACGAAAAATGCAAAACCAATATTGCCAGAAAAATTCAAGGTTTTGCTGTTTCTAACCTAAAAGAAGTTGACCAAAAGTTAACTGAAAGTATAGAAAAAGCACGTCTAAAAAAGAAATATGTAAGTCATAGAATTATAGACATACACCAACCCTATATCGTAAAGAATAAAGGGGGTATAAGTGCGTCAAGTGAAAAATTGTTACAACTTCTAGAAAAACAAAAAGACTCTATAAATACACATAACAAAGCAATTGGTGTTGGTGTAAGAGGTTAAATAGTTTAAAAAAAGATATTAAGTATGGTTTATTATAAACTTGTAACCCTTACAACTTACTTCATGAAAAATTTTAGTTATATCCTAGTAGTACTTCTGTTTTCTAGTATGCTGAACGCACAGCTAAACGTTTCAGACAAAGAGATTTTAAAAGGTATGAAAGCTAAAGAGATAGAATGGATACCCAATCTAGATAATTTAGCTAGAGTTAAAATGAAGTCCACTAAAAAATGGGGAGTTTACCGTATTGATGCTTATGAAAATTCCGATGAGGATATTGAAGAACTTCTTTTAGATAAGTTTGAAATAAACTTTGAAGAGGTTGTTGCACCCAAATTTGATTCTATTGCATGGTTTAAAGACATGGAACCATTCATTATTGTTAAAAATAACAAAAAGTACGGTGTCTTAATGAACCCTTATGAAATTAATGATGCAGCAGATAAAGCCCAATGTAAATACGATGCTATTAAAATAAAGGAAGTTGAAGGTCGATTCTATACACTTGTAAAAGAAGGAAAACTTTGGGGATTGGTTGATTGGTTTGAAGACATCAGTTTAGTAGATCCTTCATTTGAAGACCCAGAAGACGTTCCTTTAATTTGGGTTGAATCTTGGGCAATAGACACTTTTAAAGAATCAAAAGAAAAATTAAATGCTGATATTCTAATTTTTGATGAAGGTAATGGTGACGGTGTCTTTAAGGCAAGAAATAAAAAAACTAAAAAATGGGGTATGTATCAATCTTTAGGTTCCAGAGGGTTGACAACACTTATTCCTGCAAATTACGATAGAATTACTTTTTTCCCATTTAATAGCAATTATACAGTTGTTTATAACAATGATAAAGTAGGTGTTTATCTGTCCTATTGGAGGTATGAAGCTAAAGCTGTAGAAACGGTTCCTTGTATCTATGAAGATTATAAAAGGTATGATGCAGATGGAGTTCCTAAACTAGCCCTAAAAAAAGCAGGGAAATGGGGTTGGGTCAACTGGTTAACGGGTGAAGAACAATCAGAGTTTATTTATACAACACCAAAAGACCTTCCTTATCCTCATTTTAAACAAGATATTTGGATTGAGGAATAATCTGTTTTTAAAATGATTAAATAAACTGAATATAAATTTCGAGTAAAAGACCAATGAACCTTCAACCTTTAAAAATCCCTTCTGGGTGGACAGTAGCATGGAATTTATTTACCCAAACAGATTCTACAGTAACTACTATTCATGAATTTTCTGGGAGTTTATTACTACTAAATTCTCCAACGAGATTGAAAGCCATTGAGGTAGAGTGGAAACCAGAAGGAGATCTCAATGGAGCATATCATTTACAAGTCATTTGTTTGTTGCCAAGATTTAATTCCAAGACCAACGAAATGGAATACGAAGGTTTGTGGGAAACTCCGGAGTTAGAATTTGCTACCAATAAACGCTTAGAATTAGTAGACAAAATTAACGAACTACTTTTTTATTTAAAACCTTATAAAGATAGCCGAATTGTATTACAACCAGGCATAGTAGATGAACCCAATGAAACCCTTAGACAAGAACTGCTTTCCAATGGTTTAACTTCAGAACTGATTACTAAAATGTTAGCATCTAACCATAAAGTACTACAAGGTTTACTTTTGGAGCATAAAAATATTGATAAAAATACCGTTGAAGTATTAGCGCGAAAAGGTGCAAGTAAAGGGGTTAGGAATAAAGCAAAACAGTTGTTACAACACTATTCATAATGCATTGCCAACTCCAGTCTACTTACAAAAAGCCTCTTAGATTTTCTATTCCATTTTTATTTGCTAATTTTATTTGCTGAAATACACAAAGAAATCATACACAAAACCGTTGTAAAACATTTGAGAAATGCCTATTATACGTTGTATAGATCAATCAAATTCTAATCAAACACTAATTGAGTTTTATAAAGAAATTAAAAAACACAATAATGCAATATCTGAAAGTATAAGCAGTAATATGCTCAAATTAATTGAGACCCTTAATTGTTTTTTTGACAAATCTGAAATTTATGCTTTGACTTCAATGTATAGTTTAGTATTACTTTCTGATAATACTTGGAAATCAAAATGGGTACTGAGACTACTTACAAACGGAACTGAATATGTGATTTTTGAATCGGATAAAAAAACGGGTGAATTTAACAAACGAACGGTTTACTCTAATGAAAATGAATTTATTAAAAACAGTATTGCTTTAATGAAAACTTATGATTATTGGAATGGAATACCAGAATTGGAATACCAGAATTGGAATAAAAAACTACCTATAAAAATGCATTGCTAGTGCAAGTCTACTTAAAATTTAGCATGCACTTTAATAAAAGATAACTATGAAACTGAAATTTATAATAGGGACAATTTTAGTTTGTATCTCTGCTTGTAAGAAACAACAGAGTGAACTCCAAATAAATGCAATTCCTACAGAGGAAAAATTTGGAGAAGAAGAATTGAATATATGCAAAGAACAATCTGAAAACGGAATTACATTTGAAACCTGTCTTAAAAAATACTACTTATTTACTCTCAAATCATCAAAAGGAGACGTATTGTATAAAAACGACAATAATCCTTCAGATTATAAATTCATAGATTTTAATGAAGATGGTTTTTTAGATATTCAACTGCACTTTATGACAAACGTTCCCGGTGTGAACGAAATTCTTATTTTCAATCCCAAATCAAAATCTTTTATTGAAATAGAGAACTTTTCAAATTTTCCTTCAACAATCAAAATTAAAGCAACAGACTTTTATTACTCGTATGAAAGAAATGGTTGTGCTGATAATAATTGGAATAGTGATTTGTTCAAAATAATTGATAATAAAGCTATCCGATTTGGTAATATCGAAGGTATAGGGTGTGAAGGATTTAAAAAAACTGGAATTTATATTAATAAAGTTAATATTGACGAAATTACCAAAATTAAATTCATTGCAAGAGAAGAAGGTTATTGGGATGGAAAATGGGATTTCATAGAAAAGTATTGGAATGAAAATTATAATAAATTTGAATAGAAATATGTGTGGTAACTTTGGATATTAAAAAGCATATTTACAAACACTTTATCCTTTACTACGTATAAATACGTACAATAAAACAAGAAAAATACGTATTTATACGTATTGTATGATTAAAAGAGATAGTTTAAATTTGTGAGGATATAATAAAATAAATAATCAAAAAACCATCATAAATGCTTGTATATGTGCTATAAAGTAGCAGGTAAATACAGATTGTACACAATCTGAAACAACAGTAAATCTAACAATTAAACAATGGTGCCAATGAATAAAATTAAAGAACAATAAAAAAATTAACAAACAGAACAAAAGTAGCTTTGATAATTCTTTGTTACTTAGTGGTTACGCTATTTTTTAATAGTGGTAAAGCTGATGACACTCAACCCAACTGTGGTTGTAATTCTGAAAAATAAAACAACAATTCCTTAATCTGTAAATTTGATAGGAAAACTGTTTTTTTAAGAATGATTTTAATGAAAATAAATATAGTAATCAAAAACATTGGATAGTTTATATTTAGGAAAACGGTGTGAATTGTGTCCATAAATTTAGTGTACTGATGATTTTTTGAACTCAATTTTCAATATTCCAACTTTTTCAAATGGCAATAATAGTATTGTAAGAGTAACTAAATTGGAACATGCACTTAATGTAAAATATTAAGGAGATTTAAATATATTTTTGCTCCAACCGATTACTTTTATAACAAGTTATAGTACTTCAAACAAACAAACAAAACAAAAAATGAAACAAAAAATACTGATAATCAATTTTTTAATACTAACATTTTTCATGCAAGGGCAAGAAAAAATGACTTATAAACTTCATGATAAAGTCATAGAGTTTATTATTTCTCAAGAAGAAATATATGTAGAATTTGCTAAAAATAATAAATCATCAATACAAAGAATTTCAGATGTAGGTTTTGAAGAACTATCTAACAATTCTGCAATTTTGAAAACGTCAAATTTACAAGGGACATATCAGAACCGTAAACAAACCTTACAAGATAAATCCTTAACAAAGTTTAAACGAATTGAGCCAGTATTAATATATAGTGACGGTACTCGTCAAATTGCAAAAGGAGAGTTGAACATTAAACTTAAATCAGATAGTTCAATTAATGATTTGCTAAAAGGCAAATCTTTCACTGTAAAAGTAAATGAATTTGTGAAAGACTTGTACTTAGTGAAACTCGATTTAGAAACTTCTGAACTAGTAAAACTGGTAAATCAGCTTCAAAAAAATAAGCATGTAGAATTTATTGAACCTAATTTCATAAGAATGATACAACCAAATACAAATGATCCAAATTTTGCATCCCAATGGGCAATAAAAAATCAAGGATATTTGGGAGGTACAGTTGATGCAGATATGGATGTAGATGAGGCTTGGAGCTATACTACAGGGACTGGAATAAAAATCGCAATTATAGATACTGGAGTAGATTTAAATCACCCTGATTTACAAAGTAATCTACTATCAGGTTATGATGCAACTGGAGGAGGTAGTAATGGAAATCAAACTGGAAATGCTCATGGAACAGCATGTGCAGGTATTGTTTCAGGTGTTGCAAATAATAGTATTGGTATAGCTGGAATAGCGTATAATGCCAAAATAATTCCGGTAAAAGTATTTCCTACGGTTGGAAGTCCTACAGATGCTATGATTGCAAATGGAATCAACTGGGCATGGCAAAACGGTGCAGATGTATTGAGTAATTCATACGGTGGTGGTTCCTATTCTAGCACTATTGCAAATGCTATAAATAGTGCCGTTAGTAGTGGTAGAAACGGTAAAGGCTCTGTTGTTTTATTTTCTTCTGGAAATGATAATGGAAGTGTTAGCTTTCCTTCAACAGTGGCTAGCGCTATTTCAGTAGGAGCAAGTTCTATGTGTGATCAAAGAAAAACTCCGAGCTCATGTGATGGTGAAAATTGGTGGGGAAGTAACTATGGTACAAGTTTAGACCTAGTTGCTCCTGGAGTAAAAATCTATACAACAGATATTTCAGGTTCAGCAGGTTACAGTTCTGGAAATTACACAGCTAATTTTAATGGAACTTCCTCAGCTTGCCCAAATGCAGCAGGTGTTGTCGCATTAATTTTATCAGCCAATCCAAATTTAACACAACAAGAAGCTAGAGAAATTCTAGAAAGCAATGTAGATAAGGTCTCTGGATATAGCTATACCACTACATCTGGTCAGCCGAATGGAACTTGGAATAATCAAGTGGGATATGGTAGGATAAATGCAAAAAAAGCAGTTGTAGAAGCAGTTAGCACAGTATGGATTGGAGTTCCACAAATCATAGTAGAGTTAGATCCTCTAGGAACAAATTATGTAGCAGTGCACATGAAAGGCGCTAACGGAACAAATATCAATCATCAAGGAATTACGGCTACAACGTGGCAAACAATATCAAGTAGCGGAGGTTGTACTGCTAGTTTTGGAGGAAGCGGTTTTGATGGTTTAGGTCATGGAAATTGTAATACATGGAGCGTGTATGCCAAAATAACTGCCACTAATTCTTATGGTACAACAACTATATACAGAACAATTACACCTCCTGCTCCTGGTCCTTGTGACAAGAACTATAGAATTGCAACGATTGCTAAAGACAATTATGAAATTCAAAAAATCATAGAACCTTGTGATAGAACTTCAAAGAATATGCAATCAGAAAGCTTACCAATAAATAAAAAAACTTCAATAACTGTATTTGATTTTTATGGAACAAAAGTATTAGAATCAAATAATAGCCATTTAGATGTCTCTCATTTGAAAAATGGAAGCATGTATATTATCAAAGCCAATATTAACAATGAAGAAATGGTAACGATGAAGATAATAAAATAAAAAGGGTGTAAAACACAGTATTTATAAATAGCAGTTAAGTACAAACTATAAAAGGATGTACTTAATTGCTTTTTTATTTTAAAGTTATAGTATTTTTACGCTACAGCTTTTCATATACCAACCATTCCCCATAACATGAAAAAACAATTCATTCTACTATTCTGTTTAACCATTAGTCTTTGCTTTTCGTAAACAAAAACCACCCTAAAAAGTGTAGTTACAAACTAGTTACCCTTTACTACGTATAAATACATATCATAAAACACGAAAAATAAATATTTATTCGTAATTGCAAGGGTAAAAAGAATAGTTTAGATTTGAAGGGATAAAAGATATTGAGACATGTTAAAAGACTTATCTTTCTAAATGTAGGTATAGGCCTGATTAAGTCTGATATATAAATAACATACTACATATTTAAAAATAAACACTTGAGAAAAGCGATAAATAGTATAACAGGTTTTATTATTGGACTTGCACCTTTAGCGGGAACAACAATAATTGGAATTGCCATTTATGCTTCGCTTCCAAATACGATAGGATTAATAATTGTAGGATTTTTGGTAGTTTCATCCCTATGGCTTGGACTAAAAATGTTCAAAAGAGTTCAAATCGTAGGACCAATAGAGTTTATGACTTCCGTTCATGCTTCACCTGATCTTGACAACCTTGAACCAACAAATGACAGCGAGACAAAAAGAAGAAACCCTGAAGAAATCGTTGAACGAATAAAAAACAATGACCATTTATTTAAGGGCGGTACTTTTAGAATTTACGGAGATTGGTTTGGAAAGCCATATGATAACTATCACGAATTAAAATATGCCGAATTTGATAAGCAATTAAATCGACTGACTTTGGTCTTTAAAGAAAACGAAAGACTCGAAATTTACAATCCAAGACACATTTTTGAAGCTTCGACTTTTTTGAAAGTGGTTAATGCAGACAGGATTACATTGACATGGTTTTATCTTGGGAAAACTCATGTAAAAGAGAATCAGTATTATCTTGATTATAAACGGAACAACAATAAAATAGTAACACAAACTGATGTGGATTGGTACAAGCCAACTTTTGATGTCTCATTGGGAGAACCTGCATTAATAATTTACGGATAAAAGCAATAAAAACGGATGATAACAACATAAACCATTACACAATATACTAGCAATCACTTATTTTTTTTAGTCTGAGTGTCAAACTTGTTTTTAGAGAATTATTTACGAATGGACTTCCCTAAAACTATCTTTAAAACCGAAAATGAAGCCTTCCATTTAGAGTCATTTATAGAAATGTTACTACAAAGCAAGAAGAATTTAAAAAGATAGCAAACGATAAAGTAAAAGCGACTGTGGAGCTACAATACTAAAAAGTGAAGTGGAAACTTTAAAATAAACACCCTTTACGGAAAACCGTAAAACCTTTTTAAAAAAGCTTCCTATTTTTACAAAAACAAAACACACCCTAAAAAAGGAAATTGACAAACATTTTACCTTTTACTACGTATAAATACGTACAATAAAACACGAAAAATACGTATTTATATGTATTGCATGTGAAAATAGAATAGGTTAGATTTGTAAGAGTAAAAAATAAAAAAAATGACGTTTGTCATACATAGCTACCTTCTTTTGGATGGCTTTGTATGATTTTGTCATATATATAAACAAGTTGTGTTTAATGTAAAAAAACCGAATGGAATACGAATTACCAGAAGATAAAATCCCGATTTTCAACTCGAATTTTGAGAAAGGAAATGAATTGGCTAATGGTTTGACAATAATAAAAGGGCAAGGAAATTCAAAACTTGGATTTTGGAATAAAAGAAAAGCCAAAAAAGCAATCAAACATTATTCTGAATGCTTATCTATTATACCAAATCATTGGCAGACAAATTGGTTAATTGCCAAAGTTTATCAAGCAATGTCTGAAAATAAAAAAGCTTTGGAGCATTTCGCAAAAGCAGTTGAAATAGAAAAGGAAAATCCTGATTTACCAAGAGAAGCTTCGATTTCCGCAATGGACTCTGGGAATGTAAAACTTGCTGTGGAATACTCTCAAGAAGCAATTAAACGTGAATTAAATGACGCTGGACTTTATTGCAACCACGCTGTGAATTTAATGGTTTTAGGAAATGATGACGAAGCTAAAACCTATATTCAAAAAGCAATGGAAATGGAACCAAATGATGAAATAAATAAAAATGTTTACTCTTTGATAAATGCTGTTGCGACAGGGAAGAGAAAAAGACCGAAATACAACGAACTGAATTAAAAAACACTAAACACAACAATGGCTATAAGTAATTGCTTGTTCTCGTCTACTTCTGAAAATCCTCGCGGATTTTCAGTTTGGTGTGTACTTGCAAAGTTAAGTGCTAAACCACGCAACTACTCATAGCCGAGACCGTTGCCCACAATATGAAAAAACTGCTCACGATAATATTTAGTTTGACAATTAGTCTTTGTTTCTCGCAAACAAAAGAACAGCTGATTGATTCAATTATTAAAGTAAATAGAGTGGAATCTGATTGTGTTGGAATTGGTTGTATGGTAAGTCCACAATACACAAGATTTCAAAAATTAAAGAAAAAACTAACCAACAAAGAATTAATCGAATTATCAAAACACGAAAACCCAACAATTCGGACTTACGCTTCGATTGAACTCATTCAGTCTAACAAAGGAAACGTTTCTGAATTACTATCAACAGAATTAGAAAAAAATGAAATGGTTGAGACTTTCGAGGGTTGTATTATGGACGTTGAGCCAATTTCATCAATCATTTATCACGAATATTGGAATAAAGTTAGAATTGACGCTTCGAGAAAAATCAAAGGAAATAATTACGAGCAAGATTTAGCAATGCAAAAAGCACTTGCAACTGACTTGACAATGGAAAAATTGGATAGTATAATAATCTATTCAGAAAAAGAAATTTATTGGTTACTTTATGACAGAACCTTTGAGAATAGAAAACACAAAGACAGTTATTTGCCTCGAATTAAGGAATTGGCTTTTAGTAAAAACAATGCTTATGCATTTGATTATTTAAAAAAATATTACTCGTCTGAATACTCGGAGGAAATGGAAAATTATTTAAAAAACGACTTTCCGAAAGCTAAATTTCAAACCGAAAATGAAGTTTTCTATTTACACTCATTTATAGAAACATTATTGGAAAGTAAAAACGAGGAATTTAAAAAGATTGCGATAGATAAATTGAGAGCAGATGAAGTTTGGAAAGATCGAAAAGGTTGGTTTAATACGACTTTAAAAAAACACGGAATTGAACTCTGAAAATAAAATACTGTGGGCAACACCGTGTATAATTAATGGCTGGTTCTCGCCTACTTACGAAAATCCTCGCGGATTTTCTATTCGGTTTTTATTTGCTAAATTAGTTGCTTAACCACGCAACGCACCATATACAAACACGTTACCTGCAATACATAAAAACCAAATAATTAATAATGAAACAACTATTTACAATTTTAGCTTTAACATTTTTTACAACATTTTTTGGACAAACTGCCGATGAATATCTAAAAATGGGTATTGAAAAGCATAATTCAAAAGACCTTGATGGAGCAATAAAAGAATATGGCAAAGCTATCAAGACAGACAAAAATTTAACTGTAGCATATTTAAATCGAGGTATGTGTGAACTTGCTTTACAAGATTATAAATCCGCTTTAAAAGATTTTGATAAAACGATTGAACTTAATCCTAAAATGGCAGACGCATATTATAGCAGAGCAACTGTTTTAATAAGTCAGAAAAAATACACTGAAGCATTACCAGATTTGGACAAAACAATTGAATTATTACCTACAACACCAAATGCATTAACACTTCGAGGTCAAATAAGAGCAAATACAGGAAACAAAAAAGGTGCTTGTGAAGATTTTAATAAAGCAAAACAAATCGGTGATAAGCAAGCAGAAAAATATTTAAGTCAATTTTGTGGCAACGAACAACAAGACGGAGAATCTCTAAAGTTACATTGGCCTGAAAGTGAAAACTGGAAAGTGGGAAGTAATCAAGAGAATGAAGAAATGACAATGCTCGAACTAATTCCTTCAAATGAGACTTTTGAAAATTGGACAGAAATTGGGACAATGATGGCAATAAAAGGTGCTAAAAATATTCCAATGGATAAAGCAATGAACATGATGTTTGAACAATCTAAAAAAAATTCGCCAAAAGCTAAATTGACATTTATTGAAAAAGACGAAAGCGTAAAATTTCCTTGGATTATATTTACAATCGAATGTCCAAATTTCAAAAATGACAAAAAACCTGAATCACAACTTTGGTATATTGTACAAGGTAAAACATCTTTATATACAAATTTTAGAGCAATCAAAAAATCAGAAATCCCAACAGACTTAAAAGAAAAATGGATTAAATTTTTTAAAACAAGTGAAATTATTTATCAATAGAAAACTTGTACTGCAGGTAACAGCGGTAGCTGTTGCACAACCTCTCCAAAAAGCTAAATTTTCTAAATAAATAAAAATATTGACCTCATTTAAAGTGATTTAAGCGAGGTTTCTTTTTTGACTAAAGGACAATTTTACAAAAATTGATAGGCTTAAAAAAGCTATTTTTAACTCATAAAATTGTGTTTTTAGAAAAGTGTGTACTTTTCCTTGTTCTATAATACAACTTGGGCTTTTATACTTGATTTTTTAACCACAAACTTCATGTATTTCTCCGCTCCTCCTGACTTTGAGGTATACTATTGCAACACCATCACTCTCCTTTTATAAAGGCAAAATCTTTGAAATTCAAAATAAATAACAAACAAAAACAAAACACTAACTTTCTAAACCTAAACAATTCAAAAAAATGCAATTGAAGAAAACCGTATATTTTATTATCTTTTTATCTCAAATTTTATTTTATAGTTGCTCTAAATGTGGAGACAATGAAAAAATGATTGGGCAATATGGAATTGAAATGAAAGGTGTTACTGTTAAGGATACCACAAAAGGAAAAGAAGCAATAAATTTTTTAACTCTTAATAGAGATTATACTTTTAGCTTAATAAATAGCTATGAAAAAACAGGAATTTCTGGCTCATGGAAAATACTTTCATGCCAAACCGTTAAAAATAATTTTGGAGAAAGAGTTCCAGAATCAATTTTAGAATTTAAGCTAAACAATAAGAAAATTAAAGCGACTTTTCGCGACTCAAGAATAACTTTTTGTATATCCTGAAGATTTATATGGTGCTAGATATAAAAATCTTCGGTATGTAAAACTCAACATAAACAAATAAAAGCAACTTCTGCTCTCCAAAGTACAAATCTTCAAACTCCTAACTTTCAATCATCATCTAGTTCCCTTTTTTAAAAACCTCACACAAAATTTTACCTCAAGAACATAAAATTTTATCTCAAAGACATAAAATTTTAAGTCAGGAACATAAAATTTTACGTCAAGGACCTAAACTTTTACGTTGGTAGACCTAAAATTTTACGTCAGGCACTTAAACTTTTATGTCTCCGACTTAAAATTTTAGGTTATTGTACCTTTTTTACCAGTAATTTACTGCCAAATTGTCTTTTTAGGCTGCTTTCAATTAGGTAATTACTGCTGTATTGCTTTTGTAAATAGTGTTGCTAGACTAAATTTCAAGCGGGCAAAGTATATTTTACCTTATAGTGGTACTAAGAATTTGTATGCAACTGAAAATATCAGATAGAAAAAACTTCTAACTTCTAACTCAAAACTCCTAAATTTTTCCTATATTTGCACGCAATTTAACTACAAATTGCAAGATGAAAGCACACTCAACTAAAATCATCGGAGAAGGTCTTACATACGATGATGTCCTACTAATTCCAAATTATTCTCAAGTGCTGCCTCGTGAAGTCAGTATTCAAACTAAATTTTCAAGAAATATCACGCTAAATGTGCCTATTGTTTCCGCAGCAATGGATACCGTTACCGAAAGTGCTATGGCTATTGCTATGGCGCAAGAAGGAGGTATAGGCGTGTTGCACAAAAACATGACGATCGACCAACAAGCTGCCGAAGTGCGTAAAGTAAAACGTGCCGAATCAGGCATGATTATCGATCCAGTAACTTTGCCTTTAACCGCTACTGTGGGCGATGCCAAAAGAGCCATGAAAGAGCACGGTATCGGTGGAATTCCAGTAGTAGATGCTACCATGACTTTAAAAGGAATTGTAACCAACAGGGATTTGCGTTTCGAAAAGAAAAACGAAAGACCGATTACCGAAGTGATGACTTCTGAAAATTTAGTAACTGCTCAAGTAGGCACTACTTTACAACAAGCAGAAGAAATTCTACAAGATCATAAAATCGAAAAATTATTAGTGGTTTCGGAAGGCAACAAATTAGCCGGATTAATTACTTTTAGAGATATTACCAAGTTAACGCAAAAACCCAATGCCAACAAAGACATTTACGGTCGTTTGCGTGTAGCAGCAGCACTAGGTGTTACGGCTGATGCGGTGGATAGAGCTACGGCTTTAGTCAATGCTGGAGTGGATGCTGTCATCATCGATACCGCTCACGGACATACGAAAGGTGTGGTGGATGTATTAAAAGCAGTAAAAGCTGCTTTCCCAACTTTAGATGTAGTGGTGGGTAATATAGCAACACCAGAAGCGGCTCAATATCTAGTAGATAATGGAGCAGATGGTGTGAAAGTAGGTATAGGACCAGGTTCGATTTGTACGACTAGAGTAGTAGCGGGTGTTGGGTTTCCCCAATTTTCAGCTGTACTAGAAGTTGCTGCTGCTATAAAAGGAAGCGGTGTTCCGGTAATCGCAGATGGTGGAATTCGTTATACAGGTGATATCCCTAAAGCCGTGGCTGCAGGAGCGGATTGTGTGATGTTAGGCTCTTTATTAGCAGGAACCAAAGAATCTCCAGGAGAAACCATTATTTTTGAAGGTAGAAAATTCAAATCGTATAGAGGCATGGGGTCGGTAGAAGCGATGCAAGAAGGTTCGAAAGACCGTTATTTCCAAGATGTAGAAGACGATGTGAAGAAATTAGTTCCAGAAGGAATCGTAGGTCGTGTGCCTTATAAAGGGGAATTGAATGAAAGCATGCAACAATTTATTGGTGGTTTACGTGCAGGAATGGGTTATTGTGGAGCAAAAGACGTGGCAACCTTACAAGAATCGGGTCGTTTTGTTCGAATCACTTCTAGTGGTATTGGCGAAAGTCACCCACACAATGTAACAATTACTAAGGAAGCGCCTAATTATTCAAGATAAGAAGTGATTAGTGAAGAGTGATTAGTCGTTAGTAGCAAGTACTATGGCTTGTATTACTTTCTTTTTTTATAGTATACAAAAAAACTTCTCGTTTTCGGGAAGTTTTTTTTTGAGGTTTTGGAATAGCACAGTTTAAAAATTAGGGATGCTAACTAATAGTGATAATAAAATATTACAGATGTTATTCAAATAAAATAAATTTTTCAGACCTTTGGGAGGCAGTAAACAATAACACTGCTTTGCAACAAATTAAAAAAAGAAACAGCTAAATGGCTCGATTTAAAGAAAATGATTTACCCAAATCAAAACTCAACGCAAGTACACTCAGTAAAGCACTTCAGATTTTTAAATATGCGGATACTCACAAATGGAAATTTTATTTAGGCTTAGTATTTCTGCTTTTAACTGGTGGAACGGCCTTGGCTTTCCCAATGTTATTAGGCATGTTGGTCGATTGTGTTACGAATAAAGATTTGGTGCAAGCCCAAAATATCGCTTTAGGTTTAATGGTGATTTTGTTGTTGCAATCGTTCTTTTCGTTTTTTAGATTGTCGCTATTCATTAATTTTACAGAAAATACTTTGGCCAATATTCGTGTAGCTCTGTATACCAATTTGGTAAAGTTACCCATGACCTTTTTCTCACAAAAGCGTGTGGGCGAACTAAACAGCCGCATCAGTTCCGACATTACCCAAATTCAAGATACCTTAACCACAACCATTGCTGAATTTTTAAGACAATTTATTTTAATCATTGGTGGTATTATTTTCCTATTGACTATCAGTTTAAATCTGACCTTAATGATGCTTTGCATTGTTCCTGTAGTGGCTGTTGCAGCTGTTGTTTTTGGGCGTTTTATTCGTAAGTTTTCTAAATCTGTTCAAGATCAAGTTGCCGAAAGTCAAGTTATTGTGGAAGAAACCATGCAAGGGATTTCTAATGTGAAAGCTTTTGCTAACGAATGGTACGAAATTGCGCGTTACAAAGGTAAAATCAATGAGGTGGTGAAATTGGCCATAAAAGGGGGAATTTATCGCGGTTATTTTGCGTCTTTTATCATTTTCTGTTTGTTTGGTGCTATTGTGGCCGTGGTTTGGTATGGAGTAACTTTGTGTATTAATGGCGAAATAAAAGATGTGGGTGACTTAATTTCTTTCGTCTTGTATTCTGCATTTATAGGGGCTTCTTTTGGAGGCATTGCCGAATTATATGCCCAAATTCAAAAAGCAGTTGGAGCCACCGAACGTGTTTTCGAATTGTTAGACGAAGTACCAGAAAATATAAAAGCAACTCAAACCCATTCGAAAGATAAAATAAAAGGAAATGTTAGCTTTAAAAACGTAGGTTTTTCGTATCCTTCACGTCCAGAAATTGAAGTGTTGAAAGGGGTTAATTTTACAGCTCAATTTGGTCAAAAAATTGCGCTTGTTGGTCCAAGTGGTGCAGGAAAATCAACTATATCATCCTTATTACTTCGTTTTTATGATATTGATAAAGGAGAAATTCTAATTGATGATAAAAATATTTATGATTATGATTTAGAAAATCTTCGTGGGAATATGAGTATTGTTCCGCAAGATGTGATTCTTTTTGGCGGAAGCATTCGAGAAAATATCGCTTACGGAAAACCCGATGCCACTGAAGAGGAAATTATAGTAGCAGCTAAACAAGCCAATGCCTTTGATTTTGTAATGGGTTTTCCAGAACAATTTGGTACGCTTGTAGGGGAACGAGGTATCAAACTTTCTGGTGGTCAACGACAACGAATTGCTATTGCTAGAGCGTTGTTGAAAAATCCAAGTATTTTAATTTTAGACGAAGCGACTTCTTCTTTAGACAGTGAAAGCGAAAAATTGGTACAAGAAGCTTTAGAAAATTTAATGAAAGGACGAACAAGCATCATTATTGCACATAGATTATCAACTATTAGAAGTGCCGATGCCATTTTAGTCCTAAACGAAGGGAAAATTGCCGAATACGGAACTCACAAAGAACTACTAGAAATAGAAAACGGTATCTATAAGAATTTGAGCAACTTGCAGTTTAGTGAGTATTAGAATTTTTTAGTTGGTGGTGTTCAGTGAATGATAGCATTATAAAAGTCCTCTTGATTGAGGATTTTTTTGGTTTTACTTTAAAAAATGTGCGAAAGTACATAAATGTCTTTTTTGAAATTGCACCTAACGTGTTTGCGTATGATTAGTTGCTTGGTTAAGCACGTAGTTTTTTTATTCGCTGTAAATTGTTAGTTCGACATCTCTTTTACTATATTCTAAAACAATTATTTTGTTGTCTTTTTTCCATTTTTGTTCAGTACCATTTTTGTCCGTTTTATAGTCGTTGGGTTCTCCGAATTTGCCTTTGAGGTAATCTGAAATCCAATCAAATTTTTGTTTGTAAAGTGTTTCTTCTTTCTCTTTATTTGACATTGATGCAACAACGTCAGCAATATTTTGATTTTTGTTCCTGTTTTCTCCCAATTCAAAGTTTATCAACTCAATTTTATTTTCATTTTTAGAGTAGTAATAAATTGTCAGTAATCTTAATTCGTCACTCTCGATTTTTCGGTAAATTCTTGGTGTTTCAACATTTCGACCATCAAGTCGATAAGTTGCAATTTTATGTTTTTGGGTGATATCCGTTGCATTTATCTCTTGCTCAACTTTATCTATTTGGTTTAAAGTCAATGTGCTAAAATTTGAATAATAATTGTCAAAGATATTTTTAATCCATTCATTCATTTTCTTTTCGCCAAATACTCGTTCTTTATAGATGTTGTTGAATTGGGTAACTTTAAAATCATTTTTGTTTATTTCTATAATTCCGTAAACAGAATCCTTGTCTGTTTGGAATTGAACCGATTGAAAGTTATTGTTTTGAATTGGGTTTCTCGTATCGTAATTCCATTGAAAAGGTCTGATTACAGATTTGAATTCGTAAAATGGAACTAACTTTTTGTTTTCTATTGTTCCAATTTTGGTAGAAATACTGTCTTTGTATAAATGATAGAGTTTTTCGTTAGCAATGAACGATGTTGCTAATGAAAATGTTGGATTGAAATAATCGTCATTTTCATATTCAAATATTGTTTCCGCTCCGTTTGTAGAATAATTACCTTCTCTGTGAAATCTTTCATCAAGTACTGCTTTCTGATATACATAAGGTTCTTCGCTTTTATCCAGCTTTTTTGGATTGTTAATTTTTAAAACAGATTTTCCTGCTGTTAAATAGTATGACTCTCCTAATTTATTTATAATCGGTGTAGTAGCACCAATCTCAAATTGTTTTTCCGTTTGTTTGTCTTTGAACCAAGTTACACCACCCCATTCTCCAAAATCTAGAGAATAAACTGAATAATCTTTATCATCGTAATATAAATCAATCCCTTTTTCTGTTTCTATCCAAGTGTTGTTTGTTTGGTCAAGATAAAAAGTGTTGTGGTCATAATATTCCGTTGTAAATATTGTATCGTTCTTAATGTATAAATCGTAATAAGAGGTTTGAAGTTTTTTAGGAACATCAATTTGAGATTTGATTTTACCGTCTTTGTCAAGAATGTAAAATTGATGATTAGAACCTGAACTAAATTTGTCATTGTCAGTTTTAAAATAACAATAAAAACTATCGTTGTATTGTAACCAAGGTCCTGGACTTCCAGAAATATTAATTTCAACATTTTTAATTTCCACATTCAGTTCTTGAGGTTGGCAATAAGCTGTTATGAATATCAAAATTATTATGTGAATTACGTTTTTCATAAATTGCGCACAACTTTTATATAGGTATTACTACATCATACAAAGCCACTCAAAATTGGTTAGAATGTATGTTAAACATCATACTTATTAGTTATTTCAAATATACTATAAATCCTGCTAAAACAACAAAACCAGCAATAATTTTACTCCATCAAATCCTTCCCTTTCAAACAACTACCTCTAGGTTGATTATTTTCCAGTAATACAATATCAGAATGTAAAAATTGTGCAGCTTCGGCTGAGTCTTTTACTTTTTTGGCACTACGTTCTAGCATTTCAGTTTCAAAATCTGTTAAGACACTTTTTCTAATTCCAGTGGCTTTCCAATTTGAAAATGGACCACAACCTTTGTAGATGCCTCGTGCCAAAGCCAATGCATCCAGCAAAGCTTGATTGGCTCCTTGTCCTTTAAAAGGACTCATTGGGTGTGCTGCATCTCCAAGTAACGTTATTTGTTTTCCTTTTTCTAGTAATTCAGTTGTCAATACTTCTCGATCATAAACAGGATAACCAGAAACTTGATTAGCTTTCGTAGCTTTTAAAATTTGAGGAATAGGTGAATGCCATTGCGTTCTAAGTAGGGCTTCTTCTTTTAAGGCTTCACAACCTTTGGCACTCAAAGCTTTTGCTTCTGCTTCTTCCATTGGAAAACTAAGTTGCCACATCACAGAATCGGATGTATAAGGCATAATATAGATGCGCTCATTACCATTACCCGTTTGAAATACCGTAGCCGAATCTAGTAAAGGACTATCAAGACCTTCAAGAGCTGACAAAGGACAAATGCCCAAGATTACAATACAATCGAGATATCGTAAAGGAGTAATAGCATCACCAATCAATAAGTTACGAACAGTACTTCGTATGCCATCGGCTCCAACTATAAGATCAGCTTTTGCCATTTGTATTTTTCCATTAACTTGAAAACTTAATTCAATCGTTTTATTGTCATTTTCTTTAAAATTGACTAATTGATGTCCCCATTTTAGTGAATCATGACCTCCAAGTTGTTCTAATAAAGCTAATCGTAAGGCTTGTCGTGCAATATGAATATTGGTTCTTTTAGTAACTTTTTGGTTTACAGATGACAACCACTTTCGCATGCCCCATTCTCCAATAACTTTTCCTTCTGGAGTATGAACCAAATGTCTCGTGGAAACAATTCCTTTCTCCAGAGAAAAAATACCAAAACCTTCAATAGCTTTACTGGCTTGTTGTAAGGTTAAGCCATATCCTTGCGAACGTGCTTCAAAATTGGTATCACGTTCGTAAAGTGTAAAAGGAATGCCTCGATGCAAACAAGCAACTGCCAATGCAACTCCACCAATTCCTCCACCTATAATGGCAATATGTGGATAGTTTTCGTTATCAACTTCGGGAAATTTCTCGCTTCGAATTAATCCAGAACCAGCACAGTTTATGCAAGAGTTTAAATGCGCTTTTGGACGAATAGGGGGAATTCCTTCTTTATTAGATTGCTCAAATTCTTCTAAGGCTTTTTTGTATTGAAGTCGGAATTTCTTTTGAAGTTTCTGACTTTTTTTGCCAAGTCCTTTACATTCTGGACAAATAGTCCAAGCCTTTTCATTTTCTGATTTTTTCAATTTGTATTTAGTTGACAGTGTAATATTCTCACTTATACTGTTTTGTGAAGGTATTTTTTCATAAGGTTGTTTCTTATGATTAGTGTTGTCCGTTGCAAATATAGGGAAAATGTTGTTTACAGCTGTTCTTCAATGCTTTTAGTAACTGCTGCTTGTACTGTTCCAGTATGTAAGGTGGTTTTGGTTTCCACTAACATGATTTTACATTCTTCTTCTGCAGAAATCCTATGGTTAACTCCTTTTTTAACCACAAATAAGTCATTTTGAGACATGGTAAAAGGAGGTTCATTTTCAATTTCCATAAGTAAACTGCCTTCTATGATGTAGAAAAGTTCGTCTTCGTTTTCATGATTGTGCCAAGGGATATCTTGCCCTTTAATTTTGGCAATTTTAACATATTGGTCATTGACTTCTGCAACTATTTTTGGAGAGAAGTAGTTGGTTATGGTGTCAAAAGTTTGTAGGAGGTTTTTCAATTTGCTTTTATTTAAATGATTTACTAGTTATAGTCACAGAAAAAGGTTGAAAATCGTAACTATAGATTCAAAGATAGTGGAATTATTTTTTATCAGTAGTACACATCTTACAATATTCACGCTTAATAATAGTGTTTCTGAGTACGTTTTTATTCTCGTTTTGCCATTCGCACCATGCTTTTTTATTCAAACGGTACACTTTCTTTAAAATATATTCTAAATCGGAATCAGAGCTTCCGTTGTCATCAATTTCTAAAGGATAGGTTTGTGCTAGTAATAAGGCTTCTTCTTTAGAAAATTCGGGTTTTTTCATTTGTTCTTTTAGTAGTTCTATTGTGGTAGAATACGAACTCCAAAAATTTAAAAATAAGCCAAGATTGACTCTGTCTTTTGGCGTTTTTATGTTGTTTTTAAAACTAGTATAAACTTTGCTAAAATAAAAGTTAAGCATTTCATAATCATTAGTATGATTAGCATAATACAAACCCACATAATTATAATTGGCAATCAAATCCAAATTCTTTTCAAAGGCTTCAAATTTATCCATTAAGGTTTTTGGTTTGGTAACATTGGCTAATTTAGTTGTCGAAACATCCCAACTTTCCAGTAATTCATCATTGGTAACACAATACAAATTCAGTAAATTGAATTGCGCGTTTTTAGTTAGTGTGTCAAACTGGGTCAACCAATATTTTAAAAAGCGAACAGTTTTAAATTGATTAATTCGGTGCGATTTGATTAAAACGGCAGCTGCATTTTGTACCAATTTCTCATTGGTCATTAATTCATTAAAAACGATTTCATCAAAAATCGCATAGGAATAGTCCTCTTCATAAATTTTGGCTAAAGCTAAATTAGCTCTAGTATAGTCTTTTTCATAAATTCCGGTTCGTAAATTAATTTCATATAAAAATTCTAAATAATACTTGTCGTTAGGATCTTTGGGTTTTAATTCACCATAATAATTGGCTATTAATTTAGAAACGCGTTGTTTGTTTAAATAGGCTTCCCATTGATCTCTATTCGTATTGATGTAACTTCTAATCTCTTCTTTCGGTTTTAGTGCTAATGCTCCAAAATTTTCCATTTCCAATTGGATATAGCAAGTTTCCCAATTTTCCTCTGCCACTACTTTGTCAGGTTTAATAAGAATATTGAGTTGCTCTCTTCCATATTTCTCTATTGATTTTACTCGTTCTAAATATAAATTTTTGTTTAAAGCTTCATTGCCTTCAACAGAACTATAGCTGTAAATTTGTGAAGAATGTATTTTCTCATTGATTATTTCAAAAGTGACCTCTTCACTAATTGAATCGGCTTCAGTTAGTGTATCTAAATTGTTGTTGTATTCAGAGAAACGGTTCTTTATTTCTGAGGCTATATTGGATTCATTTTCATTTGAAATCGTATCAAATGCTACTTTAATTGTAAAATTTGAAGTGTCATAGAAGTCAGAAGTATTCAAATAAGTTTCAGTGTTGTCTAGTTTTTCAATGGTTTCATTTCGTCCAAAAGCAAAAGAATGTTCTTCGGTTTTGATAATGCCTTTATTTGTTAGTAAAGTGTTTTTTGGAATTTCCAATATGGGTTTTACAGATAACAAGGAAAGCGTTCTAGAATCTACTTCTATAGGCGAACTATACGCACAAGCACAATTTGTAAAAATAAAAACAGTGCTTAATGTTAAGTCTTTGCCTCTTAAATGTTCGGGAATTTCACCTACTTTGGTAATCAATTTTAATTTGTTTTCGGCTTGATTATTCGCTAAAAGTTCATCTTTATAAATGGGTTTTGACAAAGTACCATCATAAATAGCAGAAACATCAAATTCATTTTTAGAACCACATTTAAATTGGTTACCTTCAATAAAATCGATAGCAATCGCATCGCTTCGTTCGTTGAAAATACGTTTGAATTTTTCAATATCATAATAGTATAATACCACATCATTTCCTTCAATTCGTAACCCATTTCCAATATGAATTTGGTCACTTACATTAATTTTTTTGCATAAAGTATTTTTTTCGGTTAAACCAAATGCATTTTCTGATAGTTGATTAGGAATAATAAATCCTTTGGCACCAAAAACATTAGTGGCGTATAATCTTTTTTGTTTTTTATCAAATGAAAAGGCAATGTCAGTAAATTCATAATTTTGATAAATGATATTTTTATAATGAGGTGGAGAATTTTTCCATTGCAGAAATAATTTCCTTGCTAGAATATTTATTTCGGCTTCATTATATTTTTTTAATTCGATGGAGGTGAATAAAATATTTTCACCAAAGGTATCAAACATCTTTCCTTCATAAAATTGGATTCTATCTTTTGGAAATTTTTTATCCGTATTCTTTTGTTCGTGAGATAAGATATTATTTTCAAGCATATAATTACTATGATCTCTAGCTGCTTTCAATAATATTAAATCTTTTTTTAATTCTTGTAATCGAAGGGTTTTTCGGTGTTGGTTAATCAATTCGATTACTTTATTGCCTAATTTGTTGTAATCGATATTGATTTCCTGTGCAGCAATACGAATTGAAAATAGGAACAAACAAAAAATAAGAGAATACTTCATATCGTTTTTTTGAAAAATAGAAACCTAAGTCATCATTCATAAATGACTAAATAATTAAGGAAAATGGTTAATGAGTTAAGACAATTAATCTCGTCTTTTGTTACCAAAAACGGTTGTAGCATATAAGCGTTTTGTTTTTGGATCATAGGCAAATGCCAAACTAGCAAAAGCGTACTCCTTACTACTCATGTTTTTATAATGAGGAGGTGATTCTTCCCATTCTAGATATATTTTTTTGGCTAAAATGGTAATGTCTTCTTTTGAATGCGTTTTGGGAGCAACGGTTAAGTACAAGACATTTTCACCATACACATTGAAATCTGTTCCGCCATAAAATTTTATTCGGTTTTTAGGATATTTCTTGGCTACAGTGTTTTGTTCGTGTGCCAACTTCTTAATGCTCAACATATAATCACTTTGGTCTTGCGCAGCTTTTTGTAGCACAACGTCTTTCTCAAGAGCAGTTAATTTTAAGGTTTTTCTATGGCCGTTAATTAATTGCAACACACCATCTTCTAAATCCGAATAATTAAGTTGTAGTTCTTGTGCTGAAAGTACAGAAAAGTTGAAAAATAGCACAAGTAAGGTGATTGTATTTTTCATGTTATTTTTTTCTAAAATGAATCAAATTTTGTGCCAGTTGTTAATGAGTTGTTAAGATAATTTGTAATTGCTATAAAAAAATCCTCAATCGTATTGACAATTGAGGATATTTAGTTTATATAAAATAATGACTTATTAAATCGTACTAACAAACTCTAAAAACACCTTTTTATGCAGTTCTAAATCCATGTCTGGAGAAAGCGCTACACGAGCAATATAATCTTTATCACCTTCTTTAGTGGTTCCTTGTGTTGATGTTGCTGGAATGGTCCAATAACATCCTTTTAATTGGCCATAACTCACACAATATTTACTTTCATTCGGAATTTTGGTAATCATTAAATCAATTAATCGAAGATTTAAAGCTCTTTTATAAGCTTCTCTTTCCTCATCAGTTGTTCCTTTTGTAGGTAAATCCAATGAAAAGACTGAAGGAGTAAATCCTTGACTTGCTAATGCTTCTGAAACGAAATTGATTTTTGCTGCAGGTAAAGTTTTGTGAATGAAATTTACAAATTCGCGAGTATTTTTATAAGCTTCTTGAATTCTTTGATTCATTGAAGGCAATTGTTGTGCTAATAGTTCGTATTGAAGTGGTGTGGCTTCATTATCGCAAAGTGTTAGATGTAAATCAATTTTATCCATTAAAGCATCTACTTTTGCATTACCCACCACATAACCTGCTGTACATTTTCCACCACTTGGGAATTTCGAACCACTAGCATAAGAAATAGCTCTAACGGTTGATAATATTTTTCCTTCACCTAAAAATAATACATTCGGACAAAACGTTTGATCTAAAATAAAGACTGGATCAATCGCTGTTGCACCAGTTGCAGTTTGTCTTTTTTTACTTAAAACAGCTTGTAATTGTACTAAATCAGGAACTTCAACTCTAGGATTGGTTGGAATTTCTGCTATGATATAGGGAATCGCATCTTCTTTCGCTACTGTATCTAAAATGCGATCAATACTGCTCACCATATCATTGTCTCCATCAACAGGTAAGTCTACTATTGTAACAGAGTCAAGACAAGCGGCTACTCTTCTTGCTTGGTCATTGGTACCTCCATAACAATTGGGTGGCACAATAAATTTAATGGCTTTTCCTTTGTGATTTTCAATCGCATCATGAATTAGTCCCATCATAATGGCATATTGAATGGATAAACCACTAGAACCTACTAACGGTTTTGAGGTGGTTCCTGTAATAGTTGTAATCGATTCTAAAACAACTGATTTATTATTTTTAATATCGTTTTTAGGAGTATCAAAAACTGTATTTTCTACAAGTGAATGTAAAGCAGTAAGACAATTAGAAGGAGTCATGGCTATTGTTTCTCTTCTTCTTACATGCTGAATTTCTGAAATATAATCTTCATTTTGTTCACTATTTACGACTAAAATACTTCCCAAATCAGCAAGATTGGAAATATAAAAATCAATAGTTGAGTCCAAATCAAAGGAAGGAATAGTGCTCTCTTGTGAAATAAAAATAGTACTACCTTCAAATTTTGAAAGGGCTGTTATATTGTCAACTTTTTGAATTTCAAATGGATAACCATAAATATATTGTATCATTTCAGCATTAAATGAATCGGGTAATTCATTGGTATAGACTATTTGAGTATTCTTTTTTGCTAAAAGATTTTTTCTCAAAATAGCTAAAATAGGAACTACCTTAGATGAAAAGCTAATTACGTTTTCTGGATTTAGCTGATTTATTTTAGCAATTCCCCATTCCAAAATACAAGATAGGGGATGTCCTAATCGAATATAATCGTAGGCAGTTGGTAATTTGCTTAAAGCAGTTGTTTCAGTATTGTTGGTTTTGTATAAGATTTCAAACTCATCTAAAAATTGGGTTTTAGCCTGTTCTTCCTCATAAATATCCAGTCTATGAGTTGTAAGGTTTAACCAATCTGTTGGTTTGTTCTTGAGGACTTCTTTTATATAATGTAGTGTATTAATAGTTTCCATTTTTTTCTTTTAAATAGGTACAAAGTTACATCAATTCAATTTGTTTTGAAAGAAGAATAGGAGGTTTTGTAATAGAGTTTAGGAGTACTTTTTGATTTTAATATCTAGGTTAACAAATAAATGTCATCCAAAAAAAGTAGCAATCTTTTTTCGATCACCCACTACCCAAACAATATCATTTTTACTCAAAATAAAATTAGATTCTGGATTTAAAATTCTTTTTCCATTGTGTTCTACACCAACTACTAATCCTTTTGTTTTTTCTCTTAACTCAGATTCTCTAATGGTTCTGCCAATAAAGTCTTGGTGCTCTAATTCAAATTGTTGTAAAATGATATCAGAATCTTCTTCTTCAATTACTTTTACTTCATGTTTTCTTAAATAATCTCCGAATTCCTTGACTTGAAGGTCAGTTCCAATGACAAAAATTTCATCGCTTGGATATAATTTTTCATATTTTGTAGGAATATTGATGTGTAAATTTCCACGCTTTATATAGGCAATATTTACTCCAATATCTTCTCTTATTTTAATTTCTTCTAAAGGTTTTCCGACCAAATCAGATTCGGGTACAATGATAAAATTTGCTAAGTGGCCATCCCAAGGTGATAAATTGTTGCGATTTATTTTCTTCACAGAAAGTTCTCT
This sequence comes from Flavobacterium jejuense, assembly GCF_006491595.2. GTDB lineage: Bacteria > Bacteroidota > Bacteroidia > Flavobacteriales > Flavobacteriaceae > Flavobacterium > Flavobacterium jejuense. Next base: position 325,048 of record NZ_VEVQ02000002.1, read on the forward strand.
TTGATTGTAATTTTTGATAAACCTATTTTCAATTTTCACATAAAGTTTGTTGATTTTTTTAGGAAACAATAAGATTATAACGACAGCAACAACAAATGCTAGGACCGCTATTCCTGGTGAAAAGAAATTATTTAACATCATTCCAATAAAGAATAAACCAATAACCATTCTTATGAAAACTAAAACAGCAATTGGACCATAATGCTTTTTGTTTTTTAACAATTCTTGAACTTCATTAGGAGCAATTCTTCGCAATGATAAAGCCCATAAAAAAGGAGTAATAATTAGAAATGTAATTATAGCTGTTACAACATTTCCATAGTTATAATCATCCATCAAAGGCATCAAAAAACGTTTTGACATTTGAATAATAGCTACTAAAATAATGGAATGAATAGTAACTTGGAAAATATAATCTTTTATGACTTTTCTCCAAGTACTAACTGTTTTTATAGCTTGTGCATTGGCACTATAAACTTCAATTCTTTTGACCCATCTTTTTGGTAATTTCTTCTCAATATAACCCGCAGCAGGTGTTGCATATTTTATCATGAAAGGAGTTGTAAATGCTGTAACAGCTGAAACTGCTACAACAATTGGGTACAAGAAATCACTTGTAACATTTAAAGAAGCACCAAGTGTTGCAATAATAAATGAAAATTCACCAATTTGAGATAAACTCATTCCGGTTTGGACAGATTCTTTTAGAGGCTGTCCAGAAATGATAGTTCCAATAGTAGAAGTTATAGATTGACCAAAAATGGTTATTAAAGTAAGAATCATCACTGGGAAAGCATATTCTACTAATGTTTCAGGATTAATCAACATTCCGACTGAAACGAAAAAAACAGCACCAAATAAATCTTTTACTGGTTTTACTAAATGTTCAATGTGTTCTGCTTCATTGGTTTCCGCAATAATTGAACCCATAATGAAAGCTCCTAAAGCTGGAGAAAACCCAACACCAGCTGCAAAAATGACCATGAATAAACACAAGGCTAATGAAATTATCAAAAGCATTTCATCCGTAAAAAGCGGTTTTAGTTTTCTTAATAAAGTAGGAATAAAAAAGATTCCAGAGACAAACCAAATGATTAAAAAGAAACCTAGTTTAAATAAAGATTGAATCAGTTCTGTTCCAGAGAATTGTTGACTAACCGCAATAGTTGACAGTAAAACCATCATTAAAATAGCTACAATATCTTGAACAATTAATGCTCCGATTACGTTTCCTGTAAATTTTTGAGACTTTACACCTAATTCATCAAAAGCTTTTAAAATGATTGTCGTGGATGAAATTGACAAAATAACACCCAAAAAAATAGAATTCATTTCATTCCAACCCATGAATTTTCCAGCATAATAACCAATAATTATCATGGAGATAATTTGAGTTAATGCTGTTATAGAAGCAGTTCCACCAACTTTTAGCAATTTTTTGAAACTAAATTCGAGTCCTAAACTAAATAGTAAGAATATCACACCAATTTCTGCCCAAACTGTAATGCTATTCGTGTCTTTTACCGTTGGAAAAAAATGAAAATGCGAACTAGCTAAAAAACCAGCAACTAAATACCCTAAAACTAAAGGTTGTTTTAGCTTTCTGAAAATCAATACAGCAATAGCAGCTGTGATTAAGATTAAACCTAAATCATTAATTAAATTTGGAATGTGAACAGTAGTATTCGCAACTAATGGTAGTAGCATTTTTTGAGTTTTGTTAAAAATAATAATTTGCTTCTTTTAGTACAATTCATTTGTATAAAATTAACACACTAATATAGTAAAAAACGATGTTTTATTTATTATAGTGTCTTTCTTTTAATAAGAAGCAGCTATGGTACAAAAAAATGAACTTGTTGCATATGCTAATATATTATTTTTTAAAAAGTGATGATAAAAAAATCCTGCTAAATGAATAACAGGATTTTATTATTTTGATTTGAAAGAATTTATATTCCCAAATAATTGCTAGGTGTAATTTGTTTCAATTCGTTTTTAATATCTTCAGATACATTCAAAGTTTCAATAAATGCATGAATAGATTCTTTATTAATAACCGAATTAGTTCTAGTTAAATCTTTCAACGCTTCATAAGGATTTGGATACCCTTCACGTCTTAAAATTGTTTGAATTGCTTCTGCTACAACTGCCCAATTTTTTTCTAGATCTTCTGCAAATTTTGGTTCGTTTAATACTAATTTATTCAATCCTTTTAATGTTGCTTCAAATGCAATAATAGTATGACCAAATGGAACTCCTACATTTCTTAAAACAGTACTATCCGTTAAATCACGTTGTAATCTTGAAATTGGTAATTTAGCAGAAAGGTGTTCGAAAATAGAATTAGCAATCCCTAAATTTCCTTCACTATTTTCAAAATCAATCGGGTTTACTTTATGAGGCATTGCAGACGAACCTATTTCACCAGCTTTTATCTTTTGTTTGAAATAATCCATAGAAACATACGTCCAAATGTCTCTATCTAAATCGATTATAATGGTGTTAATGCGTTTCAAAGCATCAAAAAAGGCTGCAAAATGATCGTAATGTTCAATTTGAGTTGTTGGAAAAGAATGATGTAACCCTAAGCTACTTTCTACGAAATCAGTACCAAATTGTTTCCAATCTGTATTGGGATAAGCAACTTTATGAGCGTTATAGTTTCCAGTTGCACCACCAAATTTAGCAGCAAAAGGTACATTGAATAGCAAACGCATTTGTTCTTCTAAACGTTCTACAAATACTAAAATTTCTTTGCCTAATACAGTTGGAGAAGCGGGTTGGCCATGTGTTCGTGCAAGCATTGGAATACCTCGCCATTCAATACTTAATTCTTTTAATTTTTGGATGAGCGAAATTAAAGAAGGTAAATATACATTTTCAAAGGCTTCTTTTGTAGAAAGTGGAATAGCGGTGTTATTAATATCTTGAGAAGTCAATCCAAAATGAATAAACTCTTTGTATTTTTCTAATCCTAAAGCATCAAATTTACTTTTAATAAAGTACTCCACTGCTTTCACATCGTGGTTGGTAGTTTTTTCTGTTTCTTTAATCCAAAGTGCATCTTCTGTTGAAAACTTGGTGTACATTTCTCTTAAAGGAACAAACACTTTTGCATCAACATCAGTAAGTTGTGGTAATGGTAATTCACATAAAGCAATAAAATATTCAACTTCTATGAGAACTCGATATTTGATTAAAGCTTCTTCTGAAAAATAAGGGGCTAAGTTTTTTGTTTTACTTCTATATCTTCCATCAACAGGAGAAATAGCATTTAATTCTGATAATTGTGACATGTTGTAGTTGTGTTGTTTTTACAAAACGCAAAAATAGTTATAAGTTGTAACTTTTGAGTTATGTGTTTACTATTTTTTATTACTTTTTGTTAGATTCTTACTTATTTACTTTTGATTTGAATAATTATTAAAACAAAAAAAGCCCCAAATAGTGTCTGACTTTTTGAGGCATGTCTAATATTGACGCTTTTTTAATTATAATTTTTTTTAAACCTTTCCTAAAGTATATAACTGCTCTAGAGTAGGACTAACACTTCCACCAGCTGGTTCTAGAGTAATACCGAAAGCTTCTGCACCATCAGCTTTTTCCACTTTAAAGACTTTAGAATTGTTTGCAGTGAAGTTATCCAATAATCCAATACTTTGTGGTGTTAATGGGTCCAATTTTAACCCCCAAACTTGGTACACTTTTCCTTCAGGTGGATTTGGTAACCCGCTTGCATCAATGTATACTTCATTTGTTTCTTTATTGTAATAGGCTTTTGCATAAGCATTTGGTGCAACTTCTTGACCTCCTAATGCTACTTGTATGTTGTTATTGTCTCTTACAATAGCTAATACTTTTTCAGCTTCTTGTTTTTCAAATTCTAAATCAACAATTGATTCCTGCATTAGGCTTTTTTCTGTAGCTAATTTATCAATAGTTGTTTTAGATTCATCTAATTTAAAATATTGTAAACCAAATCCTATAACAAAAACAGCTGCAGCTCCCCAACCAATATAATTAGTCCATGATGATTTTCTATTTATTGAAATCACATCATTTTTACCTAATAATTTTGTTCTAATTTTTTCATAATTTGTAACCGATAAGTGTGGAGATACACTTTGTGAAAGGTTAATAATTGCGCTTTCGATTGCCAAAATTTCTTCTTGTACTTCAGAATATTTTTTTGACATCTCAATAACTTCTTTGTTTTCTTCTTCGGTTAATTTTCCAAAAACAAAGAGTTCTAATGTTCCTGATTCAATAATTTCTCTACTACTCATTAATCATTGTTCTTAATTCGTTCATGCAATTTCTATTCTGCGTTTTAACTGTGCCTAAAGGCATTTCTAACTCTTCGGATGCCTCTTGTTGTGTATAGCCTTGAAAAAATAATAATTCAATAATTTGTATACATTTCGGTTTTAATTTTTTTATAAACCTACTTATTCCAATTGCATCAATCTTGTTGACAGTCTTCGAATTGTCTTCAAGCATATATACGAAGTTATCTGCAGATTGGTTTTTTTGACTATTGTTATATCCTTTAGATCTTAACTTATCAATGGTAGTATTACGAGTAATATTTAGCATCCATGTATATAATCGTCCTTTGGTTTCATTATAAGTGTCTATATTGTTCCAAATTTTTACAAAAACTTCTTGAAGTACATCTTCTGCTTCTTCTCTGTTTTTAATTAAATTATAGATCACAGCATAAAGACTCTTAGAATAATTATCATATAGTAAAGTAAATGACTGATTACTTTTACTGAGTAATTCTTTAACTAGTTGTTCCTGTTCCATATTTTTTTTAAGTTATTGCTAATGTACTAAAAAAAAATATTTTATCATTTTTAAAACCAAACTTTTCTTTTTTTCGTAACTGTAGTTATAAATCATTTAAACACTAATAAAATGAAAAAATCAAAATTATTCTTAGGACTTTCTATACTAGGTTTAGCTTGTACTATTTTAGTTGCCGCTGATCATATAGATGCTCCAGCAGTTCAAGGAGGAACAGCAGACATTACTGATTTCTATTCTTTTCAAGGAGAAAATACTAGTAATCTAGTTTTTGTTGCTAATGTAAAAGGATTATTAAGTCCAACAGCTAGTGCTTCAGCATCTTTTGATGAAGGTGTATTAGTAGAATTCAACATTGACAATAATAATGATAATGTTGAAGATCTTGTTATTCAAGCTATTCCTAGAAATGGTAAAATGTATTTCTTTGGACCAGTTGCTCCAGGAACTGCTGGTACTTCTAGTACAATTAAAACTAATAACTTGCTAGGAAGTGTTTCTATTACTCCTTATGGTTCGCAAGCAATAACTTCTGTTCAGTCTGGCGTCAACCTATTTGCAGGTTTAAGAGACGATCCATTTTTCTTTGATTTCGGTCAGTATTCTGAAATTATTGCAGGAAATGCATCAAGTTTCAATAATCCAGGTACAGATACATTTGCAGGATCAAATGTGATGTCTATTGTTGTTGAATTACCAAAATCGATGTTAGGTGGATCAGGTACTTTGAATACATGGGTTGAAACTAAAAGAAAATAAACAAACAAATTAAATATAGATATTATGAAATCAATTCAATATAAAAGATTATTCGCTTCTCTTATTATTGCTTCGTTTATTGTAGGATGTAGTGATGATGATTCAGTAAGTTATGAGCAACCGTTAGACTTTAGTGGAACTTACACACAACAAGATCAAATGGGAAGACCAGCTATAAATACAGTATTTGTTAGCTCTGCAAATAAAGATGCTTTTAATACAACTACACCTTCTTCTATGAATGCAAGTTTTCAATCGGCTTTTGAAAACCAATTATTAGCTTTAAACCCTAATTATACAACCAATTTATTAGGTTTAGATGCACCATCTTTTACAGGAGTTTTAGCAACAGATGTTTTAGGTGTTTCAACTACAGGAACAACTACTTTTTATGACGGAAATAATGTTTTAACAGGTAGAGCTTTGGCAGATGACGTTATTGATGTAGAGTTAATATTAATTTTTGGAGGCCCAACTAATGCTGATAATGTAGGATTAACTTCTGATCATGTTGATGCAAATGATAAGGCTTTCTTGTCATCTTTCCCATATTTGGCTTCACCTTGGTAAAAAAATAGCTGCTATTGCTACATCTACTAGTGGAAAAGAGCATCATTTTTGGTGCTCTTTGTTTTAAAAAAATTAAACAAACTAAAACCAAAAACCATGAGAAATCAAACTATTAAACTTAGTATATTGTTATTATTTATTTTTTTTATTTTTAGCTGTAATTCTAAAGAGCAATTACATATAACAAAGAAAAAAGAGTATAAAGAATATTTAACAAATAAAAAAAATAGTAAGTTAGAGAATATAAAAAAAGATATAGCTTACTGGCAGAAGAAGTATAATGATGCACCTAATCAATATACTTACTTGATTACATTATCTGGATTATATGCTCAACTTTTTGAGATTAATGGTACCATAAAAGATTTATATTATTCAGAAAAACTTCTTTTAGATTGTAATAATAGGATAAAAGGTGAAAAAGCAGGAATCCATCGTTCTATTGCTAAAAATTATATTTCCCAACATCGTTTTAAGGAAGCTTTGTCTCATTTAGAAAATGCTTATGAACTTGGTGAAAATAAAAAAGGAACCAATAAGATGTTGTTTGATGTTCATATGGAATTAGGAAATTATGATTTAGCAAAAGACAAGTTAAGTGAAATTCTAGATTATAAAGATTTTGATTATTTAATTAGATTAGCAAAATGGAATGATCATAATGGAAATTTAGATAAAGCTATTGAAGTAATGGAAAAAGCTATGAAAATGGCAGAAGCTTCTAAAAATAATGAGTTGAGATTATGGATTTATTCAAACATTGCTGATTTTTATGGTCATGCAGGAAGAATTCAAGATTCATACAATTATTATTTGAAAACTTTAGAAATTGATAATAATAATATGTATGCCTTAAAAGGGATAGCATGGATTGCATTTTCACACGAAAAAAACACAAAACAAGCTATTGAAATTATAAATTATATTGAATCAAAACATTTGGTTCCAGATTTATATCTTTTGAAAGCAGATATTTATGATTATGAAGGTGATGCAAGAGCTAAACAAATAGCTTTAAACGATTATTTTAGGGTTTTATCAGAAAATGATTATGGAGATATGTATAACAAATACAATGCATTACTATTTGCAGAAACTCCAGGAGAAACAGATAAAGCTTTGATGATAGCTGAAAAAGAGATATTTAATAGGCCAACACCAGAGTCATATGATTTATTAGCATGGGTTTATTATAATATAGGTGATTATAAAAACGCTTACGATGTTATTTCTAAACATACATTAAATAAATCTCATGAACCATTAATAATTTACCATAACGAATTGATTTTAAAAGCTAACAATATGCTTAATGAGAAAAATTCTCATAAAGAGGAATTGTTAGAAAGTATTTATGAACTAGGGCCAAATTTAGAAAAACAAATCATCACTATTTAAAATTTGTTTTAAAGAAAGAAAAATCACACAAATTAAATACTTTTGCAAACTTTATTATTTTTATAAATCAATGAAATTATATTATTCAATACTAACTGTTTTTTTATTTGTAATAAATTCTTTTTCACAAGACATAAGTGGAAAAGTTACAGATATTTTTGGTAAACCAATTAACGATGTTTATGTATATAATGTGAATTCAGATTTGCATACTCATACAAATGAATTTGGTAATTTTAATTTATCTAAGGTTGCTATAGGTGAAACTTTAAAATTAACTAAATTAGGATATAAAACTGCTACAATTGAGATCACTTCTTTAGATTCAAAAGTGACTATTATATTAGAAGATGCAATTTTTCGTTTATCAGAAGTAATATTAAGTCCAACTATAAATATTAATTCAAATCTTACTAAAATTGATTTGTCCACTAATCCTGTTAATTCTTCGCAAGAAATATTGAGAAAAGTTCCTGGTTTATTTATAGGGCAACATGCAGGTGGAGGAAAAGCAGAACAATTATTTTTAAGGGGTTACGACATAGATCACGGAACTGATATTGCAATTTCTTCTGATGGAATTCCTGTTAATATGGCTTCTCATGCTCATGGTCAGGGTTATGCTGATTTGCATTTTATTATACCAGAAACTATTGATAAAATTGATTTTGGGAAAGGACCATACACAGCTTCAAAAGGTAATTTTGCAACAGCAGCTTATGTAAACTTTTCTTCTAAAGATAAATTAGAACAAAGTAAAGTTAGTTTAGAAGTTGGGCAATTCAATACTATTCGTACAGTAGGTTTATTTGATATATTGGGAAATCAAACAAAATCAAGTGCATATATAGCAACAGAGTATATTGTTACAGATGGTCCTTTTGAATCACCACAAAATTTTAATAGATTTAATTTATTTGGGAAATATACAACTGTTTTAGAAAACCAAAGTAAATTGAGTTTTATAGGCTCACATTTTAGTAGTAAATGGGATGCTTCTGGACAAATTCCAATGCGTTTAGTAAATGATGGAACTATCTCACGTTTTGGTTCAGTAGATGATACTGAAGGTGGTTTCACTTCACGAACAAACTTGTCAGCAGCTATTGATAAAATAATTGATGAGGATAGCTTCATTAAAACTAATCTGTTTTTTTCAAAATATGATTTTACACTGTTTTCTAATTTTACATTTTTCTTAGAAGATCCAATTAATGGAGACCAAATAAAGCAAAAAGAAGACAGAATGTTGTATGGCTTTAATTCGGAATACAATACTAGAAAAAACTTCGAAACTTTTAATTTAAAATTACAATCTGGAATAGGAGTAAAAGTAAATTCTAATAAAAATATAGAACTTTCTCATACTGTAAACAGAAATGAAGTCCTAAATTATATTCAATTAGGAGATATTGAAGAATCAGATTTCTTTGGATATATTAATACCGACTTTCAGTTTAATAAATTCACAATAAATCCAGCAATTCGATTGGAATATTTTAAATTTAATTACCAAGATAAGTTAAGTACAAATTATAAAACACTTTCAAACGATAAGGCGAAAATTTTACCAAAATTAAATTTTAGTTATGCACAAAATGAAAGAATAGTCTATTTCTTAAAAACGGGAATAGGTTTTCATTCAAATGATACTCGTGTAGTTTTACAACAAGATAAAGAAATTTTACCAAGTGTTTATGCAGCTGATTTAGGTATGATTTTAAAACCTAATCCTAATCTACTTATTAATACAGCTATATGGAGTTTGTTTTCAGATCAAGAGTTTGTATATGTTGGAGATGCAGGAGTTGTTGAACCATCAGGTAAATCAAGAAGACTAGGTGCTGATTTAGGTATTCGTTATCAGTTAAATGATTTTGTTTTTCTTGATTTTGACGCTAACTATGCTTTTGCGAGAAGTGTTGATGAACCAAATGGTGAAGATTATGTCCCATTAGCACCAAAATTAACTTCAGTAGGAGGAATTAGCATCCGTAATTATAAACGTTTTTCAGGAGGAATTCAATATCGATATTTAGGAGATAGACCTGCAAATGAAGACAACTCAGTAATTGCTGAAGGTTATTTTGTTACGGATATGAATTTAAATTATCAAGTATCAAGAAGTATTAATATTGGACTAATTATTCAAAATTTATTTGATACAAAATGGAACGAAACACAGTTCTTAACAGAATCACGTTTACAAAATGAAGCCCAAAGTGTCGAAGAAATACATTTTACACCAGGAACACCTTTTTTTACTAAAATAAAAGCAAGCTATAGTTTTTAATTTTCATTTGGTTTGCTAAATTTGACACCCATGAAGAATTTAGCATTATTAAACTATTTAGAAGGATTTATTTCTGAAAATAGAAAACAACGTTTTATTGATATTTTAACTAATAGAACCAAGCACTTTACAATTGCTGTTGAAGATGTTTACCAAATGCATAATACAAGTGCAGTGATGCGTAGTTGTGAAGTTTTTGGTATACAAGAATTAAATATAATTGAGCAAAAGTATAGTAAAACGATTGACAAGCAGATTGCCCTTGGTGCAGAAAAATGGGTAGATATTAACGAATTTAGTAGTAATAAATCCTGTATTGATACATTACGAAAAAAGGGGTATCAAATTATTGCTACAACTCCTCATAATGAGTCGTGTTTTTTACATGAATTTGATATTTCAAAGCCAACCGCTTTGTTCTTTGGTACCGAAAAAGAGGGTTTGTCTGAAGATGTTATGAATAATGCAGATGGTTATTTAAAAATTCCTATGGTAGGTTTTACAGAAAGTTTAAATATTTCAGTTTCTGCTGCTATTATTATTCAGGATTTAACCAATAGGCTTCGTAATTCTGATGTGAAATGGCAATTAAGTGAAGCTGAAATGATCGAAAAACGATTAGATTGGACTAGAAAAACGATTAAAGATATAGATTTTGTAGAAAGCCGTTTTTATGAATTATAATCCAATTTTCTTTTTTTAGGAGCACAAAAATTGTCCTTTGAAAGAAAATCACACCTGCTATTCACTAAATCTTTTCTTTTTTTGTTCAAAAAAGAAAAGGATACCGTTCCTATCAGGGCTACTTACTACGTTTCTATTTTCAAACTCCATTTTTTAGAAATTTAATTTAGGTTACTAATAGAAGTGTTTTAGTAGAATTTTGAATACTTTTCTTAACGATTATTTAAATCCTATTTAATACTTGTTTTTTAGATTAGCAATATTTTTGTACATTGCTATGAAACTAATCTTTTTTTTAAGTTTTTTGTCTTTTAATTTACTTTTAGGACAAAATATTAAGTTTAAACCTTTAACTACAAAAGAAGGTTTATCTAATAACTCAGTAAACGATTTAATAAGCGATGAATACGGTCGGTTATGGATTGCTTCTTGGGATGGGCTTAATGTATATGATGGTCATAAAATCACTAGTTTTAAACACCAACAAAATGACAGTTTAAGTATCGCTGGAAACGTAGTTAGAAAGTTTGTCAAAGATAAAAATAGTCAAATTTGGATGCTTACAGATAATAAAGCTATAAGCATTTATAAAGGAAATGCTATTTTTAAAAATTATTATTTTAATGAGCAACCTAAAGAAATTTTACTTTCCAAGAACGGTGATTTGGTCATCAAATTAAGAGACAAGTACTTTACTTATCAAAAAGAGAAGTTAATACCAATAGATGAAAGTCAATTACAGAGCTTAAATTCAATAAATACATTAGAAAATTATATTTTAAAAAAATATCCTAATCTAGTTATAAATGATATTCTCAAAGATAAAAATGGAAATATTTGGTATGCCACTCTAAAAGATGGTTTATACCTTATTCCAAATTCTACAGATAATGTTACTAACAATAATATAGAACATTACGTATACGATCAGTATTCTCCATACAGTTTTACAAGTAACGAAATCGTAAAATTATATCAAGACGATTTTGATAATATTTGGCTAGGTCATAAAGATGGAGGTGTAAGTATGGCTTATAAAGATTCTGAAAAAATTAAAACCATTATTCCTCATCCTATAAAATTTTCTCATTTACCTAATGAAGCTATAAGAGCCATTACTAAAGACAATGAAAGTAAAATTTGGTTAGGTTATTATACAAAAGGCTTGTTTTATTTTAGTAATACTACTAATTGTTATTTGCCTTATGTTATTTCAGAAGCAAAACAAAATAGTGATTTAAAACGTATTAGAAGTTTATTTACCGATTCAAGAGGAGAAATTTGGGTTGGTACTTATGGAGGTGTCATAAGAATTAATAAGCAAGGATACAAAATATATAATTCAGAAAGTATTGATTATTTTCCAGAGAATAGAAACTATTCGTTTGCAGAAGATGACCAAAATCATTTGTGGATTGCTTGTTGGGGAGGTTTGGCAAAGTTTGATTTAAAGAGAAATCAATTGGTTAGTTTTCCTCATCAAAATCAACTTACAAAATATCATATTCGTCATATTGAAGTTATAAACAATATAATTGCTATTGCTACAGAAAATAATGGCGTAATACTTTTTGATGTAAATAAAGGAGTTACTAAAATTATAACAGTTGCTAATGGTTTACTTGGAAATAGTATATTTAGTATTTATTACGATACACAAACTAAATATTATTGGATAGCTACATTAGGAGGTGTAAGTGTTTATGATTTAGAGAAAGGAATCATTAAGAATATTTCAGAATTAGAAGGGTTACCTAGTCATATGGTATATAGTTTATTGCTTAATGATAATAAGATTTGGATAAGTAGTACAAAAGGTATTGCATCAATAAACACATCAAATTATGAAGTAACACAACTTTCTCCTGATTTAGGATGGCAAAATGCCGAATTTTCAGAAGGAGCAGCTTATCAAGATCAAAAGGGAATACTCTATTTTGGAGGTATAAGTGGGTTAAGTTATTTTCAGCCTAATTTATTTAAAAAACAAGAAGAAGTACCTAATTTAAAGACAGTTGTTAATAATGATGAGAATTTTGATGATTATATCAAACTAAAATATCACAATAACGAATTAAAAATAAATATTACACCAGTAGGATTTGCTACTATTATGTCTCCTGTTTTTTATAAAATGGAAGGTTTGGATGAGTCTTGGAAAAGGTTGGAAAACCAAGAACTTTTTTACAGAAGTTTGCCTTCTGGAGAATACACTTTTTTTACTAAGATAGGAAATAATGATCGTACGATTAGTAAAGTTTTTAAACTTCAAATTGATAAGCCATTTTATGAAACCGTATTTTTTTATCTCATTTTACTAATGTTTTTTGCCATCATTATCATGGTAATAATTATTAGAAAAAATATTCTTTCAAAAAAACTGCAACAAAAATTAGAAGACAAAATACAAACTCGCACAGCTATAATAGAATCTCAAAAACAAGATTTAATTCATTTTAATAAAAATCTAGAAGAAAGGAATATCGAAATTCTTAAACAAAAAGAAACTTTACTAGCACTTCATTATCAATTAAAAAATCAGGATTTTGAAGTAGATAAGTTTAGAATGTTTGTGCTTTCTTCTTTTAAGCCCAAACTGTCTAAAATTCTTACTCAAATCCAACAACTAGATCAAGATTCGGTTAGAGATATTTTACAACAAGACACAATGAGTTTAGTGCAGTTAATATCTGAATGGGATTATTTAAACCAAATCAAAGATTTAGGAAATTTAAAACCCACACAGATTTTATTTAAGGGTTTAATAACTAATTTATATGAACAAGTTAACTCAGAAAGAATCAATGTAAAAACGACTTTTGGTTATCAAATTCATACCAAAACAGATTCTATTCAAATTGATGTTTTAAGGTTTCGATTATTATTTAAATATGTATTAAATGACATCCTGAAATATACTGAGGATAAAGATAAATTAATGGTGATTTGCGAACTGGTTTCTGATAAAATAATTATTCTTATTAAAGAAACTGGTAAATTATTAAAAGAACAATGGATAAATGTTCAAAAGTTCAGTCCATACTATAAAGCAGCTGAGACTTTAGTAAAAGATTTAGGAGGAGAATTAATTGTCGCTTTAGAAACTGATTTTCAACTGACTGTTAGTGTGCCTGTACTTTTACATACTTTAGAAACACCTTCGGGTAAAGTCATTTTAAAACACTTATACAATAGAGATGAAATAGAGGAAAACCTTCCTTTAGTTTTAGTCTTTTGCGAACTTGAAGATACAGACTTGGTTTACCAGATGTTGCAAAACAAAGAGTATCAATTACTTTTTGAACATGATGTGCAATCCATAGCTTCAGCTGTACAGCAATTGCCTTTGCATGCATTAATTATATACAATATTTCTTTTACTTTAGAAATAATTCAATTATTAAAAAAACAACGATTCCAACAATTTCCAACCATCTTTATTACTGAGCAAATAGATTTTGGATTACAAGAACAAGCGCTTGAAGCAGGTGTAAATACGGTAATACATCTTCCATCCAGTGTTAATTTTATTCATAAAAAAATTCATTCCTTACTTCGTCAATATCAGTCACAATATCAATCTAAAATTGAAGTGCTACATAAAAATATGGATAATAAACCCATTTTAAATTTAAATGAAAAATTAGTAAATAAAGCAATGGACATTGTAAAAGAACAATTAAGTAATCCTGATTTTAATGTGGATAAGTTAATAGGCATATTAGAAATTTCTCGTACGAAATGTTATCGTGTTTTTAAAGAAGTTATGGATCAATCTCCATCAGATGTAATTATAAGTCTTCGCTTGCAAAAAGCCGAGCAATTACTCGCTATTGCAAACTTAAATGTTTCTGAAATTAGTTTTGAATGTGGTTTTAATGATCCTAAATATTTTAGTCGTTTATTCAAAAAGTATTATGGAGCTAGTCCTAAATCATTTCAAAAACGTTTTAGCAAAGCAAACTTTCTTTAAGCCCAGATTATCCTAATGTTTCCTTAATATTACTGAAACAAAAATGCATAAAATATGTGCTTTTTAGCATTTAAAAAGTATCAAAAGTACACCTTTAAGAAACAATAGTCTCCCTTATTAGATTTAGTTCGGCATAGTTTAGCATCAAATTTAAAATGTTAAATAAATGAAAAAAATCAACTTAATTATTGTGATTTGTATCTTTAATATTTTTGGAGCTTTGGCTCAAACAAAAGTAAAAGGTATTGTTGTTTCAAAAGCTGACGGTTTTCCTATTGCAAGTGCTACTATTATTCCTAATGGAAAAGTAATAAAAGGAGCTTCAACTGATTTTGATGGAAAGTTTGAGTTAGACTTATCTTTAGAAAACGGGACAATTAAAATAACTTATTTAGGTTATAAAGAATTAGTAGTTTCTTATTCTGGCAATCAAACTTTAAATATTGTTTTAGAAGAAGAGACTAATTCTCTGGAAGAGGTCGTTTTAATTGGTTATGGATCTTCTAAAAAGGGAGATATTACAACTGCTATATCAAAAATAGAAGATATAAAATCAATAGCTTCAAGACCTGTTAATAATACAGCTGATTTTTTGCAAGGTAGATCTCCTGGTGTTACTGTATTGTCAGAAGGAGGAGATCCTAATGCAACTCCTAAAATAGTAATTAGAGGTATTGGTTCACTTTCATCAAATGAAGCTCCTTTGACGGTTGTTGATGGTGTACCTTATTATGGACCAGCGATAAACCCAAATGATATAGCTTCAATATCAATATTAAAAGATGCTGCTTCTGCTTCTATCTATGGGGCTCAAGCTGCTTCTGGAGTTATTGTTATTGAAACAAAGAAAGGAAGAATAGGAAAACCACAAATTAGTTTTGATAGCTTTACTGCTTTTCAAACAGCAACTAATTTACCTACACCTTTAAATGCACAACAACAAAATGACGTTTATAATCTTGCGGCTGATAATGGTGGAACTCCAAGACAAGACACATTTAATTCAGCTGTAAATACTTGGGGGCAAACAACAAGAACGAATTGGATTGATGAAGTATTTAGAACTGCTCCAATGTACAATGGGAATTTAAATATTAGTGGTGCAACAGATCATGTGAACTACATGACTTCTTTTGGATACAATAAAAAAGAAGGCGTTTTGATAGGAAATAATTTTGAAAGATATTCTTTCCGTGTAAAAACAGATGTAAAATTAACAGATAAGGTTACTGTTGGGGAAAATGTTTATTTTTCAAGAAGTGCTGCAAATGGTTTTGCTGAAACTTCAGGAAATACACAAGGTGTAATAACAAATGCAATGCAATTTCCTTCTGCAGCTCCAGTTTATGATTCAGATGGAAATTTTAGTGGTACTGTTCCTAGTGATAGACCAGATTTATTAACATATGCTGGTGCTTATGGTGATATATATAATCCTGTTGCTTTGTTAATAAGACCTACTACAGCTAGCCCAACTTCATATTTAAAAGCCAATACTTTTTTAAAATATAATATAATAGAGGGGTTAAACTTTACTACTACTTATTCTTATGGTTTAACAAATGAAAACTACAAACGATTTAAACCAAGAATACCAGAAATAGGAAGAACCAATACACAAAATTCTTTAACACAATCTAATGCAACTACTAATAGATGGATCTGGGATAATCAATTATCATATGTAAAATCATTTGGAAATCATAATATAAACGCTACGGCTATTTATTCAGCACAAAAAACTAATTATGAGTCATTTGGAGCAGTGGGTTATGATTTTGATAATGAAAGCAATTTCAATCAATATTTAGGAAATGCAAGTAATACTTCTCATGCTGCTGAACTTAGTTCATCTGTTTACAAAGATGCTTTAACTTCTGCTATTGGAAGAGTTATGTATAATTATAAAAATAAATACTTTTTAACAGGAAGTATCCGTAGAGATCAATCTTCTAGATTAGCAAAAGAAAATCAAGTAGGTTATTTCCCTTCGGTATCAGCTGGATGGTCAATTTCTGAAGAAGATTTTTTTAAGGTTGACAAAGTTAATAACTTAAAAATTAGAGCTTCTTGGGGGCAAATCGGTAATATTAATTCTGTAGGGTATTATTCTTTTGATGTGCCATTAGGTTCTAGACAGGTAATTATTAATAGTAATGGAGATTTAAATGCTCAAGGTATTTATTTGAGTCAGTTGTCTAATACTAATTTAACTTGGGAAACTTCAGAATCTTATGATTTAGGTTTAGATGCTACTCTTTTTGATCAAAAATTAGCATTGACAGTAGATTACTTTAAAAAGACAACAAAAGGAATGATCCTTCCTGGTTTAGAAGATAGTCATCAAGGTGCAGATGCTCCTTATGTTAACGCTGGTAAAGTAGATAATACTGGCTTAGAGTTTTCGGCTACCTATACAGATGCTATTGGTAAATTAAATTATAGTATTAGTGCTAACGCTTCAACACTAAAAAATAAATTAATAAACCTTGATGGTTATAATAATACTGGAATAGATTATGTAGCTCATAATGATAATTATAGAGATGTTTTATTACCATTTAGATCTCAAATAGGAGAACAATTATTTTCTAATTATTTAGTGCCTTATTTAGGTATTTTTCAATCACAAGCGGAAAT
The DNA here is from genome assembly GCF_006491595.2 of Flavobacterium jejuense. Lineage (GTDB taxonomy): Bacteria > Bacteroidota > Bacteroidia > Flavobacteriales > Flavobacteriaceae > Flavobacterium > Flavobacterium jejuense. Next base: position 342,177 of record NZ_VEVQ02000002.1, read on the forward strand.
AGATGCTTATACGAAAGATGGCAACTTAATTCAACCTAATGCTGTCCCTGGTGATTTTAAATTTGCAGATACTAATAATGATGGGAAAATAGACGTTAAAGACAAGAAAAGTATGGGAAGTTATTTGCCAAAAGTAACTTATAACTTTAGTCTTAATTTAGATTATAAAGGTTTTGATTTAGGTTTGATTTTTCAAGGCGTAGGTAAAGTAAATGTTTTTAATGCTTCAAAATATACCTTTTATAACGCTGGAAATGGAGGTTATAATTTAGAGAGTGGAGTTCTTAGTGCATGGACTCCTACGAATACGAATACAGATATTCCTAGAGTTTCTACAGCTGATCCTAATAATAACTTTCAAACGAATTCTTCTTGGTATTTGGAAAACGGTGCTTATTTAAGAGTTAAAAACATAACATTAGGATACACTCTTCCAGAAAATATTTTCCGTGGTACGAGTTTACGTTTATATATTTCTGCTGAAAATCTATTCGCTTTTACCAATTATTCTGGACTTAATCCTGAAGTAGGAGGTAGAGGATTAGACTTAGCTAAATATCCAGTACCAAGGGTTATTTCTACAGGATTATCTGTAAAACTATAAATTTTTTATAATATTAAAATCATAAAAAAATGAAAGCAAAAAATATTTTTAAAAGTGCAAGTATACTTATAATTCTAGTAATTACTTGCATATCTATAAGTTCTTGTAATGATGATTTTACTGATTTAGAGCCAATAGGTAGTTCTTCTTATGGTAATTTTTGGAAAACACAAGAAGATGCAGTTAAAGCCTCTAATGGTTTGTACTATTATATGCTAGATGAAGATATGTTTAGTAGAGGTTTTATGTGGTATATTAATGCTTCTGACGACATGATTACAGGACGTATAAAAGCTTATGCTGATAATACTAAAAACTTTATTTTAGACGGAAATGAAAGTGGTTTAAAATGGATGTATCCGCAAAGTTTTAAAATCATACGCAGAGCTAATGATATTTTATTAAAAGTACCATCTATGGATTTTGATCAGAATGTTAAAAATAGAATTTTAGGAGAAGCTTATTTTATGAGAGCTTTTCATTACCATTGGCTTGCTTATCATTATGGAGATGATAAAAGTGGAGGTATTCCTATTATTACGGTTGAAAATATGAACGATCCTGGAGGTAGTTTTACAAGACCAGCTAGCGTAGTTGAGAATTATAAGCAAATTATTGAAGATTTAAATAAAGCAGCTGATTTATTACCACTTGTTACTCAGTATGCAGATGAAGATAAAGGTCGTGCTAATAAAGATGCTGCATTAGCTTACATTGCAAAAACATATTTATATTGGGCACAATACGATAGTTCAAAATATGCTGATGCTGTTTTAGCCTGTGATGCAGTTACTAATTCAGGTTCTAGTAGATCTTTATTTAAAGTAGGAAATAATAATCCTTACGAAGATTATAGAAAATTACACAGTAATTTAAGCAATTGGAGTAGTGAATATATTTGGGGAGTTGATTCTGGTATCCAAGCAGGAAGTAAATTACCTGGAGTTATGTTAGAAAATAAAGGTTGGGGACTTTATAATGGTTGGGGATATTACCAACCAACTGAAGAATTATATGAAGAATTTGAAAATGGAGATCCTAGAAGAGAGGTTACTATTCTTAAATTTGGTGATGAGTTTCCTTATTTTGGAGTAACTAAAGAATATCAGTCTATTAATTCATTGTCTGGTTTTCAATTCAATAAGTACATGTATGAATATGCTGAAGAAGATTGTATTGGTAAAGATGTAAATTCTAATGGAGATTCACCTACTACAACATATAATGTGCCTATATTACGTTATGCTGAGGTTTTATTAATAAAAGCAGAAGCATTAATTATGCAAGGACAGAATGGTGATACACCTTTAAATTTGGTTAGAACTAGAGTTGGTTTAGCACCAAAAACAAATGCAACGATGACCGATTTAAAACATGAAAGACGAGTAGAATTAGCAGGAGAATTTGCAGATAGACATTTTGATTTGGTTCGTTGGGGAGATGCGCAAAGTGCATATAGCCAACCTTTACATGGTAGAATTCATTCAGATCGTTCAAATCCTAATTCACCTTATACTATAGAAGAAGTATGGCCTGCAAGAAATTTTGATCCTTCTTATATGAATGTATGGCCTATTCCTAATGATGTAATCAATTCATCAGGAATACCTCAAAATAAAAATTGGTAATTTTTTTCTCAGAGTGTTAGTTTTTTTTAAGGGAGCTATTTGTGGCTCCCTTTAACTACTTAGATTTAATCTTTCTTTAAAATCATGTCAAAAGTTTATAACGTTTTTTTATTTTTTTTATTTGCTAACTTAGTCGTTTCTCAAAACACAACCTATGTGCATTCTCATAACGATTACAGTCAAGCAGTTCCTTTTTGGAATGCGTTTTCTGCTGGAGCTAACTCTATAGAAGTGGATGTGTTTTTAAAAAACAATACACTTTACGCAACGCACAGCAAGGCCGATATTATTGAAGGTCGTACTATAGAAAATTTGTATTTAGAACCTTTGCAAAAAGTGGTTTCATTAAAGCTAGGAGACAATCAAAATATTCAATTGCTTATTGATGTAAAATCCGAAGCTTATAAAACGTTGGATAAGATTATTGAAATATTAAAAAAATATCCAGATTTAATTAAAAACAATAAAATAGGTTTTATTATTTCAGGGAATAGACCTAAGCCAGACGACTATAAAAATTATCCAGAATACATTACATTCGACTATCAAAGTTTAGATCCTATATCTGACGAGGCATGGGAAAAAGTAGCTCTTATAAGTTTAGATTTTGCACAATTTTCCTCTTGGAACGGCAAAGGACGATTAATAAAAGAAGAAAAAGAAAAAATTATAGCTGTTATTAAAACGGCTCACAGTTATAAAAAACCCTTTCGTTTTTCAAATAAGATGTTATTTCGTTTTTGGGGCACACCTGATTCAAAAACCGCTTGGAAATGTTTTGTAGACTTAGGAGTAGATTTTATATGCACCGACCATCCTTTTGCTTGTATTAATTATGTAAAAAGTTTACCTCAAAGAGTTTATACTAATCAAGTATTTTCAGAAGTATATACTCCTTCATTTCAGTATGATCAAAAGTCAAAACCAGTTAAAAATGTTATTTTACTTATTGGAGATGGGAATGGTTTGACACAACTTTCTTCTGCAACATTAGCCAATAAAGGTTCATTAACTATTACTCAATTAAAGAGTATAGGTTTTATAAAAACCCAATCAGCAGACGATTTTACAACTGATTCAGCAGCAGCAGGAACTGCATTAGCAACTGGACAGAAAACATACAACAGAGCTATTGGTGTTGATACTTATGGCAATCCATTAATAAATATTACAGAAATAGCTCAAAAAAATCATTTTAAAACAGGAATAATTACTACGGATGATGTTACTGGAGCAACACCTGCTGCTTTTTATGCACATCAAAAAGATAGGGGTGAAGAGTACAAAATAGCACAAGATTTATTAAAAAGTAATCTTAACCTATTTATTGGAGGCGGTAAAAATCAATTTAAAGATTTTGGGAATTTTGAAATCTTAGATTCACCAAAAATGATTAGTGAATCTAAAAGTAACAAAATAGGATTTTTTATGTCAGATAAAGCTGTGCTAGGAGTTTTAGAAGGAAGAGCAAATCTTTTAGCCGAGGTAACAGCAAATAGTTTGATCTATTTTAAAGCAAAAGAACAACCTTTCTTTTTAATGGTTGAAGGAGCGCAAATTGATAGTTATGGTCACATGAACAAGGTTAGCGGAATTGTAAGTGAAGGTATCGATTTTGATAAAGCAGTAACCGAAGCAATTAAATTTGCCGATGCTAATGAAGGTACTTTAGTCATCATTACAGCAGATCATGAAACCTCTGGGTTTAGCATTCCTCAAGGAGATCTAAAGAAACATCAAATAGAAGGTGGTTTTACTACTCAAGATCATACAGGTACACTAGTTCCTATTTTTGCCTATGGACCACATTCAGATGAATTCGCAGGTGTTTACGAAAACAATGAGGTCTTTCATAAAATACTTTCGATTTTAAAACTTTCAAAATAATAACGATTATGAACTATTTATTGTTTTTTACTCTAGCAATCAATTTTTTATGTACTGCACAGCCGAAAAATACAGTGAGAGGTAAAATTTTTGTAGATGCCAATAATAATCAAAAATGGGATATTGGAGAGCAAGGTTTATCTGCTATTTTGGTTTCCAATGGTAGAGATGTCGTTCTTAGTAATAAAGAGGGAATTTATGAAATAAAGAACATAAAGGGAAATTGCATATTTATTGTGAAACCAGCTCAATATTTATCTCCTCTAAAAGAAAATAGACCTCAGTTTTTTTACTCCAATACTGATGATAAAAAGACATCTTATGATTTTCCATTAGTAAAACATAATGAACCAGAGGATTTAAACATCGTTCTTTTAGGTGACCCTCAGGTTAATGTTATAGATGATGTTCATCATGTTAATAAATTGGTGACGGAAGAATTAGCAGGAAAAAAAATAGATTTTATAGTGCCCTTGGGTGATTTAACTTTTGATAATCATGATATGTTTAAACCTTTATCTTCAAGTTTGGGCTTAATTGGGGCACCTATTTTTAATGTTATGGGAAATCATGACCAAAATTATCAAGCTAATACTTTAAATGGGAGAGCTACCGATTATCAAAATTTTTTCGGACCTTCCTATTATGCTTTTGAATATGGTAAATCACTTTATTTAGTTTTAAATAATATTTATCCAAAAGAAGATAAAAATTATGTTGGAAAGATCGACGAAGACCAGTATCTATTTTTGAGTCAGATTTTGAAAATTATGAAAACAAAGCACAATACCCTTTATGTATTTATGCACATTCCTGCCGAAGAAATGGAAGATACGGAACAATTGATAAAATTATTTAAAGACTATAATAATGTTCTTGTAGCTACAGGTCATACGCATACTCAATATCAAAAAAGTTTTCCAAGAGAAGGTCTCCAAGATGTTAGAGAAATTGTAGCAGGTGCTGTGTGTGGCTCTTGGTGGCAAGGACCACACGATAGTGAAAATATTCCCTTTGCTTATATGTATGATGGAACCCCAAAAGTATATTGGTATTTGCAAACAAAAAACAACAAATTAACATATAAAGTCTCTGGAAGGTCACCAGACTTTCAGATGGATATTACAGTTCCAGAAATAAATGAATGGGATAAAGTCTTGAATGACTTAAACGAGCCTTATGTTTACGCTAATGTATTTGCCGCTAAAAATGATACCGATGTACAGATAAGTTTTGATGGAGAGCATTGGAAAAAGATGTATAAATATGATGGGATTGCTCCTAAATTAAAACAATTATATAGGCTTCAGGAATTAGGACGTTTTAGTTGTCAAAATAGTAGTGCCATGCCAAATCCTAAAACTGTAAGTACACATTTGTGGCGTTTTGGAATTCCAGAAAATTTACCTAAAAAAACATATTTAGTTCAAATTAAAGCAATCGACTCCTTGACTGGTTTAAATATTATTGGGAAACGGGTTTTAACCATAGAGTAAGATTCGTCTCTTATTTTAAACTCAATTTTGTTTTTGGAAGACCTAAAATTTTAACTTATGAAGTTTAGTTTCTATGGAATTAAGTTGATAATTATAAAGTCTTTACAACAGCGTGTGAAAAGTATGAAAGGAATAACAAGACAAGAACATGTCAAAAAGGAAAAACGATTAAAAATATGCCTAAACGCATGGAAGAAAGCGAACGCGAAACTAGAAAACTATTAAAGCTAGAAGAAAGAATTGAGCCCCAATATAAGGAATACCAAAAGCTTTTAGATAAACTTAGTATTTGTATCTACAATTATAAAGAATCGTGCGCAGCTGTTAGTAAGGTTTATAGACAATCGATGAGAAATCCAATTAAACTAACCGAGAAGGATTCTCGAGAGTTTGATAAAAAGGAGGATAGTAGTAAAGAGTTACTGCTAAGAGTGGTTTGAGAATTGAAATAGAAAAGTTTAAATGAACTTTCTTTTTTAAATTAAAAATAATTTAATATTAAAGAACAAATAAAATGAAGAAATTAACTGTACTAATGTTATGTGTTTTTAGCTATTTTGGAACTGTTGCACAACAAAAAAAAGCCGTGAAAAATCCAAAAATAGTTTTAATTACTTTAGATGGTTTTCGCTGGCAGGAATTGTTCTCTGGTGCAGATAGCCTACTTATTTCAGATAAAAAATATGTAGAAGATACTATTGGGCTAAAAGAAAAATTTTGGAGAAATATAGCTGTAGAGAGAAGAATTGCTCTGATGCCTTTTTTCTGGAATGAAGTGGCTAAAATGGGACAATTGCACGGAAATAGAAATCAAGGTAGTAATGTGAACCTAACCAATACGATGTGGTTCTCTTATCCAGGTTACAACGAGATTTTGACTGGTGCTGCTGATGACAAACACATCAATAGTAATGATAAATTAAATAATCCAAATGTTACGGTTTTAGAAAAAATAAATAAGCTTTCAAAATATAAAGGCAAGGTTGCTGCCTTTGGTAGTTGGGATGTTTTTCCTTTTATTATCAACGAATTACGTTCAGGGATACCTGTAAATGCGGGATTTGAGCTAGCTAAAGAAGGAAAGCTTTCTTCAAGAGAAGTCTTTTTAAATGAATTACAGCCTAAGATTCCTTCACCATGGGAAGCTGTTCGATTTGATGCTTTTACTTCTAATTATGCCTTAGAGTACATGAAAAAAGAACATCCAGAATTAGTTTTCATTTCTTACGGTGAAACAGATGATTTTGCTCATGATGGTAATTATCAGGCTTATTTAAATTCTGCTCATAATAGTGATGGTTTAATTCAGGAATTATGGAAATTTACTCAAGAGGATTCTTTTTATAAAGACAATACTATTTTTATTATTTCAACAGATCATGGACGAGGTACATTACCATTGGATCATTGGAGAGACCATGGTTCAGAAATAAAAGGATCTGATGAAGTTTGGTTAGTGGTTTTTGGTAATGGAATTGAAACATTAGGAGAGGTAACGAACAAAGAACAATTGTACAGTAATCAAATTGCACCGACTATATTACAGCTCCTTGTCCCTTCATCAAAAGATGATTTGATGAAAGGTAAACCAATAGAATTACTTTTAAAGTATTAGATTGCTTTACTTCTTTTAATTTGTAGTAATAAATCCGTTTATTGATCTCAGATTTACTAATTATTTTACTTTCACTTCTAATTACATTGTGTATAACTATTTCAGGACAAGGTATACTTATAAAAAAAATCAATACAAATCGTATTGATTTTTATTGATATCTATTAATAAGTAAATCATTTGTTTTTCTTCAAAATTTTATATTCTTCATAACAAGAACTAATGGCCTCTAGAATCTGTAAATCATTGGCAGACTTAATAAAATACTGTGAGTAATTACAGTTTTGAAGAATTAGTGGAATATCGTCTTTATCAATTTCTAAAAGAGCAGCTAAAGTTTCTCTGTCAAATTTAGTAGCAAGTAACTCTCTTATGGTGTCATCTTTTTTCATTTCTTTTAGCTTACGCATTTGTTTTGGTCGTTTACCAAAAGCGTTGTATAAGAAATCAGCTGGATTAAAAATAGCACCTAATACTTTTGTTACTGCACTTGGAGATTTGCTACCAGCTTCATAGCCAGCATCTAAGCCAGAAATACTATATCGGTAATCGCTTTCACTTACGGGTATAAGCTTAGTGTCTACCTCTACATAACCTGTTAAATTGTATTTTGAAATAATGACTTCTTCCAAGGCATATGCTTTTTCTGTAAGCGAAATTTTTGAGGTTTTATTTTTTATCCAGTCATTAGTTACTTTTACTTTAATTGTTTCAAAGCCTAGGTAAGAAAAAAGGAGCGTATCATTTGCTTTAGCGGCTAACTCAAAAAATCCATTACCATCAGTAATAGTTCCTCTAACTTTAGTAGTATTGATAACGTGAACATTATTCATAGGCAATTTGGTTTGACTATGAACAACAGTTCCTTGAATTTTTGTTACTAAAGTATCTGTTTGACCTATTGCAGAATGGGTCAAGAGTATAAATAAAAAGACTGTAAAATATCTCATGTGTTAAATATTGATTCAAAAATACGAATCAAAAAGAGATATTTTACAGTCTTTTAATTAATTTATAAGAAAATTAACGAATATGTTTGTTAACTTCTTCTAGATCGTTTTGCTTTGTCAAAGAATCCATTAGAATCACCACCTTCGTTTCTTCTTCCTCTTCTTTCACCATCACCAGATTTTCTAACTTCAAATTTACGATCGCCACCAGATCTTCTATCTTTGCCTCCTGAGCGTCCGTCTCTAGAACTTCTTTCACCTCTAAATCCTCCACCGCCTCCTGAGCGTCTTTCTCCACCACGACCATTGTGGTCTCTTCTTCTAGAGTTTCCACCACCACCTTCGTTTTTAGAAATTTCAACATTTATTTTTCTACCTTGTAGGCTAAATGCATTTAAAACTTCCATCACTTTTGGTGCTAATGAAGCATCTGTATTAAAGAAAGAGAATCCTTCTTTTACGTCTACTTTGAATACATCATCACGACCTAGGTCTAAAGTTTCTTTTAAGAAATCTTTTAATGTCATCCAATCGAAATTATCTCTAGAACCAATGTTTATGAAGAAACGTACAGCTCCATCTGTTGGAATTGTTCCAGACTCTCTTCTTGTTCCACCATCTGAAGATAAATCACTAGATTTTTTATAGTAATTAATGAAACGGTTAAACTCTACAGAAACCATTTTCTTAATTAATTCTTCTTTAGGTATGTCTTTTAAAACTTCTTCTATTGCAGGTAAGTAAGCATCAATTTCATGATCTACTTCTACATCTTTAATTCTATTTGCTAAATGGAATAATTGAATTTGACAAATTTCAATTCCAGATGGAATTGGTTTTTCTTCAAATTTCATTTTAATGATACGTTCAATCTGAGAAATTTTACGCAATTCACTTTTAGTGATAATAACTAATGAAGTACCAGATTTTCCTGCACGACCAGTTCTACCAGAACGGTGTGTATATGTTTCAACTTCATCTGGTAATTGATAATTGATAACGTGTGTAATATCATCAACATCAATTCCACGAGCAGCTACATCTGTAGCAACAAGCATTTGAATTTGTCTACCACGGAATGACTTCATTACTCCGTCACGTTGGGCTTGAGATAAATCTCCGTGTAGTGCAGCTGCACTATAACCATCTTCGATTAATTTTTCAGCTACAGCTTGCGTGTCTCTTTTTGTTCTACAAAAGATTACAGAAAAGATATCTGGATTTGCATCAGCTAAACGTTTTAATGCAGCATAACGATCACGAGCACTTACTAGATAAAATTCGTGAGAAACATTTTCGTTCCCAGAATTTTTATGACCAACAGTAATCTCTAATGGTTTTCTCATGAAATCCTTAGCAATACGAGCCACTTCTTGAGGCATTGTTGCAGAGAATAACCAAGTGCTTTTTTCTTTTGGTGTATCTGATAAAATTGCTGTAATGTCTTCATAGAATCCCATGTTTAACATTTCATCAGCTTCATCTAATATACAATAGTTGATGTTTTTAATATTAACCATATTACGGTTAATCATGTCTTGCATTCTCCCTGGAGTTGCAACAATAATTTGTGCGCCTCTTCTTATGTGACTAGCCTGTTCAGTAATACTAGCACCACCATAAATAGCGACAGTATTTAACCCTTTAATGTATTTAGAGTATAGTTTAATCTCATTTGTAATTTGAAGACATAACTCTCTTGTAGGCGATAAAATTAATGCCTGAGTATCTCTGTTTTCAGGATTAATTTTTTGAATAAGTGGAAAACCAAATGCAGCAGTTTTACCCGTTCCAGTTTGGGCTAATGCTACAATGTCGGTGTCTTTTTCCAATAATAGGGGAATCGCTTTTTCCTGTACTTCCGATGGACTTTCAAATCCAAGGTCCTTGATCGCGAGCAGAAGCGATTCGTTTAGACCTAATTGTTCAAATTTATTCATAAAATATTTTAAATTGGGTGCAAAGGTAGCTTTAATTAATCGGATAAACTAATTTGTTTGTAATTGATTTACAAATGATTGCGTTTTTAATTAAGGGTATTGAGAATAAAAATTGACTTACAATATAGAAATATTAATTTTAAATGTTATTTATTGGGTATTTTTGTCAGAAAATAGTATATGATTGAATTTATTGATATAATTGGAACATTAGTGTTTGCAATATCTGGAGCTTTAACTGCTATTTATAAAAAACTAGATTTATTTGGAGTGTATTGCATTGCTTTTGTTACCGCTTTAGGTGGAGGAACCTTGAGAGATATTTTGATTGGAAATGCACCAGTAGGATGGATGCTGGACTTGAAATATATTGGGATAATTTTTATAGGTTTTTTACTTTCGATTCTGTTTAATAAATATTTAGAAAAGTTAAGGATTTCCTTATTTTTATTTGATACAATTGGTTTTGGTGTTTTTACATTGATTGGAATTGAAAAAGGGATTGAATATCAATTACATCCAGTAATTTGTGTTGTATTAGGTACTTTAACGGCTACTTTTGGAGGTGTAATTCGAGATATACTTTGTAATGAAATTCCAGTCTTATTTCGTAAAGAAATTTATGCTACCTTATGTATTTTGGGAGGGATTTTGTTTTTTATATTGCAAGAATTAAATGTGAATCAAGATGTATTGTATTTGGCTACTAGTAGTTTTATTATTAGTATTCGAATGATAGCGTTTAAGTTTAATTGGAGTTTGCCTACTGGGAATGCTTTTCTAAAAAAAGGATAAGTTGATTAATTGCTTTTGCTCTATGACTATAAGTGCTTTTCTCTTTCATACTTAGTTGAGCGAAGGTTTTATCTAATCCATTTGGTTGGAATATAGGATCATAACCAAAACCTTGATTGCCAGTTTTTTCTTTTGTGATTATACCTTCAGCAATTCCTGTAAAAAGATGTTGATTGTTATTTATATTTAACGCTATAACTGTTTTGAAATTAGCTTTTCTATTGGATGAATTTTCAAGACCTTCTAGTAATTTCTTCATATTGTCATCAGCATTTTTTTGTTCTCCTGCATAACGAGCAGAATAAACTCCAGGGTCACCATTTAAAGCATTTACTTCTAATCCAGTGTCATCAGCAAAACAATTGTATCCAAATTTTTCTGTTACATAATTGGCTTTTAAAATAGCATTTCCTTCAATTGTAGAAGCGGTCTCGGGAATATCTTCATAGCAACCAATGTCTTCTAAACTCAAAATAGAAATAGTATTGGGAAGCATTTGTTGAATTTCTGCTATTTTATTTTTATTATTTGAAGCAAATACGAGTTTCATTATTTTTTATTTTTTTTATGTTTCCAGCGTTTGTGAGTCCATAAGTAATATTCTGGAGCTTCGTAAATTTGTTCTTCTATTTTTTTAATAAATGCTTCAGATATTTCATAATTAGGTACAGATTTAGCATCTTCTGTCATTATTTCTATGGTACCCTCGTAATATCCTCGTTTTATTTTTTTTGTTTTTAAAAAAACTACATTCATATCCAGTCGTTTAGCTAAAAGTTCAGCTCCTACATGTATAGGTGTTTCAATACCCATGAAAGTAAACCAATGCGATTTTAAAGAAGACTTGGGTGATTGATCACTAGCAAAGCCCCAAATTCCTAAAATTCCCTCTCTATGATTTTGCTCGGCTATGGAAATAGTTTCTTTGGTTGTGATTAAAATTGCTTTGAATTTCGAACGTATGTCATGAACTAGTTTGTCAAAATACTTATTAGCTATTTTTTTATAAATCCCATATCCGTTAAAAGTGATGTAGTAGTTCATTGAAATAACCCATTCATAACTTGCATAATGTCCGCAAAGCAAAGCAATACTTTTTCCTTTTTTTTCTAGATCTAATATTACGTCTAAGTTTGTGAATTTATAATGTTTTTCAATTTCTGATCTTGATATAGTCATAGTTTTTATCATTTCTAAAAACATATCACACATATGTGAATAAAATTTCTTCTCAATTTGTTTTCTCTCTTCGAATGATAAATGAGGTAATGCCATTGCTATGTTTTCTCTCACTGTTTTTTTTCTGTAACCAATAATTCTATATACCAAAAAACAAACAAAATCAGAAAAAATGTAAAGTAAACGGAATGGTAAAATAGATATTAGGAATAGAATGGGATATAATAAAAGATATACGATTAATTGCATATTATTTTTTTTACAAATATACTTTTTTAAAATAATAAGGAAATACCCAAAGTATTATTAAATTTACAAAAAAATAAAAAATTAATGGATATACTTTTAATAGCTGTAATTGGAATAACAGCATTAGTTAGCTACAAAGGATTTAATGATAATGATTTTTTTAGAAAATATGAGTTTCATATTGGTAGAATTAGATCAGGAGAACAAATTAGAATGATTACTTCTGGTTTTCTTCACTTAGATTTTATGCATTTACTTTTTAATATGTTTACCTTGTATTTTTTTGCTCCAATAGTTTTGGATTATTTAGGTAATATTTATTTTTTGTATATTTATTTAGGAAGTATGATTGCAGGAAGTTTACTTACTTTATATATGCATAAGAACGATTATTCTTACAGGGCTATTGGTGCTTCTGGTGCTGTAACAGGAATTATTTATAGTTCAATTTTATTGTATCCAGATTTGAGTTTGTATTTTTTCTTTATTCCAATTCCAATTCCAGGATATATTTTTGGAATAGGTTATTTGTTGTATTCAATTTATGGAATGAAAGCTAAGAGAGATAATATTGGACATACAGCTCATTTTGGAGGAGCAATAGGAGGTTATTTAATAACTTTAATAAGGCAACCTTCATTGTTTGAATCTAATACTAAAATGGTTGTTTTATTAACGATACCTATTGTAGTTTTATTTTATATGCATAAAACAAATAAACTTTGATTTGGCACGTATTTTGATTTGAACTATAATAAAAATTTTAAAAACCATGAAAAGAACAATTTTAACATTAGTAGTAGTACTTACAACGATTATGAATCAAGCACAACAAAACAATATTAATTCAATAGCACAAGTTACCGTTTCAGGTGAAGGAAAGATTAAAGTGACTCCAGATGAAGCGATAATTACTGTTGGTGTAGAGTATACAGGACAGGATGCTACTGAGGTAAAAAAGAAAAATGACGAGACGGTAGATCAAGTAATTAAAACAATTAAGAAAAACGGAATTCCAGTTTCAGATTTTCAATCACAGCGAATTTCGTTGTATAAAAACTATGATTATCAGACTAAAAAGAACAACTATGTTGCGAGTCAAACTATTTCAATTCATTTAAAAGATTTATCAAAGTATGAAGCTTTGATGGTGGATTTAGTAAATAGTGGAATTAATCAAATACAAGGAGTAGAGTTTAAGAGTTCTAAATTGAAACAATATGAAACAGAAGCGAGAAAAAAGGCTGTTTTAGATGCTAAAATGAAAGCTGAGGACTATGTAGTTGTTTTAGGACAAAAAATAGGTAAAGCCATTTTAATTTCAGATACGACTCAATCTAGTTTTCCTCAGCCTATGTATAGAAATGTAATGGCAAAAAGTTTAGAAATGGCAACTCCTAATGAAACTTTAGCTATTGGTGAAATTGATGTAATGGCTAATGTTACTATTAGTTTTCTATTACAATAAAAAAAATAAAAAGGTGGAATAAAAAAAAGCATCAAGATATTGATGCTTTTTTTGTGGGGAGAGCAGGATTCGAACCTGCGAAGTTTTCACAGCAGATTTACAGTCTGCCCTCGTTGGCCGCTTGAGTATCTCCCCAGCCTGCCGCTATTTTGACTTAGCGATGGCAAATATACTATTGTTTTTTATATTCCCAAATAAAAATTAAGCTATTTTTTTAATTAATTTGTAACTATTTGTAAATGAAAAGTATAAAAAAATCTCCCTAAGGAGATTTTTTAAATTTTATCTAAATTTAGATGAATTATTGTCCTAATAGCTCAATGATTTTAGCTTTAAGTTCATCACCTCTTAAGTCTTTTGCTACAATATTTCCCTTTCCATCTAGTATAAAAGTAGCAGGAATAGATTTTACATTGTATTGTTCTGCGATAGGATCTTGCCAAAACTTTAAGTTAGAAACGTGATTCCAAACCAAACCATCATCTGCAATTGCTTGTTTCCATTTATCTGCGTCTTTATCTAAAGAAATTCCAATGATATTTAAACCTTTTTCATGTAGCTCATTGTACATTGCTACAACATTTGGATTTTCTAGACGACATGGCTTACACCAAGAAGCCCAAAAATCTATAATTGTTACTTTTCCTAAAGATTCTTTTAAAGAAATTGTTTTTCCTTCTGGAGATGGAGCACTAAATTCTGGAGCTGGTTTTCCTATTGTGATAGCAGTAGCTGCTTCAATTGCTTTTTTGATGTTTTTTGCATGTTTATTCTCAAGTAGAGATTTGTCTAACTTGTCATAACTCTTTTGAACTTCATCAATTTCTGCTGTTTGGTTATTGATAAAGCTTTCAAGTAATAAAAGTGAAATGTATGATTTTGGGTTGTTTTTTACAAAATCTTTTGAAAAAGTATTCATTTCTTCTTGAACAACTTTGTATTCTTTCATAATTTTGTTAATAACGACAGTGTCTTGTGCTTGTTGAGCAGCTTGCATTTTTTCGTTATTATCTTTTTGAAATTGCATCATTTTTTTCCCAAAAGAAGCAGATTTATCATTAAATTCTTGGAATTTTTCATTATTGTAAGTACCACTAATTTTTGATTTTTGTAAACTATCTTTATCAAAAGTAATTTCAGTTTTACCTTCTTCAAATACAAATGGAATACCTTGTTGAGAGCCTTCTAATTTAATAATTGCAATATCGAGGTCTTTTACTTGTCCTTTGAATTCAAATTTCCCATTCTCTACAATAGCAGTATCTTTAGAGATAGGTTCTCCCATTTCTCCTTGTAATTCGATAAACATTTTTTTTCCATTTTCTACACCTTTTGCAGTTCCGGTAACAATGTATTGATTTTCTATAGCTTTTTCACATGAAATAAAAGCAAAAACGCTAGCTACTAATACTAAAATTTTCTTCATTTATATTTTTTGTTTAATTTGTTCGCAAATGTATTTAATTTATAACATTTTAGATGTGATTTAAGATTAAAATTTTCATAAAAAAGTCAGGCATAAGACCTGACTTTTGCTAAAAATAGATTTTTAATCCTTATTTTAAAGTAGAAGGACAAACATAATTAGTCAAAGGAATATTAGTATGTCTTATACCAGACATTCCTTTTTCTACATTTATCATGTTGTGATAACCTCTGGATTTCATTATTGAAGCCCAAATAACAGATCGATATCCACCAGCACAATGTACATAAAATGGTTCGTTTTTTGGAATTTCAGCTAAATGTTCATTTATGAAGTCTAATGGGATATTTATGGCTTTTTCCACATGTTCAGCCGAAAATTCTCCAGGTTTTCTAGCATCAATTATTTTTGCTTCTTGGAAAACTTTTGCAAACTCTTCTGGTGTTGTTGAATTAATGGAATCGATTTCATAACCTGCTTTTTTCCAAGCTTCGATTCCACCTTCTAAATAGCCTAAAGTATTGTCAAAACCAACTCTTGAAAGTCTAGTTACAGTTTCTTCTTCTTTCCCTTCTGGAGTAATCAATAAAATAGGTTGTTTCACATCTCTAATCAAAGCACCAACCCAAGGTGCAAACTGACCATGTAAACCAATAAAGATTGAATTAGGGATGTGTTCTTCTATGTAATCATATTCATTTCTTACATCTAAAATTACTGCTTCAGTTTGATTTGCAATTGCTTCAAATGTAACTGGTGTTAATGGTTTGTTAGCTTTTTCTTTTACACTATCTAAACTTTCATAACCTTGTATGTTCATCATTACATTTTGAGGAAAATAGGCTGGTGGAGGTAATAATCCGTCTAATAATTCAGTTTTGAATTCTTCCAATGTCATATTTTCTCTTAATGCATAATTCGTTTTCTTTTGGTTACCCAAAGTATCAGTAGTTTCTTTACTCATATTCTTACCACAAGCACTTCCTGCTCCGTGATTTGGATAAACTATTAAATCATCGCTAAGAGGCATTATTTTATTTCGGAGAGAATGAAATAAATACTCAGCTAATTTATCTTGTGTTAAATCCTTAACTAACTTTTGAGCTAAGTCGGGTCTTCCTACATCACCAATGAATAAAGTATCACCAGTTATAATTCCATGGTTTTTGCCATTTTCATCTGAAATTAAATAGCAAGTACTTTCTAAAGTATGCCCTGGAGTATGAATGGCTTTTATAGTATAATTTCCAACCTTAAATTCTTGATTATCTTCAGCAATAATGGCTTTAAAGTTAGGTTTTGCTGTTGGACCAAAAACAATATTTGCTTCTGTTTTTTCGGCCAAGTCTAAGTGTCCAGAAACGAAATCTGCATGAAAATGAGTTTCGAATATATATTTAATTTTTGCATTGTCTTTTGAAGCTCTATCAATATAGGGTTGGACTTCTCTAAGTGGATCAAATATAGCTGCTTCACCATTATTTTCTATGTAATAGGCAGCATGGGCAATACAACCTGTATAAATTTGTTCTATTTTCATTTCAAATAAATTTTATGATACAAATTTACAAATAATAAACTTTAAAGGAAGTAACATGCGTTACATTAATTCTTTAAATGTGATTACAAAAGCCATTAGTAGTACGAAATAAGCGAATCCTTTTTTTAATTGCACTTCATTAATGTATTTACTAATGTAAGTACCGGTAAAAATACCTATCATAGAAATTATAGAAAAGGGAAGTAGGAATTTCCAATCGATCTGAATGTTTTGTAAATCACCTAAAAAACCAATTAATGAATTCATTGCTATTATAAACATAGAAGTACCTACTGCCTTTTTCATAGGTAATTTCGTAATTAATAATAAAGAAGGAATAATTAAAAAGCCACCACCTGCACCAACTAAACCTATAATAATACCGATAGTAATATTTTGAATAATTATTTTGGCTAAATAATGTTTTCTCGTTACTTCTTTTAAATTTACTTTAGGTTTTTTTATCATCGATAATGCAGCAAATAACATAATAATAGCAAACAAAAGCATTAAAAAAGTATTCCTTGTTAAAGTTAGAGTGTCATTCTGAAAAATTATATTTGGAATATTTGATACAATGTATTTTCTAGTCACAAAAACACCAATAAAAGATGGAATTGCAAATAGAAAACCAGTTTTAATATCAACTAATTTTTTTCTGTAATTTAATGTAGCTCCAAAAGCTGAAGAAGTACCTACAACAAAAAGGGAATAAGCAGCACTTACAACTGGGTTATAACTCATTACATATACTAGTAAAGGAACCGTTAGAATTGAACCACCACCACCTGTTAAACCTAAAATTATTCCTATAAAAAAAGCTCCTATATATCCAAAAATTTCCATTAAAGTGCTACTATTTCTATTTTGTTTCTATGTAGTTTTATTTTACCTTGTATTTCTAAACTTTTTAATAACCTTGAAATAACCACTCTAGAGGTATGCATATCATATGCAATTTGTTGATGTGTATTATTGATTTCTGTATTTCCAATAACTTTAGCTTTATCTGTAAGGTACTTGTACAAACGTTCGTCTAAGTTCATAAAGGCTAATGTGTCAATTGCTTCTAACATTTCATTTAAACGGATGTTATAACTTTCAAACACAAAATTTCTCCATGTCTTGTATTTGGTCAACCATTCTTCCATTTTTTCAACCGGTATCATAAGCATAGCACCATCATTTTCAGCAATGGCTCTAATTTTACTTTTTGATTTTCCCATACAACAAGTTAAGGTCATAGCACAAGTATCGCCTCTTTCTAAAAAATAGAGTAGTAGTTCGTCACCATTTTCATCTTCTCGCAAAATTTTTATAGCGCCATGAAGTAAAAGAGGCATTGATTTGATGTAATCACCTATTTCAATTAAGTACTCTTCGGCTTTGAATTCTTTATATATAGCAACTTTTTCAATTTCAAGTAATAAGGCTTCTTCGAAGATATAACCGTAGGCTTGTTCTAAAATTTCTTTCATTACAGATTTTTGGTAAAGATACGTTTAATATAAGGTTTAGGTATGTTACTTTTGTTACACAAAAAGCCTAATTCCTTTAAATAACGAAATTAGGCTTAAAATTTTAAAAACAATAATTTTTTATAAAGATTACAAGTTTAATGGTTTCACATCACCATTTGCAGTCACTATATAATAACGATTGTTTCTTATGATTGTATTTTTTGGTAATTGATCTTCTTTCAATTTAATTCGAATCGTTAAATCATAGAATATTTGAATTGTTGGTTCAGTTATGTCAGCATTTACAACAAAAGTGTGTGTTTTTGATAAGGCTGAATCGTAAAATTGAGTATTATTTTTTCGAATATTATTCACAGTACTAGTTGACTCAAAATTTATGCTAGCTTGGCTGTAAGCCGAATAACTTCTATAACTTTCCATTGGGTAAACCGTATTATAACCTTCTGTTAAAGATTTTTCTTTTTTAAACAAATCCGTATTCATTATAGTAGAATAATTCGTTAGCATTTGTTTGTATTCTTCTGCTGCTTTTGTTTGTAAAACATCTCTAATATGATCTAAATTACTAGTTACATAGTCAACTTTTGCTAAGTCATATATTTCTTGTTTGGCACAGAAATTCATGATAGTATTCAAGTCATTTGTTTTTTTGAATTTTATAATTAGATTTTTTTTCAGTTCAAAGCCAGAAGGTTTTTCATTGTAGGTTTTTGGATTGAAAATCTTTTTTTGAATTTCATAATCATACATCGGAACAAATGAAATCATGTCTATAATGATCTCTATTTCTGGATTGAATGCTGTAATCGCTTTGGTAACGGCTTCTAATCTTGTATCCATCAAGTTTGTAGTTTCTTCTGCTGTTTTACCAATTTGAAGCACACTAAAAACCGCTCTTTGTGAAGTAGCTTTTTCATTATAAATACCTTTGATAGTAATATACATTTCATTTTCATTACCGGTCGTGGTTTGAATGGTACTGACTTGATTATTTTGGTATTGATTTTGGTAATTGTAATTACCACTTGCCATTTTTGTAGCCGATTCAGCGTTTGCATTTCCAGAATGTTGAGCAAAAAGTGTTGTGTTTAATAACAATACAAGAGCAAAAAATGTATTTGAAGTTTTCATAATATGGAGTTTTAAAAATTTATAATGATGTATCTAATTTGTAGGTGATTGTAAGAGTCAATACATATTGAATTCCAATTTCTGAAGCTGATTGGTTAAAAACTATATCAATAGCATCACTTTCAACTCCTTCATAATAATAAGTTGTATTCTTGCGAGTCATTTTTTTTATAAAGTTTTGATTGGAATTTCTATAATTGGTCTCTATTTCAGAAGTATCAAAAGCTTGGTATTTCTTGTATTGTGTTTTTGGAAAAAAAATAGAGAAGTCTTCACTCGCATTTGGTGTTCCAACTATTCGTTTTCCAAAAGTTTTTAAATACAAGTCTTTTTTAGAATCAGCAATTTTTATAGCTTCTTCAAATAAAAAAGTATGTTTTTCTAAGACATCATTATTACGATATTCAACTGTAATAATATCATAGATTTCAAATTTAGAAGCAGTAGTGATAATTTGTTCAATACTAGCACTTTGATTACTTGTAATAATGATATTCTTTTTTATTTCAAATCCTTTTTGGAACTCATCTGCTTGATTTTCACCAACAGTATAATCGTACACTTTTGTTTGTGAAATAAAATCAATATAAATGTTTTCTTTTTTTATTTTTAGTTTCTGAATGTCATTTATAAAACCGTCTATTCTTTTATTAATTAAATTATTACATTCAGCAACAGTTTGTGCTTCTTGATTGGTGCCAATTACTAAAGTAAAAGAATCTGCTTTTTCATTTAATAGTACTTTCACTTGCATCGTTAAATGATTGTCGTTTATTGAAATTGTATTTCCAATTGAGGTTCCATTTTGTTTTCCGTAACTCTTATTCGTATTTGTCGAGAAGACTTGATTGCCACTAATTTGAGCAAAAGTCATACTCTCAAAAAGAAGTAAAAGATAAAATAACTTTGTTTTCATTTTATATTTTTTTAATGATTATGAAGCAAACCTATAGCTATGTTTAAAATGAGTTTTAGTAAAACCACTGTGTAGTAGATGTAATGATTTTTCAGTACTTTTACAGTCGTTTTACAGTAATAAATAGAAGTGTAAAACTAATTTTGCTAAGTATAATTATGACAGATATTGCTGTTTTTTATGAATTAAAAAAAAGTGTTTTAGAACGCTATAAAAAACGCTATCCGTATTTTGATGGAAATTGGAAAACCTTCTCTGCACAAGATATTTTAAATCTTATAGATGATGTTCAAGAGGAAACAAAAAATAGTGTTAGTGAAAAATGGATTTATACCCATTTAAAACCAGAAACCAACGAAAAGTTACCTAGAAAAGACCTATTGAATATCTTTTCGCAATATGTAGGAAAAAGTAGTTGGGACGAATATAAGTATGAATTTGGGAAACAAAAACCAGAATTTAAAAAAAGGGTTTCTAAACCAAAATTTAAAAACAATATGTACTGGTTTTTAGGATTGTTACTTGTTTTTATTCTTGGATTTGTTTTTTGGAAGTTTGTATTACAATCAGTTAATACCAAAACCATTCAATTAAAAGAGCAATATACAAATGAGCATGTAAATGAAAAAACTACTAAAGCTTTTGTAATAGAAGATTCCTTGGAAACTGAAATTCCTATTGAAAATTCAAAAATTAAAGTAAAAGAAAATTCAAAAATTATTGTAAAAAACCCTCTTTTTAAAGATAAAAAAGTTGATTTAGAAAAAAATCCTAAAACAAATACAGTTTTACTTGAACCAAACGATTATGCTTCTATCTTGCAAGGATTTATTAAAAGTGATATTAAAGATTGGCAAACTAGAAAAATACAATTGCAAAAAATACTCCATGATAACGTTGAAGTTATTGTGATGTTAAAAAATAATCTAGGAGCTGAATATTTTAATAAGGAAGAGTTTTCTCAGAAATTAATTATTCCAACAGCTTCGTTAAAAAAAATGCAAATTGTAGAAGTAAAAAATGACGCAACGAATCAAATAACATTCATCCGCTTAATTCAAGAATAATGAAAAAGAGTTTGTATATCCTTATATTTTTTCCATTTTTTTTGATAAGCCAAAATGCGAGTCAAAATAAAGAGACTGTTTCTGAAAAGACTACTAAACTATCAGTTATTGAAAGGCAATTTTCAAAACCAGTAGTTTTGGCTTATCAAAATCAAGCTATCAATACTATTAAAGATTTTTATAATTATATTAATTTATATAAGGAAGTAGAACGTTCTTTAGCTTTAGAAAAAGAAATAGATCAAAGTATTGAAAATTTATTTTTGAATACAGCAATTACCTTAAAAAATGTATTTAAAGATGCTGATAAAACTATTCCCTTAAATGAATTCCTAACAAAATGTAAAGCACAATCTGTTTCTATATTAGTTAGTGATTTTCAAGAAAACAATACTGTTTCTGATACTTTTTTTACATTTCAATATAAAATGAATGTAACGGTAGATAACAAAACCACTAACTATATTGTCAATCAAAAAGTATATTTTTTTCCAAGTGAAAAACAATTTGGTAAACAAAATAAACAGGTTTGGCAACTAAAATTAGGTGAAATGTAATGCGATACAACAAACATAATTTTCATAAACATACCTTTTGTGAATTTCAAGAAGTAAATGCTTCAGATATAGAAAATCTGAAATTAAATTTCAAAAGTAAATCGGGAAGTAGTTATTATTTTACAGAAAAAGGTTTGTATCGTTTATCAAATCATTGGGGAAGAGCAGCAAACTGTAGATGGAGATTGAAACCAATTTCAAGTTCAAAAACAAATAACTCAGATGCTAAAATTGGATATGCAAATTGGACCGATTTCTATCCTAATAATGACAAAGAAAAATTATTTTATGTCGAAGTAAATTGGATTACCAATGAAGTTATTTTTCAACACAAAAATAATCCCAATTTTCAAGAACATTTTATGGTTAGAGATGCTTTGGCTACAGCCAAAAGAATCCAAATTATAAGAGAAGTACTTTTAGAAACCAATTGGTCAAAATACCTTACTTTTACAGATTTAGAAGTATTGCGTAAAGAAATAGTAACTTTATTGCTAACGACAGACGAAACATTTATTAAAATCAAACAAAATTTTAACCAAAATGGGACGAAGAAATGAAACCAACAGACAAGCACACAAAAAGAAAGTGGTTGCCAAAAAGAATCGAGAAAACGAAGCAAAACAACTCCTAAAAGAAAAACGAAAAGCCATTATAACACAATTTAATCAAAACCATAATGAATCAGGAACAACTGACACAACTACATAACGAAATTCAAACTATAATTGATGCTATGGCTGTAAAAGAACTTAAAACGGCTAATACTAAATTGGTAAGCGTAAGTGATACTATTGATGACTTAATTGACACTACAGAAGATGATGAAATGTTAGTCGAATTAGGAAAATACCAAGTAATGTTAAATCATTTGCATATCAAATTGAATGCAGCTGAGTAAGATTTCAATGTCAAAAATCAATTTCAATTTCAAAAAGAAAACCATCAACTAAAAAAACCTTTAACTAAAAATTAATATTCGTTACTTCAATTGGCTTTGTAAGTTTTCATACCTTTATGTCAATGAAGAAGAACGATTACACCAGTGGGTTTCAGTTTACCAAATTTGAAGCACCCTTTCAAACTCCTTTTGAGAAATTATTTCCCATTTTTAAGGAATTAATCACGCATACCTCAGGTGATTTTGATGAAGCCATTGATTGGTTACGCCAATTGGATGTAGAGTACCAATTAACCACACCTGAATATACAATTGATGATTTTATTGAAGATTTAAAGAAAAAGGGATACATCAGAGACGAAACAAAACCAGATGGTTCTGGTGGAATGGCAATTACTGCAAAAACTGAGAGAGCGATTCGGCAACATGCTTTGGAACAAATTTTTGGTAATCTAAACAAAGCAGGTTCTGGAAATCATAAAACCAAACAATCTGGAAAAGGTGATGAACAAACAGGTGATTTGAGAGAATTCCAATTTGGAGATTCAGTAGAACAAATTTCTTTAACCGAAAGCCTTAAAAATGCACAAATTAACAATGGAGTAGGTGAGTTTATGCTTACCGAAAAAGATTTGGTAGTAGAAGACCATCACCATAAATCCCAAATGAGTACGGTGTTGATGATTGATATTTCACACAGCATGATTCTCTACGGAGAAGATCGAATTACTCCAGCCAAAAAAGTAGCCATGGCTTTAGCGGAATTAATCACCACTCGTTATCCAAAAGACACTTTAGATATTTTAGTTTTTGGTAACGACGCTTGGACCATTAAAATCAAAGATTTACCTTATTTACAAGTCGGACCTTATCATACGAATACGGTTGCTGGTTTACAATTAGCAATGGATATTTTACGAAGAAAAAGAAACACCAACAAGCAAATTTTCATGATAACAGATGGAAAACCGAGTTGTGTGCGCGAAAAAAATGGTGAATATTACATGAATAGCAACGGTTTAGACCAATATATAGTTGATAAATGCTATAACCAAGCCGCTCAAGCTAGAAAATTACATATTCCAATTACTACTTTTATGATTGCCAAAGATCCTTATTTGCAAAAATTTGTCAATTATTTCACAGAAGCCAATCAAGGAAAAGCGTTTTATACTGGTTTAAAAGGATTAGGAGAAATGATTTTTGAAGATTATGAGAGTAATAGGAAGAAGAAGCTTCGTTGAGGAAGTGATTAGTATTTAGTTGTCGGTTTTCAGTTTTCAGTTCGAGCGGAGTTGCAAATAATAAATTGAAAACCAAAATTTTAAAAATTTTCATAATTTCTTAAATCAGTGTTCCAAAAAGAAGATTAAATAATACAAGATAAAATTACATATGAAAGATATAAAAACATTAGGCGAATTAAAAAAATCAGGGTACCAACCTAAAAATATAAAAGACGAATTACGAACGAATTTACGCAACAAAATAAAAGCAGGTGATACTACTTTTGAAGGCGTTCACGGATTTGAAAACACGGTAATTCCTGAATTAGAAAGAGCTATTTTATCGCGTCATAATATTAATTTACTAGGACTTCGTGGTCAAGCCAAAACCAGACTAGCTCGTAAAATGATTGAATTGCTAGATGAATATATTCCAGTTGTGGAAGGTTCGGAAATTAATGATGATCCATTAAATCCTATTTCTCGTTTTGCCAAAGAATTGATTGCAGAAAAAGGGGATAAAACTCCTATAACTTGGTTGCACAGAAGTGAACGTTTTTATGAAAAATTAGCTACACCTGATGTAACTGTTGCCGATTTAATTGGTGATGTTGATCCTATAAAAGCAGCCAATCTAAAATTAAATTATGCTGATGAAAGAGTGATTCATTTTGGAATGATTCCTCGGGCGCATCGATGTATTTTTGTCATCAATGAATTACCCGATTTACAAGCACGTATTCAAGTAGCATTATTTAATATTTTACAAGAAGGTGACATTCAAATTAGAGGTTTTAAATTGCGTTTGCCAATAGATGTGCAGTTCATTTTTACAGCCAATCCTGAAGATTATACCAATAGAGGAAGTATTGTAACTCCTTTGAAAGATAGAATTGGTTCCCAAATTTTAACACATTATCCTGAAAATATTCAAATTGCAAGAACAATTACAGAACAAGAAGCTAAATTTGATAGAGACCAAAGTGAAACAGTTTATGTACCTAGTTTAGCAAAAGACGTTCTGGAACAAATTGTATTCGAAGCTAGAGAAAGTGAATTTGTAGATGTTAAAAGTGGTGTTTCTGCCCGATTAAGTATTACTGCTTACGAAAATTTAATTTCAACAGCTGAAAGAAGAGCTTTATTAGCAGGTGAAGATAAAACAACGGTTCGATTATCAGATTTTATGGGAATTATTCCAGCAATTACGGGGAAAGTTGAATTGGTGTACGAAGGAGAACAAGAAGGTGCTGCAACGGTGGCTCAATATTTAATTGGTGATGCTATTAAAACTTTGTTCTCCAATTATTTTCCAAAAATTGAAAAATTAGAACGTGAAAGAGAGAAAAATGCTTATACGGAATTATTAGAATGGTTCTTTGCTGAAAGTGGTTTTGAATTACTAGATAATTTTACCAATAAAGAATATCAAAAGACTTTAGATGAAGTAAAACCGTTAGAAGATATCATTCAAAAGTACCAACCTGAATTTGCAAAAGAAGACAAGAATTTCTTAAAAGAATTTTTACTTTGGGGTTTAGTCGAACACGAAAAATTATCTAAAAATCGTTTGCAAAAAGGCTATCAATACAAAGATTTATATAGTAATTTTATTAGTAAACTATGATAAAAGTTTAGTTGTAAAATAATATAAAAGGGTAGTCTAAAATTTGTACTACCCTTTTTGTTTTACTTGAAAATTATTAATTTACATAATAAGCAGCAACTCTTATTTCATGTGCCGATTTTTCATTTATAGAAACAGTATATTTTTGGCTTCCATTTTGAAAATCCCAAAAATAGGATGAAGCTGGTATTGCCCAAAAATAATGACCATTCACTCTTTTTCCATAATCTGCTCCTACATAACCTCTAAAGTTCACAGGAACTGACCAAGTACTATTTAAGGGTCTCCATCTTTCTTCTAAAACAAATCGAACGCTTTGACCAGGAGCAACATTAATATTTGGTGTTCTATAATTCTCTGTAAATGTGGTGCTCTTTGATTCACCACCACCAGCAGTAGTAGATAAACTTACTTCAACACTTCCTTCCGTGACAAATGGAATGCCAACTTTGCCAGCAATCTTTAATCCAGCTGTTGCAGATACATTCCAATTAGAAGTAACAGTTCTTATACTAGAATATAAAACAAAACCACCAAGATTTTGTGTAGTATTTGTATAGTTAGTTTCCACTCTAGCGGCATATCCACTTACTTGTTGCCAATTTGTATAAGGTCCTGCTGCACCAGAATAACCATTACCTACAAACCTACGTTCAGTAACCCAATTTTGTCCTTGATTAGGATTTGTTCCACTTCCTAGTTTTACATCATTAACACTTACGTTTTTAGGAACATCATTTATACTAATTCGATCATTAAATCTTTGCTTAGCAAAACTTTCATTGAGAAATTGTCCTAAATTAGATAAGTCATTTCGTGTAACCACAGTCCAATCAGAATAAGCAGTTTTAGAAACTGTAGCAACCTCATTTGCCTTTCTTCTAGAAATGTAGGTTTCGCTTACAGCAGAAGGGCTTGTTTGTGCATTTTCTAAATCTTCATTTTTTTCACAACTTACTATAAGAATAGAAGTAATTCCAAAGAACAATAATTTAATTTTTTTCATGATTAATTTGTTTGTATTTGTTAGCCAAAATAATTTTATTTTTAGGAATAGTAGTATACAAAATCTATACATTTTGTTAAACTTTTTAGGTAATATTAAATGATTTTTATACTGATTTTGAGTAATGAATTTCAAATTATTTGAGTCATTTTATTCTATAGATACTATTTATAATAAAAACTAATTTTTAATTATTTTTTCAAATAAATAGATGCTTTTAGTTATCTCTTGTAGATTATATAAAAGAATTTAATAAAATTAATAGATATGTTTTCAATTCATTTTATTATTTTTGGGTAACAACAAAGGAAACATGACTGATAAAAAAGAATACCGCCAAAGAATTTTTCAACACTTAGACGGATTGGTAACAGCTCCTTCAGCTTTTACATTATTTAAAAAGAATATTTGTTCTTATATTCTAGACACACAGCATGTAACTTTATCTGAACTTTCCAAACAATTCAAAACCAATGAAGGCTATTTAAACATTGCTTTACGAACACTTGCTTCTCAAGGTTTCTTAGAATATAAAGTTGATAATGTAACTAATGTCGTTACTGTCGAAACAAATGAGAAATCAGCTTATGCTTTTTCATTATTCCCATTATATGAAGATGTGGTTCGATTATTAGAAGAAACCCAACTTTTTACTTCCGTAAGAATCGCTACAGATTTTATAACCGAATTGAGTGCTATTTTTTCAAAATACAAAAACAATTTTGGAATTACTTTTTCTAGTAATGAAACAGAAAGAAGTATTCAACAACAAATTTTAGTACATATTGAAGGCTTTTTGGTTGGTCCAATTGTAGTCAGTTTGGGTATGACTGGTATGTTTCATAAATATTTTATGGAAATTTCCTTTCGAGCTGAGGAGTTTCATAGAGAACCGCAAGTTTTTAAAGTGATTCTAGATTTTTTTACTTTTTTAGGTTGGTTCACTGAAAAAAATGGCAATTATCAATTTACCGATGTCGGTTTGTTTTTTGCAAAAAGAGCTACAGCTTATGGGGTTACAGTTTCTTACTTGCCTTTATTTAAAAATTTAGAAACCTTATTATTTGGTAACCCAAATTCCTTACGTGATATTGCAAAACATGAGGATGAAATTCACGTCAATAGAGAAATGAACGTTTGGGGAAGTGGTGGTGCTCATGCAACTTATTTTAAAGTGATAGATGATATCATTATAGAATTGTTTAATAAGCCTATTAATGAACAACCGAAAGGAATTTTAGATATGGGTTGTGGAAATGGTGCTTTTTTACAGCATATTTTTGAAGTAATTGAAAGACAGACTTTAAGAGGGAAAATATTAGAAGACCATCCTTTGTTTTTGGTGGGTGCCGATTATAATCAAGCGGCTTTAAAAGTTACTAG
Source organism: Flavobacterium jejuense (assembly GCF_006491595.2). GTDB lineage: Bacteria > Bacteroidota > Bacteroidia > Flavobacteriales > Flavobacteriaceae > Flavobacterium > Flavobacterium jejuense. Next base: position 370,249 of record NZ_VEVQ02000002.1, read on the forward strand.
AGCGAATTTAATCAAAGCGGATATTTGGGCAAAAGTAATTTGGGGCGATATTGGAAGACCAGATTTGTTAGCGAATGACTTAGCTGAAAACTACAATATTGACTTAAAAGATTTACTAAACGTAAGAACTTTTTTAGATCATAATAGAATTTGGGAAGAACCTCAAAGAATTAAAGAAGATCGCATTAGTGTTTCTACAGGAGCATTTGCACATAGAGGAGAGCGAATTTCAAACAATAGAGTAGAAGACAATTTGTTACAACATCTTACAAAATGGAGTCCTTATGTTCAAAAATATGGCTTACTTATTATTGAATTGCATACGGTTTCTCCAAAATTAACCGCTGCTAATTTAGGAAAAACTGCTGCTACAGCTTATGATGCTACTCATGGTTTTTCAGACCAATTTATTGTTGAAATAGATGTGTTACATAATGTAGCAGCTGAAGCGGGTTTATTTCCTGATCCTGTTTATTTTAAAAAGTTTCCAGATACAGCTTACGCAATAGTAAGTATTAATTTACTAAAAGGTTAATCTCATTATATCAAAAAATTATCAAATATTTCCCAATGGATATCAATTGCTATTGTAAATCGGGTTTGTTATTTGCAGCTTGCTGTGAGCCTTTCCTTTTTAAAAATAAAAATCCAATTATTGCACTAGAATTAATGCGTTCAAGATATACTGCTTATGTACTTCATAATGCAGATTATTTAATACAAACCACACATGTTTCACAACGAAAACAGTATTCGAAGAAAGAAATTTTAAATTGGGCAAAAGCCAATACTTGGTTAAAGTTGGAGATTATTCAGGCAAAAGACGCAATAGTTGAATTCAAAGCTTATTATTTGGATGAAAAATTACAAGCGCATGTGCATCATGAAAAATCTACTTTTAAGTTAGAAAAAGGAATTTGGTATTATTTAGATGGATAATTTTATTAAAACTTACGATTAATTTTTCTTTTAGGAGCACCAAAGCAGTACTTCGTTAGAAAAACACACCCGCTATCCGTTATATCTTTTCTTTTTTCTCTAAAAAAGAAAAGGATGTCACTGCTATCGGGGCTACAAAAGACGTTTCATTTTCAAAACTCCTTTTCAAATGGTGTTTAGAAATTAAAATTTCAAAATAACATCATAATACTGATGGTGCTTTTTAAATTCTTTCAATCCATCTTTAAAACTCAAATAAGGGTTGTTGTATTCTTCATGGCTAATTTTACTAATTTCATACATATAATGAAAATGTCTTGTTAATTCTTTCCAACCATAAAGTAAAGAATGTTTCGGGTCATAGATGTGTGTAGGTTCACTCAAAGCACCATTGATTTCAATGATTTCAAAATTCCTTCCTTCAGCTAAAGCCTCATAACTTTCAAACATAATGTCCATTCGGCCAAAATAAAAACCATCAATTTCCTGACAAATTTGATTAAATGTCTCTGTTAATTGAGGAGTAATGTAATGGCTAGTGTCTATAAACTTAGAACCTCGGCAATGATTTCCATAAGGAACAAGATTCAATTGTTCTCCTTCTTTTAAAACCTGATATATTTTTTCTTTCAATTCTGTTTTTAAAACAGGTATTTGAAAAGCAAAACGAGGATTTTTTAATAATAATTCTTCCATAGTACTTTTTCCATCACCAGTTATAATTAAAAATTCTTTTTCAACTATACCTGTTATAGTACCTTCTTTTTGATTTGGATAACGAACATAAAATAAACCTATTTCTTTGGAGTAGGGAATAAGGTTTTGGATTAAATAATTAAAATTAGCTCTATTGTGATAAGCTTTTAATTCTTCCTTATTAATTATTTTTTTTACTGCAGTTCCTCTTAAACCTACATCTGGTTTTGCAATTAAAGGGAAAATAATATTTTCCAAGTGACACTTTTCGAGAATTGTATTTACAGTATCAGATTTGGAAATTAGTATGGTTTTTGGGTAATATTTTTGAGGAATTAAGTCATAAATTTCCTTTTTGGATTCCATTAAAAAACCTCCATTTCGGATAGTTGGATTGGAGGCATTAAAATAAAAAAAAGATTTTGTACGCAAAACATAATACAAATACTGAAAATATATTGGGAAATATACAATTTGATAAGGCCAATATTCCCAATTTGTTATTTTATGATAGGCTAGTTTTATACTATTCATTTGCTAGTAAATCTATGTATTTTATTTTTGAAACTCCATTAGAAGTAATCATTTGGGTGATACTAACGGTTTTTAAAATGTTGTTACGGTTAATTTGTAAACCAAAATCGGAATTTTCATTCTCTGTAAATTGATGAAAATCCATTAATTGATCTGCTGAAAGTATTTTTGTATCCTCAATAAATTGAGAAAACCATTCCTCTCTTTGTTTTCTAATTTCTTTTGAATATAGTGTAGAAGAAGACCATATATGTGGTACTTTTATATCTAATTCTTTGGTGCTTTTAACTGCTTCATTCCACTGTAATTGATACAATTTATGGTTTACATAAAGAATAATTGTGAAAGGTTCTATATTATTCAATTCAATAATACTCCATGTTGTTAAAACATCTGGAGAAGCAATTAAATCAAGAACAATTAACCCTCTACTTTTTCTATAATTAGTTTTAGGAATATGTTTTTCTGCAGCTCCATTTAGTAAAACTAATGTAGCTTCTGTAGATTGAGCAAACCAAGTACCTCCAGCTTTTTTATCTTTAGGAAAAGTAATGATTTTATTATTGACACTATATTCCTTAGGAGGAATAGCTTTTGGTCTAGCTATTTGTTCGTCTCTATTAGAAGTAATACAAAAGCCATTAGATAAAGGCACATAAGTTACTGTACACATTTTGATTTAAATTCTATAGTAGATTTAGCAATTCCAAAATTTTCAGGAAGACAAATATCCTGATATTTTAAAACAGCTACTTTTATTAAAGCTTGATGATGGATACTGTGTTCCAAATTGTAAAGTAATTCTCTAAAATAATTAGTTTGAATTGTAAAGTTAGTTTTTTGCACACCATCTTCTAATTGCAATTCTTTATTTGGAAGATCAATTTTTGCTAAAATAGATTCGATTGCTAAAATAGCTTCATTAATTGAAGTTTGGATGACTATATTTCTTTTGCGTTTATCATAATTAATAATTCCTGAGTCATAATGTTCAATTAAAGACTGATATAATTCTATGATATGACGTATATGTTCACCAATAGTTGCATTACTTAATTCTGGATTGCAAAAGGTGTATTTTTTAGAGTCTAATTGATTCAATAACATTATTGTTTCTAAAAAATTCTTTTGTATGGCAGTTATAAGCATATAGAGTATTATTTAGTAGGAATAAATTTTATAGAAACAGAATTAGTACAATAGCGTTGTCCAGTAGTTTCTTTTGGTCCATCGTCAAAAACATGCCCTAAGTGACCACCACATTTTGCACACATTACTTCAGTTCGTATCATTCCAAAACTAGAATCTTTCTCATAAATAACGGATCCTTCGATGGCTTGGTCAAATGAAGGCCAACCACAATGTGATTCAAACTTTGTATCTGATGTAAATAAGACATTTTCACAAGCTGCACAAACATACTTTCCTTTTTCAAAGTGATCCCAATATTCACCTGTATAAGCACGTTCAGTTCCTTTGTTTCTTAAAACTTCATATTGTTGATTTGAAAGTTTTGCTTTCCATTCAGCATCTGTTTTTTTAATTTCTGGTTCCATGACTTTTTTGGTTTGAGATAAGAGCAATTGCGTTGTAAACAAAAGTAATAAAATTAATAACTTTTTCATATTCTTATTTTTTGAGTTTTTTATATCCTATTTTTTAGTAATTGTCTTCCAGTTTTTATCCGCATTGATTAATAAAGTAGTTTCTTCCTTATTCCATAATTTTAAAGTGTTAGTTAAAAATTTATTATAAAAAAGATATAATTTATTATCAATAATTTTAAATGTTTTAGGGTCTATTTCTATTTTTTCTCCAGTTTTACCAATGGCATAAGCGCACCAACCTCCATATTGGGGTTTGTATAAAGTACTATTTTTAGTAAAAATATCTTTATGATTTTGGCTTGAAAAATAATAAGTAATTCCATTATCTACTACAACAAAGTTTTTATTTCCTTTTACAGCAGTATTGTCTTTAAAATAAGCAACAACATCATATCCTTCAACAGCAATTTTAGTTTTATCTACATTTAAATTTTTAGTATCATTCTGAGCTAGTATTTGAAAACTAGAGGTAATTACCAACATTAAAAAGAGTACTTTTTTCATAGCTATAAAAATTATTTGTTTTTAAGTCATATATAGTAATATCTTTTTATTTATTACAAATTTCTTGTAAGTGAAAATCTTACTAATGACTAATTTATTAAATTCTTTACAAATATATTTCTAATACGCTAGTTGTAATGTCAGCTAGATAACATAAAGCAATTTTTAGGTATTTATTTCTAAGTCTTTCAGATAGTCTTCATACTCATAGAAAAAGCGTTCAAAGGCATCCATCTTCTCATAAAAGAAATCAAAAGTTTCTGGCCAAGTACTTTTATTATTAGTACTAACACCTTTCTTTTCAACCCATATGCGACTTACTTCTTTACCATTATCTAAATAAAAATGACGTTCAAAAATAGCATCTTCAATAAAATCATCTATGAGTATTGCTTTTAATGATTCTACTTTTTCATAATAAATAATACGTTTTTCATCATCTTTTGGTTCAATTTCGAGTAAGACTTGTGCTTTTTTATTATCAATATAAAATTTAAAACTAAAGTCTTTTATTTTAGTATTGTACAAAAGCCACTTTCTAGGATATGCTTCAGCAAAAGCTGTCCAAAATGCTTTTTTTATATGTAATGCTTCTTCTTTACTGTACATTCTTTATTAAAAATTTTATTAAAATTGAAAAAATTAAAGTAACTTTATAAGTTCTACAAAAACAAAAAAATGATATGTTATTTAAGGATTTTATAAAATATGTTCCAAAAATAGAAAAAGAAAAGTTGCTAGCAGCAGATGCTCATGCAAAAATGGCTCCATTAGAACGTATTTCTTTTTTAAAAGAAATGAATTATGAAAATAGAAACCCAAGAGAGGCTGCAGTTTTAATGTTGTTTTATCCAAAGAATGAAGTTGCGCACTTAGCATTAATTGTGAGAAACACTTATCCTGGTGTACATTCTTCACAAATAGGTTTTCCAGGAGGGAAAGTAGAAATTGAAGACAAAGATTTAGAACAGACCGCTTTAAGAGAAACACATGAGGAAGTAGGAATTCCACCTCATAAAATACAAATTATAAAACCTTTTAGTAAAGTATACATTCCGCCAAGTAATTTTTTAGTTTCCCCATTTATGGGAATTTCACATGAAGAATTATCATTTATACCAGACTTTGATGAAGTGAAAAGTGTACTGGAATTTCCGCTTTTTTCATTTTTAGATGAAAAATCAATAACAAATGTAAAAATGACTACCTCATATGCTACTGATATAGAAGTGCCAGCATTTATGGTTGAAAAATATATTGTTTGGGGAGCTACAGCAATGATGATGAGTGAGTTAAAAGAAGCACTTAAAAACGCAATGGGTCATAAATAGTCTTTTATTAAGTTTTATTAAATTTTTAACATAAAAAAGATAGGTTTTACTACATTTGTAGCCCTATTTTTATTTTAAATCTACAAGACATATGGGATTGTTAAAGAGAAATCCTTTTGGACATATATTATTTTTGAAAAAATGGTTAATTCGAATAGCTGGAAGTTTTACACATAAACGCTATAGAGGATTTAACAGTCTTCAAATTGAAGGTTCTGAAATCATACGATCTTTACCAGATACTAATGTGCTATTTATTTCCAATCATCAAACCTATTTTGCTGATGTTGTTTCCATGTTTCATGTCTTCAATGCTTCTTTAAAAGGAAGAGAAGATACTATTAAGAATGTAGGGTATCTCTGGAATCCTAAATTAAATATGTATTATGTAGCAGCTAAAGAAACTATGCAAGCAGGCTTATTGCCAAAAATATTAGCGTATGCAGGAGCCATTACAGTTGAACGAACTTGGAGAGCTGAAGGAAAAGATGTAAAAAGAGAAGTTAACCCAAATGACACCGAAAATATTAAAATTGCCCTAGAAGATGGTTGGGTAGTAACTTTTCCACAAGGTACCACACGTTCTTTCAAACCTGTTAGAAAAGGAACTGCACATATTATTTTACAGCACAAACCCATAGTAGTTCCCATTGTTATTGACGGTTTTAGAAGATCATTCGATAGAAAAGGACTTCGTATAAAAAAGAAAGGAATTCTGCAGTCATTTGTAATTAAGCCACCATTAGAAATTGATTATGAAAATGATACAGTAGAAAGCGTAGTTGAAAAAATTGAATATGCAATAGAGCAACATCCTTCTTTCTTAAAAGTAATTCCAGCAGAAGAACTGGAAGAACAAGCTAAATTAGATCAAGAAAGAATGTGGAAGTATTAATTTCAAAGTTTAAAACGGAATTATTATTATTTTTAGGAGCACAACCCAAGTATTTCAGTTGTAAATCTCACCTGCTATTTGTTCTATCTTTTCTTTTTTTGTCACTTTGAGCGGAGTCCAAAAGAAAAAAGAAAAGGATGCCACTACTATCAGGGCTAAAATAGACGTTATTAATTTTAAACACCAATTCAATAGAAATTAAATAGCATACAATTCTAATGATTTTTTAGCATTCATGAATTTTTAAATAAGTAACTTTACTTATGCTCGACAAGTTATATATACAAAAGTTCCACGAAGACAAGATAGAACAATACGGCTCAGAAAGTGCCCAAAGTTTAGCTTGGTTTTCAGAAAAAGACCAATTGAAAAGGTTTGAGATTTTAGCTCAAATAGGAAATTTGAATACTAAATCTATTTTAGACATTGGTTGTGGAAATGGAGATTTGTGTTATTATCTATCCCAACATTTTACCAATTTTTCCTATCATGGTATCGATATGATTGCTACTTTTTTAGACAATGCTATTGAAAAAAACAAAGACATTCCTAATGCTACATTTTATTTAGGCGATTTCATGCAAGGGAATTTACCAATAACAGATTATATTCTTGTTTCTTGTTCCCTAAATTATAAGAATAGCGACTCTGATTTTATTTTTAAAGCCATAACTCATTTGTATGCCCATTGTAATATAGCTTTAGGCTTTAATTTATTAAGCAAAACTCTAAATCCTAATGGTATTTTGATGGCTTATTATCCAAAAACGATTACCGATTTTTGTAAAACGCTTTCCAATACTGTAGTTGTAAAGGGAAATTATGTTGAAGGTGATTTTAGAGTGATGATGTATAGGTAGTTTTTGTAAATTAAAGTTAATTGATTTTATATGATTTTTTTAAACTATTCAGCTAAAAGTGCTTCATATAAATTATCTAGTTGTTCATCTGAGAATTCAAACTCTCTTTTTTCCAGATAATTATCGAAATCTTCTTGACTCCCTTTATATGTTGTGGTAGCTTGTACCATTGCTTTTTCATAATCATCCATACTTGTGTCAATAGAAGCAACTTTTTTTTGTCTTTTTTCAGCAGCGGCAGCACTTTTTTCTTTACCGCGGGCATCACCTCTCATTCTACTTGCTGAAAACATTGTGGGATCGTCATGTGCTTTCATTGTATCTCGTTTCGCCTTATTAATTACCATAGCATTTCTCCCTTGATGATCAGTTCCTCCTCCTCTTCCTGTTCCTTTTTTAGTATGTGGTTTTGCTTTTGGTAATTGATCTACTAAACTTGCCCCTTTTCCCATAGCTTTAGCTAATTCCTTATTTGCTTGAGAAGAGCCTCTGCTCATTTGAATCGGTTCGGAATGATTTTTTACAGTACTATTTGTGTCTTGTAGTTTCATTTGAGTAAGAGTTTCTGGTCTGTTATCCACTAATTGTAGTGTAGATTTACCGTCTCTATGTTTTTGATAAACTGAATTAGGTACTGATTGATTTTTATTTTCTTTTTTTTGTTCAGCTTGTGTTTTCATGATTTTCTTTTTTTAATCAATTTATATTCGAGTGGGGCTTACTCCACGTTTACTTCTATTGGGTTCCCATTTAGCATTAATTTTTTGCTTTTTCTTTGGGTTATATTTTGAATGTTGAGTTTTAAGTTTTTCTCTTTTTTTATGTCCTGAAAATGCTTCTGAATATTTTCTCTTTACATTACTGTTTTTAGCAAAGGGTGGTTGTGCACCAGAATTTAAAGTAAATTCTATTGCTCTGTCCTGCATTTCTTTTATAGTTTTTCCTTCTTTAACATGTTTTGCTCTAGCTCTATCCCATCCAGTATGCCCAATCCATCTTGGGTTTCCTTTTTTTGTTTTCTTAGTTGTGTATACTACTTTGTCTGGGCTCGTGGGATGAACAAATTCATAATGTTTTTTTCCAGTACCTGATACATTATGTCCCATTTCATGAGTTGGATGTCTAGTTGCGTGTGATACCCTTAAAAACTCTCTCATTACTGATTCGTTTGATAATCGAGATCTAGCTTGAGAAAAAGTGACATCACAACTTATCATTTCATCCATACCAGAAGCAGCTCTTCGAAATATATTTTTAAATTTTTTCTTGTCATTTTTTTTCACCGCATCAACCAAACTATTTTCAGTTTTCTTATTTAGTTTTTGTCTTTGAATTACTGAATTTGATAAACTAACTTTTATATTACCTAGACTTTTCAGTTTTTTCAATTGCAAAGGAGACCTAATCATACTTAAATTTGAAAGTCCGTTAATTGTTATTTGTAATGCTTTCGCACCCATAACATCTGCCTCTTTTTCTAATCCCGTATCATCATTCACATTCACTTTACCTTTCATTTGCATTGTTGGTTTTACTCTTCCTTGCTTTTGTTGTACTACATGCCATGCTTCATGGGGTAAATGTTTTTCTTGTCCAGAAGCTAGGTGTATTTCTGAACCTTGTGCATAAGCATGCGCATTAAGTTGAGCAGGTTTATCGGAATTGTAATGTACTTTGACATCGTCCATAGCATGACCAGAAAGGTTTTCTATTCCTGATTTTAAGTTATCGGGTAAACCTGTGTTGTTTGTTTTTTTTTGGATTGATTTAAAAGTAGATTCCTGACCAATAGCTTTTTTATGAAGCTTTTTTTGTACAGTATGAGATTCTCTGTTATCTTTTAACTGGACGGCGTTAGTAGCGACATTAGCTGCACTAGTTTGTGTTTTGTTTTGAGATAATTTTTCCTGATGCTGTGCCATTTTTTTTTGTTTTTAGGAATCTACTTTTAAATTTATTTTACTCAGTTTGTCAAGCTTAGATTAACTTTTCTTGTAATTTTTCACTACCACATCATATAGAGGTGTAGGAATTAATTTATTTACAGTAAGTGGTACATTCTTGCCACCATCCCAATGTGTAAAATCTTCTGGGACAAAGTTAATTGTACACATTATGTCATTGCCTTGAGTATTTGCACCATGCGAACCTTCAGTAGTTCCTGGAATCCAGACTTTGTCAGCAAATTGAAAGAAGCAGACACCCAATAATTTAGTTGGGTTTTTAGCAGCATACTCAATGCTACCTGCCAATTGTCCGTCTACAACTTGTTGATAATTAGGTTTTAATCTGTCGAATCCGATTTCAGTAAATATAATTGGCTTTTGATATTTTTCGTACGCTATATCAACATAACCTTTTCTGGATGATTCGGCATTTTCAAATAGATATTCACGTTCATTATAAGTTTGAGGAGCGAGGAATAAGCGCTTGTTTAAGTTTTTAGTTGTTTTTTTGTCCAAGACGGCAAATAAAGGATCCCAAAAACCAAAGCAAGGAAACTTAGCCCCATATTTTGCAAAATCAACCGGATGTCCAATTAATACTTCCCTGTAGTTTGCATATTTTGCTGCCTCAATATCTGCCCATGATGTTGTAAAATCAATACAATTTTGAGCATTATAATTATTTCTTTCAGGTTCGTTTCCAATAACAATCCCCACAACAGCACTATGATAATCTGTTTTTTCTCTGTTAGAAAAAGAATCTATTAATTTAGGAATCTGCACATTTCTATCCTTTAACCCTTGATCTGGCCTCACAAAATAACAAGAAACAGATACCAGAACCTTTATATTAAATGAATTGCAGTAATCCAGAAACTTTAAATGATTATTTCGGGGTTCCCAATCGTACAATCTAATAAGGGTAACCCCCATATTAGCCAATGTTTGAATATCATTTCTAGCCTTATTAGGACCTGTCAAATTGCAGGAACTTCCGCTTTTCGAAGTATATTCTTTTCCCCATGCAGGAGCCATACAATCATAAGATACATCACTTCCAAAGAAGATTAATGTAGTATTCGCAATTGATGGATTATACCCATGTGGATAGGGGGCATAACAAATTCCGTTAAAATTTTTGTTCATAATGGTTGTTTTTTAATGGTTAATGAATAAATTATTTTTATTTGTTTAATAGCATTAATTTTCAAGAATTTTTCCTGTAGAGGATATGCGTCTTAGGATTATCTTTATTTATTAGTTTGGTTAGATTGGTACATGTATGCTGCTGCACTAATTGCCAGAAGCGAACCACCTATCAATGCTTTTTTACGTGTTGGTTTAAGATAAGATGCATAATAGTGCACTTTTGCTAGCGTTATCGTTCTTTGTATATTATTTTGTAAAGTATTAATGTCAGTTTGAAGTTGATGTGCTAAGGGTACAATAGACAAATCAGTATTATTAATACGAGTATTTAAAGGTGCAAAATATGTAGGTCCAATATAAGTCCTCAAATAAGGAGGCACTGTTGGCACCATTGCATAAATATGATCTAATTGTGCCGACATATTAATGCGGTTAGCTGTTGCGCGTGCTGAATCTATTGTGGCATGGTATTTTCGTTTAGGCATATTGTGCTCAAGTCTCACAGGATTTTCTTCTTGAGTAATGTTCTTGTACTCTTCAGGATTAGACCATTTTCCTTGTTCATCATCACGACCATGAAGTGGATTTTGAGCAGGAACACCATACCATGCGTTTTGTTTTGTTTTACCTCGCAAGTTGTGTCTTGCATGTCCTAATTCATGTGCTAATGTTATAAAATTTGGAGCAAAAATAGGCTCACCATGGGTTCCACTTTCATATTCTCCCATTGTGGCAGGTGGATTAGTATTATGAATTTGAACAAATGAACCAGTTCCTACACCATTTTCCGCATCTTGATTATCATGTCGGATATTTCCAATAGAAGATGCCCAAGAACCAGTATCATGTTGTCCAGCTTTTCCTGCCAGCGTATAATTAGCAAGGTGATTGTCAGAAATAATAATATTATGGTCAGCGGTTAGCTGTGGTTTATTCATTTCTTTCAACATACCTCTGCCGTGATTTCCTCTCAGCATGTGGAGATATCCAGACATTGCTTGACTTCTAAATGCAACGCTGCCCTCAACCTTCATATTACCCGAATCTGTGCGTAGCGAATGCCATAAACTCTGGGTTTGTCTTTGTTTTTTAGGACTAAGATTTGTATTACCTAACCACATATCATGACCGTGGGCAGCCAATCTTCCGCTGAGCGCAAGATGCAACGTTTCGGTTTGCCTTAAAACATTAAATAATTCCGAACGTTCAGTATTAGATATAGTAGTAGCATTTGCAGTTAAAAATGTATTTATTCTAGTTTCAAGATCATGAATCATTTTAAACTGTGCGTGCAATGCTACTTTAGTGTTTCGGTGTTTTTTATCATAAGTATTGAGTTCATTGATTTTTGTTCTTATAAATTTCTTTGTTCCATTAGGTAAATTCCTTCTGTTAAAGGCGATTACACGCTGAATTGCTGGATTCTTAATAAAAGGAGTTGTTTTTATAGGAATAATTTCTTTTTTCTGTACTAGCGCTTTTGCACCCATCACATCCGCTTCTTTTTCTAAACCATCATCATCATTAATATTCACTTTTCCTTTCATCTGCAAAGTAGGTTTTACTCTTCCTTGTTTTTGTTGTACTATATGCCAAGCTTCATGAGGTAAATGTTTTTCTTGTCCAGAAGCGATATGAATATCGGTTCCTTGTGCATAAGCATGCGCATTGAGCTGTGCAGGTTTATCGGAATTGTAATGTACTTTAACATCGTCCATAGCATGACCTGAAAGGTTTTCTATTCCTGATTTTAAATTGTCAGGTAAGCCTGTGTTGTTTGCTTTTTTTTGTATAATAGATGATGGTCGATTGTCTTGTAATTCTACTGCTTTCTTTTGAATAGTTTTGTTAGCAAAGGAGGAAGCAACAGATTTTGATTCTAATTCGTTTTTTTTTTTATAATCGTATTCCATAGTTTTTTTACTGTTTTACAAATTGGATCTGACTTCTTGTAATGCTGTTTCTAATTTTTCTATTTCTTTTTTAGAAATATTACTTCCTGTATGTAAGGGTTGAAAATTAGCTTCACCTTGTGTTTGTTTACCACCATTTTTCTTGTATAGAATCCATGCAATTCGTATCCATTGGTAAGCATGTTTTTGAACTCTGTTAGTTACAGACCATTTTACATCTAATCTAGAATATTTAGTTTTATTATTTCCTACTGCTGTTGCCAAAGTTCTAATATTGGATTCAAATGGTATCATTTGTGTATTGGCATCTCTTGTACCTGCAACAAGATTCGTAGAGTCTGTGGCTCCTCCAATACCAGCTCCTCTTATGTGTAACCATTCCCAGCGTTGGCTCAATACTCCTGGGATTTCTGCCAACCAAGCATAACCTGTTGCATTAGTATTATTCATATTAGCATACTGTCCAAATCCTCTATCTTTACCCACTGGTGTATTGGTAAATGATTTGTCTTGTGGAGTATCTATTGAAGACAAACCACTATCTATATTTGCTAGTAATTGAGCCTTATTTAGTATTGAATTTGTTGCATAATGTTGCCCCATGATTTGTAGCGAACCTGCTTTTTCTTTAGCTACTTTTGGTGTGCTTTTGAAAACATTTTGATTATTTGTATTTCCATCTATAGTAATATTTTCTACAAAATGGTTATCTAATACTTTTCCGTTTGGAACATCATGGCTTGTTTTTGCAACAAATGCTGTATCTATTCCATGTGCTCTTCCTTTGGCACCAAATCCACCACTATGAGTAGGGAAATAAAATCTTAAATTTCTAATGATTGAATTAATTTTTTTCCGTTCAGTAGATAAATTTTCAGTATTTGAAGTGTCGATTGTGTCTAATTCATCATTGTACTCATTAATTAAAGCAATATCATCATCATCATCTAATTGTTTTGAAATAGTTACTATATACTCTTTGTACTTAATTATATCTTTTTCTATTTCATTTTTTCTATTTATATCGCTAAACCAGTTATCTTTAAGTGCGTTTATTTCGGATTTCCTAATTTTTTGTGGTTTTCTTTTTGTGGTTTTCTTTTTTGCTTTACTAATAGTTGTCTTTTGGATTGAATAAGGTTTCTTTTTTTTGGGAATAAAGTTGTTAGTTCTTTTAGCCAATTGAAATACATTTGTGTTTAATTCTTTCTTTTGAATTGTTTTTGTATCTCTATTATCACTTAGTATTTTTCCTTCTCTCCCAACAGCATTAGCTACTGCTTGAATTGTACTTATTCTATTCTGTTGTGTCTCTTTCTGCTCGTTCATAGTAAGGTGTATTAAAAGTAACCGAGTGTTCTTTATTTTTTAACAATGGTATTCCTTATAAATTTTCTTAATTCTAATCGGTTACCATTAAAAATATCAAAATCGAAGTTGCTATCTTGAAAAGAATAACTGTCAGAACGTTGCCAGATCATCCATCTATCATCCCAAGCAATCGGGATATTAGAGGTAGTAAGATCATTTGTATAAGCAGCAAGCCATAAATGATATTTTGCAAAAGTACTAGTGTTTAAGAATCGATCTCCAGTAGATTTGTTGGTATAAATCATAGGAATACGACCTGTTATTTTTTCTACTTCTTGTAAAAAAAGCAGTATGTTATTTTGAGCCATTTTTAAATCTCCACAGTTAGTATCCATACTGCTATTTTCTATGTCCATTACTGGAGGTAAATGCCCAATATTTAAAAAATTATTTTCCATGATAATTTTTGAAAAATGTTGCGCTTGTTCAATAGGATCAAACTCACAGAGATAAAAATGATAAGCACCTCTTACAATGTGTTTTTGTTTTAGTATTGTGCTGTTCTCTTTGTATTTGGGATCGATATAACTCACTCCTTCTGTAGCTTTACAAATGACAAAATAAAGAGAGTCTTTTCTTTTATTTAATGTGCTTATAAGATCACCTTGATAATGTGAAATATCTAACCCATAGGTAATAGAGTCTTTTAGTAATAATTTTCTAACTAAATTTATTGGTCCTTTTTTTAGTGAATCTTTTGGTATTGAATGATTAGCATCGTCTTTACTGTTTTGTTTTGTGATCTCTTTTACTGGAATTTCTGTATTTAATTCCGATTTTAAAAAGGGTTTTATTTTTTCGGTGTAAGCCCATTCTACTAAAAACCATAAAGCAAGTGCTAATACTAAATTTTTTAACATAGTTAATTATTTTAAAAGTATGGTTTTGTTCTCTTTATTAAATTCTCGTTTTATACCTTTCAATAATTCGTTTTTCAATACAACAGAATCATTTCTACCAATAGCCGCTAAAGCACAATATCGTAATACGTTAATAATAGCACCTCCTGCCAACTCATAGTCTTCCGCAATTTGATATAAATCAATTTCTTCTGATAAGGAACAAATACCTGAAAAAGCATTTTGCCATAATTGATAACGTTCTTCAATTGAAGGCATATTAAAGTGAATAATAGCCTGAAATCTTCTAGTAAAAGCTTCATCCATATTAGCTCTTAAATTAGATGCTAGAATAACAACACCTGGAAAATCTTCAATGAGTTGTAAAAGATGAGCAGTTTGTTGGTTCGCATGTCTGTCATTTGAAGAATTAGCAGCTGTTCGTTTGCCAAATAAAGCATCAGCCTCATCAAAAAATAAAATCCATTCTTTATCTTTAGCAATATCAAATACTTTAGATAGGTTTTTTTCAGTTTCTCCAATATATTTTGAAACAATCATTGATAAATCAATACGATACACCTCTTTATTAGTTGCTTTTCCTAATAAAGTTGCAGTTAACGATTTACCTGTACCAGGCGGACCATAAAATAAGGCACGATATCCTGGTTTTATTTTGTTATTTAAACCCCATTCATTTAAGAGAGTAGTTCCGTGTTCTAGCCAAACAAGTATTTCGTTAACCTGTTCCATTACGATAGGATCTAGAACAACGTCTTCCCAGTTTAAAGGGCTAGTTATTTTTTGTGCAGGAAAAGAGGCACTTTGTGCTACACTAATTTTTTCATGGGTTATAAAATAATGAAACCAATTAGGATGTAAACTAATAACACCATTTAACTTAGGTATAAAGTCTTCTGTATCTGCTAATTGTAATACATCTTCTTTGATGAGTATGTTTTCTTTACTAACTATTTTGTGTACTTCATTTCTTAATTCTTTATGAGTAGCAGTTATAAGGAAAGCTAAAGTTTGACCTGTTGGAATAAAGCCACTATGGTTTTTATCAATAACACCTCCAAATTCTGTAAAACCTCTATCATAGATTCCATTTTTTCCAAAGAAAATATCTAATAATTCTGGTCTGAGATGAGGTGCTAAACAAAGTGCCATAGCTAAACGTTCATACATATTTAGACTCCATTCGTTTACCAATGTTGCATATGAACCATTTTCCATTGATAAATCTGGTAATGGAATATCATGCCAATCCTTTTCATGCCCTTCTTGTAATAGATAGCTACTAATAACTTGCTGTATTACTTTATCAAGCCAATCCAGTTCTTCATGAAGAATTGTTATGTTCGTTTTAGATTTCATAGTTGACAAAAAGTTTTTCAATATCATCTAGAGAAGTATCAACCCATTTAAAATAAAGCAGTGCTGTATTAGGATTAAGTTGATTACCAGGTAAAAGGTCTAGAATACTTATTTGAGCATTATTCAAATTGTCTATATCATGTTCATGATTAGCATTCAGGTTGTACTTGTAAAAATCTTTCCCCCATCTATTCAGTAGAGTGCGCTGGTAAATAAGTTCATCTATAAATACTTGTAAGGTTTCATTTTGTTCCACTAATTTTTTTGCTTTAAAAAAACTAGGTTTTCTTTCCGATTGTCTATTGTAATATTCAATATCTTTTGACTGAATTGTTTTTGAAGAGGAATGTCCAAAAATATCTACTAAGCCAAAGTTTTCTGTATCTACAGCAATTTCTAATTCTCCATTTTTTGAACTAGAAATAGCTAATGTCCAATCTGAAGTACTAGCTGTTTCTGTAATTAAATAAAGCTCTCTGAAGGAAAAATAGGTTTGTGTGAGTTTGATTATTAACTCATTTTTTAGTTCACTCCAATTCTTTATTTTAACAGCTTCAGGCTCATTGCTTGTAAAAAAGAAACTTCCACAGGATTCAAAAGCTAAAATTTGTTTGCTAAATTCAAATACTCCGTCAATGGCATTATTCCCTGTTCCTCTTCCAGAATATGGTTTGGTAACACCATCACTAAACTTCCAAGAATCTATATTTAATTTGACATTGTGATCAAAATCTATAGTCTTAGTATCTACAATGTTAGCACTAAAAATATTGCCAAGAATAATCATTTCACCATTAATAATATGGAAAAAGTCTCCAGGGAATAATGTTTTGTTTAACGGTTTTGAAGGAATATAATTAGTTCTTGTATAGAATGTTCTATAAAATTTCTTGTAAATACTATTCATGTTTTTCTTTTTTAAGGAAATTTCTTGTTTTTACTCACAGTTCTTAAAGTATACTTAAAAACTGTGAGTATAGACTAAAATGGTTAGTAACCTCTTATGATGCCAATGCAGCAGCATTTGCAGCAGCTAAACCAGCTTGCAATGATTTTAAATTAACTTGTGCCTTATTTAAATCGGCTGTTTTTAAATTCAACTGGTTTAAGGTTTCATTATAAGCATTTTGTATTTTATTAAATTCTAAAACGGTAGTATTATAAGCATCATTTAATAAAGTATTTAAAGATAAATGAGTACTGTTAGTTTTTTTATCGTTAGTTAGTTTATTATATAATTTGATAGCTTGTAAACTTTCTAAAGCAGCTGTGTTTTGAACTTCCTTATTTGTTGATTGTGCTGTAAATGCTGCATTTAGAGCTACTAGAGATAATGCAACGGCATTGTTTGCATTAGTTCCAGCTGCTGTTATCATAGTTATTAATTGATCAGAAATAAGTGGGTTTTGTGCTTTTTTCCTAACAATTAAATTAGCCAACTTATTTATCATCTCAGCTGTATAAATCAGTTTATTAGTAACATTTGTTGTTTTTTTAGCTACTTTTTCAGTTTTTCCATTGGCTTTTACCACTTCTCTTAAAGCAACTGCAGAATTATCTCTTAAGTTCAAAGCATTTTTTATAACGCTGTTTATTAAGGTAAGATTATTTTGTGCTTGTGTTTTATTAGCATCAGCTTGTGTTAAAAAGCCTTGGTAAGTACTTAATTTATTTGTGAGAGAACTTACTATCGCTTGTAATTGAGATACTTCATCTGTTGCATTTAAAACCTGAATAGTTAATGAGTCTAAGGTTCTTTTTTTACTTTCGGTAACGCCATACTTTGATGGATTCAGTGTTATTGTTGTCATATCTGTTGTATTTTTAATTGTTAATTATTTTCTGATGTTGTATTTTTTGTAGAATAGTTAAAAGCTTCTGTGTTTTTAAAATCCGAAATTGAGTTTGAATACTGTAGACTTAATTTCTTAGGGCCAGAAGCCACTGTTAAAATAACTGGAATGTATTCATTTCCTTCAATGAGAGGGTTTCCAAAATTATCTGTAGTGTTGTCTTGGATAGGAAGGACTACAGTAGTTGTGTCTTCTGTTGTTTGGATTTGATCTATAGAAGGTACTGTGTAATTTCCATCGGTAACATTTTCTGCAATCAATTGGTTAAAAAAGAAACCTGGTTGTGGAGTTTTATTTTGACTATTTATATTTCCTTTTGAAATTGCTGGGTTAATGTCTCTTAAATCAATAGATGTTAATTCCTTAATTCTAGCATTTAATTCACTAATCTGAGTGTCCAAGTCTGTAGTGTCTTTTTTTGATTTCTTTTTGACATCTGCATCATCTGCATCATTAGTTTGATTTAAAGCTTCTTTCTTATCTGTAAGAGTTTTAAGTTTGTTAGTTAAACTGTGCAGTAAGTTTTTATTATTGTAAGCCTTAATTTCGTCTGCTTCATCTTTAATGTTATTTATTTCCGCATTAATTTCTTTCAAAATTTGATTTTCAACAGATAATAAATCTTCTGTTTTAAACATTTGATTAACTAAGGTTGAATTATTAAGTAAAAACATGCATCGATATTCAACATTTTTACTCTCTTGATTTAAGTTAAATTGTAATACTTGAGTAGTTACATTATCTGGATTTTCATCAGCCGCTAAAAAATTAACCTTTATATTATCAGTACTTGGGCTGTTTAAAGGAGTTGTTAGAACAAATGAAGAAGAGGCTGCGGTTAAAAAATCTTCAAAATTATTTAATGATTTTTTATAATCTACCGTAAATTGAACTAAAACAAATATGACATAGTTTTCTCCTAACACTAAAGTGTGATCACTTGAATCTTTTAAATCAGCCATGGAGATAGTCTGCGAAATAGTTTTTGCATCAAGACCTTCACCATTTATTGGAAAAGCTATTTCAGGATTAGTTAGTAATCCTTCTGCAGTAGTTATCGAAAAAATGGATTTTTCACTTTCTTTAACTACAAAAACATAATAATTTTCTACAGGACTAGTATTGTAGGGTGAAGTTTCTGAACCAACATAAAATGGATTCTGGTAAGTATTAAATTGTACCGTAAAGTCTGTATTAGTTTTATCAGTAACTTGTAAGTTTAGGTTAAGTTCATTAATACTTGATAAATAGGTTGCATTAGCTGCATCGTATTCTACTCTAGCATCAATTAACTCTCCTTCCGCCTTTTTTTGAGCAGTAGCTGCAGCAGTAAAAGCTGCATTTTCAGTAATCTCCAAGGCAGAAATAGTTTCTAATTGGCTATTTAAAATACTTAATAAATTAGTGACAGATGCACCTGTAGTAGTTGCCATATCTGCAACAGTACTAGCTGTTACTTCAGCGGTTAAAGAAGAAGCTTCCATTGCTTTTTGAGAGGTTACTTCAGCGTTGTAAGCAGTATCATTCATTAATTTGTTTACAGCAAGTGCTTGTTCATAAATTTGACTACCATAATCTGCGGCATTTAAAATACTCACTATACTACCCATATCGCTTGCTAAATTGACTATAGCATTAGTAGCAATTTGAACATTAGCAGCTGCTACCGCAGTATTAGAAACGGATTGTAAGTTAAATTCTTTTTCTTGATTAGCTGTTGCAATTACATTTGTACTAAGATTATTATCACCCACAGCTTCTTCTTTAATTATTTCTTGAGCAGAGTACTTTTTCTCCGTTCTTTTTAATTTTTCTTGAGCTGTTATCTTTGCATCTTCTGCATAATACAGCGTAAACATTCCTGCATTTAGTTTAGTTTGTGTATTATTTAATTTTAATTCTTGTGCTTGCAAGGATGACACTACACTTGCATTTAGATTTTCATTGTAGGAACTCATAATTTTTTGATTTTAATGTTTATGTTATTTGTTATTTTTCTTAAATAATAATGAAATTACTAACTAGTATTCATTTTTTGTTTTTGTCTTTTTTTTGTCATAGATCTTTTTTTTAAAATTAATAGGGCCATATTACATGTAAAGGTTTTTCCATCCATGGGTATTTAATAATAGAGAAAGAAAATGGAGATTTGTGTAGTAATAAATCATAGACTCTTTTTTCAACTGTTAATTCCCATCGTTCTTCTTTTTCAATAAGTAAACCATCTCTTACTAACCAATTTCCCCTAAAACCTAATATGGATGTATCACCAACTGATGGCCAATGTGAGATAGCGGCTGAAATAAGTCCGTTGATTAACTTTTTTTGATCCTCAGTAATGACAATACTTTCCATAACTGGAGTTGTCAATGATAAACCACATAATACTTTATTTAAAGGGAGTAAATATTCTTCTGTTTTAGTTAATCCTGTAATAACATATTGCAAATAATGAACGGCATTTAATTGTAAACTAATGTCTTTAAATCGTTTCTCATCTAGTAAATCTAATCGATTCATTAGCATTTCTATGTAATTGTTTAATAGAACAATACCAGCGTTTTTGACAGTTATTCCACCAATATTCTTTTGAAGAGAAAGTGTCTTTAAATCTATTTCTTTTTGAAATTTTGTTGCTGTATTTTGTATGCTTGTTCCAGCATTTGATTTTATTAATTGAGCTAAACTTACTTGTAGAGCAGCTGGTAGACTGTACTTTATTTTATCTAATGCAAGAAGTATTTCTTTTATTGCAATATTTTTTTTCTGACGAAGTTCCCACAATAATTCTTGCCAAATACTAGCAACAGAAAGAATAGACCAATTGTTTTCTGTCCATGCAATAATTATTTTTTTAAATAGGATAGCTTGTATTTCTTTTGAAGTAACTCCTTTTATAGACAACTGTCCTAAGGAATTATAAAGACGTTCAATACTATAAAGTTGTTGTTTGTTTTTATCATTATTTTTAATTACTGCTATAGTTTTTTTAAAATCCATCCAATCTTGTAATTGTTGTTTTTGTAACTGTGGAATTTTATTTTGTTTATAAACAACAATAAAAGGAGTAGGATTGTATTCTAAAACTTCATGAAACAAATCTATTACAGAAGTGTTTTTAGTATTTGTATACCAAAAAGGTATTTTCTTTTCAACTATTAAAGCAACATAAAGAGATTCAAGTAAACCTTGTTTTTCACAAAGTAATATATCTTCATTTTGAACTGTTGTTGATGTACTGATTAGATTTGAAAATGAAGTGTTGTATTGCATTAAAATATTTTTTAGTAATGGACTAATGAGTATTTCATTTGTATTAACTGTATTTATAATTTCATTAGAGTCTATAAGTTCTTGTTTTATCATTTCGTTAATCCAATATTCTATAAATGGTTTTCCAATTGATTGAATCCCTTTATTTTGTTGAATCATCTCCCAAGATGTTTTCCAAAAAGAGTGTTCAATAAGCGTTCTGTTTTTGGTATCCATAAAGAGCATTATGAAATCATAAAACGACCTAAGTGTTTCCATAGCTTCTTTAAGTATTGTGTTACTTTTTGAAATCCACAAACTAAAAATTAGCCAATCTGAATTACTTTTTAATAGTTTAATTCGTTTATCGGTTATGGTACTATTTGAAAGTATTTTTCTCACTTCCTCTGGATTGATTTCTAGAGCCATTTGTAGCAAATCTTTTAATTGAAACTCATGATTGTTTCCAATAATTTTTGAAGATTCGTTGTCAATACTTTTCTTAAGCCATTCATTTAAATTTTGAATAGTTATAACTTGTCCATTAATTAAAATACTTTCTGTATGTATTTGAATAGGTATCTTTTTGGCTACAAAAGAATTGATTTTAAGCTCTTTATCGCTTATTAGCTGAGGTGTTTTATGAAATAATTTAAATTGTATTTGCTCCAAATTACTTGTTGCAGCTATTACGTTTTGTATTTTTTCATGTTGAAATAAAAGAGCTACAAAAGCATCAAAGTTTGGTTTTTGTGAAGGTGTTATCAATTTTAAAAGTTTTTCTAAAACAGCTTCTAAAAAGCGAATAGTAGTGTATTCAGTATGTAATAGTATCAATTTCACACTTAGTAGATAAAGATGGTCTAAAAGAAATGAGCTAAAATTTCCAGAAATAGTATTTTGGCTACTTTCTTTTATAATTTTTTCTAGTGTTTGTACTAAATACAATTTTGGATGGTTTCCTTTATTTACAAATAAATGGGTGCTTTTTTTGTTTAAAATATAGGGGAATAACATCTTTATAATTCCTCGGTCTTTATACTGTAATAAGGCGTTGAAGGATTGTGTTGGATTAAGAAAAAGGTATTCAATGACTAATTTTTGAAGCGCTATAACAGATACTGATCCTATTTTGTTTGTTTTTATTTGTTCACTTAATTCGGTTACTAAATCAGTAAAATTAGTTTCGTCATAAAGTGCATTTTTTTCTGAAACTTCATCATTTAAAATTGAAGTCAGATTTGTATATATTTCTAAAGTAGCAATAGTTTTTGATGAAGAAGGAACACTTACATTGGTTAGCCTATTCACTATATTCTCTTTTAATTCATTATTTTTTTTACTTAATTCCTTTAGCGTAAAATTTAGAAATATTTTATTGTCAAAAGGAGTGTTTTTATATTGTATAAGGAATTGTATACCAATTTCCCACAATAAAGAAACCTCTAATTTTTCATTCATTTCTTTGTAAAGCTTCTCAATAAAATAAATACTATCAATTAGCATTTGAGATTTCATTGGAATGACAGCATGGAAAATATTTTCTAATGCTTCATTTTTTAGATCAGGAACAACTGCATTCCAAAAAAGAGTAGAAGTATCTAGGGATGAAAAAAGAGTACTAAATTTTGTTTTGTCTTCTTTTGAAAGAACAATTATTAATTCATTAAATTCTCTTTTCTTGCCACTGTCTTTGCGAAGTGATGTCGAATTAAAAAGGAGTGTAAGATTTGTCCAATAATCTGTTTTTTCAATTATAGTAGATTCTTTTCTTGTTTTTGTGAGCTCATTTTCTTTGGTTAGAAAATTTAGAATTAGTATAAAGTCTGCTTTAGTACTTGCAGTTACATAAATATTTTGGATAGCTAATTCAATCATATTTAGTAATTCTGCATAAGATATATTATAATGATTGGACATTTGTTGAATACTACTTTTCATAAATGCCACTTTATTAAAAATAGTGCCTCTATCTGTAAATAAATAATTTAGTATCCAAAACCATAGGTTTTTTTTAAAGTCATTTTCATTAGCTGGAACTAATGTTTCTTGTTGTTGAATTTTGGTTAATTCTTCAGAAAATTTAATAATTTGATTGTGATTACTGGTTTCTAAACCTTCAATGATTTTTAAAATAATTGATTCTTGTAATTGCCAAGCCATTCTTTTTCTAACATTCTCATCTGTTTTTCCAACTTCAGTAAGCATTTTGAGTATTGCTTCTTTATTGTTCTTAAATTGAAAAAGCATCATTTTATTCAAAGAACTATCGTTTTTATGGTTCCAAGGCATGTTTCCAGTTAAAAAATAATGACTTAGCATGCCTATTTGAGAAGTATCAGTATTAGAAATTTCAATGATATCACTTCGCTTTTCAGCATTTACAATAATATCTACAAGTTGTTCATTTAATTGATGAAATAGTTTTAGTGCTAATTCTTCTTCTAAAGTGTCATAATCAATAACACCTAAATCTAATGTTAACGATTGGATGCACCAAGTTTGACTTGCAGGACATATCCTATCAAAAATGCTAGCTATTTCTTTTTGCATTTTTGTATTGCTCCAATTGCTGATGCGTTGTTGCAATTCGTGAGCTATTTCTTTCTGGTCAAAAGAATTTTCCCACTTAAATTTAGATATGATATGATTTACCTGACTTGTCATACACTTATTCTTTAGGTATTTTATTCATAATGTTACTCAATACACTAACTACTTCTGTTGTTTTTTTATAGGTTGAATTGTTAAATACTAAATTGTTGTGCCAATCGATAAAAGCTGGAATGAAACGGTTTAAGTTTTCCTGACTTACAAAACGATAGCTATAGGAAACTTCAATTGGTAAGGTGTTTTCCAATAATGTATCCAATCGATTCTTAAAATAATCCGTATTGAAATACGGAATATAATCAGGGAAAAGTAAAGTTATGGTTTCTATGGTTTCAGCATTTTCAGGACTATTTTCAGAGCTAATTCCAAAAAAACAATTAGATCCGATAGTAGCTACTTGTTCCCAATTTATATTTTCTACTGTTTGTGTTGTTTCAATGAGTTCATAGGTAGTTGTACCATTAATAGTAAGCTCAATTCCATTAGAATTTGTATCAATAGTACAGCTAGTTGCGTTTGCTAGTAAAGTGTTTAAAACTATGGTTTCAGTATAGCTTAGGAAATTCTTTATTTTATAATATGGACCATTTTTAGTAGATTGAGTTATTACTATTGAGTTATCAAAAGGGTACAACAAACAATTTTCAATACAAACCAATCCTCTTCGTTCTTTTAAAAACCACAGACATTGTTGTATTTGCTCTAGCTGATTCTTGCAGTCTTGGCATTTTTCACTTTGCGATTGTGTATGTTCACATAGAATACATTTTTTTTCTTCTAAATTATTTAATGTATTTTCAAGGTAATTTATATAAGGTGTTTTTAAACTCAGTAAAATATTCAGTTGTAATTCTAGTGCAGCATAATTAATAAAGTCTTGTTTTCTTATTTTTTCAATTTGATCTACTTTGTTGGTATTGAATATGAAATCATTTTCAAACTTTTCATTTTTAGGAATAATGATGTCTTTTTCAGATTCTAAATAAAAACGAACAGAAGAAACATCTATTAATAATTGCTCTAGATTTAATGGCAATTCAAGTTCTATTTTTTCAATTTTTTTAGCACCTAGATAGTTGTACCCTTTAAATCTATAATAAGAAAGTAATCCTAAATTTTGGAGGTACAAGCTTTTAATAATTATTTTGTCTTTATCACTATTTCCTGTATAGATAGAACCTTCAATAACTGTATTTATTAATAATGGAGATTCTCCATGTCGTGCTAGTAAGTGATCTAACATTTCATTCCTTCTAGTCAAATTAATAGTTTCGTCTTCTACAAGATCTTGTAAACCTCTTATATAGGAATTGTAAGGATCATCTTTGAATTTTTTCCAACTCATTTCTTCTGCAACATTTTTAGTTCTTGTTTCTAAACTAAAATTGAAAACATCATTATTTTTAAGTAATGGTTTTATATTAGGAATAGTATATAAAGGTTGATAAAAATAAGTAGGAGAGAAGCTCAAATAGGGTACTGGGTATTTAAGATGCTCTTTTTCATCAGATGTTTTAGAAGTATAGAAGTTTTTTAATTCGGAAGGTGTACCAGTTATTCCATTTTTAAACGAAAAGAGTTGAGGTACATTAGCCAATTGAGAAAATTGATTCGCTAGTATTTGATCAAATAGAGTAAGGTATCCTTTTAATTGGCGAGATTGTGCAATTTGAAAATCACTTGCATTTGAGTTTATAGCATTTTCTCCTACCGCATATATTTCAGGAAAAGTATTTTGTATGGAATAATAAGAATTAATATCTCTATACTTTCCTTTCGGTAGTTTTTCCTCGTTATTTGATGCAGTGTCAAAAGATAAATCAGGTAAAGAAAGTGCATTCGTTTTAGTAGTTGAATTATCATTTTTAAGATTAGTGTAAGTAATTTCCAATTTATTCAAATCAAAGGAAAGTAATTGACTGGTTGTTGAAGTTACAAAGTCACTATTTTTCGCACCACTAATTTGAAGTTCCTGAATGTTAATTACACCTTCAATTGAGAGTATAATATTAATAAGATTTCGAGTAGTTATAGTGTCTTTCTTTTGACCTAAATTGGCATCACTTATCCATCCATGTCTCATTTCTGGACCATTATAAATTGTGTCTGTGTCTTCACCATCAAGAAGCAATTGGTCATCTTCTTCTTGAATTGCTTTTGGAAAAATATAAGTATTAATCTTATTTTCTATTAAAGAAAGTGTTTTGGAAACTTCCACTTCATTACTAATTTGAAGCTTACCATTTAAAGTATAAGTTATTTTTTCTAAGGGTAAGGGCATCATAAACAATTCTCCCATGTTTCTACGCTTGTTTAAACGATAGAATGTAGTGCGACAAATAGTTGTAATTTCAATAGGTTTTTTTACAGTAGAAACAATTGACAAATACACGATGTAAACCCCTTTTATATAGGATAGATTACTCTGTATAGGAAGTAACACTACATTTTCAACTTCATTTACCTCATCTACAATATATTTAATATAGTCGTTGCAAGTAATGGGTGAAGTTGTTAATATTTCTTTAGGTAAATAAAATTGATCTTTTAAAATAAGTTTATCATCAGAATTGGTTAAGATATCACTTATTGGAAAATCATTACAATAGCCTAGTTCTGTTAAGGCATAACAAAGTTGATCTAGTATGGTAACACCTGGATCACTTGGATTTAAGTTGGTCCATTCATTGCCACTTACTTTTTGTATATGAGCAAGTCCTTCCTTCTTTAAAGATTTGAAATCCTGAGTAATAGGAAGTGGTAGGTCTATTATGTAATTAATCTCTTTCATTAATAGTATGATTTATATTGGAAGCGATTATTAATTCTGGATTTTGATTTAATTGTATTAAAGTAAGGTCTGTTTGTATAATAGGTTCTCCATTTGGTGAAAGTTTAGTCGTATTGAACGTTAGTTTATCCACACTACTGACACCTTCTATAGTTCTCATAAAGTAGATTACATCATCAGCGCTCAAATTTTCACCTATAGTAATTTGTGGACTATCTGTCACAATCCAAGGAGATAAAAAGAGTTTTAAAGCAGCTGTAACTGTTTTTTGAACACCTGTAAATTCATAGCCATTGGAAAGGGTTATAGTTGTGTCTATGGTTACAGTTAAGTATGAAAAATTAGAAACAGTAAGTGTTGTAAATGGTGAGGTTCTTTCTTTTAAATATTGCTGTATTTTTTCTTCAGCACAAACCGTAATCATAGGAGTTAAGGCATTATAATCGCTTATGCTTTTACATCTTTTTACAACAAAAACAGAAACTTTCTTATTCTTATAAACCGATTTGGAATAATAGATATCATTAAATTCTTCTTGAATAACACTGTAGTAATCTGTTAGACTAACAATTCTATCTTTTGTTTTTAATCTATTACTTACTCTTTTGTTTTTAATAGTATCATTTTCCATTGCTTTTCCACCAAAAGAGGCAAAAGGTTGCACAATATTTGCAATTTCTGGAATTGCAATGTGAGATTTGGTAATACTATCACTATTTATTTTTGGTTCAGTTGTATCAAATAAGTATTCGGTTCCAGAACGAGTTAGTAAAACACCATTTGTTTTTAAAAAAGTAATTTCCGGATAATTAGAGATATCACTTTTAGTAGCTAAGCAAATCCAATAATTTTCGCTATTCATTAGAGAAGTTTTATTACTGATATTTTTTGGTAAGTTAAAAGTGATAATTCCAGAACAGCTCAAGTTGTTCGTACCATCAGAAAGAAGAGGTAAAAGTTGCCAACCAGAAGTACTCAAATAATAATAATCAGGTTTTGTATCTGTTGGAATGTTACCTTCTTTTCTGCCTAACTCCACATAAAAATTGATTTCACTTGGAGCTATTACATCTTTTAATTCAATGTATAAAAAACCTTTATAATTGTATGTAGAAGAAACAAGAGGAATGCCAGTAGAAGCTTGAGAACTAATTATTTTGGCATCACCCACATTATAATTGTAAGTTGGAACAGTACCTAATGCATCATAGGTTAAATAGTTTATAAAAGGAGCATAAGTATAACATTGCAAAGGAAAATCTCCAGTTTTTGTCAAATCATAGGATTGTGAAGCCGAATAATTGGCTACTATTGTTTTTAGTTTGGGAGCAAAAGGTAATTTAGCTGATGGAATTAATTTTTTAGCGTTTTTTGAATCTTTTGAAATTTGAAGAGCATTTTGCAAAGCAATACTACCTACAATTTCTGGATATATTTGAGAACCAAACCCATAAGGATTAGGACCAGATAAAACCATTTTTATAAATCCCGATGTACTTTCAGCAGTAAAAAGTAAAGGGGAGTTTTGAATAGTAGGATTAGCAGTAAAAGTAGTAACCATCTTTTCAGTTGTTGAAACAGGACTTACCTCGGTTGTTGTTGCTGTTTGTTTTGCATTTTGATTTGATGAAGCTAATGATTTGAAAGCACTTGATAAGGCAGTATAACTAAAGAAGCTTTTAGGAGTTAATTCACATTCTTGAGCTGTATTATCTGTACTAAATAATAGATTAGAAGAATTATCTACTGGTGGTACACAGTATTTATTAACAGTATAAGGAATAGGTGTTATTGTGCCATCTTCAGCAATTGCTATTCCTTGTTTAACAATGTCAATCTTTTTCCAAGTAGCATTATTTAAAATTTCAAAATCAACGGTAAAACAGGTATTATTGAAAGGTGTTGTGGCTTTTGGATCTACGATACCTAAAATATCTTTTAACAGTTGTAGTATTTCTTTTAATAATGCTATAATCGTATCTACTGCTTTTTTTACAACATCTTTGACCAATTTTACTCCAGCTTTGATAATATTCTCAATTTTTTGCAGGATTCCATGTGATTTTGATGTGTCTGGCACCAATTGTTTTTGAGTAGTAGTTATTGTGCTAGAAATGTAAGTATTGTATTCTTGGTAATAGGTTTGAAAATTTTTAGGTAAAGTATCCCAAGTCATATCAATTTGAAGTGATTGTAGTGGTTTACTAAATATTTCATTACTTCCTATTATAAAACTACTATTTATCAATGGAGTAGGACCAAACAATTCAAAAGGTTTTTTGGAATCTAAAGCACCAAAATCATTATACAATTGAAGAGTAGTATTATTTTGTACAGTTACGTCAAATTGAACAGTATTTATAACAGGAATAGTAATTCCAGCAGAAATGCTATTAAATTGAATTTTTAGCATAGGCCATTGAGAATCATAACCATCAGGATTCTTAATAAAGGCTTCAATAGCAGGTTCAGAAGCTTCTAATGTTATACTTAAAGTCACTGATAAACTAGAATCATTAGTTTCATTAATAGAAACAGGAACAGAAAGCCAAGTTTTTTGTGTACTTAGAAAATAAGTAGCGTTATTTAAAAATGTAGTTGCACCTTTTTCATTAAAAGTTAATGTTACATTAATTGTTCTATTGCCTTCTTTCAGTAATAACATAGGAGATGCAAAGGCAAAGCCCAATGTTAAAGTTGAAGAAGTAATAGTAGGGTTATTGTCACCAAAAATAGGCCAACCTTCAATTTTTCCAGATTCATTTTTTTGTAAAAGCGATGGAGTGGCAATATTTTCTAAATAAAGTTTAGTAGAAGTATTTTCTATAGTTGCTGCAGCAATTGTTTTTGCACTTACAATAGTTGCTGGATTAAGAGTTATGTTTTCAGTAGAAGAAAAAAGTATTGGTTCTTTTTGGGTATCTACACCTGCATCAAACAAGCTTCCTTTAGGCAAAAGAAAAGAAGTATCTTTCTTGCTCAAGGCGATAGCAATAAAAACACTGTCTGGAAGTGCATTTTTTATTTTTTGTTGTAGGATATCAGTATAATAAAAGTTCAAATGTTTTTGAGATATTCCATTTAATTGATTGCGATGATGCATTAATAATTGGATAAAAGTTCTCATTAAAATAGTGTCAGGAAAATGACTTCTTGTTTCTTTTAATTTATCAAAAGCTACTTTTGCATGTTGCGTAATAGTATTGAAAAAAGTAAATAGTTGATCTCCAGAATTTTTTATAGCTGTAATAAAATCTGAAATCTTATTTTTAAAAAAAGAGGAATTTAAATGGAGAATTTCCCAATAGTTTTTTTTGTCTTTACTCTGTTTCCAAATGGTTGGATCTGCATTTTGAAAAATAGAATACTCAATGTTTTCTACTTTTGCCATAATATTGTTTAAAATTAGCTGTCTGCGTAATGATAATAAAGCCCATAATTGACCACTATAAATGTGCTCCACTTGGTAAAGAATATATTTTTTAAGACTAAATTCTTGATCTGATTTTAACAGAAAGCGAATCCAATGTTCTAGTTTTATAAACAATTGAAATATTTGATCAAAAAGAGAACTGATTAGTTTACCAATGTTAGTATTGTTTTCGTCCTTTTGAAATAAAGACTCTATATGAGAACAACTGTGAAGAAAAAGAACCTGTTTTTTAACAACATTAGTCTTAGAAATAGAAGCTAAAATGATGATAGGATCTTTAAATAGAAAAGGAGTCCAGTTCCCGCTTAGCTGATTAGAAGCATCATAAAAATTGATAAGCGAAGCAAAATCAGCTATAAAACTTAGCCAGTCGCGTTCTGTTCTACCATCAATCAAATTCGATGATGGAACCAAAGCTTCTTCTACTGAAGTTAATATAGTATTTTGGTTCAATATATTCATTTATCTACTTCCTAAATTAGTGCCTTCTTTTATGAAAAAAGGAAAAACATAATTGTGTCTAGTATTGGTTTGATTAAAAACGTATGCAATTCTTATTTCTATAAGTCCAGATAAAATATCAGCATATACTACTGTAATTTCTTGTAAACTTATTCTAGGTTCATTGTGCAATAAAGAGAATCTAATTACATCAGCAATTTCTCCCTTTAATGTTTCATCCATTTTTCTAAAAAAAAACTGCTGAAGTCCAGAACCAAATCTCGAATTTAAATAGCGTTCACCAGTATTTGTAAGAAGAATAATTCGTATTGATTCATTTACATTCTGTTCATAACCAGAAAGGCTCAACTGATGATTTCCTGCTGAAAAAGTAACAGGAAAAGACCATCCAGAACCTAAAAAATGATTCTCTTCTTTCGTTATTGGTTTGTTATTATCCACCTATCATTACATTTAAAGCTCCTAATACAATACTTCCACCGTGTGCCGTTGAGTCTCCCATTCTAGCAGCAGGCATACCACCAATCATTACAGTTGATGAACCTTTAACAATAGAATCTGGTGGACCAACACATACTAGCATATCACCAACTCTTGCAGCGGGTAATTTGCAAATTAAAACTGTAGGTTCACCAGGACCAATTATAGGTCCACCTACATGAGGAATAGGTGCTGGCACGGCAGGAGTCTGCATGGGACATTCGTGAAAATCTGTTAATCTTGCTGCAGGAGGCATATTTTTATATTTTAAATTATTATTTAAGTAGTCTTGTATTCTATAAATAATCACTCTCTTTCTACTTTCTACTTTTTACTTTTTACTTTCTACTTTTTACCTCTTAATTTATCATCACCATAGCACCTTTAAGAACTAATTGTGCTCCTCCTTGTACTTCTGCATTTAAATTCCCTTTTGCAGTATACTGACTTTGAGCTGTTTCTTTAATATTGATGCCACTTGTAGCTACGTCACCACCGGAAGCAGCAACTGTAACTCCTTGATTCCCTTTTATATTTACTTTTTGAGTTGCTTCAATATTGATGTCTTTGGCACTTTTTATAGTGATACCACTACTAGACATTACTATACTATTCTCATTTTGATCTTTAATAGTAATTTGTTTGTCTTTATCGCTAACAATGATGGTGTTTTTATTAGGAGTAGCTAGTGTCCAAACGACATTTTCATCATCAAATTCAATAGCTATTTTGGATTTTGAAACAATAGCTTTAATACTGTTCTTTTCATTTGGTGTTAAACCTTCAAAGGGTTTTAATTTGGAACTACTATACAAACTCCCTAAAATAATAGGGTAGCGAGGGTCTTCATTTAAAAAACCAATAACAACTTCATCACCTACTTCAGGTAAAAAGAAAGCACCAGCACCATTTGTAGAGTAGAAATTAGACAATCTAGCCCAAATACCTTCTCCATTAGTATCAAATAAAGGAACAGTAATTAAGATTCTATACTGAGAATCAGGATCACTGTCTATTTTTTTTACGGTTCCATTAAATAACCCTCTTGCTCCAGGTAATAAGCCTGAGGCTGGAGGAGCCATAACATCGGGTTCTTCTGTAAACCAAATTGGAGTAAGACCAATATTAACTTCGGTAATCCAATTTCCTTCCGAAATATCATGGGTAACACTAGAAATAAAATGATCTCCATTAAATCGATCTCCAAGGCCTCCTAAAGTGATATAATTACCAGGATTCACTAAATTGGTACCTTGAAATTTTGCTTCTCCTTGTATTTTTGAGTACTCACTTTTTATTAGTTGAGCTTTTGTCCAATTTGTTAAATCTGCATTTTCAAGAGAACCAGATGTTTGTAGTTGATAGTCTGACAAACTCACAACCTCTGAAAGTTTTTTTGAAGAGATATTTCCTGGACCAGGAACATTATTAGTAGATTGCATAGATGCAATAGCCTGATTTTTATAGTCCCAAGTACTGGCTTTTACAGTATCTATTTGTGTAATGGAATTCATAATTGCATTAAATTGCATCAGTTCATTACCATAGGATACACTTAAAACAGGGCTTGTATTTGCGTCAGGTGGAGCCACTGTAACCGTACCGTTGAGAGTGGTAATTAACATTCCATTGCTTTCAGCACGAGCCATAATATAATCCCAATCACTTACATAGTATTGTACTTGTTCTGGCCAAGTTGTAGTCGTTGCGGTCACTTTTGCTGTTAAACCAGAATAGGTTCCAATGATGGAAGTCATGATATCACTATCTTTCTTTTTGTTAAAAGTTAAACTTTTTCTACCTACAATCATTTTTATGGCTTCATCCCTACATTCAACTTCTAGTGCGGAACCAACAATTTCGTCTATGCGAATGGATTGGCTTGTAATGATACCTTGAAAAACAACCTGATTTTTTGTATCATAGCCACATTCAATGGTCACTTTTGCACCAGGAACAAAAGTGGAAGAGGAACTAGCCTCAAACTTCCCTGTGGTTGATTCTCCATCGAGTATCGTAAATTTTGCAGCAGCTATTCTATTCACTTCTTTAGTTATGTGTACAGAGAGCACATTCAATTCACTAGGAATTGCTGAGCCATCAACTTTGACAGTAAATGTTACTATATCACCAGAAGCTATTTTACTTTGGGTTGCCATTATTCAGGTTGTATTATAGGAGGGAAAATTAATTTTTGACCTCCTTTTAGATTTCTAAACTTATTAAGATTGTTGTACTGTGCCACTTGTATATAATAGGAATTGTCGTTCCAAGTTTTTTGACAAAGCTGTGGAAGCGTATTTCCTTCAACTACACTTACCAAGTGAGTAATATCTGGTGATTCATTGCCTTTTAGCTGTTCTTCATCTTCGGGTGAAATATATTGTGTAAAACCTAAAGATAATTTAGCTCTTAAGGGACTTCCGTCAGGTTTAAAAAGAGTATAAGATATATCCATTGATTTTAATACACCTTTAAAAACTAGACTTTTACCCCATTGTACTTTAACAAAATTGGGACGATGAATTTTACCATGATAGGTATATACAATATTTTCTAAAGTGCTAATTTCCTTAGCTAAATCGGTTCTTTTAGAATCCACTACACCAGTACAGTCTATTGTGATATCAAAATTTAATTTTTCAACAGGTGTACTTTTATATTTCTGTGATGGAGTACTTGTATTTGGCGCTTGTTGTTCATTATAATCGATTCCTCTTTGCCATTTTATCGTGTCTGGATTAATCATCACAGTATAAGGTTGTCCTTCAAAAGCTTGTTGGAAGTTTTCATCTGTATATCCCGTTATTTTCATCAGTTCTAAACTTGCTCCCATTGTATTTTATCTTTTATAGCTGTTTTTTTTAGTTTTTTCTGCTATCATTCTTCTACATTCTTCAAGTAACTGTTTTTTTAAAAGATGTATTTCAGTCTCTTTAACTGAGTTGTCGATGAAACTATCTCTTGAAGATATTTCCGTTTTTATGATTAATTCTCTTATTTCTATTGGCATACGCTAAGCAAATAAATCAGCAATTGAAGTGTCTGGTGTAATCACAAAATAGGTATAAGCTAATTCAATGGATTCTATTACAATCTCATTTTCTTGTGATTTTAAATCCGATACGGAATACTTTACAGGATAAGCATTGTAAAACGTCCACATAACCGAAACGGAACCATCAGAATTAAACAAGCTAACAGAAACATCGTGTGTGCTTATGGCACTAGCTAAACCTTCGTCTAATGTACTCGCACACCAATCTATTAATTTAGAACCTTCTGGAATAAGTGCTCTTTTAAGCACAAGGTTCTGACTGGTGGTAATAGTAGGGAGTCGATATTTAAATCTATTCTCCCCACCACATACTACTTCTTCCATACTCAATTCTTTAGAAATTCCAGATACCTCTTTGAAAGCAGCATCTTCTCCTTTAAAAGAGAGTTGAAAGTAAAACCCTACGGGATAACTATTTGCCATTAGTAATTACTAATTGTTCATGTGCAATTTCTATAGTATCTACCGCTACTTCATTACCATCAGATTTTAAATCGGTACTTGTAATTTTAGTAGGCCAAGCATTGTTTAATTGCCATTGCATGGTAGTTCCTCCTTTTTCATCTAATAATCGAATGATAACCGTTCTTCTTTTGATGGTGTTCATGGTTATTTGTGCGTGCCAATCCCAGAAAGAATTGTCATTTACAAAAACACCTCGTTTCATAGTAACGTTTCCATATTTTGTAATACCTGGCATTTTTTCAGTTGAAAAAAGCGGACTATTACTTTTTCGATATTCAATGATTTGATTTTCAACGTCCATTCCAGATACTTCCTGAAAAGCTACTTTTGTTAATTCAGTTCCTAAATCTACTTCAAATCGGAACTTTGGCATGGGCCATGTTGCGCCTTCTACGCTTCCGTCATCTGCTGCCATAATATTTTATTTTTTAGAATTATTAAAATTGTTCATTATTGTGTTTATTTATTAGCTAGAAGTAGCCATTTGTTGCTGGAAAGTAAGGACTATAAATTCAGCTGGACGTACAATAGCTACCTTAATAGTAACTTTCATAAAGCCATTTAAAATATCTTCGGAAGTCATCGTTGTACCTAGACCACAAGCTACTGAAAAGGCATCTGAAGCAGAAGCTCCTTGAAGTCCTCCTTCTTTCCAAATGGAAGTTAAAAAACTACTGATCATAGCTTTTACAGCTTCCCAAGTATTTTTGTCATTTGGTTCAAAAACATAAGCATTAGCTGCTAATTTACAAGATTGTTCTAAGAAGGTCATCGTTCTTCTAACAGGAAGATATTTCCAATCCAAACTATTTCCATCTAATGTTCTTGCTCCCCAAACTAAAATTCCTAATCCATTAAAGAAACGAATAGCATTAATGGATTTTCCAGAAACAGCATCTATATTTAGACTGCCTTGTTGTGTTTCTGATAAACGAATTGGTAAGGAAGAAACTCCCACAATAGAAGTGTTTGCCGGTGCTTGCCAAACTCCTTCTTGATTATCAGTTGTAGTAATAACACCAGCCATTCCGCCACTTGGTGGCAAAATGTTAGCATCAAATAATATATGCTTAATCATAAGACTATACGTTTTACTAGCATTTATCAAGGCATTATTATTTTGGGTAACAGTAAGTCCAGAAGATGGATTATTGATATTACTCATAATACTTGCCACACTTGGATTTGGATTATCTGCAGGATTTAATAGTGTTTCAAGTTGTTTCGTATCACCACCAAATAAATTAGTATAATCGATATCCTGATTTTGCATTACTGTTGTTCCTATGAAAGGGTAATAAGCAGTACCATAATTTAAACCTTGAGAACCAGTATTGTTTCTAAAAGTTTCAATATCATTTGGATACATGATAGGGTCAGGATTTCTACCGCCTATAATATCAAAAATGGCAACAGCAGTCTGCATTTGAGTACATTGTAATAACATTTCTTGCATTAAGGTACCGTTGTTTTCTACAGTAAGTAATGTTGCTTCTGGACAGATATACATAGTTGGTTCCTGCTCATTTAAAAGTAATGATAAACCATTCTTTAAATCGGCTAGTTGAACGTTAGTATTAATAATTTGTTCTCCTGGTGTCATAGGATTTTTTGAAGGAGCTCCATAGGATCCTACAGAAACAATGTAAGCATCACCTCCACCATTTTCATAAAACAACTTGATACTGTTGTACAAGTAATAGATTGTATTTGGATCTGGAACGATAGAATAATAATCGTTATCAATCAGCATATAGTCTCCTTTTTCGGGCTGACTTTTTTGTTTTACCAAATAGTATTCTGGTGCATATTGTTTAGCAGGGCTAGCTGGTGGTGCTGGATCTGGAAAACAATAAATGGCCTGGAATTCAGCAAAAGAAGTGATCTTTTGTGCCACATTTTTGTATGATTTTCCTTCATACGATGCTGTGGGTGTGTACCCTATAAATGCTGGTACTGCGGTTGCAACAGGAACTACCGAATTAGGAAATGCATTTAATTCGTTAATGTAGACACCTGGTGATTTAATGTTAGATTCAATCATGGTTTTTCATATTTGTTTTTATTAATTGTTTATATATACACATAGATAGGCGATGTAATGAATTTTTTACCATCTTCAATCTCTAAACCTATGTTTTTAGGACTTGGATTTGGTAATCCTTTAAAAATTATTTTCTTTGTCAAATTTGTGGTATTTAATTGGTCAACTAAGTCAAATTTATATGTGGAAACTTCACTTATTTTTAAAAAATTTTTACCAGAAGAAAAGAGTAGCGCTTCTTTACCGTTTGGTATAGTCACTGTTGTAGGTTCTTCAAAAGTAATGGGGTTTTTACTATTTAATGAAGGGTTGTTCAGCTTTATTTTACTACTATTTATAATATAATAACGCCATTGAGTAGCTCTAGATTCAAAAGTAATTAGATACTGACAAGGTATATTACTCTTTAGTAATACTATTAAATCTTTAAAATAAACTTTAAGAGAACCTATCTGAGCAACGCTACTACCACTAGAATAAGTTGTTGTTAGTACTCTTTTTTCATTTTTAACCTTCATTTTGGAACTTGAAAAACTGAGTTGACCTATCCAATCTATCGGAATTGCTGTATAATCCATGAAGTTAGGGTCTGTTAAAATAAGATCAAATTCAAAATAGGCTTGTTGACTATTTGTTGCAATATAATTTAAGTACTCTATGCTACTTCCGTTTGTATTGGTATAAAAATCGAATCCATTAGTAACTATATTCCTTTTAAACCCATACCTTTTAATAAGATTCATTGTTGCTGAATTGGGTTGAAATATGAAACTCGAGCATATTCCTTCTTTGAAGTAATCATGAAAAACATGAAGTGAAAAAAGAAGATGGTATTGATTGTTCATAATTCAGTTACATTAATTGTTTTCAATTTGATTGATGGCTGTTGTAAAGCCTTCGTTGTCATTAGATTGAATAGTTATCAATCGAGTCTTATAAACAATTGAAGGCTTGTATTTTGCACCCATTGCAGTCCATAAGCTATGCATTTGATTGTAATTCAATTTTTCAATTTCAAATTCGAGTTTGCTTAAACCTGTTGGAATAGTTGAAAAATTAGTTGCGTCTAATACAACATGAGATTGGAAAAATTGAAGCACAGAATTTAAAAATTTCAAAGACTCATCATAATCGTCAAAATAGGAGGTTATCAATAAATTTAGATTAAATCTTAATGAAGGATTTAGATCACCGTAATTCCCATTAGCTAACTTTTGATTGCGCACATAGAAAGGTTGTAACGTTTCTTGTTCAATGTTAATTAAAGAGATAACTACCTTATTTTGATTTTTTACAGGTATTGTTCCATTGTCGTCTATAATATTGTTTAAAATCACTTTGCTTTCATCCAACTGGTATTTATTCTTGATATATTGATCAAGTACACTAGTCGTAAATTGGAGTGATTTCATTAACATATAACTTTCTTTTATAATCTAATCTTCTAAAAAGTATTTTTAAGTACTTATTTTTGAATGAAGTAAAGTTAAACTAGTTATTTAAGTAAAGGATGGTTTTACTATGTACCTTTCGTGGACAGATTAAAAGAAGCTGTAGACAAACCGTAGACATATTACTTTATAGTAATGAAATTATAGCAATAGTGGTTAAATTTAAAAGTGTAGCAGCTCTATCAAAATATTTGGTAGAATAGTAAATCTAAAAATAAATAGAGGAGAGAAGAGGAAATGAGTGTTTTGGCTAGAATTTGTTCAATTAAATAGCTTTTAAATAGGTATACAAATCTAAATCTTTTTGTAATCTCATTTTTTTCTTTAGACGGTATTTGTGAGTTCGTACACTTTCTTGATTGATGCCTAATAAACTTCTAATATCATCGTTAGACATATTCATCTTTAAGTAACAACAATATTTTAAGTCTTTAGTGGTTAATTTAGGGTGTCTTTCTGCGAGTACAAACAAAAAATTAGGATTTGTTTTTTCGAAGTACAGTTTAAAGTCATCCCAAAGCTTTGTATCATAAGCTGAAGTCTTTATGGCATTTACAATTGATAGTAATTCTAGTCTTGTAGTAGTATCTACTGTTGGACACAAAGTTTTAATGCGTTCTTTTACAGTATGCAGTACTTCTATTTTTTGATCTAATTCTAGTACGTACCGACTCATGTTTCTATCTGAGTTTAAAAGATCTTTTTCGATAGTTTGGCTAGCAAGTGATTTTGTATTGGAATGTACGGTTTGATTTTTTAATAAAAATATAGAATGAATAAGAGAAGTGAAATGCGTTTTATTCGTCATGTTTTCAATTGGGAATGTAAAAATAATATTCTTACTGTTTAACGAGTCAAAATCACTATCAAAATTTTTAGTAATACAAAGTATAGGAGTTTCAGGTTTGTTTACAAATTGATTAAAATTATTAATAGCAATTTGATTACTTCTGAAATTGAAAACTAATAATGCAGGATGAATTGATTTAGAAATATTTAATAAATCTGAAATACGAGAAACAGTAATAATGTTGACTAAAAAGTCGGGAATCTTTTTTATCAAACCTACAATATCTGTGAGTATCTCAGTTTGATCACATCCAATTATAATAGTAGTTTCTTTGTTCATTGTTTTTGTCGTAAATATTTATTGCCAATTTTTTGAATTGGGTCTATTATAATATTTATGAATTTTGTTCTAAAATTTTTCAAATGAAAAAGGAATAGCACTTTCTAAACAAAAAACACAGCTTTTATTTTTTCTTAGGTTGTTTCAAATTTATTTCAAATACTTGAAATAAAATTACGTATAAATACCTGTTTTTTAAAAAATATTTTATTTTTTTAGGGACAAAAAATAAAAATAAATTGAATTATTCTTTTTAATAATGTAACTAGTGGTAACAAATTTATTTTAATTTGGTTAAGTCCATTTTATTCCAGTTCTGAGTTACTTATAAACTAGAATATTTCTAAACTTTTAAACTCTCTTTAGCTTCAATCAAATGTATATAAAAAAGATATGCTAAAAAGAAGAGAGGCGGAATCTCAACTTTCTAGCATATACAAACAAAAAACAAACAAAAACTATAAAGTAACTAGCGTTACTTACAGTTTTTTTTTAATCTCAATAAGAGGTTTTTTTTAGATCTTCATAGTTGTTTTAAAATAGAATCGGAAAGATAACAATCTATTTCATTTTTTAAAACATTTTAATTAATTTTATTTTGTTTGAACAACAGTAGCTTGTTTCCATCTCATAATATCTCCATAAACATGACTCAAATCAGTTGGTTTTAAACCATTATTATTAGAGTGACATAAAAAGCAAGAACCATTTTCATTATAACCTGTGCCATTTTGGATATATGTTTCCATAGTTGAATTGGCTAACTGACTTGTACCTATTGCAACACCACTTCCAGAATTAGTAGTAGAATAACTACTTCCATTTGGAGCCAATCCACTGTCTGTCCATGTTGATCCTATGAAAAAGTAATTTTTTCGAATATCATTTCCTACTAATTTAGAATGAATAGAATTATTAATAGAAATTACTTGGCTATTAGATGCTTCTACACTTGCATTTTCAGGATTTGGAACTCCAGCATTTGCAACACCCCAAGGTTTAGTTCTAGAAGAATTACTTGGACTAACAGTATTGTTGGCAGGTGCTCCTTTGAAGTTAGCATAAATACTATCCGCTTTAAATTTCATATGAGAAATATTGATAGTAACAGTATCATTTGCATTCGAATTTAAAATCCAATCACTACCAGTATTAGCAGCTACAGTTTTTATAGCATTATTTGTATCTAAGTAGCTATAACTTAATGCAGGTGCTGTTTTTTGATGTTCAAAAGTAGACCAAACCATTTCAGGATGTCCGGCAGTACTTCCTACAATATGAACTCCTAATAAAGCTAATTTTACTTGTATAGTTTTATTCAATATAGTCCATTTGGTAGGTGTTTTTTTATAAGTAGGAATGTATGCATCAATGATAAGATAATTACTTAACTCCTTTGGGTTAATAGTACTAGCTTCTACCCATGAAGTTTTAAGTTCAAGAGCTAAAGCATTTGCATCTGGAAGTACCATCTTATTCATTTTAGCATAATTTACGATACTGTCTAATTCTGCTTGTGTTGTAGGAAATTGTTTTCCACCCATTTTTCCTGCATTCACGGCAGAAAGAAATTGAGCATACACATCGTTAACCATTGTAATGTAGTATATCATAACACTATCTTTAGACATTAAAGCATCACCAGTAGCTTGTCCTTCTTCACTATCATTACTATCTTCATTGATACTTTTTTCTAAAGTAGGCATAGCGCTTAATAGCATTCCAGGAGTGTGTGGAATTAATTTTCTTTCATTATTACCAAATTCTGAAGAAACTGTATAGAATACTGGAGATTCAAAAACAGTTTTACCAGCTACTTTACTGGGTGAAGTTATCCATAAAAACATTTGTTCAGACCATTTGTAAAAATCACAATTGTCTTTGTGTCCAAAAGTCACACTATTAGCAGCATTAACAGTTCCATTTTCTGTAGCTTTTCCAGACTCAAACCAGGAATTAAATTCTGTTGAATCTATTACACAAGAAGGCAAAACATCTTGAGGCAAAGTACTAGTTACAACAGCTAAATCTAATTCTTGCTCAATCTTGTCTTCTTCTTTGGGCTTACACGAAACACAAAAACTTATCCCGAGTAGGATAAGGATACTAAATTGTACTACTGTTTTTTTCATTGTTTGTTTGTTTAGAAGTTTTTTAATTGGTATTCCAAAGATACCAATTTAACAACAAATAGATATAGGTAAAAATACCTGTTTTTAAAAAAAATAGTAAAACAAAAAATTAGAAGTGAGGAGACTTCAAAAAATCAAAAACACTGTTAATCAGCTTTATCTGTTTTATTATGGAGCAAAAGCAACTTTTAATTAAATACTTCTTCCAAGTACAAACATAGTATCCTGATTGCTATCAATGATAATTTTACTAATATCATTTTGCATAGCAATATCTAGAACATCTTTTGCAGGAATAGAAACAAAAGGTTTCGTTTCTTGCGCCCATATCATTAAAGTTTGTTGAGAAGTAAAAGCACCTAATACTTTTTGACCTTCAACTTCAAAAACTGAAGTAAAAGTCATTTGTCTTCCCTTCTCAATGGTACTCCAGCCATTTTCATCTTTGTTTTCTCCCATAACAGGCTCAGCTGTTGGTACAATTAAAAAGGCATTTTCTCCTTGTAATTCGTTAAAAACAGCCATAAAAGTTTCTTGTTTCTGATTATTTTGAAAGGCTTTAATGTTTTTTAAAAGATTCGAATTATCAGGAGTAAAATTGTCAGACATCATTTTTATTTTTTAGAATGGCAAAAGTAAGAATTAAATTAAAATAGAGAAAAGAGTTATAGAATGTTCTTTTTAAAATAATCAGTAAGATTAAAATAAACTAGTTTGAATCCCTTCATTAAAACCTTCATTTTTAAAATAAAAGGTATTTATAATTTCAAATTGTTTTACTTCAAGGTTAAGTTTTCTTAAAGAAATACTATTGCAATTGAAGGAAAGAGGTTTAGACGTTAGAAGTGAATTTGCGATAGCTAGTTTTTGACTATCTAGTTTTCGGGCAATAGATAAATGAGGATCATTACTTTTGTAGGGATTAGGTACTTTTAAACGAGTAGTAAATAGTTTCATTATATCTTTTAGTTCTTGCTTTGAAGCTTTATTTGGACTTATAAAAAATGCTCCGTTTGGATAACTATCAAAAGATTCTAGAACAGCTGTTACAGGTTTTATACCGTTTGCAATTTGTATTATTTGTTGTTCAATCATTGGAAGAGCACTTTCTTCGATTTTAAACTCACAAACTGTAATATGTGCCATGGCATTTTTACTATGAAACCAGCCAATTTCTGTAGCCAATTTCTGTTTCATTTCTTTTACAAAATCAATAATAACCTTATTAGGTATAAAAGCTAGAGAATAAGTTTGAATCATATTAGTAACGTATTGAGAATAAAATAGATGCCAGGTTTATTTAAATAGGAGTAAAATTGGTACACAAAAAATACAAATTTAAGTAAAGAAAAATAGAGTAGCCCATAAAGTTTTTATATATTTAGATGCCATAATCAGTATAAAAATAAGATTTAATGAGTGATAAAATAGGTTTAAAAGAAGCGATATCCATTGGAATAGGAGGTATGGTTGGTGGAGGCATTTTTGCTGTTTTAGGATTAGCCGTTTCTTTAAGCAAAGGAGGAACACCACTTTCATTTTTCATTGCAGGAATTTTAGCTTTATTAACTTCTTATAGTTATGCCAAATTATCCTTAATTTTTCCAGATAGAGGAGGAACTGTAAAATTTATAAATGAAGGCTTTGGGAAAACCGTTTTTAGTGGAGGAATCAATAACTTGCTATGGGTTAGTTATATTGTTATGTTGGCCTTATATGCTTCCGCTTTTGGTTCATATGCACCTAATTTGCTAAAGCTTACTTCAAATACCCAATTCGATTTTCATATTTATCTTTCTGCAATAGTTATTGTAGCTACTATAATTAATTACTACAGTGTGGCAATTGTTAGTAAAATAGAATCTTATGCGGTCATTATAAAGCTCATTATTTTACTTGGCTTTGTGGGATTAGGAGTTTATGGATTATTTGGTAACCCAAATGTTTCCCAGCTAGCCCTTACAAATTGGGAAACACCCTTACAACTGTTGACAGGAGGAATGGTCATTTTTGTTGCCTATGAAGGATTTGAACTAATAGCCAATGCAGTTCCAGATATAGACAATCCAAACAAAAATGTACCAAAAGCCTATTACTACTCGGTAGGTTTTGTAATGCTTTTATATATTGTTATCGCAATCGTTACGGTTGGTTCTTTACCGTTTGCACAAATAGCAGAAGCACAAGATTATGTGCTAGCAGAAGCAGCAAAACCCATGATTGGTAAAATAGGATTTACTGTCATAACTATTGCAGCACTTATTTCTACTTTTTCAGCTATTAATGCTTCTTTATACGGAGGAACAAGAGTCAGTTATGAAATTGCTGAAGATGATGAATTACCACATCACTTAACCAGTAAATTATGGAACCAACCAATAGGATTATTAATTACAGCAGTAATTACTTTAATTTTAGCCAATACACTTAACTTAGAGAGCATTTCTACAGCAGGTAGTGTTGGGTTTCTATTAATCTTTGCTATTGTCAATTGGATTGCTTTTCGTTTGGCTAAAAAGATTAATGCCAATAAATATATTCCACTTATTGGGTTTGTCTTATGTGCTATTGCTACTATTGTACTATTAGTGCAACAATTCCAAACTAATATATTAGGTGTATTGGTATCGCTTGGATTAATTTGCATTTGTTTCCTAGCGGAATTCATCTATAAAAAGCAAGAACAACACTAATTAATTTTAAATAAAAATACCGCATACAGTTATGTATCCCGATAAATATATATACTGCCTTGAAGGAGTAGCAGATGTAGATAGCTCTACTACGACGGCTATTTTACCAGCTTTAGAAAATTTAGCTTTTCAATACGGAATTACCAATATTTATAAAACTTGCGATACAATTGAAGGCTTAGAAGAAAGCTTGAGTTTGTTACTTTATGAAGATCGCAATTTTAAAGATTATGCTATTTTATATCTAGTTTTTGATGGAGATGGCAACAGAATAGAACTCGATGATTACTATTATACACTAGAAGAAATTGCCGAATTTTTTGAAGGCAAACTTACTGGAAAGATCATCCATTTTGCTAATTTAATGCGACTCGATTTAGATGAAGAAGGAGCGCAGTACTTCTTAGATGTAACAGGTGCAAAGGCAATTTCTGGGTATAGCAAACAAGTACCCATTTTAAGTACGATTTTAGATACGATTTATTTTGCTTTGTGCCAAGAGTACGATGATGTAGTAGA
This sequence comes from Flavobacterium jejuense, assembly GCF_006491595.2. Lineage (GTDB taxonomy): Bacteria > Bacteroidota > Bacteroidia > Flavobacteriales > Flavobacteriaceae > Flavobacterium > Flavobacterium jejuense. The sequence continues at coordinate 414,588 of NZ_VEVQ02000002.1, forward strand.
ACTAGTTGAAGAATTATATGAAAAGCAATATGCCTTGTGTAGTACTATGGGATTTTTATTGTATTATTAAATATTTTATTTATAATAAAGTTTAATTAACTACCAGTTTATAGCCAACACCTCTTATGTTTACAATTTTAAGAGTAGCGTCTGCTTCTATTTTTTTGCGTAATTTAGATATGAATACATCTAATGTTCTACCAATATAATCTCCTTCATCACCCCAAACAACGTTTAAAATCACATCACGTTCAACCGTTTCATTTTCAAATTTTTGTAAAATAGCTAATAAATCAGATTCTTTACTAGATAGTTCAATGATTTGGTTTTGGTAGGTAAGAGTCATATTTCTTTTGTCAAATAGAAAACGGCCTAATGGTATGCTTTCAGAAACTTTAGAAGAGGATTTATTTCTTTTAAAATATATAAAATAAGCTAGTGCAATTAGAATAAATAGTGCTAATCCTAATATGGTAAAAGTTGAAATAGAAAAAGAAGCTTCAGTATTTTCTCTTTCTTTTATAGCATTATTTGAATTTAAATTCTCATTGCGTGTAGGATAAAGTTCTAGAATTGTTATATATAGTGCGTAACAATTTTTTGGAGGAACTCGTTCTCTGCATGGAACTAATTCAATAGTATTATGCCAACCCATTTGGTAACTATATACAATCTTTTTAGTTTCACATTCTTCTACTTCCACTAAATAGCTTTTGGCAATTTTATTATTTTTTATAATACTATCAATATTATTTACAAGATAGTTTGGGTCAAATTGTAAGTCTGTTTCAAAATGAATTTTGTAACGTTCATTTTCTTTTTCAACAGGTAAAACAAGAGAGGTGCTATCATTAGAATGCAATAACAATTGATGGCCAATAACTCTAAGGGTTGCTTTCATTTGGCTATCCGAAGGCATTTCTTGAGAAAATCCTATAGTCAAATTAAAAAACAAACCAATATAGAATAGTGTAATTATTTTTTTAAAAGAGAAATTCATTTCGCAAATGTATTTAATAAATGAAGTAGCTACTATCTTTTACAGTGTAATTTACATTATTTTACACTTCTTAAACTTAAAAAAAAGCGAATACTCCTAGCTTTGAATTTCAAATTAATAAATAACAGTATGAAAAACAAGTTATTCGGTTTTATTCTTTATTCTTTGATGATAGTGTCTTGTAATGGGCAAAAAGAAAATTCGCACTCAAAAAGTAAGCTTGCTATAAGCAGTAACACAACCACTACAGAGAGCCTTCAAGAAATTGAAGACAAAAACTTTGAATATTGGTATGGAGAAAAGTATTCTAGTCGACCTGATCGATTTTTACAAATAAGCGAGTACATTAGAAAAATTTTTCAAGACAAAAAAGGCAATTTATGGTTTGGCACCAACTACGATGGAGTCGTTAGGTATGATGGAGAAAAAATAACCTATTTTTCTACAAAAGAAGGTTTGGCAGGTAACCAAATAACAGGAATTACAGAAGATAATGAAGGTAATATTTGGTTAGCAACTAATGAAGGCATCTCTAAATTTGATGGTAAAATATTTTTTAATTACAGAAACAGCAAGGATTTATGTAGTAGAAAAATAATGAGTATTTATAAGGATAGAAAAGGACAAATCTGGGCAGGAACTTATGGAGGATTAAGCATTTTCACTGGCTCTGAATTTATTCCAGTGCATGTTAGTCAAGATTTTAATAGTTCGGTGATTAGTTTTGCAGAAGATTCAAAAGGCAATTTATGGATAGGAACTAATTACTCCTATGCTTATAAGTTTAATGGTATAAGTTTCGAACAGTTTATTCCAGAAGGAAGAGAAAAAGACAAAAGTGTTACGAGTATTTTAGAAGATTCAAAAGGAAATCTATGGTTTGGTTCTATGGAGAGCGGCATCACTAAATATGATGGTAAAACTTTTACTGTTTTTGATACCAATAGTAATACAATTGGAAATAATGAAGTTTGGACCATTTATGAAGATCAAACAGGAAACATTTGGTTCAGTTCAGAAGGTTTTGGCATTTATCGTTATAAAGACAGTACTTTGGTTAATTTTAGTAAAAAAGAGAAACTACCTCTTCATGCCGTACAATCTATTTTTGAAGACCTACAAGGACGTTTATGGATAGGAGGAGGCAACGGACTTTATCGAATGGAAAATAACACCTTTGTAAATATTACGAAGAAAGGACCTTGGGGATAAAGTAGAAACTACCTCTATTTTATTCCTTTATAAAACTCAAACTTAAAAGATGGAAAAGTATCACCAAATAATTGAGGTAAATCCGTTTACTTTTGTTTGATATAGCTTTTCAATCCTCACCAACTTAAAATCGTTACTGTAATTTGCTACTTGTTAGTAATTAATTAGTTAGTGGAGAAATACCCCTAAATAAAAGGGACTTTTCTTTGCTAAAATGGGCGTTTCTCCTCTGTTGTTTTTGAACTATTCCCAATAGTTTTGTATCATAAATAACAAATAATGGAGTAAGCCAAAAATCCGTAAATAAAGAGTAGGCAAAAAAACAAGTAAAACATGAGTTATACATTTAAAGGAAATCTTCGCGGGCAAATTTGTGAAGATTGTTATGAAACACTTTTTGGTATAGAGGTAGTACTTTATTTACCATGGAGAAGAGGAAACGAAACCAATGAGCAGGCACCTTATGGGAAAGACATTCGTATAGTAACGGCAGAAGAAGCCAATAAGAGAAAAGATTTATTCGTTGCAAAAACAACAACCGATGCAAATGGTAATTTTGAGTTTTCAATTGACGATAAGTATCAAGAATACTCTTTTGATATAGATGTAATTATTCCAACAGTTCCATTTGCTAAAAAAAGAGACAAATCCATAAGACCTGTACAATTACATTTAGCAACAGTTTATCCACAGCAATTAGATATTTGGAACTATGTTATTCCATTTAAAGTATGGTGTAACATACGTGGGAAATATTTTGATGCATGGGTTATTTGTGGGCAATTGTATAATTGTGAAACGAACAAACCTATTGAAGGAGCAACTGTTACTGCATGGGACGCTGATTTTATAACAGATGATAATTTAGGATCTGCTACAACCGATTCTAATGGACATTTTAGAATAGACTATGATTCCTTGACGTTTAAGAAAACCTTTTTATCACCATGGATTAATGTAGAAACGGATCCAGGTTTACCACTTCGCTTTCAAAACGGACCTGATGTTTATTTTAAAGCTACATTAGCTGGAGAAAAATTAGTGGATGAAACTAAGGCAGATGCTCGTAAAAATGTAGATTATTGTCTCTGTGTAAAATTATGTTCCGAAATTAATGTAATTGATGAAAATGACACCTTTGACAGTGCTTGGACAGGATTCGGTGATAGCTTCAGTGCTTCTTTTGGAACAGGAGTACAAGATTTTGATGCAGATGGTTATGCTGGTGCAAACAAAAATGTATTATACAGTACTGTGGCACTTACAGGACAAGCTCCTTTAAAAGCAACTTCTGGCAATCGCATTAAATATCGCTTTCTTATTAGTGATGTTACCACACCTAATGGTACTGCAAGTCCGGCAGATGCTAATTTTACTAAGATTATTGGAGTAACACCAGGCTTATTTGCAGCAAGTATAGTAATAAAACTAGATAAAAAAGTACCTACAGGAACGCTTGACACATTACCAGTTATAAGTAATCAAGCTGATTTTGATGTCGAAGGTTGGTTTGATGTTACTAATGCCATAGAACGCACTCTAACTAATAATGGCTATGCTACAAGCGACTTATCCTTATTTAAGATAATTGATACAGACACCTTAATTTCCTTAAACACTGCTTCTTTAACATCACAGCCTAACGTTCCAGACACACCAGCAGGTGTAGCCATAAATCCAGCAAATCATATACAAATAGAAAAATTTGCTATACGTTTTCAAATAGGAGAATTGTTATCAAATGGAACAATAAGTATTCAACCTACAAATGGTAAAACATTGAACTCAGTAATTATGAACAACAATAGTCTATTTATGATATTAGCCATTAAAGAATTAGAAGAAACTACGCTTTGTAGTCCTATAAGTGGAACGGTTCATGCTAAATACACGGTATACCATCCTTATTTACAATCCTTCAGACTGAATTTGAACAACAACAGTCTATCTGTAAATAGAGGTATTAATGATGCTCCTTTTATGCCATTAAGTGCCAATACTGATCCCACAAAAACAGGTCATGCTAATTTGAGTTTACCAATAAACAACCCACCTGCAGATATGGAAAAATGTACCTATGCACTAAAACTATACGCACAAACCCGTTTACATAACGGAAGAAACCAACAATCGCAAGTAGGTCCAGTAGAGCAATTGTTCTTTTACGATATATAAATGGTAATAAATCATTTTCAAGTTAGTTAAGGTTGTCTGAAAAGGCAACCTTTTTATTGCTACTACTCGTTAAATTACTATTAAATTTAGTAGAACACTCTCCTAAGCCATCATCTTACAAGAGAATTTGTGTATCTTTGTCCTTCCCTTTAAAAGAAGGCAAATCCACTGTTATTATCCCCTTTTTGATGCTAGAAATAAGTAACGAGAGCCATAAAATTAAAGTAATTGTAACCGATTTAGACGGCACATTACTCACTCCAGAACATACCATTTCAACGTATACCCAATCCATTTTTAGAGCACTACACCGTCAAGGATATAGTATTATTGTAGCCACGGGAAGACATCATAAAGATGCGATGCATATCACAAAAAGTCTAGATGTTCCCATTTATTTAGTTACTTCCAATGGTGCCCGAATTCATACACCAGAGAAAGAACTATATTATGCTTTCGATATAGAAAACGAAGCTATAAAATCGGTTTTAGCACTGGATATTGATACAGCCATTACTACCGTATTATTCAAAGAAGAAGTTTGGTTAACCAATAAAGAAAACAAAAAGCTAAACAGTTTTCAAACAGAAATGCATTACCCACCACAAATAGTAGATTTTAAAACAGAAACCGACTTGAGTGCTATAAAATTACTTTTTGTAGATGACGATCATGAAAAATTACAGCAATTAGACCAACTAATTAAAGCACAACCTCATAATTATTTTGAAACTTGTTTTAGTTTACCCATTTGTCTTGAATTAATGGACAAGCGTATTGATAAAAGTTATGCTATTGCCAAAATTCTAGAAAAAGAGAATTATACTTTTGAAGAAGCAATCAGTTTTGGGGATGGCTTTAACGATGAAAAAATGTTACTAGCTACACAGAAAGCCTTAATTATGGGCAATGCACCCGATAAATTAAAAAACAAATTAGCCCACCTTGAAGTAATTGCTTCTAATGATGAAGACGGTGTGGCCAAATACATAGAAACTAATATCTTACATAAGGTAGCAAAATAAAGATTATAATTTTTTAAAAATCGCTTTAATGAGTTATCAACTAACCACAAACGAAAGCCAATCACTCTTTACTAACAACTACAACCTATCGCCTCATCTCTCGAATAACCCTATTCGTTCTTCTGTCTTCATACATTCTATTTAATGCCGTATAAGCCCACAAAAATGCTGGAATCCAACCTATAATAGTAATTTGAAGAATCAAACAGATAATTCCTGATAAAATTTTTCCCTGTAGAATCAGACTCAACCAAGGAAAGAAAAAGGCTAAAACGTAACGCATGATCTAATAATTTAAACGGTTCTAATAATTATAAGTAGCTGTTTTTTAAGATTTGTTACTAAGAATAGCTAAAAACCTTTAAAAAAATGAAGAGTGGGGTAAGTTTCAACTTCAACTTCAATATCAAAAAGCAATGTCAACTTCAATATTAATGTTAAAAATCAATATTCCTAATTATCCATAAACTTGGAAACCCACAACCCATAACAGACAACAAAAGCCTACTTCATCCACTTTCTCAACTTTCTCGTTGGTTTACAATTATTCGATTCCTCTTTGCAGTACGCTACTAGCATATCCCTTACTTTATTGTGAATGACATCATCAGATAATTTAGTTTCACTTTCTAAGACCACCTTTGCCATACCTGCCATATACATGGTAAACAAGGCATCATTTCCTTCAGTTAGTTCCGTTGCTTTTGTGTCCACACTAAAAGTGTAATCGGTACCAGTCATCCATAGGATAATAAATTTATTGGCTTCTAAGCGATTTTTATCTTCCTTAGAAACAGGAGTACTGAATAGATAATCTACACATTCTACTACTTTTGGTTCCGCTTTTTTATAGTCATCTATAGACTTTAATGGATAATTTTCTAAATCGGTTATCTCTTGTCCAAAAGAAGCCACTGAGACCACACTAAAAAGAAGAACAACTAAAAATGATTTCATAAATAAAGAATTAAGTACGTTAGTATTTAAAATACGGTATCGCTAATATATTAAAAAAAAGTTATTATTGATATATTGTCTCTACGAGACTTCAAAGTACATTTAAAATTTAACCACAATCTTCATCCACAAGCTTGTCATGCTGTAAGCATCGCATTAGTAACTCCGCAAACCACTTCTACAATCAAACGCTACGCACAATCTTGTCATCCCGACGTAGGAGGGAACTCACAAGCAACACCACAAATCAATTTCACAAACCAGAACTGAAAACTAAACATTGACCACTAAAAAACTTTTCCACCATCTTGCCATGCCGACGACAGGAGGTATCCCACTCGTAGCTCCACAAACAAAATCATTTTTTTTCAACGGTTTGGAATACGTTGTAATTATATATCATCTTTACATTTCAACGGATTAAAATCGCAAAGTTTCATTGTGCCATTATTCTTTAATAATTCCATTACAGGAACTCGCAAATCATCGTGTTTAGGTATTGCCATATATTATTTTACTTAACTTTTTTTTTACTTGTTACAGTACTTCCTTAAAGTATCTCATTATAAAATTCATTGAAGAAAGAATACATTTGTTAATGACTTCCACAAATTGGTTTTAATTTTTTAGCAAATATTTTTTCCAAAATATACAAATACTCATCAGGACAATCAAATAAAGAATAAACATGAAGTGTTAAGTCAATATCTAAAGAATTAGCATAATAAGCTAGTTGTAAACCTTGTGTTCTTCCTTCTTTATAAAATCCAAGATGCTGAACCATTCTTCCAGAAATATTTGTGATTTTCTGTTTTTTTGCAACACTTCCTTTTCTAACTCCAACATAAATAACTGTTGAATTAGTATTTATATTCTCAGCAGGTAAAATTCTGCATTTTTCTTTTTCTTCACTGAATAACTCAACTTTTTTAAGAGAGATTATTTCCTTTAATTTATTTGCATTTTCTATTGAGTTAGCAGAAAACCAATAAAGACAATTTGTTTTAACACTCTCTAAAGTTGTAAACATTTTTTCAAATTCTTTGTGCGTTCTTATATCAATTTTATGAGTATATTCTATAACATCTGGCAATTGAGATGTATTAAATTCAAATTTGAAATAATCTGCTTTTATTTCTTCTATTTCTGTTTTGAATTCATTAATAAAGTTATTGATTGTTTCTTTCAATTTGTAAAGCTTGTTTTATTAAACTCATTATATATTCTAAATTATTTGTATCAGAAACAATTACTTCATAATCTCCATTACATTTTGTAAAATCTCCACATTGTACACACGATGCCATATTGTTTTTTTTTAAATTTATATAAGATGTTATCTAAATGATTTTTACTATTTAAAAAATACTTTTTATTTTTTTCCTATTAATGGTTTTAGTTTTTCTCTTACTTTTTGCTCAATTGTAGTAATTATAAACTGCTTTACTTCTTGAGAGATATTAGGAACATTTTCTAAACACCAATGACCTATATAGAAATCTTCAATTTTAAAATTATTTCTAGTATTTAACTTCATTCCATAAGTGGAGTGTGTTTTATGATGATTTAAATGTTCATCAACTCTTGTTGAAAGATGTTCTGATTTTCCAATATAAAATGGATAAAAACTATTTTCAGATTTACATTCATTAAAATTCTTTTTAATTGCTTTAGGAAATTTATCTATTCCTTCTTCCTTCCATATAGTTTCTAATTCTTGAAAAGTATTAAAGTTTAATTCTCTTTTTAAGAAAAAGATATAAACACCAAATGCATCAGGTAAAACTAAATTATTGATTGGTGTTTTGTTTTCTTTAACCAAATTAATAATTTGAGTTATTGAGTTTTCATCAAATGTGTTTTTGAAATTAATATCAAGTTCTTTTGCGAATTTTTCTAAATGCATTCTTTAGTTTTAATTTTAGAATTATATGGTCTTTTTATTTTCATATCCCAATTCTATTAATTTTGAAAGAATTAAATTTCTTTTAGGTTCTAATTCTTCAATTTTTTTACTCAAGAAGGATTCAAAATTATTTAAATCTTCATCTTCTAAAGAATAACATACATAACCAAGATGAGCATAATTCTTATTTTGTTTTTTAGTATCAATAAAAGTTGTATCAAATATAGTATCTTCTCTTAATTTGTTTATCAAGCTATCATAATGCTCCCTTGCTCGTCCATCAATTTCTATGACAATTTTTAGAATTTTATCTTTTAATATCTCATTTGGAAATAAGGTGTAGAAAACCCTAACATCATTTTTTTGATCCCAAATTTGCTTGTAGTTTAAAGTGTTGCCATACACTTCCCAATTATATTTAGATGCTACATTACTTATTGAACCATTTATATATCTAGTAGCTTCCTCTTTAAATTGAAGTATTTGTTCAATTTTTTTAGAATGATCTAGATAAAATTTTACATTATCGTTCATGTTTTTTTGGTTGGTTATATATTTTATATTGGTAATAAAATCTTCTAAATGAATTTTCTCTCTTACACTTATCTTACTAGGATCAATTAGACTTTCAACTTTTGATATCCATTCTATATGGGAAATAGATATAAAGTTTGGATTATTGCTTGGTAAATTGGTTAACGCTAATACAATTCCTACTTTGTTTTCTTCTGAATAATAATTAAAAGTATCCCAATAATTATTTAAGTCATTGCCTAACCAATGGTATATTTTATTCTCAATTATAATTACTGATTTACTAATAAAGGATTCTATAACAATATCAATTCTTCCTTTATTTTCTAGGCTTGCATGTTCTAAAAAAACGACGTACTCTATAAGGTTTAGTTTTTTATTTGATTTTTCCTCAATTATTGCTAATAAAGATGAAATGAACCAATTAGATATTACAGGTGATTTTCTAAAATCTAAATAATAAGCATAAATTTTACTAATAGTATTTTCTTTTGTTTGACTTGTAATAATATCTAGATAGGTAATATCATATTCCACATTCATTGGAAATGATAAACTCATAAAATCTTCTAATTCTTGTGTTGTGTTCATTTTTATAATTATCTGCCTACAAATTTTTCAATTGCAAATTTTGGCATTGTTGATGATTAATCGTCTTTTAATAAACATCTATCGAGTATACTAAATAATTGTGATTTTGTTCTTTATTATACATCGCTAAATATAAAATGCTCTTTATTTAATTGATAATATTTGGAATTACTTTTGATTCAATATATAGTATAAAAAAAAGATAAATATTATTATTTATGTTTTCTTTAATCATTTTACAAATTTCAATTAAATGAATTTTATATAAAGTCAAATTTTGTGTTGCTAAAGCATAAATAAATTCAAATAATCCTTCTCCTTGATCAGTTTTATAATTTTTTATCATTGTAGATAATATATCTAACATTTTTTTACTTAAATCATAATCAAGACTATATGCTAATTCATCTTTATTTGCTATTCTTAGAATAGAGGCTTGAATAATTCCATCATTGAACCTATTAAAATTTCCTGGTTCAATCATATTTCTAACATATTCAGTTTGTTTTAAACATCTATTTAAGTCATTAGAATTTCTTAAATGGTTAATAATTGAACTAATAGTAAAATAAACATCTGATTGACTTAAATCATTAAAACTTAAAAAAGCAAAGTTCTTTCTTAATTTTAATTCTTCTTCTTTTATAAAATTAGGATAAAATATTTGATTTGACATTCCTCTAGATTGATCGTTCATACCATTTTCAAGGTAATTAATTCGAGAATTTAAAAAATTAAATATTTTTTTATCATTATTTTTTTCTTCATTGAAAATTTTAAGATTTCTCAAAAACTCTATTTCTCTTAACCATGTAGTATCTATAGACTGATTAATCATGTAAAAGTTATATACATTTATAAAAGTATAAGTTTCAATACCATATCTGCCTTGTTTTAAATTGCTTTTTAGGAAATTTAAATGTTGTTCATTTATAGTTCTGGTTAAACCTATAAAATATATAATTCTTAACCCATCGATAGGACGTAAAGATCTGCTCAAATAAAGTAAATTTTTACCATTTGAGATACATGAAGCGACTACTACAACTGAGCCTATATCTTTAGGGTTTATTTTATCCAATTCATCTTGAGAAATCATTTCAGGAAGAAATTTCACATTGTAATTGTGCTTAATCTTATATAATATTCTTTCAGCTAAAATTTTAGATCCTTCATCATTTAAATAAATTAAATATTTGGTATTACTTGGTATATATTGATTTATATAATTATCTAATTTAGATGAAAATGCTTTATATTTTTTATTTTTAATATCTTTAATGACTTCTAAAAAATCAAAATAAATTTCATACTTTTTGTTAATTTCTCTTTCGTTTTCTTTGTATGAAACTTTAAAAATATTATTTTTTGATAGTTCAACAGATTTAAATTCGTAAACAAACTTGCTTAAATCTTTAGGAACATCTCTAACAGTTAAAGTTATCGGATTAATTTTGGGTTTTTCTAATAAAAAAACATCTCCCATAACATTTACTGGATAGGAACCAGAGTCACAATGTATACAGTCACTAGAATCATAAGTGTCATAATAATCTATTCCTGTTGGATTATAAACATCATTCTTTGTTAAATTACAAAGAATATTGTTTTCATTTTCTATATAAGCTTCTTCATCGCCTAAATAAAAAAGAATTATCATATTTTCTTTTTTGGCTAATCTGTTATTTTTTTTTATTTTTTTTAAAATATTGCCAGAAGTTGATGCAGAAATTAAAATTAATGCTTTTGGATAATTAATTTTCTTAGAACTCTGTAAGCCAGTATATGAAGAAAAACTTTCTATTGGAATTGATTTAAAATTTTCACTACCAATTAGCCTTCTTTTCAAATCAATTAGTGAAAAAGCAATTGTGTTTATTGAGGATGTATCACAATATATTTGGTTGTGTTTTTCAACATTATAAAATTTAAGTAAAGTGAATCCAATAAAATATATTTCAGAACTATGTAAAAGAATATTACCTGTTCTTAAAAATTTATTACAGTGTTTGCCTGAAGGAAAAACAAAATGATGTGCTCCTTTTGATTCAACAAATCCTCCTCTATTTATAAATATATTTTGTGAGCCTTCATTTAATATTTTTTTCTCAAGATTATCAGAAATTGTCTTACTATTTAAAGGAATCAAAGAGCCATTTGCATTGAATGCAAATACAAACAAATGAGAAGCTAAATAATCTTTATCAACTTTATGTAGATACTTAAAAGTATCACTTTGATTAGTAATAAAATTTTCAATCAATTCATCTTTAATATTATTACCACCAATAACAATTATTTCATCAGTATGATGATATTTTTCATAAAATAATCTAATCTCAGTTTGAAGGTTTGTATTGTTTATACTTTCTCCAGGGCAGAAAATTACTGTTGTAGAAGAATCATAATTTTCTCCATTTTCATTATTTTTTTTATGCTCAAAACGATATATATAAAAACTATTCATTAGCTTAAAGTTATTGGATATACAATTGTAAAACTTGTACCTACACTTTTGTGATTATAGGTAAAATGATTACTTTCAAATGTGTAATAATCAAAAAGTTCAATTTCATATTTATTTTGAGTTTGGACATAAGGATTTTTTTTCATATTTCTAAAAACAAATACATTGTTTGTTTTCAAAATGAAAACTCCTTTTTTATCTAAAACAGTCATAATTTTATCTAGTCCAATTCCTTTATTTTCTTTTTCAATTGTTTTATCTGATGTATTATGCTTTATGAGACAGTCTTTAACAATATTAATTTGTTCATCTATATTGGGTAATGCATCACTTGAAGTAAAACGGTTTACGTAACCAATTCCACTATCGAATACTGAAATTTCAATAAAATACAACTCATCTTTTAAATTAGTTGAAAAACTATCAAAATAGCTTTTCAATCCATTATGGTTTTTATAGTTTTCTATATAGTTTTCTTTTGTTTTTTTAACAAATTTCATTAACAAGCCTCTGTTATTTGGATTAAGCATTTTTGAATTATTATCAGTTCTTGCCCAATCATGTGTGTTTTTCATTAATTCAAAAATTATGCTAACTAAATCTTTTTTTATTGGAAGTAATTTTTCTCTAGCAGATTGATTAAATGTTAATACATAATTTAAAGTATCTTCTAATGAATTCATTAAATATTCATCTGAAGGAATAAAACTATTGTTTAAATAAAAACAATCTAAATATCCCTTCTCTTTTGGAAGATGGTCAAAGCAAGTAAGTAATGATTTGAATCCTTTTTGTTGCTTGAATTCTTTATTCATTAGAGGGAAATTTTCTAGTGATTGCATTGAGTCAGCAATTTCTTCATTAATAGGTTTAATCAAATGTTTTATATCATTCCCTTTTAAATCAAAAATTCCATTGTCCCATGCCATTATAACACATGGAAATACATAGTCCTGATTTATAACATCTTGTAAATCTGAATAATCTTCTTTGGTTTCTATAATTAAATTTCCAGACCTAAGCCTTAGCCATGTATTTATATATTGAATTAAAAGAGAACTTATTCCAAAATCATAACTTGAAATACTATTTGGTAGTAACAAATCAAAAGTTTTAGTGTCTCTATATAATTCATTATATAGTTCATTTATTTTTTCTACTGTTAAAGTCTTTGGTATTTTTTGCATTTTAAATAATTATAATATTGAAGCAGTTTTTTATTGTTTTATAAAACACACTCAAAAACCCCGATCACTTTCAAACTACTTAACTCATCTTCTTCCAAAATAATATCTTTATATGCTGAATCAAATGAGAGCGGTTTTAAAATAATAGATTCATGACTCCATGTATCATTTTCAATATTTTTTTTACTTCTGTATTCTTTTACTGTATATCCTGAACCGAAGTCAGGGTCTTGAATATTGGTGTGTTCTACCAATACAATTTTTCCATCTCTTGAACCACCAGTATATTTTCTAAACATACAAATGGAATCGTTTGGAATTATTTTATTCATAGATTCTCCAATCACTTGACAAGCAAATAAATCATTTGAGGGTTTGTAAGTTTTTGGTAAAGCTATCCATTGGCAATCATCAATGGTTTGTAATTCGCTAAAATTTCCTGCAGCGACTTTTAAATCATAAAGAGGAATGCTATTAACATAAGGAGTAACTTTTTCTTCTTCTAAAAACACAGACTCTTTTTTAGTCTTGAATTTTGGCATAAATTGAGAAAAATACTCTCTTAGGTTTTTATCGCAAACATAGACATAAGTACCTTTTATCCCTCTAAGCATAATGGTTTTGTATATGTTCAAAATAAAATCTTTTAATTCCTCTGGGTCAACAATAGATTGTTTTCCATTGACATCGTAATAATTTTCTTTTAAAATTTTAATCTCATTAGTTTCTTTATCATAAGTAATTTCATTTCCGAAAATTATTCCTGTATAATTTAAATCATAGCCTTGAGTAGTGTGTATGCAACCTACTTCGTCTCTTGAATTCTCAGAATTCACCCAGTCAATATTGGTACTATTCCATTTTAATCGCGTGTTTTCAATTTCAATATCATAGTCTTGTTTAGCCTCCTTTTTATTGGTCATCCAAGGCCAAGAATAGCCAGCAACTAATCTTGAAAGATCATTTTCTTTATCTCTAGATTTTATTTCGTTTAAAATATCTTCAATAGAATCAAACAAGATAAACTCATAGTCTTTAGAGTTATAAATCGTATCTAATTTTGCTAATTTACATTGCAATAAATTAGAAATATAATTAACATATTCATTTCCTCCTCTTGATCGAAATTGTGATTTTAAATATTCTATTTTGGTTAAACTATTTACTTTCAATTTATCAAAATCTTCCTTTTTTACATCAGAAGGTTTAATAGATTGGTTTTCATCATAAAAATATATAGCACTTTCAGATTGTTTTGTTATCCAATCTAATTCATTACATGTATGTTTGTCTAAATTCAACTTTTCACAAACCACATCAAAAGCTCTAAAATAAGCTCCTAAATTAACACGTCTTCGTAAACGATGTGATTCATCAACAATCACTATATCAAAAGTATCTTTTACAATTTCAGCTGGTCCAATAACCATATTAGCATTTAATCCTTTTATATTTTTAAAGACTTTTTTCAAAGTAGTTCTAAAAGAGGACATCGGTACGACTAATGCCATTTTAGGGTTTGGATATTTTCTTTTTAATTCAAATACAAGATCCATGAACTGTAATTCATCATCTCCAAATTCTTCAAAATTAAAATCTTCATTGGAAGTATTCAATAATTTAAATAAGAAGATTGCTAAAATTGTTTTTCCTGTTCCTGCACCACCTTCTACAATAATATTTTTATAAGTATTGTCTAAAAGATTCTTCATGATAACTAATAGACCACTTTTTTGTTCAGAGGATAAAGTCTTATAAGGAGAGTATTTAAATAAATCAGAATTATCAATAAAATCAATAGGATGCTTAGCAATTCCAACAGCTCTTAAATTATCCCATATGGATTTGAAGATATCCCAATACACTTCTTTTTTTTGATAGTAATTGTGATTGGCTAAACCGACATTTCCATTAATTAATTTGTATTGACCATCACCAGAAATGTATTTAATAAGATTTGATTCAATATCTAATGTTGCCGATTTATTAAATTTATCACTCAGAATTAAATGTACTGCGGTTAGCTTCTTTTTAATATTGTTTTTTAAATGACTACTCATTCTAGCATAAGCATCAGTAGTTTCACCTACATAAGCTTCATTAACACTTTCATCACTTAAAATATAAACAACAGGCCATAAATCTTTTACTTGATGAATAGTATTAAATTCATTAACTAGGTTAAAATCAAAGTCAAATTTTTTGATGGAGAAGTCAGGGCTTTGATTCATAGTTCGTTGTATTTCTTTGCAGTTCCTTTTGCTTTATCAACAGGATATTTTTCTGCGTTTTGTTTTATTTTTTCAAGAACTATATCAAAAATATTTAAGTTATGTTTTTCTGCTAATAAAAACGAAAAGGATAGAACATCTGCTAATTCCTCTTTTAATTTTTCAATTTTTACATTTTCAGTTTCATTATCTTTTTTCCATAAAAAAAGTTCATTCAGTTCGGCAGCTTCAATAGAAATAGCCAATGCTAAATTCTTAGAATCATGGAATTGTTCCCAATCTCTATCGTTTCTAAACTTAATTAATTCTTCTATTACTTTTTTGTACTCTTCCATTATTTCATTCGTTTACTCAAACCTACCAAAAATAAACCATTTCGGCAATAGTCATACAGGTATTTCTACCTGTTTTTACAAAGATAAAAACCGCAAAACAAATTGTTTTACGGTTTTCCGTAAGGGATATAAAAATATATTTGTTCGATGCCTTTGGAATGGTACCCCAATTTTGTTTTTTAAATTATCATCCGTAGAGGCGCCATGCTTGGCGTCTCTCTTATTTCGTTTCCCATTTGTTTCAATCATCATATAAGACGCATTGTAATGCGTCTCTACGTCACGTTTCACACATGCATTTCACACATACATTTTAACCATTTATTTCAATCATATTTTGAGACGCATTGCAATGCGTCTCTACGTAACGTAATACAACCCAATACATCATTTATTAAATGCATCCAAATTCCATTTTTTTGGATTATCAATAATATATTGTGAAATGTTTTCATACGCATTTGGATTTCGGATGATGTGGTCGTGAAATCCGGCCTGCCAACCAAAATCAGGATCAATACGTCGTGCCTGAACGGTAACGGCCGATTTGAATCCACGAATAATGGATGCCAAATTTTTGGATTGTGGACCAAATTGGTTTTTGTATTCATCATCGGTTTTATCCGTTGAAATGGAATGCGTTGTAGAGACGCCATGCATGGCGTCTCTACAACGCATCGCGTCCATTCCCATTTTTTCATTATTATACGCATTGTTGCCAATAAATATAATTCCATGAAAATGATTGGGCATTACGATAAATTTCCCTAATTCTATATTCATATCGGGTCTTATTTCCGGTGTTTTCATCCATTCATCTGCAACGATTTTTCCGATTTCGGATGGCACCATGCGTTGTTCAGACGTGATGCCCTGTTGAGACGCGATGGGTTGAGACGCGATGGGTTGAGACGTGATGGGTTGAGACGCCATGCATCGCGTCTCTACAATCGTACCAAAAAAATGTTCCCTGTTTGCGGTACAAATGGTTATAAAATACACCGCCTTTTGCCCATAATTCCAATGTTGCAATCGTGTGGAATCTATTCTATATTTGTTATTGAATTTTGTCATTAAGGTTTGTTTTCTAACCTTTTAAACTTTCTTCTAAATTTCTGCTCCATTTTATTTCATTAGTTGTTGTAAAACCTAATGACAGGATAATTGTTAAAATTAAAATAATTATTTTTTTTCATTTCTATCATTTACCTGTAATGTCTATTTTTAACGATCAACTATTTGCATCCGTTTAGGGTATTTAAATAGGTCTGAAGCTACTGATCCGCGGTCATCTCTTTTTCCCTGAGAAATATAAACGGTATGTCCTTTTAACCAACCGATAAGTCCATTGCCTGAAGCATTTCTATACCATTTTTTGCCGTAATAGTTATTTTCTAAGCCTAATTTTTCTGGTAAAGTTGGAGTATTAGCACCATCATTTAAAGCAATAAGTGCTTGTTCAAAATCGTTTTTACCTGCACCAGCTTCACCTATTTCCATAACCCGTTTAACCATAGCACACAAAGCAATATTTGCATAGTCCATTATAGCTTTATTAAGTGCTACTTTTCCTGGATCACTAGCATTAATAATTAAATCGGCCACATAAGTACTTCGTTCTAATTCTGCATCTGTAAAGCTTACTGTATGATTGTTTTTGAAGGTCACACTATAGGTTTCATTGTTTTGTTGCAAATCAAAAACAGCATACAAACCAAAGATTTCAATAGCTGCTTTAATTAAAGCGATAGAAGCACAATTTCCTACTGAACCTTGTATGCCAGGCAATTTGACTTTGCCTTGTGCAAAAGCCTCTATTAGTTCAATATTTGTGGGTTTATAATTTGAAAAATCTAAATTTAATTGGATCATAAGGATTTGATTTATTGATTAAAAATTATTTCACTTTTGCTTTATTAGATAGATTAAATAAAGGAATATCGACAGATAGAAAAACATTCCATTTCCAGTATGGATTGCTAATTTCTGTGGTGCTATCTTCACTAATTTTAGAAAGACCTGGACCATATTGCCCACCAAAGCCTAATGATAGAGGAATATTTGCACCAAAACCATACACAAGATAAGCTCCTGGAGAAAATATTTGCCCCAGTTTAATCGTATAGTCTTTTGATTCTAATGACTCATTAGCAGTTCCTTCATTCTCGTATTTTAATTTATAGTCAACAATAGCACCTAAATCTAGAATGGGTGCAAACAATGTGATGGCACCCCAATTGTTGTTAAACCCGTGACTTATACTTAAACCAATAGGAGCAGAAATGGCAAATGTATCATTCCAAGTATTTTGTATAGCTGTTTTTGGGTTTGTGAAACTCAAACGAGCTCCCAAGTAAGATTGAACATTGAAGTTGAAAATAGAATGCTTTTTAATAGAAGAACTACCTACAGGCAGTATAACGGCATCTAAAGCAGCTTTGACTTCTTTTTCATCTTTTGCTTCAATCATATTTGCCATGAAAAGGGCATAAGGTTTTAACTTTTGTATAATATCCAAAAAGCTTTCATACATTTCCTTTTGTTTTTTATCATTATCATTGTTATTTTTAAAATCTTCAATTTTGTTTTTTAAGTCTTGGTTAGTTATTACAGCTACCAAGTTGTTTATTTCTGTTGCTTTAGTTTCAAAACTATCTTCTTTTAAATCCTTAGCTATTTTTAATAAATCTTTATCTTCAGTTATTTTTTCAATAGCATTAAACTCCTTTTCATTGATTTTATATTTATCGTTCTTAATAGCTATAATTTTTGAAAATAAATCGATAGAGTTACTTATTGCAGCATTGTACTGTTCTTCATAAACGTTTTTATAAATAGCATTTGAAAGTCTTAATATTGCAACATATTCATCTGAAACTTCTATTGATTTATCAAAATAATCATAAAGAGAAATACCATATTCAATGACATCAATTGAAACTGTCATGTATTTATTTAAATCTTCATTAGTTGTTTTATTGGCTTTATCTTTAATTTCTTTAATTGTTTTTTTAAGAACTAAATTTAAATCTGTAAATTCTTGTATCTTGTTTTGAAAAAAAAACAAGTTATCCTTTTGATTCTCTAATACTGTTAAAAAAGGTATTGAAGTGCCGTTTGTTTGAATAAAAGCTATAGGGTTAGTTGTATTTTTTTCTTTTTCATATAACAAGCCCATATAAATTTTAAATACTACTTCATCTTCAAATAGTTTTGCTATTTTCTCAGATTCATGCCATTTCAATTCACCTTCTTCTACATAACTTACACTATTATTGAGAGTATTGGCTACTTTTAAAGCGTTACCAATATTTTTAAATTTATTGGAATTAGATTTATTATTCCATTCACTAAAGTTGGACATGACATTTAATACACCCGCTGCATTTAATCCTCCAGTTTCTAGTTGATGGACTAGTCGTAAACTTCGAATAGCTAGTGTGATTTCTGGATAGTTTTCTGTTAATAACTGGTATTTTGGCAAGGCAAAAACATCGTCTATTCTAAAGGCTATCATCCTAATATCTTCATGAAAAACTTCACGTAAAGCTTTAATCATTTCAGGATATTTATAACTCAGGAGGTTTTCTAATTTATCAGTCGTTTTTGGAAATAAAATTCTAAATTCTTCATGCTCGTTAATAAAATTTTTAAACCGATTAAAAAAGGCAATGGTAAGTTCTTGTTTTGCATGGTCTATCATTACATCGGCCAGAGCATTCGCGTATTTTGTTACATCAACACCAGCTAGTCCACCACTTTGAATACCTGTAATGGATGAATTATAATTTTGTTTTAAAGTACCCGTTAAAGAACCGACACTTTTTATTACAAACAATTCATTTTTTGCATTATTGTCATTTTTTATAGAAATTAAATCTTTTAGATAGGGGTTTTCATTTATTAATTCTTTTAAAGCATCTAAGCTTAGTTCTTTATTAGCATAAAAAGATAGAATGTCTATTACTAATTGTTCATTATCTTTTGCGTTTTGTAGTGCAATGGCATCGTCAATTATATTTCCTTTTGCGAGGGATATTTTATTAATACTAATCTCAATAGCTTCTGACTTTTTTGCATCATTCTTATCGGTTCTAATAAAAGTGATTTTGGCAACATTTTTTTTATTAAATTCATTTCTAGGTAATTTATAATTGATGAAGTTTTTATCACTTTTTAAAAGATTAGTAAGCGCTATAGGTGTATCATTGTCTAATTGATAACTAAAAATGTAATTATTTGGATTTGTTACTTTAAAGGTTATCATGATATCTTGATTGCTAGGTATAGAATTATCCATTAAAAAATAATTAAAATCATTTTCAATGGTTATTACTGTTTCTTTTTCTTGTGAAAAACATAAGTTATTTGTTGTAAAAATAATTGCTAATAAACACAAGAGATTGATTTTTTTTAAGTTGTTTAGCTTCATAATAATTCTAAGTTTAGTTGATTAAAAATGGTTTCAATAGGTATAGCATAGGTACTATAATCATTACCTCCAACAACAATGCCTATTACATTATTGTTTTCATCTAATAGAGCAGATCCAGAATCTCCTTCTTGAGAAATAGCACTTCCATAATTAGAGACAGAAATTAAATCATAAAGTCCCCAGTTTTGTTTTCGACCATTAGGTAGTGTATATTCTATATTTACATAATTATGCAAAGAATCAATTATTCCCATACCTGTATCTGAATTGCTTTTATATCCATATATTCTAACAGGAATTCCTTTATATAGTTCCTCATTATTTATAACTCTTATGTCATTTATAATGGAACCATTTGGCAAAATATTTGAAATAGAAATGTTATTATCAATATCAATAATTGCCGCATCTATTCTATCATTTCTTATGGCCTGTCTTACTCTTCCTACTGTTGCATCTTCATCATAGTAAGGAGATACTATTTCATCTCTTTCTGTATATTTAAAACTATAGAAATCATCTCCATGACCTATAATCACATGATAACAAGTAAGGAGCATTTTATGATTACTGCTACCATTTTTAAATTTTACAGCTAATCCAAAAGAACCATAATTAGAAAGTCGTCCTTGATTGGTAATGTCACTCTTAAAAGAAAGGTTACCATGTGTTACTATTGTTGAAGATGTAATTATTTTGACAGGATAATTTCGAATTGTATTATTGGGGAGTTGATAAGTTAAGTAAGAGGGAATCTCTGAATGATTGTTTGAGGTGGTCGTTATCTCTATGTATTTATTCCTAGCATCCTGACCAATGCCCACAGCAATAACATCTTTTATATTTTTTAGATAATCTAAATTGTCATTGAAAACTTTCTTAATTATTTCATTTTCTGAAAGACTAATCCAATCTTCTATTTGTTTTAGATTACTCATTTCATAGGTTGCTTTATCCACTAATTTCTCTTTGAGGTTTTTAGCATAAAATAACATATCAAGCATATCATGCCAAAACTTTGAACCCAAACTGATAAAGCAAGCTGTTAATGCACACCCTACTAGTATTTGAATAAATTCTACTATATCGAAAGTTCTAGAAAAATTCCATCCTAAAAGGAATTTTAAATCCGTACTATTAGAATAGGTAAACATATTAAATAAACTTGCTTTGCTAATTAAAGCTATACATAGAGAAATCGTTAAGTTTATGGCTAAAATAGCCTGCTCTCTTTTATTTTCTTCTTCTTTATCGTTAGATTTTATTGAAGTATCTAATTCTTTAGAAACTATTATAAAGAGAAAACTGTTTCCTTTTACGCACCATAATTTAAAGAAAGTTACTAGTCTTTCACTAATCATACTTAGAATAAAAAGCATGATAATTACTGTAATTAATTTTTCATACATGTTTTCATAATTTATTTAGAAAGTAAGTAGCTATAAATTATAAAAACAATAAATAGAGTAAGTGTTTTTTCATGTTGTCCTTGTTTTTTAGTTAGTTATAATTTTAAGCACTACTAATAATTTTAGTTACCCTATAAAAATACCCCTTTTTAAAACACTAGTCAATAGGTATTTATACGTATTTTTTGCTCTTTTTTATACGTATTTATACGTATTTATACGTAGTGTAGTCTTTTTTTTGTAAAAAAGGAATAGAGAAACGTATAAAAAACACTACTGTAAAAAAAGATAGTGGCAGATTTAATTTGTTTCGAGATAAAGTCATACAATTAATTGAATACTACCCTTCATAAAGCAACTTGTAGTTACAAGTTTGTATTATTGTAACGAGTTTGTAAAAACTAAAAACTAAAAAGTTTAAAGTAAATCTTACCCAAGAATTTCGACAATAGGAGTAAAAGTATTTCTATCAGTTTTATGGGAAACCGTATTCTTGAGTGATTAGTTGTTAGTCCTTAGTTTCCAGGTAATTTTTATTGGTTTATTCTTTTAACTTTCTCCTTTCAATTTTCAACTTTTGACTTTTGACTTTCCTCATCTATTTCTTGGGTTTAGTAGCAGTCAAGTAGCAGTTTGGTTCGGACGTTGTTGCGAAAAAGTGCGTGTTTGGTACGGCTTTACCGCAGCTTTTCGCTACAAGCTCCGAACAAAGGCCTTATTTAACCCCTTGAAAGCAGTCAAAAGCAGTCAAAAACAGTCAAATGCGGTCAAAACCAATCAAAACCGTTCACGAGGCTTTATTTTAGGAGTTTTGGCAGAGTTGTTGGATTTAGGTAAATAGTCTCTTTAGTCCTTAGAGGTCAGTACTTAGCCATCAGTGGTTAATCATAACCATTTACTAAGTACTAGATGCTGAGGACTAAGAACTAAAAAAAATGTATAACTTTTAAATTTTGACCTTATGGGAACGTACAACAAAGGCATTTTAGGTGCCTTCTCCGGAAAAGTTGGTCCAGTAGTAGGTGCTAACTGGCGAGGTAAAGAAGTATTGCGTTCTTTACCAAGAAAGAGTAACAAAGCAGCCACTCCAGAGCAAGCGCTGCATCGATTAAAATTTGCGTCGGTAATTGGGTTTTTAGGTCCTATTTATCCTATTTTAAGTCGGTATTATGGTGCAAACCAAGGTGAGAAATCGCGAGTGAACCGTGCCATGTCGTATCACATGAAAGAAGTGATTGTGTATGCCGATCCTGATTTTACTTTTGCTTACAACAAAGTACAATTGGCCAAAGGGTATTTAATTGGGGTAGAAGCAGGTGCCATCAGTACAGCAACTACTAATACTATTGATTTTTCATGGAACGACAACTCTGGTCAAGGAGAAGCGGTAGCCACAGACAAGTTGGTAGTAGGGGTGTATGATGCTGCTACAAAAAACTGGATCTACTCGTTAGGTGTTGCCGATCGCAGTGCTACTACAGGCTCTTTATTGCTACCCATAACGCTAAGTGGTGCTACAGTTGAAGTATGGGCATTATTTGCCTCTGCTGATGGGAAGCGCAATTCGACTAGTACGTATTTGGGGAATGTGGTGGTTAGTTGATTGTTAATTATTAATTGTTAATGGATGATGATTGATTATGGGGATTTTTAAGACACAGAGTTTCGGCTTTGTGTCTTTTTTTGTCCGTTGTTTGTTGACTGTTGCGGGTTGTGAGTTTTTTGTTTTCTGTTGTGTTAATGTAGTTGCAGAGAGGACAAAGAATTACAACAATTTATCCAATTTTTTCAACCAGTGTTCCAAAAAAATAGAGCGTTGAATGATTGTAATAAATTATCATTTTTTTAACAGATTTATCTTATAAAGTGGAATGATTTTAGTAAGTGTTTTTTATAGTAAAACTTTTATGCCATGAAGAAAGAAATTGAACATTTAAAAAAAGAAGTTGCCCAGTTGAAGGTTTTACTTTTAGAGTTGCATCCGCCTAAAGAAGAGGATTGGCTGGACAGTGCGGATATTAAACAGCGTTTTAATTTTAGTGATAGTAAATTATACCGATTGCGTAAAGCGAATGCGATTCCTTATGCTAAAATAGGGGGTCGGTATCATTATCCAAAGAGTTTTTTTAATCAGTATTTGCTAAATAAAATATAGTAGTAGATGGCTTTTACTTACTGTTCTTTGTTCCGGTTATCAATATTGTAGGTTTTTAACTTTGAAATAGCCATTGAAGTTGTCATTGTCATTTTTCCACCATTAAATCCCACTTTTTAAATTATTTCAATACAAAAGCTACAAATAGGATAGTATCTTTTTAAAAGTTTTTATTTTTACAAAAACAAAACAAATGAAAGTAAAGCTTTTATTACCGCTATTGCTAGTTTCAATAAGTATTTTTGCCCAAAAAGAAAATGCCGAACAAAAGAAAAAACAATTAGAAACCGCTATTCAAAAAGCGCAAGGAGCAAAACGTCTTAAATTATTGGATAGTTTAGCGAATTATATCTATCATGATACCAATTTGGAGTGTGATTCCATATTAAGAGCTACTATGTCTTATGCCATAGAACTAGATTCGGCAGATGTAGCCACCAGACAAGCGTCTAACCTGATTGATTACATAGCTTATACCTCTAGAAAGTTTGAAGAAGGAAAACAAATTATAGCTACTATGAGCCCTTTGCTTGAAAAAGTATCAGCCCCTAATATACTAGATAATTATTATACTAATGTAGCCAATATGTATTATTATGCAGGAGATTTTGACGCTTCTATTAATGCTTATGATAAAGCTGCTTCCTATGCTACTCAATATAATTCGACTACTCTAGGTTTTATTGCATTTCGAAAAGGAATTGTTTATGTTGATAAGGGAGAATTTGGAAAAGCATCCCTAGCACTTACAGAAGCCATAAATTCTTTTCAAAAAGAAAAAGATACTTTAAAATGGATTGATGCCAAAGGATCGATGTCCATTTTATATAGTAAAAGCGGGTTTTATAAAGAATCTAAAAAAGAAAGGGAAGAACAAATAGAATTAGCCAAGAGATATAAACCCTATTCCAATATAGGTGTCATTTATTTCAATATGGCAGCCGATTATAATAAAGTGGGTTTACAAGCGGAACGCATTGCTAATTTAAAATTAGCGCTTAAAAACAATGAAACATCACAGCATAAAGTTTATTTCGAACCTATTTTTAGATCAGCTTTAGCTGTTGCTTATGCAGAAAATGATAGCATTGCATTAGCTGAAAAAATAGTGAAAGAGTTAGAAGCTAATCCTGAACAATACACAACCCACTATAATGAGGCTTTTTATTTAGAAGCTAAAAAGAGTCTTTTATTTTCTAAAAAAGAGTATAAACAAGCTATTGCTTATGGCGATACCTATTTAAAATTAAAACAAAAAGGCAAACAATTTGAGGAAATACAATTGGCTGAAAAATTCTTATATGATGTGTATGAACAAATAGGAGATAAAGAAAAAGCACTCTATCATTTTAAAAATTATACGCATATTAAAGACTCTATAGGTTCGATTCAAAAAACAAGAGTATTGGCTTATTATCAAACGTTATATGAAACAGAGAAAAGAGATTTAATCATTGAAAATCAAGAAGCTAATATAGCTTTATTGGACTCTAAAAATAAAATCATGAACCAATGGCTTTTGTTTGGAGGATTAAGTTTACTGACTCTTTTTGGCTTTCTATCCATCATTCGTTCTCGTAACTTTGCCAAAAAGAAACAAAAAATTCAAGAAAAGTTTACCCAAGATATTATAAACGCACAAGAAGAGGAACGCACAAGAGTAGCCTTGGAATTACACGATAGTGTAGGGCAGCAGTTAATGCTCATAACCCGTAAATCGAAGAATAGCAATGATACTAGTATAGAGGCTTTGGCCAAAGATACTTTGCAAAATGTAAGAACCATTTCTCAAGGACTACATCCTGTAGTATTAGAACGATTAGGTTTTACAGCAGGTATAAATGATTTAATCACAACAATTGATACTAATACAGCACTTTTTTTTACAACTGAAATAGAGAATGTTGATGCCTACTTGAATAATAAAGAAGCCTTACATCTATATAGAATACAACAAGAAATTTTAAATAATATAGTAAAACATGCAGAAGCAACTGCTGTAAGTATAGACATTCGAAAGGAAAAATCTACAATTGAGATTATTGTAGAAGATAATGGTAAAGGGTTTGATTATGAAAAACAAATGCGATTTTCTAAAAGTTTAGGTATGAAATCATTATTAGAAAGAAGCAAAATACTTAAGGCTAATCTAACCATTAATTCGATACTGAAAAAGGGAACAATAACGCAAGTAACCTTTCCTATTGGATAGCTAGTTACTATATTTTTTAACTTTTTAAAAAAAATAATAATTTTGGAACAGCCGTTTCAGAAAAAGTTTTATATTTGCATAGAAATTTTATTTATATGGCACGCTGTGTAGAATTTAACGAGGTTGAAAAGATTGAAAAAGCAATGAATGTCTTTTGGGAAAAAGGATATAATGCAACTTCAATGCAAGACCTTGTGGATGCTATGCAAATCAATAGAAGTAGTTTATACAACACTATTGGCGACAAACATCAATTATTCATGAAATGCATTCGTAATTATTTTGATAATGCAATGCTTGAACTAAAAGAAAAAGTTGCCCAACATGAATCAGCTAAAGAAGCACTGATTAAATTAATTAGCGATAAAGCAGATTGGATTGTATCTTGCGATAAAGGTTGCCTAGGAATGAAAACCATTTTTGAAATTGCTCCAGATGATTGCGAAGTTCGAAATCAAATGAATAAGAACAATGATGTTTTTATCGATTTTTTAGCCATCACTGTTCAAAAAGCTATGGATGATGGAGAAATGGATGATACCGAAGATGCCGCTTTAATGGCAGAATACATTGCAACTTCTTTTACAGGTTGGAAGCAATCGTACATTCTTCACCAAAATCCAATAAAAATCAAAAAAATGTCAGAATTCCTGATTAAAAATATATTTAAATAACCCTTTTTTTTACTTAAATTCTGAAACGATTATTTCAGAAATAAAAACATAATACACATATTCATTTTTAAATTACAGCACTGATTCTGAAACGATTATTCCAGAATTAACACTTTACTAGAAACACAAATTTTAATTAAAAACAGCATGAATTCTGAAACGATTATTCCAAAAACAATGACAATAGTAAATACCCAATTAAAACCAAACCCAATTATGAAAAAAGTTACTTTATTGAGCTTAATCACACTATTTTTAATTAGCTGTGCTGATAAACAACAAGCACCAGTAGCAGTAGCACCTGTACTACCAGTTCTTGCCATACAAAATACGAATGCTGTTACTGATGTAGAATACCCAGCTTCTATACAAGGAACAGTTGACGTTGAAATTCGTCCACAAGTAAGTGGTAATCTTGAAAGAGTTTACATGGATGAAGGAGCCTATGTGACTAAAGGCCAACCCCTTTTTAAAATTAATGAACGTCCTTTTCGTGAGCAATTAAATACTGCTTTAGCTAATCTTCATGCTGCGGAAGCGGCTTTAATTAATGCTCAGTTAGAAGTAGATAAGTTAACTCCCTTAGTACAAAACAAGGTTGTTTCTGAGTATCAATTAAAAACAGCTAAAGCTTCTCAAAAAATTGCTACTGCTAATATAGAACAAGCCAAAGCAATGGTGGCTTCGGCAAGAATTAATTTAGCCTATACTAACGTAACTGCTCCTGTTAGCGGCTACATAGGAAGATTGCCTAAAAAACAAGGAAGTTTAGTTTCTGCATCAGATATTGAACCATTAACAAACCTTTCTGATGTACACGAAGTATTTGCTTATTTTTCTTTAAGTGAAACCGATTTTATCAACTTTAAAGCGCAATATGCTGGAAGTACTATTGGTGATAAAATCAAGAATTTACCTCCAGTAACTTTAATTCTTGCTGATAATAGTGCCTATACACAATCTGGAAAAATTGACATGGTCGATGGTCAGTTTGATAAAAACACGGGTGCGATTACTTTAAGAGCTACTTTCCCAAATGCAAACGGTACGTTACGATCAGGAAATACAGGAAAAGTCCATTTGGGAATCCAACATGAGGATGCTATTTTAATTCCACAATCGGCAACTATTGAAATGCAAGATAAAGTATTTGTTTTCATAGTCAGCAAAGACAATAAAGTCAGTAAAATGCCTATCAGTATTATTGGAAAAAGTGGAACCAATTACCTAATTAAAGAGGGTGTACAAGCAGGAGATCAAATTGTATTGAGCGGAATTGATAAGCTACAAGAAGGTCAAGAAATTCAGCCTGAAAAAACAAAAGCAGCAGTGACACAATTAATTAACAAAAAATAATTTTTCAAAAATGTTCAAAATATTTATTCAAAGGCCTGTACTGGCAACGGTTATCTCCATTTTGTTGGTGATACTAGGAGTACTTGGACTTAACAAATTACCACTACAACAATTTCCTGATATTGCTCCACCTTCTGTTTTGGTGACGGCAGTATATCCAGGAGCCAATGCTGAAACTGTACTACGCTCAGTTGCTCCATCATTAGAAGAATCTATAAATGGAGTGGAAAACATGACGTATATGAGTTCTACCGCTAGTAATGATGGTACTTTAGCGATTACTGTTTTCTTTAAGTTAGGTACCGATGCCGACCAAGCAGCGGTTAACGTTCAAAACAGAGTGGCACAAGCTACCAGTCAATTGCCTGCCGAAGTAGTGCAACAAGGAGTTATCACAGCTAAACAACAAAATAGCTTTATCATGGCAATTGGTATGTATACCGAAGATGAATCGAAATACGATCAGACTTTTGTTGCCAATTACGCTCAAATTAATATTATTCCAGAAATTAAACGTATTCCTGGAGTGGGTTCTGCCGCAATTTTTGGAGGAGTAAAAGATTACTCCATGCGCGTTTGGTTGAATCCCACACAAATGGCAACATACAATGTAACGCCTAATGAAGTAATGACTGCTATTCAAGACAAAAGTTTGGAAGCTGCTCCAGGGAAATTTGGAGAACGAAGTAAAGAAGTTTTTGAATACGTAATCAAATACAAAGGAAAACTTACTAAAGCTGAAGACTATCAAAATATTGCCATTCGTTCGAATGCTGATGGTTCTATACTTCGCTTAAAAGATGTTGCCCGAGTAGAGCTTGGTGCTTATTCATATAACAGTTTAACACGTTTAAATGGTAAAAAGGGAATTGTAATTGGTGTTATTCAGTTAGCAGGTTCTAACTCGAATGATATTCAGATTGCTATTAATGAATTGATGGAAAAACAAGCTAAAAGTTTTCCAGCAGGTATTAAGAAGAATATTTTTTATAGTACAAAAGTTTCTTTAGACCAATCAATTGATCAGGTAAAGCATACTTTACTAGAAGCATTTCTATTGGTATTTATCGTGGTATTTATCTTCTTGCAAGATTTTAGATCTACTTTAATTCCAGCCATTGCAGTTCCAGTTGCGATTTTAGGAACCTTCTTTTTCATGCAGTTATTCGGATTTTCGATTAACTTATTGACCTTATTCGCTTTAATCTTAGCCATTGGTATTGTGGTCGATGATGCGATTGTAGTGGTCGAGGCCGTGCATGCCAAAATGGAACACAAACATTTGTCTCCAAAAGTTGCCACTCACGAAGCGATGCACGAGATTACAGGTGCTATTATTTCGATTACATTAGTAATGGCAGCGGTATTCTTACCTGTTGGTTTTATGGAAGGTTCTACGGGAGTTTTCTACCGTCAGTTTGCTTTTACTATGGCTATTGCTATTGTAATTTCGGCAGTTAATGCTTTAACTTTGAGCCCTGCACTAGCTGCTTTGTTTTTAAAAGACAATCATGTTGTTAAAGATGACGATGCACCATACAAGAAAAAAGGGTTTAAAGAAAAATTCTTTAGTGCTTTTAACAGCAGTTTTAATTCGTTGACCAATAGGTATGTTGGTGGTTTAAAATTCCTAATTCGTAGAAAATGGTTGAGCTTAGGTGGTTTAGCTTTAATTACGATTGCGACAATTATCATGGTAAAAACCACTCCTGCAGGATTTATTCCAACAGAAGATCAAGGTTTTATAGCCATTTCAGTAAGTACACCTTCTGGAACTTCATTAGATGGAACACAAAAAGTAATGACTCAAGCAGAAGATGTATTGAGTAAACTGGATGCTTCAAGAGACGTTACTGCTATTTCAGGTTTTAATTTATTGACCAATTCTACCAGTCCTTCTTCAGCAGTTGTTTTTGTTTTGTTAAAACCAAATGAAGAACGTGGTGAAGTGAAAAACATAGACGATATCATGAACCAAGTTCGTGGTCAATTATCTGTAATTTCGGGAGGAAGTTTCTTTGTCTTTAGTTTTCCCACGGTTCCTGGTTTTAGTAATGTGGAAGCTTTAGACTTAGTATTACAAGATAAAACTGGAGGAAAGCTGGATAAATTTAGTGGTATTTCTCAAAATTTCATTGGCGAATTAATGAAACGCCCCGAAATAGCCGTAGCCTTTACAAGTTTCAAAGCCGATTATCCTCAATTACAATTGGATATCAATGATGAAAAAGCCGATCAATTAGGGGTAAAGGTCAAAGATATTTTACAAACGATGCAAGCTTATTTTGGTAGTGCTCAGGCATCAGATTTTAACCGTTTTGGTAAATATTATAGAGTAATAGTTCAAGCTGATGTTGATGATAGAGCTGATCCTTCGTCAATAGACCGAGTTTTTGTGAAAAATAATCGAGGAGAAATGGTTCCCATTAATACTTTGGTAAAACTAAGTCGTATTTATGGTTCTGAGACAGCTTCAAGATACAATTTGTTCAATTCTATTTCGATAAATGCTATTCCTACTCCTGGATTTAGTTCAGGTGATGCCATCAAGGCCATCGAAGAAGTAGCTACACAGCAATTGCCTGCGGGTTATGCCTTTGAATTTTCGGGACAAACTAGAGAAGAAATTTCATCAGGAGGTCAATCGGCAATGATATTCCTACTCTGTTTAATCTTTATTTATTTCTTACTAGCAGCGCAATATGAAAGTTATATTTTGCCATTAGCCGTAATTTTCTCTATACCAGCAGGAATCTTTGGAGTTTTTGTAGCCATCGGTTTAACTGGAATTGAAAACAACATTTACGTACAAGTAGCCTTGGTAATGCTTATTGGACTACTAGCAAAAAATGCCATCTTGATTGTGGAATTTGCCGTGCAAAAAAGAAAATCAGGGCAAGCGTTGGTCAAAGCATCCATAGACGCAGCCAAATTACGTTTGCGACCAATTATTATGACTTCATTAGCTTTTGTTGTTGGTTTAATTCCTATGATGAGTGCCAAAGGACCATCGGCTCAAGGAAATCACTCTATTAGTATTGGTGCAGCAGGAGGTATGATTTCAGGAGTAATTCTTGGATTGTTTATCATTCCTGTTTTGTTCATCATATTCCAATATTTACAAGAAAAGGTTTCAGGAAAACCAATAGCTGTAATTCATAATGAGAAAAAAGCGGAACATTAATTTTGAGCCAAAATAAAATCAAGAATAATATGATAAGAAATAATATATATAGAGCCATTGTACCGTTGATAATGACATTTAGTGCTATGGCTCAACAAAAAGAAGTAACAACAGTGGCTATTCCTCAAAACTATAGAAACGTAGTTGCTATTGATACTACATCTATTGCTACTATTAAATGGAAGGACTTTTTTGTGGAACAAGATTTAGTTCACTTAATTGATGAGGCTATAGCAAAAAACAATGATTTGCAAATTGCTGATAAAAATATTAGTATAGCCAATTTACAGTTCAAACAGTCCAAATGGAATAATGTTCCACAAGTGAATGCTTTTGCAACAGCGACTATGACTAGACTTTCTGAAAATAGCCTAAACGGACTCAGTACAGGTACATTTTTGGGCAAGAATCATATTGAAGATTATAATGCTGGACTAAATTTATCATGGGAAGCTGATATTTGGGGCAAATTTAGAAATCAGAAAAAGAAAGCCTTAGCTTCTTATTTGCAAACCACAGAGGCTAAAAAGGCAACACAAACTGCAGTTGTAGCTACTATTTCTAAAGGTTTTTATGATTTATTGATGCTTGATGCACAATTAGAAATTGCTAAAAAGACTTTAGCTTTGAATGACAGTATTCTGTTTATGGTGAATTTGCAATATGAAGCAGGTCAAGTTACACTTTTGGCCAAACAACAAACAGAAGCACAGCGTTTAATTGCTGCCAAATTAATTCCTGAGTTAGAACAAAATATCCAATTGCAAGAAAATGCGATTAGCGTTTTAACAGGAACATTTCCAGAAGCAAAAACAAGAAGTAGTAAGCTTGATGAGTTGATAGTTAGTGAAGGTTTTTCAGCAGGTATTCCTGCTCAATTGGTTAGTAAAAGACCAGATGTGAAAAGTGCAGAATTAGCGCTACAAGTAGCGAATGCAAATGTAGGAGTAGCTAAAGCTTATTTCTATCCAGCCTTAAATATTACGGCTTCTACTGGAGTAAATTCATTTCAATCAAGCAATTGGTTTAATATTCCAGCGTCTCTATTTGGTTCGGTTGCTGGAGGATTAACAGCTCCACTTCTAAATCGAAAAAGCATAAGAACCCAATATAAAATAGCTAAAGTACAACGAGAACAAGCTGTAATTCAATTTAGACAAACAGTGCTTGTTGCTGTTAGTGAAGTATCAAACGCACTTGTGAAAATTGAAAAAAGTAAAGAACAATTTGAGTTGGCCAATGAAAGAGTAGCAACTCTTCAAAGAGCTGTTGGAAATGCAGATTTATTATTTAAAAATGGATTAGCAACTTATGTCGAAGTCATCATTGCTCAAGGTAATTTATTGCAAGCCGAATTAGAATTAGCCTTGCTTAAAAAAGATAGGTTATCAGCTAATGTTGAGCTATATCGCTCTCTTGGAGGAGGATGGGAATAATATAAATTAGAATTGCTCTTGCTGGTAAATAGGCAAGAGCAATTTATAACATTTGAAATGTAAGATTATGATAAAAAAAATACTTTTAGGATTGCTATTATTTTATACTACTGGAGACCTTTTTGCTCAAGATAGTTTTATAGGAAAATGGGAAACTAATGAAGGGAAATTGTGTCTTGAGATTTATCAAGAAGGTTCTTTTTATTATGGTAAAATTAAAAGAAGTGAAAAGAAGGACAACATGAATCAAGTAGTGCTTATTCAAATGATAAAAAAGTCAGCTACTAAGTTGTATGGGGGTACTTATTATGATGACAAACAAAAATCGGAATATGAAGCTAAATTAAAATTAATAGACAACGATACTATGTGTTTAAAAATCTTAAGTGGATTATTTAATAAAATTATCATTTGGGAAAGAGTCAGTCCTATGCCCTAGATAACTTTTTTATCGCTTTTACTTCTAGAAATAAAATAAATAAAATAATAAAAATATAACAAAAACTAACAACTAAAAAAAATATAGTTATGAAAAATAAAAATATAACACTTAGCGAAATCGGTTTATTCTTATCTTGTTTACTTATGGTATTGGCTATTATTTATATTAGAAGTAATTGAACAATTAAAATTGCATAAAAAGAATTAATTACAATTATTATGATTGGTATATTATAACAGAAGTGTTTTTTAGCCTAGTATCTGTTTTTTTAATTATTTTTGGGTTTTAGTAAAAATAAAACCATGCAAAAAACAGTTGTTTTCTTTTTCTTCTCCCTTTTTTCTTCTTTTGTTTTTACTCAAAACTACGATTTCAAATCCTACAGTACTAAAGAAGGATTAGCGCACAGTCAGACTTTTTCTATTATACAGGCAAAAAATAAAAAAATATGGGTAGCTACTGTGAATGGAGTAAGCTGTTTTAATGGTAAAGACTTTAAAAATTTTACTGCAAAAGAGGGATTGCCTTCCAATATTTGCTCCACAGTTTTCGAAGATTCAAAAGAAAATATTTGGGTGGGTACTTTTAAAGGCATTAGTATTATTAAAAATGATAAAGTCAGTACACCTACTTCCATAGATTTTAAAAAATTTGGATCCATCAATGATTTTCTAGAAGCAAAAGATGGAAGCATTTATATTTTTAGTAATAGAGGAATAATACATTATAAAGATAAAAAGTTTACTATCCTGTACTATAGTAAAAATAATGAAAACATATTTTCAACTAGTGCCGCTTGGTACGATGATAACACTATCTATACAGCTTCTATAAAAAATGGTGTTAAAAAAATAACTTTAAATCCTTTTCAATTTGAAGTTATAGATGGTAAAAGTCATAAGATTAATGACATTTGTTATAAAGTAGTAATAGATAAAGAAAAGAAAGTTTGGATAGGTTCTTATGGTGTTTTGTATTGCCTTGAAAATAATAAGATTAAGGAGTTTGTTCCTGATATGAATGCTATTAATGATAATAGAATTTTTAGTATTATTCAAGAAGAGGATGGTATTACACTAGGACTTAGTTTTGAAGGAAATGGAATAGGTTTTTTTAATAAAGAGAAAGGCACTTTCGATTTTATAAATACGAATAATGGTTTGCCTTCCAATTATATTTATGGTTTCATAAAAGATACTGAAAATAATTATTGGTTGGCATCTTACAACAAAGGAATAATTAAATTCAAAGACAAATCCATGCAATTGTTTACAGCAAAGCAAGGGTTACCTTCAGAGATAATTGTAGATGTAGTAGATTGGAATAATAAATTATATTTAGCTTCAGAGAAAGGAGTAGTAATTCTTAAAGATTATAAGATTGAAAAAATACTTTTTCCAGATACTAAAATTCATAGAATAGTTAAGACATCACAAAACACCTTACTTATAGCCATCGATGAAAAGGTTGTAGAAATGAAAGAAAATGGTATGACAGAAGTTATTCGTGAAGGAACCTATTTAGATATTTACAAAGATGATAAAATAACATTTTTGGCCATTGATGATGATTTAAGAGTATTCACCAAGGATAGTTCATATATTATTGAAACTAGAAAAACATTTAAGATCTTTCCTTTAGGTGACCGTTATATTCTAACTAAGTTAGCTGCTATTTTACAATTTAAAGACAATAAAATTGCTATTATTCCGGGTTTAAACCCTTCCGATCATGATATTTTTGCTTCTATTGATACCATTAATGAAAATGAATTTGTGGCACTTAATGATAAATTTATTTTTCATGTGAGTTTGTACAATGGAATGTTTAAAGTAAAAAAATATTCTATTGACCGTTTTGGGAATGACTATAAAGCCTTGAAAGTACATAAAAATGATTTGTGGCTGGCTTCTAAAAAAGAAATTAGTAAAGTTAATTTTACCTCATTAGTTGAGAAAGATTCAGTTAGTATTAAAAAGTACAAAATTGGAGATAATTTTATTCCAAATGGTATTTTAGATAATGGATTAAAAATAACAGATGATGGGACTCTACTAGCGAGCACTTTAAATGGTTTATTCGTTTTTGATGAAAAACAGTATGTTGAAAATAATAAAGCACCTGAATTAGATTTAAATGATGTATTGTTATTTTCAGAATCTATAAAAGACAAAATAGAAAACAGGTGTATTAATCTTTCTCATAGTGAAAACTATTTAACTTTTGATATGGAAGCCGTTAGTTTTTCTAACTCAGATAACATAAAATACAAATACCGTTTAAAAGGCTTACGAGATGGAAATGAATGGTCAATTCCCTCATTAGATACTAAAGCGGTCTTTTCTTATATTCCATCAGGAGAGTATCAATTTGAGTTTACTGCCGATGACGGAAATGGACTTTGGCAAGCAGAACCCTTTGCGATTGCGATTCGTATTAAAAATCCATTTTGGAGAATTTGGTGGTTTTGGCTTCTTTCTATTTTTAGCCTTGGTTTTGTTATAATAGTTTATTTAAATCAAAAAAATAAAATAGCCTTAAAACGGCAAGCACAAATTACCCAAGATATTATTAATGCGCAAGAAGATGAACGTACACGAGTGGCTTTAGAATTGCACGATAGTGTAGGACAGCAGTTGATGCTTTTAACACGAAAATCAAAAAGTAGCAATGACTCTAGTATGGAAGCTTTAGCTAAAGATACGTTGCAAAATGTAAGAACTATTTCCCAAGGATTACATCCCGTTGTCTTAGAACGATTAGGTTTTACTGCTGGAATAAATGATTTAATCCATAACATAGATGCTTCTACTACACTTTTTTTTACACTTGATATTGAGAACATAGATCCTTTCTTGGATAATAATAAAGCCTTGCATTTGTATAGAATACTTCAAGAACTTTTAAATAATGTTGTAAAACATGCTGAAGCCACTTCAGTAAGTATAGATATTCATAAAATAAAATCAACTATTGAAATAATTGTAGAGGATAATGGTAAAGGTTTTGATTATGAACAACAAATAAAGTTTTCTAAAAGTTTAGGCATGAAATCATTATTAGAAAGGAGCAAAATAATTAAGGCTAAATTGACTATTAACTCCTTAATTAAAAAAGGAACAATAACACAATTAACTTTTCCTATTTGATAGATAAGTTGTATTTTGCCTTACTTTTAAATCCAACAGGAAAAATGAATAAAAGAAACATTTCTTTAATCATAGCAGACGATCATCCTATCATGTTGAAAGGACTGGCAGAAGAACTTGAAAACGCAGGGTATAACATTGTGGCTACGGCTAATAATGGTGCAGCAGCAGTAGAAATAATAGCATTACATAAACCTAGTATTGCTTTATTAGATATTGAAATGCCTTTTTTTAATGGTTTTGAAGTAATAAAAAACTGTCAAGCATTGCAATTGGATACCAAATTTGTGGTGATGACTTATCATAAAGAAAAAGGATTTATAGTGCAAGCGAAAAAAGTAGGTACTCACGGGTATTTGTTAAAAGAAGACAATCTCGATGAAATCGAAGCCTGTATAAAAGCTGTTTTATCGGATGAATTTTATTTTAGCAAATCCTTTCAGGAAGATATCAAATATACTGTAGATAATGAACTTAGAAAAGTAGGATTACTTACTCCGTCGGAAAGAACTATTATTCGTTTGATAGCGCAAGGTAAAAATTCAGCAGAAATTTGTGAGATACTTAAAGTCTCAAAAAGAACTATAGAAAAACACCGTGCTAATATTATTGCTAAACTAGAATTAGAATCCTCTCTAGATACTTTAACGCAATGGACAATGGATTACAAAGAAATTATAATGTCTTTATAATTTAAAAAAGAGATTTAACTAAGTAAACTACGTAATATTTGCGTCTAATACGTATGGTTTACTATTGCGGTTTACAGTAACATTGTATTTTAAAAAACAAATTAAATTACAATGAAAAAAAACTATCTTTTATCCGTTCTATTGGCTTTAATACTGTTGCTCTCAGCTAGTATTTATTCACAAAATATAGTGTCTACTAATCCCACTATGAATGCTATAAATGTACCTGTAAATGCTAATTTATCGATCTCTTTTGATGCTCTTATTACTCCTGCAGTATTTAACTCTGCGACTATTGTTGTTACGGGTTCTCAAACTGGTAGAGTTTTTGGAACTTTTTTAGGAATATATTCTAGCGTTATAATCTTTAATCCACAGCAAGACTTTAAACCAGGAGAAATTATTAGTATCACTTTGAGTACTAGTACCAATAGAGCAGTAGCTAGTTTTACCACTGCGGTAAGCACCAATAGTGCAGGAACTTTTGATTATGGACAAAATATAATTACTACTAATGCTTCAGACGCTTTTACTGTATTTTCTGCCGATTTAGACGGAGATGGAGATTTGGATGTACTTTCTGCTTCTATAGATGATAATAAAATTGCTTGGTATGCCAATGATGGTTCAGGCAACTTTGGCTCCCAACAAATTATTACCACAAGTGTAGATGAGGCTTGGGAGGTTTATGCTGCTGATTTAGATAATGATGGAGATATGGATGTAATATCAGCTTCAGCGGGAGATGACCGCATTGCGTGGTATGAAAATGACGGAAGTGGTAATTTTGGTTCTCAACAAACCATAACCACTCATGCCAATTTAGTAAGAAGAATACATGTTTCAGATATGGATGGTGATGGTGATTTAGATGTAATTTCAACATCTATTAATACAGGACACATTTATTGGTATAAAAATAATAGTAATGGTAGTTCTTGGACAGAAGAAATCGTTTCTAGTACAGAAGCTACAGGAAGTGCGGTAAATACAACAGATTTTGATAATGATGGAGATATAGATGTACTGGCAAGTTCAAATGGCAATATTAATTGGTATAAAAATAATGGATTTGGAAACTTCACTACTGCTCAAAATATTGCTACAGTAAGTAATTCTGTTTTTGGGTTATATGCAAAAGATTTAGATTTAGATGGTTATCAAGATGTATTGGCTGCTATAAATGGTATAGGAATAGTATGGTACAAAAATAATGGTGATGGAACTTTTAGTTCCCAACAAGTAATTGCCACATCAGCACTTGTGCATTATGCTTATGCTGTTCATGCGACTGATTTAGATGGTGATGGAGATATGGATGTCCTATCGGCATCATCAAATGATGATAAAGTGGCTTGGTATGAAAATGATGGAAATGGAAATTTTGGGACACAACAAATTATAACGACTAGTGCTGATGCTGTTAGAAATATTTATGTTGCCGATTTAGATGGTGATGGAGATATGGATGTTTTATCTGCTTCTGGATATGATAATAAAATTGCGTGGTATAAGAATGGGAGTACTACCTTAAACTTAAATGATAATGAACTTAATAATGAATTGTCTATCTATCCAAACCCAACGAATAATCAAATAAATATTAAAGTAAAAAATGGATTAGCTATTCAAAAAATAGCCATCTATGATCTTACTGGACGCATAATAAAAGAACAAAATATAGAGCATAATTTAGAATTAATACATATTGATATGCTACCCTTAAAACAAGCTAATTATAGCATTAAAATAACAACAGATAAAGGAATATTAACCAAAAAAATTATTAAAATGTAAGTTATTAGTAATTGGTTTCCTTACTTAATAAGACCTTAACACGTATCGTGTTTAAGGTCTTTTTTGTTTTTTATACTTCTTAGTATACGTAGGTTACTATATAATTGCTTAGTCTACGTATTTTATGGTGTTTATAAATATTTGATATTGCATTATGATTAAAGCAGTGTTTTTTTTCAGAAGAATATTGTTTTACAGAAGTATGTAATTAGAATATATAAAAGAAATTACTAAAGTGATTTTAAGAGTTCAAGTTGAGATTAAATAATTGATTAACTACCTAATCTCTCTCAAAAACAATTAGTAAAGAATAACAAGTAATTTAAAAACAAATAGATATGAATGATTTAAAACAAAACCCAGAACAGACTACAGCTTTTAATGCATTAATTAAAAAAATTTTAAGTGGTAAAATGTCAGATAGTGAAATTGAGGACTATATCCTTAAAAGTGGTAAGTTATTAGACCCTATAGGTGCAAAAATTGAATTTAATATGTTAGGTATCGATGGACGATTTATGTGTACGCCAAAAGATTCTAAAGACCATCCTTATGTTTGGGATCATAGAGTATATGGTTTTGGAGTAGCAGATATTAAATGTGATGGAAACCTTAGCACAGGTTATGCAGATTGGAGTGGTTTATGGAAGAATACAACATCTGTAGGAGTAACATGCGGAGAAATAGGAATAGGTGTTGTAGCAGCTGTTTTTTTTAGAGAAGACGGAATGCCTATTGGTGATTTTAGAGGAGTTCCAACAGGTGTTTTAGCATTTGCAGGAGCAGGAGGTGAAGGAGGCTGGAAGAAGTAATAACTCATTTCTGCCTAGTCTTACTTTACATGAGTTTCTAGTATTTTAATTAGTATAAGACCTTAACACAAAATTGTGGTTAAGGTCTTTTTTATTTTATAGAGTACGTATGCTACTTAATATTTACCATTCTTACGTATGGTTTTTAGTCCTTGTTTATTATAATATTGTATGCACAAACTAAATCACAAATGCGATGAAAAAATATTACTTAGTATGGATGGCAATTACAGTGTTTTTTTTGAATGACCATAATGGGTTTGCTCAAAACTTAATTGACACAACTCCTTTAAGAAACACAACTAATATTCCAGCGAATACGAATATTGTCCTAACTTTTGATACGACTACAGATGCAAACACACTAAATGCTAGTACTATTCTTGTATCTGGTTCACAAACCGGTTTGATTGCTGGTGTTTTTTCTGGTCAGGGAACACCTGTTGTAACCTTTATTCCAAATGCAACTTTTAAACCTGGAGAAGTGATTACAGTAGTAGTTACTAATAACCTTACTCTAGGAAATGTTGCGTTAGCAAATCCTACTGTTTTTTATTTTACGATTATTTCAAATTCGGTCGCTGCTCCATTAGGCTTTTTAAAAAGAGAAATATCAACTTTAGAAAATTATGCTACAGATCTCTATACTGCAGATATTGATAATGATGGTGATTTAGATGTAGTAACTGCTGCTTCAATTATTAATACTATTGCTTGGTATGAAAATGATGGAACGGACCAACCTACTTTTACCAGACATGTAGTAACAAACACAGCAGATTTTGCTACAGCTGTTTTTGTTGGCGACTTAGATAATGATGGTGATTTGGATATTTTATCAGCTTCAGCCGAAGATGATACCATTGCTTGGTATGAGAATGATGGGGCAACTACACCCTCTTTTACAAAGATAGTCGTTTCGAATACTGCCGATTTTGCAACAAGTGTCACTGTTGGTGATATGGATGGTGATGGCGATTTAGATATATTGTCGGCTTCCTTATTTGATGATGTTGTAGCTTGGTATGAAAATGACGGTGCAGCAGATCCAACATTTACTCGAATTGTTATTACCACAGCCACAAATGGAGCTTATACATTGACTATTGGTGATATGGAAGGTGATGGGGATTTAGATATCTTTTCTACTTCTAGATACGATGATACAATTTCTTGGTTTGAAAATGATGGAGGAATAGATCCCACGTTTACAGAATGTATCATCAGTACTTCAGTTAATAATGCTACTGATATTTCATTTGGTGACTTAGATGGTGATGGCGATTATGATATTGCAGCTTCTTCCAGAGACGATGACTCTATTTTTTGGTTTGAAAATAATGGAGGTTCTAATCCAACATTTACAAAAATTGTACTAACCAACACAGCAGATGGAGCGAGACGAGTTTCTATTGATGACATTGATGGAGATGGAGATTTAGACATATTTGCAGTTTCAAATTATGATGATACCGTTTCTTGGTTTGAAAATGACGGAGCAATAGCACCCAGTTTTACGGAGCAAATAATTACAAAAACAGCTGATGGGGCTAATAGTATCAGTGTGGGGGATGTTGATGGAGATGGTGATTTAGATATATTTGTAGCCTCAACAAATGATGATACGGTTGCTTGGTATGAAGCCACTACAGAACTTCAAATTACAACAAGTTCTCCTGTAGCTCAATCCACTAGTGTTCCAGTGGATAGCCCTATTATAATAAATTTTACTACAACTCTTGATGCTACTACAATTAATTTAAATTCTATTTTGATTACAGGTGCACAAACAGGTATTATTGAAGGTGCATTTACTGGAGGGGGTACTTCCACATTAGTATTTAACCCTTTAAATAGTTTTAAACCAGGAGAGCTTATTACAGTGGTATTGACTACTAACTTATCGTCGGAAGAAGGTTATTTTCTGCGTAATCCCTCCATGTTTAGTTTTGTAGTAGAAACAGCTAGTATGCCTTCACCAGT
Organism: Flavobacterium jejuense; assembly: GCF_006491595.2. GTDB lineage: Bacteria > Bacteroidota > Bacteroidia > Flavobacteriales > Flavobacteriaceae > Flavobacterium > Flavobacterium jejuense. The sequence continues at coordinate 455,944 of NZ_VEVQ02000002.1, forward strand.
TTCATACATGGATCACACGGTAACAACAGCATTAGATTATGTTACAAAAATTAGCCTAGCAGATATTGACAATGATGGGGATTTAGATATTGTGTCTTCATCTGTTAATGATGATACTATTGCTTGGTTTGAAAATAATGGAGATCCTGTAAATCCTATTTTTACAAAAAACACCATTACGATAACAGCTAATTCTGCAACAAGTGTAGTAGTGGCTGACTTAGATAATGACGGTGACTTAGATGTTGTTTCTTCGTCTTCTCAAGATGATACAGTAGCTTGGTATGAAAATGATGGTAATGCAGACCCTATGTTTACAAAAATCATTATAACAACTACAGCAGATTGGGCTTATCGTTTAGCAGTAGGGGATTTAGATAATGATGGTGATTTAGACATTATTTCAGGTTCTCAAAGTGATCAAACTTTGGCTTGGTTTGAAAATGATGGTGCTTCCGATCCTAGTTTTAGTCAGAATATCATTAGTACTACTGTTAGTGGTATACATGATATTGCTGTGGGAGATCTTGATAATGATGGTGATCTAGATATGTTAGTTGCTTTACGATATAGCAATACAGTATCTTGGTATGAAAATAATGGTGCGCCCAATCCGACCTTTATTAATAATATCATTACAACAAATGCCATGACAGTAAAAGCAGTTTCTTTAGGAGATCTTGACAATGATGGCGATTTAGATGTTTTGTCTACTTCTACAGCAGATAACACTATTGCTTGGTACGAAAATGATGGCGCAACGAATCCTACTTTTACAAAAACAGTAATTTCATCTACTGTAAGTGATTTACTAACAGTGAATGTGGGTGATGTGGATGGCGATGGTGATCTTGATGTTTTGGTAGCCAATGTAAATACCTTCGATTATTATGAAAATGATGGTGCTTCAAATCCAATATTCACAAAGGTTTTAATAACATCCAATTCCAATAGTGCTTCAAGTATTACTACAGGAGACATGGATTATGATGGTGATTTAGATATCGTTGTAGGGAAGTTTAGCGATAGAATTTCTTGGTATGAAGCTTTTGATCCCACTTTAAGTACAGCTAATCTTTCTCTTGAAGAACATTTTGCAATCTATCCTAATCCAGTAAAAGATAAGCTAACGATACAATCAAATTCAGATAACAGTATACAAAGTATTGCAATTTATGATCTTTCTGGACGTTTGGTACAAAAGAATATTCTTGAAAATAATACGATGACTTCCTATGTTTTAGATATGAGTACCTTAAATACGGGTACTTATCTTCTTCAATTATACAGTACTGAAGGAACTATTCTGAAGAAAATAAGTAAAGAATAATACCAATAATAATTTTTTTAAATAAGCATTGATTCTAGTCAATGCTTATTTTTTTTACGTACTCTACGTAATATTTACATACCCTACGTATTTTTATAGTAAAATAATAATAATAACTTTGGTGACATTAAAATATCAATCATGAGTATAAAAAATACTATTACCACAGTGTTCTTTTTCCTTTTAGGAATTGTAATACTACAAGCACAAACTATACCGGATGCCGCATTTACTGCAAGCCCAGTAGTAGGAAATTCAACACCACATACTGTTTTTTTTACAGATCAATCAGTTATTCCAGATACTTGGCTATGGAATTTTGGAGATGGTGGTACATCCACAGCTCAAAATCCAATTCACAGTTATACTTCTTATGGTGAATATACAGTAAGGTTAACCATAGAAGATACGATGACTGGACTTTCTGATTTTGAAAACAAAGTGGCTTATATTAAAATATCTAAACCAGTAGCTGATATAGATGCACCAACATTTGGATATTTTGGTTGTGCGCCTTTAACAGCCAATTTTATTGATGCTTCTGTAGCTAACGGTGCACCTATTGTTAGTTGGCTATGGAATTTTGGAGATGGTACTACTTCTACTGACCAAAATCCTTCACACATTTACAATACTCCAGGTAGCTATACTGTTTCCTTAACTGTTACGGATAGTTTTGGTAATACCGATACGGGTGTATTTACGAATGCGGCACAAGCCGTTGGACCTAATACTAATTTTCAAGCCAATCAAACATTATTACAGCCCAATACAAGTGTTACTTTCACAGATTTAACCACTTTCGGTGCTCCAATTACTAGTTGGAGTTGGAATTTTGGAGATGGTAGTACTTCTAGTGTCCAAAACCCTACTCATACATATACAACTTCAGGAGATTATACAGTGAGTTTAACGGTATCAGATCTTGATGGTTGCTCTAGAACGCTTACTAAAACAGCTTATATTAAAGTGGTAGCTTGTCCTGCAAATCTTACAGTAAATAATGATGCTGGACAATGTGAAGCCAATGTAGTACTTCCAGATTTTGAAGGCTTCACTAATGGAAATGCTATAGATTTAGATGGAACAAATGACTATATTGCAGCGCCACTTCCTACCGTATTCAATAATATTGGTGCAAACAGTTTTACCGTTGAAATGTGGGTCACTAGAGAGTCTCCGACTACTACTAGTAGATTGTTTTTTGCACAATTAGATTCAAATAATTTTGCAACTATATTAGTAAGCTTATCAGGGGTGCCTTATTTATATGTAAATGATAATTCCACTACTTATAGTTTAGATACTCGAACAAGTATCCCTGTGAATCAATGGACACATTTGGCTTTTAAATGGAATGCCACTTCAAAAACAATTACTGTTCTTATCAATGGTGTTGAGCTACAAAATACAGTTAGTGGAGGTACAAGTAGTTGGGGAAATGATAATCGTATGACTATTGGTTCTAGAACCGATAGCGCTCAATTCTTTAATGGTAAAATAGATGAATTACGAATTTGGAACCAAGAAAGGAATAACGCAGCTATAGTGGCTTCAATGAACACTTGTGTTTCAGAAACTGATGCTAATTTAGTTGCCTACTATCGTTTAGATGAAGCTTCTGGAAGTACTATTGCAAATGATGCCACTGGAAACGGTTATACTGGTACTTTAATCAATAGTGATGTAAGTACAGCTTGGACTTATGGAGCTGTTTCTTGTAACGGATATGCGACTAACGATTTCACAAACACGAATAATGCATCGGGAGTTTATCCAATAGGAAATACCACAGTAACATGGACTGCAACTAATCCTGCAGGAAATACAGCAACTTGTACGCAATTAATAACAGTTGTAGATGCAGAAAACCCAGTGATTACTTGTCCAACATCAATTTCACTCAATACAGATTTAGGAAAATGTACGTCAACTGCTTCAATAGGAACACCAACAGCCACTGATAATTGTGGTGTACCAACAGTAACAAACGATGCGCCCACAGCTTTTCCAATAGGAGATACTACAGTAACATGGACAGCAACAGATAGTGCTGGAAATACAGCAAGTTGTACGCAAATAGTCACCGTTGTAGACGCAGAAAATCCAGTGATAACATGTCCAACAGCAATTACAATAAATACAGATTTAGGACAATGTACATCAACGGCTTCAATAGGAGTAGCTACAGCCACTGATAATTGTGGAGTGCCAACAGTAAGCAATGATGCACCAACCGCTTTTTCAATAGGAGATACCACAGTTACATGGACAGCTACAGATAGTGCAGGTAATACAGCAATTTGTACACAAATAGTCACCGTTGTAGATACAGAAAATCCAGTGATAACATGTCCAACAGTAATTACAATAAATACAGATTTAGGACAATGTACATCAACCGCTTCAATAGGAGTAGCCACAGCTACTGATAATTGTGGTGTACCAACAGTTACTAATGATGCACCAACACCTTTTCCAATAGGAAATACAACAGTTACATGGACAGCAACTGATTCTGCTGGAAATACAGCAATTTGTACACAAATAGTTACCGTTGTAGATGCAGAAAACCCAATAATTACTTGTCCAACAGCAATTACCATCAATACAGATTTAGGTCAATGTACATCCACTGCTGCCATTGGTGTTGCAACTGCTACAGATAATTGTGGTGTACCAACAGTTACTAATGATGCACCAACACCTTTTCCAATAGGAAATACCACAGTTACATGGACAGCTACAGATAGTGCTGGAAATACAAATACTTGTACCCAACTTGTCACAGTAATAGATGCAGAAAACCCAGTGATTACGTGTCCAACAGCGATTAGCATCAATACAGATTTAGGACAATGTACATCCACTGCTGCCATTGGTGTTGCAACTGCTACAGATAATTGTGGTGTACCAACAGTTACTAATGATGCACCAACACCTTTTCCAATAGGAAATACAACAGTTACATGGACAGCTACAGATAGTGCTGGAAACACAAACACTTGTACCCAACTTGTCACAGTAGTAGATGCAGAAACTCCAGTGATTACATGTCCAACTGCAATTACACTCAATACAGATTTAGGACAATGTACATCAACCGCTTCAATAGGAATAGCCACAGCTACAGATAATTGCGGATTACCAACAGTTACTAATGATGCTCCAACCGCTTTTCCAATAGGAGCTACTACAGTAACATGGACAGCTACGGATAATGCTGGTAATACAACTACTTGTACACAGCTTGTCACAGTTGTTGATGCTGAACTTCCAATAGTGCAAACTCAAGATGTTACGATTGCTTTGGATACTTCTGGAAATGCATCTATTACTCCAGCAATGGTTGATAATGGTAGTACAGATAATTGTACTATTGCTACTATGACTTTGGATATCACTTCCTTTGATTGTTCAGATATAACTAATCCAGTTGTGGTTACTCTTACAGTAACTGATGCTAGTGGAAATACAGCTAATACAACAGCGTTAATAACTGTTGAAGATACTACTAATCCAGTAGTGATTACTCAAGATGTTAGTGTAGCATTAGATAATTCCGGCACAGCTACAATTACTCCTGAAATGATAGATAATGGAAGTTATGATGCTTGTGGTATTCAGAACATATCCTTAAATACTACAACTTTTAATTGCCCAAGATTAGATGAGGTACAGTTGGTAACACTAACAGTAACCGATAGTAATGGGAATAGTAATACTGCTGATGCATATATCTCTTTTACAGGTTTTGATTTAGATTTAGATAATATTGCAGATCCTTGTGATACTGAACAAAATCCAGATGTTACTCCCATTTTAGGTATTTCACCCAATAATGATGGTCAAAATGATACATGGGTTATTGAAAATATTACCAATTTCCCAAAAGCTAAAATTGAAGTCTTTGATAGAAATGGAGTTTCGGTTTATAACGCTATCAATTATCAAAACAATTGGTCAGGAAATAGAAATGGATCAGGAGAATTAGTACCAGTTGGATCCTACTATTTTAGCATCAATATTTTTGGAGATGGTTCCTTATTTATTAAAGGATGGTTATACATTAATTACTAATTGTTTATAAAAGATAAAATGAAACTATATAAAATATTTTTTTCGACACTATTCCTTTTAATCATTTCATTTAATGGAATCGCACAAGTAGAACCTAGTTATTCTTTATATCGGTATAATACAAACTTTTTTAACCCAGCAGCTTTTGGTAGTGATGATAAGGTAACTATTAAAACGAACTTTAGAAGTCAATTTTTAGGAATTGATTATGCTCCTGAAACACAAAGTATTAGTTTGGGTATTCCCATAAAAGATAAAATGAATGTAGGTGTTATTGTTATAGCTGATAAAGTCTTTATTGAACAAAATACTTCTTTGTTTGCTAGTTTTTCATATAAAATTCAAGTTGCAAAAGCAACCGATTTATTATTTGGAATTCAAGCAGGAGGTTCCTTTGTAAATATAGATTTTGAAAAGTTACATTTACCAGCAGATCCTTTTCTTTCTCAAAACACTAATTATTTTAATCCTAACATAGGTGTTGGTTTTTATTTAAAAAATGACAACTATTTTGCATCACTATCCGTTCCTAGACTTTTTGAAACCGATCGTGTAGCAGATGAAAATGGAGTTGCTACTCAGGCTAATAACAAAGCTCAATTGTATGTAAGTGGAGGTTATCATTTCAATTTATCAGATGCTATTACATTTATACCTTCTACTTTGGTACGCGTATCAGAAGAAGAAATTATTACAGACGCTACAGGAACTTTCGAATTCTTTAAGAAATTTGATGTAGGTGTAAATTATAGATGGGATAGAGCCATTGGAGGGCTTCTCTATATTACCATTAAAGACCGACTTAAGTTAGGATATGCTTATGAATCCAATAGTAGCGATATTAATAAATATGAAAATGGAACGCATGAGTTTGGACTAAGTTTTCAATTTTAATAAAACCTAGGAATATTTTTCTCATAAATAAGCAGATTAAAAAACAAAACCACTTCAATTGAAGTGGTTTTGTTTTTTTTGATACATTTATACCCAATATAAGTAACAAGAAAAGTTACTTAAATTAAAAACTTATTTTACTTTAAAAACTGTAGTAGTATGCTTTTTAATTTTAATAGAAGTGACTCATTGTAATTGATGGAGAAGAGCAAACTAAGTAAAAAAACATTATTAAATTAATTAGAGAGTATTTAAAAATAAATTATGGAATTATACAATAAAATTTTTCAAAATAATCAAGATTGGATTGCGAGTAAAAAAGCCTCAAATATAGATTTTTTTAAATATTTAGCGGAAGGTCAATCTCCAGAAATTTTATATATAGGTTGTAGTGATAGTAGAGTTACAGCGGAAGAAATGACAGGTATAGAACCTGGTCAAATGTTTGTACACCGGAATGTGGCTAATTTAGTTCCAAACAATGACAATAACTCAGCATCAGTAATAGAATATGCTGTTGCTCATTTAAAAGTGAAACATGTAGTGGTTTGTGGTCATTATGATTGTGGAGGTGTAAAATCAGCTATGCAAGCAAAAGATTTAGGAATTTTAAATCCTTGGTTGAGGAACATTCGTGACGTGTATCGTTTGCATATAAAAGAACTAAATGCCATCAATGGAGAAGAAGAACGGTACAGAAGATTAATAGAGTTAAATGTAGAAGAACAATGTATCAATGTAATTAAAACAGCAGTTGTACAAAGACATTACCTAGATACAGGTTTTCCTATGGTTCACGGTTGGGTTTTTGATATTCATACAGGAAGGTTGATAGATTTAAAAATTGATTTTTATGAAAAATTAAAGGAAACACAAGAAATATATAATCTTGGAACTGAAAAGTAGTATAAATACAACACAAATTATAATCGAATAAAAACAATATTCTTCTCTTACATTAAAAAATACAGTTTGTATACAGAATTGATTCTCAAATTTGAAAAATAAAATTTTCAAAATAATGTATTACAAAATTAGAATAGTATTTTTTACAACTTTCTTAGTATTAGGAATTAAATCTATAGCACAAAATAAATGGGTTACCATTTCTGGGACTATTATGGATAAAGAGAAAAATAGCTTACCCTATGTAAATGTAACACTAGAAAATAAAGCAGATGCTACTTTTATAAGTGGAACTATAACTAATGAAAATGGTATTTTCTCTATGAAGGGTATCACTAAAGGAGATTATATTCTTAAATGTTCTTATTTAGGTTTTACAACCAATGAAACACCAATATATGTAGGAGAAGTATCTGATTATTTAGATGTTGGTAAAATAATTTTGCAAGAAGATATTACTTCTTTGAAAGGAGTGGAAGTGACTTACAAAGCGGATGACATAAATGATAAAATGGATAAAAAGTCATTTACAGTAAGTGATAACATTAGCCAATCTGGAGGTTCTGTTTTACAAATGATGCAAAATTTACCTGGAGTAAGTGTACAAGAAGGTAAAATATCTTTAAGAGGAAATGATAAAGTCGTTATTCTAATTGACGGAAAACAAACTGCTTTAACAGGCTTTGGTAACCAATCTGGTTTAGATAATTTAGCAGCTTCTTCTATTGAAAAAATTGAAATTATAAATAATCCCTCTTCAAAATTTGATGCCAATGGAAATGCAGGAATCATCAATATCATTTATAAAAAGAATAAAACGGATGGCTTAACAGGTAAAGCGGGTTTAACCTCTGGCTTAGGTTCTCTATGGATTCGTAAAGAAAATTTGCCAACTATTCGTCCGCAATATACTACAACGCCTAAAATAAATCCTTCCCTGAATTTGAACTATAAGAAGAATAAGATTAATGTTTTTTTTAATGCCGATTATTTGTATACAGAAACATTAAATAAAAATGAATTTGTTACTAGGACTTATACAGATGGAACTATAATTAACCAACAAACCAAACGTAATAGAAATACACATTTCTTAACCCTAAAATCGGGAATCGATTGGGAAATTAATGAGAGAAATAACTTTACTTTTTCTACAGTGTATGGCTTAGAAAAAATCATTGATAATGGAGACGAGCCTTTCTTTAATGCTGATTTTTCCCAAAGACTACGCTTGTGGCAGTTTTTAGAAGATGAAGTAAAAACCACCTTTATGACATCAACTTCTTATGAGCATAAATTTAGAGAAATAGGAAGTTCGTTAACTGTTAATTTTAACTTTACATTTCATAGAGAAGATGAAAAGTACTTTTTTGATAATATCTTATCATCAGGAACTAGTAAAGATGCTTTTAAGCTGCTATCAGATGAAAAAGTATCCGATTTAAATGTTGATTATATTAAACCTTTAAAACATGGAAAATTAGAATCAGGATTAAAATTGAGATATAGAGAGATACCCACAAATATGCAATTTTTTCCAGGTTCTAATTCTGTTATAGATGCTAATGCTGGAGGTAAAGCAACCTATAAAGAAATTATTCCTGCCATTTATTCTAACTACAATTATGAAAATAATAAAATACAGGCCGAACTTGGGTTAAGGATTGAGTATGTAAATTTAAACTATTATGTCAATCCTAATCACCCAACATATAAAAGCGATGGATACAATTATTTTCAACCTTTTCCAAACCTTCGTTTCTCTTACAAGATAAATAAAGACAATAAAATCTCTATTTTTTATAATAGAAGAGTAGATCGACCAAATGAAGTAGATATTAGAATTTTTCCAAAATATGATGATGCAGAAATTATTAAAGTAGGTAACCCAGCTTTAAAACCTCAATATACTAATACTATTGAAATGGGTTATAAGAAAAATTACAATAAAGGTTATTTTTATGCAGCATTGTATCATAAAATGATAGATGCCACTATTACCAGAATAGCCACAACAGATTCAAATAGTACGATATTATACAATGTGTTTCAAAATGTAGGGAAAAGTAGTAACACAGGAGTTGAGTTTATTTTCAATAATAAAGTCAATGATTGGTATACCTATAATTTAAATACCAATTTTTATTACAATCAAATAAATGCTTTTAGCATAATAAATTTATATCCTAATCCCTCAGTTTATGCTTCAGATACACAAACTCTTTTTTCTGGAAATATAAAATGGAACAATATTTTTAAATTCAATAAAAATTATTCAGGACAAATTTCTAGTTATTATTTAGCACCAGAAATTATCCCACAAGGCAAACTAAAATCTAGATATTCAGTTGATTTAGGAATTAAAAAAATGATCCAAAATGGAAAAGGAGAATTGTTTTTTAATGCCACGGATATCTTTAATACACTTGTTTTAAGGTCAACAATAAATGGAGCCAATTTTAATTATACTAGTAATAATTATGCAGAAACACAAGTAATTCGATTGGGGTACAATTATAAATTTTAAAGTTTAAAAATGGACTAAATAAATAAAATAATGGACAAACTAAACAAAGTAGCGGAAATAACAATACTGTTTTGGTTAATGAAAATTGTAGCCACTACACTTGGTGAAACATTAGGGGATTATTTGTCAATAACTCTAAACTTTGGTTATTTGACAGGAATAGCGATTACTTTTGCATCTTTTTTAATTATGCTAACTATACAATTAGTAACAAAACGATATATTCCTATATTTTATTGGTTAGTTATTATTGCTACAACGACATTAGGAACAGAAATTTCAGATTTTATTGATAGAAGTTTACAACTTGGGTATACATTAGGAAGCCTAGTTTTATTGTTTGGATTGCTATTAACCTTATTATTTTGGTATAAAAAATTCAAAACATTACTTGTTTACCCAATTTTATCAAGAAATAAAGAAATTTACTACTGGATTGCAATTCTATTTTCTAATAGTTTAGGAACTGCTTTTGGAGATTATTTAAGTGATGTTATTGGGCTAAGTTACCTAAATGGTGCGATGGTTACTGCTGTTATAATTTTGATAGTTTTTTTATTGCATTATTTTACCAAAATAAATCAAGTGCTTTTATTTTGGATTGCATTTATTTTTACGAGACCTTTTGGAGCCACTTTTGGAGATTTTTTGACAAAGCCAATAGCAAGCGGAGGATTAGATTTGGGAACTTTAAGATCTTCAGTAGTTTCTATTGTAATAATGCTAATTCTAATTTATGTATCACATATACAGTTAAACAACAAAAAGCATGATTAATATTCCAAAACCGACAAAGACTTATTGGTTTTTAATGATAATTGCTACAACCATTGGGGAAATTGTTGGAAATTATATATCAAGAGATCTAGGTCTAGGTTATAAAATGGGTTCAATAATTTTAGGAACTCTATTTTTAGCTTCAATTTTTTACACTTTATTTTCTAAAAACAAAAATGCTATTTTATATTGGTTATTAATTATTATAGGCAATATTGGAGGAACAAATATTGCTGATTTGATTTGTATAGACTTAAATCTTGGAACAATTAATGGTTCGTTATTAGTTCTTGGAACTCTTTTACTTTTGATATTTTTGATGAAATTAGTAAAGAAAGAAAATTTTAATATGCAATTATTTTTATATTGGATGGCCATTATTGTTTCAAGCACCTTTGGAACAACTTCTGGAGATTTTTTAACTAATGACACTCCATTAGGAGCATTTGGAGGTTCAATATTTTTATTTGTTTTATTACTTATATCAGTACTTTTAGTAAGCCTAAAAAGAATATCTTCCACCTTTTTTTATTGGACCGCACTAATTATAATACATCCAATAGGAGCGACAATTGGAAACTATATTTCAAAACCAATAGGACTGAATTTAGGAAATATATGGACAAGTGTTTTTTTAATTGTATTATTTATATTGTTATTTGTTTACGATAAAAAAATGTTTTACCCAAAAAAAGTATCTCAAAAATTATAGTTTAGATAATAAACAAAATAGGTAAGAATATAAATATAAGTAGTAAATTAGTATTTTAACCATTTTCAAAATATTATAGTAAAGCCGAATCAAATTAGTAGTGAGTCGGCTTTTTTATTTAAAATGAAAATTGTTTTATAGATCTATTTTTTAATAAACTCTCCATTACTATCAAAAAGCAAATCGGTATTTTTAGTATCTATTTTTAATTCAATTTCATATGTTATTGTACCATTTGCATCAGTAATTTTAGCCGTTTCTTTTATTTTTTTATTAGGATAATTTTTTAGAACATATTCTAATGCTTTTTTAGGTAATTCTTTTTCTTCAATCTCAATTTCTGTTGCCATTTTTTTTCCGTTTGAAGAATAATTTTCCGAGGCATCTTTCCCATTCATTTTAAACTCAGCTTCAAAACCCTTTTTCTCAATATCCCATGATGCTTTTACATTTGGATGCTCTTTCTTGAATGCTTTTATAACAGCATCTGGAACTTTTTTTTCTTGAGCCTGTGATAATGCCATTGATGAAATGGCTATTATCACTGTAAATGATAATTTTTTCATAATAAAAATAATTAAAGTTATAGTCAAAAGTAGATTAGGAATCTATTTGGATTCTATTCTTTTGTGTAAGTTTGAAAAAGTGCAATTCATTGGTATAAGAATATTCAATTGCAATAGTATTTAAATCGGCTATTTCCTTTACTAAAGAAAGCCCTAAGCCTAGTGATTTTTGATCATTTGATTTTTTAACAAACCTTTCAAAAATTAAAGATTGATCAAGTTCTTTTTCAATACTTGTATTACTTATTACTAGTGTTTCACCTCTAGTTGTGAGGATTATTTTTCCATTAGTAAGATTATGTCTTATTGCATTTTGAATTAAATTGCTTAAAAGAATATAAGCTAATTCTTCGTTTAATAAAAGAGAGAAATTAGATTCAATAGTGTTTTCAATAAAAATGTTTTTACTTAAAATAAGATCTTCCTTTTGAAATATTATTTTATCTATTATAGGTCTAATATCTATTTTTTTATTGTTTTCAAACTGACCATTTTCTATTTTAGATAATAATAGCAAGGATTTATTTATTTTACTTAAACGATTTGCTGTATCATCTATAGAAGCTAGTAATTTCATTTCATTTTCGTTTATGTTTTTTGATTGAAGCAATAAATCAACTTTAGATTTAATAATAGCTAATGGTGTTTGAAATTCATGGGATGCGTTTTCAGTAAATTTTTTTTGATTGGAGTAATCTAAAACCATTTTTTCTGTCATCATTTCAATTGATTTATTCAACTCTTGGAATTCAGAAATCGAGGTATCTTGAAATTGTAAAGCATTTTTGTCAGATACTTTAAAGTTCTTAATACTACTAACGGTGTGAAAGAAAGGTGCCCATATTATTTTAGAAATTCGAATGTTAATATATACAATAGTGAGTAGTAACAAGACCAGAATACTGATGAAAACATAAAATATTATTTCTAAAATTTCATCAAATTCCAATGAACTTTTCCAAACTTTTATGAAGTAATTTTTGGTATCAATCTGTATACTTTTTTGGAGTATTTTATTTGAAATATATTCTTTTTGTATCTTAGAATAAATTAAAGTATCTGTTATTTTTTGAGGAATAGTTACATTTGTATCAATTTCTTTAATATATAACTCATTATTCTCTTGAAAAACAGCAAGAATTAAAGAATCTCCTTTTATAAGGTGATTTTCAATTACTTTTACTCTAGAAATTAAAAGAGACTCGCTACTCTCTCCTAATTCATGCAACATAAACCAATAGCAAAATAATGCGGAAGCTAAAAGTACTGGTAAAGTAAGTAGAATGTAATACCTACTGGTTTTGTTAATTAGTTTCATATTTCCGTTTTAAAAGAATAACCTATTCCGTATATCGATTTTAAATAATCGGTACAATTAGCATCTAATAATTTTTTTCTTAAGTTTTTTACATGATTGTAAATGAAATCGAAATTGTCGAATTGATCTGCATTATCGCCCCAAAGATGTTCTACCAATGCGTTTTTTTGAATAACTCTATTCTTATTGATAATAAAATACTCCAGTAAGTCAAATTCTTTTGTAGTTAAATTAATAACAGAACCATTTACTAAAACCTTTCTTTCTTCAGGAATAATTTCAATTTCATTCAACTTAATAGAGTTTGTACCTTCAAAATTATTTCTTCTAATTAATGCTTTTATTCTAGCATTTAATTCTGCTAAATAAAAGGGTTTTGGTAAATAATCGTCAGCTCCTAAGTTTAACCCATCAACTTTATCATCAATTGAATTTTTTGCAGAGATAATGATTATACCTGTTTTTGGTCTTGTTGTTTTAATTTCTTTAATTAAATCTAAACCAGATCCTTTAGGTATAGTTATGTCAATTAAAATACAATCATATTCATAAAGATGAATTTTTTCATAAGCTAGTTCATAATCAGAAGCATACTCAACCAAATATTTTTCAATTTCTAGATATTGGTAAATACTATCTTTCATTTCTTGTTCATCTTCTACAATAAGTACTTTCATTTTAATAAAAAAATTTGTTGAAGTAAAATACGATACCAATTCTGTTTTAATTCTGTATAAAAAATAGATTCTATCTCAAAAATACAGATTTACTACAGAATTAGAACTCAATTTTGTGTATTAAATTAGGATATATGATAAAATTGTTAGTTTCAAAAAGTAGATATGCTCTGTTGAGAGTTTTTAACTTATGGTTTTTACTTTTTTCGTTTTTGCTAAGACTTGTCTTTTTTATTTGGCATTTTGATGAAGTTTCATTAAAAATTTCTGATGTATTACTTACTTTCTGTCTTGGTTTTGTTTTTGATACAGGAGTCTGTTTCATGATTTCTTTGCCGTTTGTCATATACCTTTCTATTTTTCCTAATAAATGGATTGGTAGTTTATTTGATAAAATAATAATTTACTTTTTTTCAACATTAACTTTATTTACTCTAGTATTTACATTTTTAGCAGAAATTACTTTCTGGGAAGAATTTAAAAATAGATTTAATTTTATTGCTGTAGATTATTTAATTTATACCTATGAAGTAATTTCAAATATTAAAGAATCCTATAATCTTACTTTACTTATTGGAATAGTTCTATTCATTACCCTATTGCTATTGTTTTTATTTCATAAGAAAAAGGCTTATTCAAATACTTTTGCCCAAAAGATAACAGTAAAGACACGATTATTAGTTTTTTTTACTTTTAGTTTTATAGTGCTTTTTTATATAAAGTTTATTCCTAATACTCTTGCAGAAAGAATGGGAAATAGATATAATGACGAAATTTCAAAAGCAGGTATTTATTCTTTTTTTGCAGCTTTTAGAAACAATCAAATGAAATATCAAAAATTTTACACCACAATAGACAATGATAAAGCTTTTGCTATTATAAAGCACAAGTTAGAAGAGCCCAATTCTAAATTTAATTCCAAAAAATATCCAATACATAGAAAAGTAAATGATAATGGGCAAATTAACACTAAAGGAAAAAATGTTGTTTTTATTTTAGTTGAAAGTTTGAGCGCTAGTTTTTTAAATAAATATGGCAATCAGGAAAATATTACTCCATTTTTAGATAGTTTAACTACCAAAAGTTTTTTTTTTGATAATTTATATGCAACAGGAACAAGAACTGTAAGAGGAATGGAAGCTGTAACATTATGTATTCCGCCTACACCTGGACAAAGTATAGTTAAAAGACCAGAAAACCATAATTTATTTACTATTTCTAATGTTTTTAAATCAAAAAAATACAAAACTAATTTCTTTTATGGTGGGGATGGTTATTTTGATAATATGAATTCTTTTTTTGGAGGGAATGGATTTGATATTTATGACAGAGGTAGAGGTAGTATATTAAATGATGAAATAAAAACAAATAGATATAATATTGAAGATAATGAAGTAACTTTTGAAAATGCTTGGGGTATTTGTGATGAAAACTTATTTGACAAAATGATTACTGTAGCTGATAAATACCATAATGAGAATAAATTATTTTTCAACTTTGTCATGACCACATCTAATCATAGGCCTTATACCTATCCAGAAGGCAAAATAGATATTCTCTCAGGGACAGGCAGAAGTGGAGCTGTTAAGTATACCGATTATGCTTTACAACAATTATTTAGGAAAGCAAAGCAAAAAGAATGGTATAAAAATACTATATTCGTAATCATTGCAGACCATTGTGCTAGTAGTGCTGGCAAGAATGAAATAGATATTGCTAATTATCATATTCCTGCATTTATAGTTAATGCTTCTGAAATTGAGAATCAAATAATTACAAAGCAATGCTCTCAAATTGATTTGTTTCCTACTTTATTTGGGATTATGAATTGGAGTTACGAATCTGATTTTTTTGGAAAAAATGTTTTGAGTAATTCATTTGAAGAAAGAGCACTATTAGGTACTTACAGAAAGTTAACACTAATGAAACAAGATAAAGCAATGATTCTCTCAGATCAGAAGAAACAAACTTTTAATAAATGGGATAAGGAATCAAATAATTTAACTCAATTGCCTATGGATAATGCCTTTTTAGAAGAAACGATTGCATGGTACCAAACAGCCGATTATTTGTTTACCAATAAATTATTAAATTAATGCAAAAGCTCCATTTCATTGTTAATCCTATTTCTGGAAAAGGAAACCATTTGATTACAGAACAACTGGTAAGAAGTTATTTTGACACATCGGAATATGAAATTCAAGTTAGTGCTTCCAAATATGAAAAACACGCTATAGAACTAACTCAATTAGCTATTTTAGATAAACCAGATGTAATTATAGCCTGTGGTGGAGATGGAACAATTAACGAAGTAGCCAGTGGTTTGGTAGGTAGTACTATTCAATTTGGAATAATACCCGTTGGATCTGGTAACGGATTAGCATCTAACTTGAACATTCCTAGAGATATTAAAAAGGCTTTTGAAATAATAAAAAACAAAAATACAAGCACAATAGATGTTGGTAAAATAAACGAGAAGTATTTTTTTAGCAACACAGGTATAGGTATTGATGCAGCTATAATAGAAAAATATCAAAAATCAGGTACACGAACCTTAATTTCTTATGTTAAGGCTAGTATTTCTACTGGTTTACATTACAAACCTAATGTTATTAAGTATTCCATAAATAAAAAGATTGAAAATTGTAAATCGCTATTATTTTTTATTTCAAATTCAAATGAAATGGGATACAATATGTCATTGACCCCTAAAGCTTCTTTATCAGATGGATTTTTAGATTTAATAATTGTTACTAAATTAAACCTTTTAGATAAAATAAGATTAGGAATTGCTGTATTAAGAAATAAGGTAGATCAATTAAAATCAGTAAATCATCAATTAATTAAAAATGTAACTATTGAAATAAGTGATGCTTGTACTAGTTTAGCTCAGATTGATGGAGAATCTTATATTTTAAATACAAACATAATTGAAATTCAGATAATTGAAAATGGGTTAACTATATTGATTTAATACTAGTATGAAAAAAGCACTTTTTTTACTCCTTTTTGTTTGTTCTTTTTTGCAGGCTCAAGTTCGTGTAATAGATTCTACAAACCAACATTATAAGCTAAAAGCTAAGGCTTTACTTATTCCTGCAGTCTTAATTGGATATGGAGTCATAGGAATTGAAAGTGATGGAGTTAAAGGTTTTAATACTGAAATTAAAGAAGAAGTAAATGAAAGTATTGATGAAAAGATTACTATAGACGATTTTAGTCAGTACTTACCAGCAGCGAGTGTTTATGGCTTAAATGCAATAGGTATTAAAGGGAAGCACAATTTTAAAGACCGTTCCGTAATTTTAGCGACTTCTTATTTATTAGTTTCAGCAAGTGTTTTATCCTTGAAAAGTATTACTAAGATAGAACGACCAGATGGTTCTTCTTTCAATTCTTTTCCCTCAGGACATACAGCAACAGCTTTTGCAGGAGCTGAATTTCTTTGGAAAGAATACAAAGACCAATCCATTTGGTATGGTATTTCTGGATATTTAGTAGCAACAGGCACAGGAATGTTTCGTATTTATAACGATAGGCATTGGTTAACCGATGTAGCTGCAGGAGCAGGAATAGGTATTCTGTGTACCAAAGCTGCGTATTGGTTACAACCTAAAATTCAAAAACTCCTTTTTAAAAAAGAAACTACTACTAGATTAGTTACGGCACCATTTTACAATGGGAAAGAACTAGGAATTGGGTTGGTTTGTATGTTTTAGATTTATTCCATTTCAATAAAGGGTAAAAAAGATATTTTTATTTCACCATCATTTTAATTTACAAATCTGAGACTGGAGATAATTTTGTAAACTCACAAAATTATCTCCAGTCTCTATTTTTTTACCCAGATTTCCAAAATCTAGCTAGAACTGAATGTGTTTCTACTTGGATTTCCAAAATCTAGTCTCAAGAGAATGCTTTTATTGCAAACGAGTGTTGTTAATTTTAAAAAATTAGGAACTAATTCTTACAGTAATTATTTCCCGATACAATATCTTTTTTCTCTTTATTCATAAAGGTTTAATAAGGTAGAGGTGTACAAGAGCTGTTTAGAAAAAGAATTAAAAATTATTTTTGATTACCTCTTCAAAATCTTCTTTTATAAATTCCCAATACTTTCCCTTGAAGCAAATAGGGTCAAAATCATCATCTGCTTGATCAAAATTAGTAAAATTTTTAATAATCAAATCTTTATCATGTGCATAGGGATAACGTTGCTCGTGCAAATCTAGCATTTGTGTGATATTGTAAGATTCTAATAAGTCGTGTAAATCCCAAAAATCCTTTTTACGACCAACTCTTTGGATAACATCCACTTTCATTGCAATAATTTCTTCAATAGATGCCATTCGTATTCCTTCCTCTTCAATATAAGGTTGAACAAACGGATCTGTGTAAAAAATATCTAATTTAATGGTATTATCCTCATTATCTCCAATAAAGTAGGACTTACCCAATGCAGGTAGAATATCTAATGAGTCGACATAATTAAAAGTAGCTTTTAAAAAGGAATCAATTTGTTCAAAATTAATGGAACCATAATCTGCATCACTAAATAAATCGATATCGATAGATTCTCTATGTCCTATTTGTAAACTGAGTGCAGTACCTCCAACAAGTCTAAAATTATCAAAAATACTTGCGTTCATTACGGTTATGAGCGTATTTTTTAATAACTCATTTACAGTATTGTAATAAAGCATTATATCTTTTGTTTATTTTGATAGATGGTATAGGGTTTTCGCTCTGTATTTCGAAGTGCAGTTCTAATTTTAGTGGGTCCATAAAAAGTTTCTAACTCTTTTTTCTCTAATTCATTACCACGTTCATATACACGTTGAATAATCGCTTTATATTGTTTGTCCCAATTAATTTTAGAAATATCGGTATCCCAAAAAAGAGATTTTCGTAGATTAGATAGGTTAGGAGTACGAAGTGCTTTCTTTTTTATTTGAGCAATTTCGTAATAGGTCTGAAGAAATGCCAATGCTCCTTCTTCTAAATTTAGAGCAGCTTCGATTTTTAAAGCTAATGCAGTATTAAGGTTTCTTCTCCCTTTTGTAATAGCATTAATAGTTTGTGGATGTTCACCTATAGAAATTGCAAAAGGACGCTGAGCAATCTCTTTTTTAGCTAATAAACGCTCTAAAATGATTCCTGGATGTATGCCTTTGTATTTTTCTAATTGAAAATTCATAGTACAAATATAAACAAATTTGTTTATATAAATATAGTATAAACATAGTATAAAGTATAGTCTTGAGTAAAAAGGAAATTTAGGAGTAGTAAATCTTAAAATTATGTGATTTATATTATAAAAGTTTGTTAAAGAGTATGTTATGGTATACAAATTGTTTTGGGAAAAGTATTGTTAAATTTTAAAACTATAAAAGATGAGTACAAAAAATCAAATTAGTATCGAAATTCCTCAAGTAGTAATTGATACGGTGACCCAAAAGTTACAAGAATGTAAAACGGCTTTAGCTCCTTTTTTACAAGGACTTACCGCAGAAGAACGAGTATCGTTGTTTAAAATGGGAGACAAAACAGTTGCCACAGTGCAAAAAACAAAATCCTATGTAGAAACCAATCCAGAGTTTGTACCTGCTTACATGGATAAAACAGAATTTTTAAAAGACGAAGCCGTTGTTTCTATCTTAAACCCATTGACTAATTTAGCCACACAACTGACTTCAGATTTAAACGACACTATCATGTTGGCCGGTAGTGAAGCTTTACAAGCTTCTATGTTGTATTACGGACAAGTAAAAGAAGCTCAAAGCAAAGGAATTGTAACCGCAAAACCTATTTACGAAGATTTAAGCCAACGTTTTGCTAAAAGAAGTAGAAAACCTACTGAAGAAAAACCAGAATAAGTTTAGTGATTTTTAATAATAGAGACTCCAGCAATGGGGTCTTTTTTTGTTTTATACCTAAAATACTCAAATTATAAGCTAAAAGAGATTATCGATAATCTAAAAGACTATAATTATAGTCTCTAACATTATAATTAGAACCTAAAAGGTATTAATTATACTCTCAAAGCTATTAATTAATAGCAAAAAGATATTAATTAGAATATTTAATAGGGTAGCGGTTTTGAGTTGCTTTTTGAGGGTTGTTTTATTATTGCTATCATCTTTTTTTTAACACAAAAATTTTAGCCACAATCTTGTCATGCTGTAAGCATCCCATTCGTAGCTCAAAAATGAAGTATAAAACTTAATGAATATGAAAACAGGTAGAAATACCTATACTAATATTGTTGAAATGGTTTATTTTTGGTAGGTTTGATAAATACTAGTTTTTTAAATCTATATAGGTAAAAATACTATTAAAGCCGATATTAATTTTGAACAATAACTTGGAAAGTAGTTAATGAATTGCGTTGTGTAGTAGTTGAAAAATCAATGCAAAGACTTTGTGTTGCTGATGGTTTTCTTAAAGCACTTATGTTGTACACTATGAAATACTTAAAATACCTAAAAATGGTGCTTTAGGAAAAAGAGGGAATTGTGAAGAAGAGAAAAACAAGATTGCAAAGTAACTCTGGGTATTTATTTAGGTACAGAAGAAGTTAGAGATGATGGTATTTTGTTTGAATATAAAATGGCTGTTTTACGAGCTACTTTGCAAGTACAGTTTGCAAGAGAATCCTTTCAATAAAAGATAATAGAGAATTTTAAGAAGTTGTAAATGAAAAAAAAATACATAAAAATTTTAGAAAAAGATATTAAAAAATCTTTCACTATAAAAAGAATTATATTAAACCTTATCTTTATTATAACTGTTTTTATATATAATGATTTTTTTAGTAATTTTATTAATAATTATTTTACACCTAAAGTCTTTCCAAATAGCTTTTTAGTAATTTCAATCTTTATATTAATACTTTTTTTAAGTTTTATAGGTATTTCTTATAAAATATTAAAAAACAAATATAATAACTCAACAAACGAAATTAATTTAATATTTCTTATTTTATTTTTAGTTTGTTACTTTAGTTATTGGATTCCTGAAAACAAATGGACTTTAGTAAAATTTGAGTTTGGAGGTTTAAATGTTTTTTATGTCAATCTTATAATAATTATTTTAATACTTACTCTATTTGTTATTTTCATTAGATATCTTGATTATTTGGGTGAAAATAAAGAAATAGAATCAGCAAATAACATATTATTAGATGATAGTCCAATTTTAATAAAAGCTGATGATAAATTAGATTATCAGGAAACGGTTAAGAATTTAACCGATATTTTATATAACGATAATCACAAGAAATCATTTACAATTGGTTTAGTAGGACCATGGGGTAATGGAAAATCCAGTGTATTGAAGATGGTTGAAAAAGAATTAGAAGAAAAGATTTGTATGAATAATTCTCCATTTATAATTTTTAATTTTCTACCTTACTTAAATCATAAAGAAAATGATATAATAAATGAGTTTTTTACTTGCTTAAGTAATGAACTAAAACCTTACAGCGGAAAATTATCTGATCTAATAACAGAATATTCTTCAACAATTACTGATATTTACGAAAATAAAAATATTCTTGGTTTCATAGAAAGCCACGTAACTGACTTCAAGAATTCATCAGCAAACGAACTATATTCATTGATTAACGATATGCTCTCGGATGTCAATAAAAAAATAATCGTTTTTATTGATGATTTAGATAGACTTAATAAGGATGAAATTCTTCAAGTATTTAAGTTAATTAGAAATACTGCAGACTTTAGAAACACAACATTTGTTGTGGCAATGGATAAAGAATATGTATTAAGAAGTCTCAAAAAAAGCAAGAAGATATTTCATTCAAGTTTCATTGATAAATTTTTTCAGTTAGAAATTTACTTACCAGAAATTGATAAATCAAAATTAAAAGAACGTTTTCTTTTAGAATTAAATTCTTCCATATTAAACGGTGGTTCTCCAGATTTTGGGTATAAAATTATGGAAGCAATTGATAACGAAGGAAATTTATTTAATGATTATGTAAAAAACATAAGAGATGTCAAAAGATTGGTTAATCAAGTGATTTATGATTTTCCAAGTACTGGTGGTGAAATTGACATGAAAGACTTTTTAAACTTTACCTATTTTAAATTAAAATTTCCAAATTTCATCTATATTCTAAAGCAAGGAATTGGTGATATAATAGAATTAGATGATCAAGGAAAATATAATCTAAAAGAAAAAATAGACGGTAATGAAAACAATAGTGAATCATTTAGTAGTGATAAAATTTTTAAAATTTTATCAAAACAACAATCTTTTAATCCTAAAAAATATGAGCTCTATAACGAAGAATTTTTTAATAATTGTTTACTAGAGGATCAAACTATTGATTGTGAAAATAAGTATTTATTGCTGAAAACATTAGCATTTATGTTTGGGATTGAAAACACTAATAATGATGTAAGCTCAATTAAAAATGAGAATAATTTAAGAATATTATTAGAACAAAAAGTACCTAAAAATAGACTTATAAATAATGAATTTACGACATTAATAAATTCTGAATTAGAAAACATTATTAACATAATAGATGAGTTTTATAAAAATAATAAATTAGAACAATTATTGTCGAGATTTAATTTTTTTACAGCTTCCAAAAATGAAAGTGAATATAAAAATTCAATTTTAGCATTAGTATATATTTTTGAAAAAAGAAGAGATTTTTCAATTTACGAGGCTAACATTATATTACAAATTAGTGTATTTGCACATAAATTAAATGATGAAGAGGAAGGTTTAAATATAGATTTAAAACAGTGGTCTTTAGAAAATATTTTTCAAAATAAAACTTTTAACATTGAAACAAGAGTTCTTCTTTTAGGACATTTAAGAAATGGTGCTTTAGGTAGTAAATTTAAAGTTACTCTTTGGCGTTTTAAACCTCTTGAATTAAATGAATTAATCTTAAAATTATTCCAAGAATATCTAGAGGATTCTGCAAGTTTAATAAGTAATCCAAATAATTATTCTTTATATCATGTTTATCATACAATTAAATCTGGAATTAAAAATGAAGTAACAAAAAAAATAATTGAATTTTGGAGTACTAGTAATTTAGAATTGCTGTGCGCTCAAATAACTGATTTAGATTCATGGCCATCATCATCATTTAAAATTGCAGATGTGATAAATGAATTTTTTAATTCAAAAATAAATTTCATTCAATTTGTTAAATCTCATAAAGATTCAAATAATTCTGAAATCGAGGAATTTTTAGCCTTATATAATCTTCTTCAAATCTCTGAATTTAAATATACTTGTATGTTTAAATTTGAAAAATCAACTTTGATGTTGGCAAAAATTGAATATTTAAAACAATTTAAAATAGGTAAAGATGAAAATCAAGGGCTGACACAACTTGTTCTTGAAACAAATAGCTTAAATTTTATAGAAGGTCTTCATAGTCAGAAAGATCTTGAAAGAAAATATGGTATAAGAATACATGAATATAATTTCTCGAATAATGTAGTTTATTATATGTTCGTATATCTAAAAGAAAATTTAGGTAATAATCCAGTATTATCTTTTACTCAAGAATTATATCGTTCAATTCTACCATTCACAGATTGGGAAAAAACAGCTTTTGTTGCAAACAATATAGATAACGGTAAAAATTTAATTCCACAAAAGAATAATAATTATTACCTAAAAGTGATATCAATAGAACCAAGAAAGAAACAATAATATAAATTACGAAGTAAATTAAATGCCAAACAACCAGAAATTTTAAGCCTTATACGTTTTCTTACTCTAAGAATGTAGGTAAAAACTATAAAATTAGATAAACTGATATTCAGTTAATCGTTGTTCTCCAAATTTAGTTAAAAGTTGTTGTTCAACCGCCCATTTTAAATCTCTACTGGCAGTTGGTGCTGATATATTTTTAAAATGTTGCATATAGTCTTTTCTGCTAAACGTATTCTTGCCTATTTTCGCTGCAAATAAGTGTATTCTATCTTCTGTATGAAGTGTTACGGATTGCGATTGTAAAAGTTCGTTTAATGAAGCTGAAATGATTTCCAACATAAACTCTATAAAAGGTGTTGAATTTCCTTTTTTATCGGATTCGGATAAGGTGTTGTAATAGTCACTTTGCTTTTGCTTAATTAGTGATTCCACAGGTAGAAATTCAAAAACAGGATATTGTTGCATTAGAAGTAAGGTTTGCCACAATCTGCCCATTCTTCCGTTTCCGTCTAAAAAGGGATGGATAAATTCAAACTCATAATGAAACACACAACTTTTGATTAATAGTAAATCGTTGTCTTTTTTCAGATATTCAAAAAGGTCTTTCATTAATCCGTTTACCATTGATCCATTTGGTGCAATATGTTCTACTTTTGAGCCTTTTACAATACCCACATTGGTTGTTCTTAATTTTCCAGCATTGTCAATTAATCCATTCATTAAAATGGTGTGCGCTTTTTCTAAATCTTTTAATTGATAAGGATTGAAAGTATTGAGTTGCTCATAGACCTTAATAGCATTCTGAACTTCTAAAATATCTTTTTGAGGAGCAATGATTCTTTTGTTCTCTAATAAAGCAGTGATTTGTTCTTCGGTCAATGTATTACCCTCGATTTCTAAAGAAGATTGAATGGTTTTAATTCGGTTTTTCTTTCGTAATTCGGTGGCAGGTTTATATAAATGAGTAGCGTTAATTGCTCCTATCTTTTCTGAAATAGAAGCTACTAACGCTAAAATTTTTTCTGTGATATTATAAGGTGGTTTCATCCGTTTTTGATTATTTTTCTAATACTGTCGGATGCAATCTCGCAAACTCGATTTTATTTATGATAGTATCATTTGATAGTATCAAAGATAATAAAAGTTATTTCCCGATACAAAAATTAGCAAAAATATTCCCTAGCAACTCATCATTAGTAACTTCACCAGTAATTTCTCCAAAGAAGAATAACGCTTGTCGAATATCAATAGCCATTAAATCAGAAGATAAACCAGAATCTAAGCCCCATTTTACTTTTTGTACTTCTTCCAACGCTTTTAATAACGAATCGTAATGACGTGTGTTTGTTACAATCGTTTCATTATTACGTAACGCTCCTGTGTTTACAAAAGAGAGTAGGGTGTTTTTTAGTTCGTCGATGCCTGTTTTTTGTTTGGCGGAAAGGGTTATCAGTTTTCTGTTATTGGTTGTCTGTTGTGCGTCATCTATTAATTCGTTAGTGAAATGAGCAATTGCTTCAGGAGCTAATTGATCCACTTTATTTAAAACAATAACTAATGGTTTTAATGGAAATTTATTGCTAATTTTTGCAATTTCAACTTTCACATTTGATAAACTGTCAACCGATAACTGAGAACTGTCAACTAAAAGTAATACTACCTGTGCTTGTTCTATCTTCTCGAAAGTTTTTTGAATACCAATGCTTTCTACTACATCTTTGGTTTCACGAATACCTGCTGTATCTATGAATCGAAAACCAATGCCTTCAATGACTAATTCATCTTCAATAGTATCACGAGTGGTTCCTGCAATGTCTGAAACAATGGCTCTTTCTTCATTCAATAAGGCATTCAATAAAGTCGATTTTCCCACATTGGGTTCACCCACAATAGCAACAGGAATTCCGTTTTTTATTACGTTTCCTACTGCAAAAGAATCAATCAAACGTTTTAATACAAATTCAATACGACTTAATAAATCATTAAAAGCAGATCGATCCGCAAACTCTACATCTTCTTCTGCAAAGTCTAATTCTAACTCTATTAAAGAAGCAAAGTTCAATAGTTCTTCTCTTAGCTTGGCAATTTCATTAGAAAACCCACCACGCATTTGTTGCATCGCTATTTGATGACTCGCCTCGTTATCCGATGCAATCAAATCGGCCACAGCTTCTGCTTGTGATAAATCTAATTTTCCGTTTAAAAAAGCACGTAAGGTAAATTCACCAGCCTGAGCCATTTTTGCGCCTTTACGAAGTAATAACTGAATAATTTGTTGTTGAATAAACGTAGAACCATGACAAGAAATCTCCACTACATTTTCTCCTGTATACGAATTAGGACCTTTAAAAAGGGACATCAAAACTTGATCATAGATTTTATTTTCATCAACAATATGACCTAAATGAATAGTATGTGTTTTTTGTTTGCCAAGGTTTTTCCCTGAAACCGATTGAAATATTTCGGAAGCAATGGCTATCGCATCTTGACCCGATAATCGAATAACAGCAATAGCTCCAGCACCAGATGGAGTAGCAAGGGCAACAATTGTTTCTTGTGGAATCATTTTTATTAAATATGCTGCAAAGATAGGGGTTTTTGATGAATAAGTGAGTAGTGAATAGTCCTTAGTAATTAGCGAAAAATACTTTGTTATAATCCTTTTTATTTATCGAAAGTATGATTTAATCACTACGTACTAAAAGGCTATTTAACAGCTAAAAACGCTTTATTGTTGAATTTCATTTTACTGTTTAAACTCCAGTTGTATTCTAAATAAGAAATAATTGCATTGTCTTTAATTTTTACTTCAGAATACTTATTAATATAGGCAATTATAGATTCATTATTTTTCAAGAAATGTCTAGAAAACCAATCAAATAGTTTCGATAGTTTTACTTCTCTTTTGGTAATATAGTTTTTAGACATATCGTTTACAAATGCTTTAGCAGCAGCGTCTAATTGCATTTCAATGGTATCTCCATAAAAAGGAGTTCTATTGATGTTAGGACAAGAAATGGAAGCACAATTGATGGCAAAATGGATTCTTTCATCAAGTGTTTTACTTATTATTTCTTTTTCAATATAATTTAATGAAATAAATTGGTTATTATAAGGTATAAACCGTAGATCAAATGAACCGACTACATCTTTTATGCTATTTATGGGAAAATTGTCAATGATGAGTTTCATAGAATAGACATTGTATGTATTAATCCAATAGGATAACTTTTGGTTTTTACTCCAATTGTCATATACATCAATTGATTGAAACCTTTTGATGACTTGTTGTAAATCAATTTGGTTCTCATAAATGGCATCATAATCTACATAACCTTCTTCTGAAACATACTTGTTTAAAAAGTCCTCATAAAATTGGTAATTGATGTATTGGCTAAAAGCTACCGATTGGATGGCAAGCATAAGGATGAGTAAGATTCTTTTTTTCATAACATTTTTTTAAATTTTTCTTATTTCAAAACTACCTACTATTGAATAAAAAAAATGTTAGTTTGATGACACTAGCTGATTTTAAGATAATTATAACATTTCAGGGTATGAGAATCGTTGTAAAAATCAAATCACAAAAAATAATCTATCGGAAGCCTTATATTTGCACCTAAATAAATGCTATGGACATGTATACATCAATTATTACAAATAAGGAAATCGAGCTAAAAAAACTAAATCAAGAGCTCAATGTTTTAAGCTTTTTACGGTTTTTGACAATTGGTATTGTTTTATATTCTGGTTATGCACTTTATAATGATTTTGGCTCATTCTATTTGTATCTAGGAGGAATTGCTATTTTCGCTTTTCTTTTTCTATTGCGTTATTATGATAAAAAGTTCCATATAAGAAAGCATATGGAAGCTATAGTTGCTATTAACAAAAATGAATTGGCCTTTTTAGATGATCGAATAAATTCTTTTGACAACGGAATAGAATTCAATAATCCACATCATGAATATGCTTATGATTTGGACATTTTTGGGGAGAATTCGTTATTCCAAAATTTGAATAGAACAAATACTTTCATTGGTAAAAAAACGTTGGCAAATGCATTATTGAATCAGGTTTCTAATGAAGAATTACTTGAAAATCAAGAAGCGATTAAAGAATTGGCTTCTAAAATAACATGGAGACAAGATTTTATGGCTCATGCTAAAATGAGTAATGATTCCGAAAAATACTACAAACAATTAATAGATTGGAGTAAATTTAATAATACAGCTTTGTCTAAAATTGCAGTTTTGTTTTCTTATGTATTACCAACTGTTTTTATTGCATTAGCTTTTGCACACTATTTTAGTAATTCCAATGAATGGTTTCCTTATTTAGTGACTTCTTTTTTAGTAAATGTAGCGTTTGCCTCTAATTTTTTCAAACGAATTAAATTAGAAAACGAATATTCATCAGATATTGATAAAATCGTAAAGCAATATGGATTGATGATTGCTACTCTTGAACAAGAATCGTTTACATCAAAAAAACTAGTCACTTTACAAAATGATTTGAAGACGAATGCTATAAAAGCGAGTGTTTCTTTACAGCAACTATCTCGATTATTTGCTATTTTGGATAGTGTTGCTAATCCTTTAGTATCCATACTTTTAAATGGCTTTTTTTTATATCATGTACATGATTTTAGAGCGCTTTTGCATTGGAAAACAAAACATGTTGGCAATGTTGAAAAATGGTTGGCAGTTATAGGCGAGTTTGAGTTGTTGCAAAGTTTAGCCAATTTCTCATATAACAATCCAGATTTCATTTTTCCAATATTGAATGATACTCATGAAGTTTCTTTTACGAAAATGGCTCATCCCTTATTAAATGTTAAAAGTAGAGTTGCCAATACAATTGATTTCCAACCACAATCCTTC
Source organism: Flavobacterium jejuense (assembly GCF_006491595.2). GTDB lineage: Bacteria > Bacteroidota > Bacteroidia > Flavobacteriales > Flavobacteriaceae > Flavobacterium > Flavobacterium jejuense. The sequence continues at coordinate 484,322 of NZ_VEVQ02000002.1, forward strand.
ATTATTCTTACAGGCTCAAATATGTCAGGAAAAAGTACTTTTCTTAGAAGCTTAGGTGTGAATATGGTTTTAGCCCGAATAGGTTCGGTTGTTTGTGCTTCTGAAGCAAATATACATCCAATGCCTATTTTAGTTTCTATGCGATTATCTGATTCATTGTCTGATAGTGAATCTTATTTTTATGCAGAAATTAAGCGATTAAAACAGATTATGAATGCTTTAGAAGAGCAGCAATCATTTGTACTTTTAGACGAGATATTAAGAGGAACCAATTCTGATGATAAGCGTTCAGGTACGGTAGATGTAATTAAAAAAATGATTGGTCAAAAAGCAATAGGAGCTATTGCCACTCATGATATAGAAGTGTGTTTAACTGCTGATGAATACCCAAATCAACTAATCAATAAATGTTTCGAAGTAGAAATTAATAAGAACGATTTGCATTTTGATTATATTCTACGTGATGGCATTTGTAAAAATAAAAGTGCTACTTTCTTAATGAAGAAAATAGGCGTTATTTAATACTAAAGTTATCTAAAATAAAAAAGCTACACCAGTCTAAAAGTGTAGCTTTTCAGTCTAACAAAGTAATTAATTAAAAAAGTGAAATTATTGTAAGGCTAAAAATTCTTTAGTTGTAAATTTAACTTGGCTATTTAAACTCCAGTTGTAATTTAAATATTGAATTTCAGCACTATCTTTTATACGAGTATCAGAGTATTTATTGATATAGTCTATTACAGTAGCATTGTTTTTTAAGAAATCTTCTGCAAACCAATCGAATATTTTAGAAAGTCTTACTTCTTTTCTTGAAATATCATTCTTGGTTGTATTATTGATGAAATTTTTAGCAGCAACTTCCAGTTGGTTTTCAATAGTGTCTGCATAAAAAGGAACTCTATTAATATTTGGACATGAAATAGAAGCACAATTAATTGCAAAATGAATACGTTCGTCCAATGTTTTACTTAATATTTGTTTTTCAATATAATTTAGAGAGATATATTGTTTGTTATAAGGTATAAAACGTAAATCAAATGATTGGCTAATATCTTTTATACTATTAATTGGAAAGTTATCTATAATAAGTTTAATAGAATATATATTATACACATTAATCCAATGAGATAATTCCTGATTTTTACTCCAATCGGAATACGTTTTTAGGGATTCAAAACGTTTGATTACGTCTTTTAAATCGGTTTGATTGTCATAAATAGCGTCGTAATCAACATATCCTTCAACGGAAACATATTTTGTTAAAAAATCTTCATAAAATTGATAATTGATATATTGACTAAAAGCAAGTGTTTGTGATAAAAGAAATACGGCTAATAAGATATTTTTTTTCATAATGTTTTAAATTCTTAGATTTATATACACTTACGGAAAAAAAATAGTATTGGTTTTAATTTAAGCTATTAAATAATAACTGTCTTTTTATAAAATAAAAAACCGCAATAACTTTTCAGTTGTATGCGGTTTTTTGGGTTAAGGTTGGTTATAGTATTTTAAATTTAGACTGCTGAACTTAGAATAAATTACTAGTCTAGTTTTTAATTTCAGCTCATAAATTAGTTGCTAAGCATTACAGGCATTACTAACATGGTTACAGTTTCACCATCGTCTAATCCATCAACAGGAGTAAGGATACCTGCTCTGTTTGGCATAGACATTTCTAATTGGATTTCATCACTTGTAAGGTTGTTTAACATTTCTGTTAAGAAACGTGAGTTAAACCCTATTTGCATGTCATCGCCTTGGTAATCACAAGTCAATCTTTCATCTGCTTTATTTGAGTAATCAATATCTTCAGCAGATATATTTAATTCAGTTCCAGCAATTTTTAAACGAATCTGATGTGTAGTTTTATTAGCAAAAATAGCAACACGACGTACAGAGCTTAAAAACTGAACTCTATTGATTAATAATTTATTTGGATTCTCTTTTGGAATTACAGCTTCATAGTTTGGGTATTTTCCATCAATTAAACGACAAGTTAATACATAATTTTCGAATGAGAAAGTTGCATTAGCATCGTTATATTCAATTTTTACTTCAGCATCAGAAGCAGCTAAAATACCTTTTAAAATATTTAAAGGCTTTTTAGGCATAATGAAATCGGCAACTTGCGAAGCTTTTACATCAGCACGAGCATATTTTACTAATTTATGTGCATCGGTAGCAACAAAAATTAAACCTTCCGGAGAAAATTGAAAAAATACACCGCTCATCACTGGTCTTAAATCATCATTACCAGCTGCAAAAATAGTTTTGCTAACGGCTGTTGCTAATACTTCTGCAGGAACAATTGTAGAAGAAGGATCTTCTAAAGCTACTGCTTTAGGAAATTCTTCACCTGGAGCGTAAGCAATTGCGTATTTACCAGAATTAGAACTTATTTCAACCGTATTGTTTTCTTCAACAGTAAAAGTTAAAGGTTGCTCTGGAAATGTTTTTAGAATATCTAATAATAACTTAGCAGGAACTGCCACACTACCTTGACTAGTAGAATCTATTTCTAGACTAGCTGACATAGTAGTTTCTAAATCAGATGCAGAAACAGTTAGCTTGCTGTTATCTAATTCAAATAAAAAGTTATCTAAAATGGGTAACGTATTACTACTATTAATAACACTTCCTAATACTTGAAGTTGTTTTAATAAATATGAACTCGAAACTATGAACTTCATTTTCTTATATTTTAAAACCGTTTGTGATTTTAGTTGCACAAATATATTCTAAATTATTAGCAATCACAAAAACATTTTATTAACATCTATTTATGATATACTCTTTTTCTTAAATAAGTAAATAAAAAACCAAATATAGCTAAAATAACAATTGGTAATCCGACAGTTATCATTTGTGCCCAACTATAATTTTGATATACTTTTTCTTTATCTAATAAAGGTAAATTAACATCTTTACTTCTAATGTTGATAAGTCCAGTGTCATCTAAAAGATAATTTGTACAATTCATTAAGAATTCTTTGTTGCCATATAGATTATTTGTCCATTTATCAAAACCTAACTCAAGAGGTATTCCTTTATCAATTTGATTTTTAATTACATCTCCATCTGAAATAACAATCATTTTATTGGGAGCACTTTCTTTTTTAAAGGATGCATCTTTAAAGGGCAAAACACGATTGGTGTACATAGAATTAAATTGACCTTCTAAAAGAACGGCAACAGGCATCAATCCTTTTCCTGTATATTCTTCAGGTTTTGTTTCTTCTGTGACAATGTCAAGTGAAATTTGTGTTGGTGTTCCAATAGGTCTAGAATATTCTGAACTACTTAGTAGAACTGTTTTTTTTATGGAATTATTTAAGAGTTCAATTGGTGATGCAAACTCAAATTTTATTCCTTCCATATTTTTAACTAAAGGATGATTCGTAGAAGGGTATACAAAAGGAGAAAATTTCCAGAAATATTGTTGGTATTGCGTATTACTTCCTTGTTGCCCACTAGCTAGTTTTATTGGAATGGCTTGTTCGTCTTTTATTAATAAAGGGTTAATACGAATTCCATATTTGAAGAATAATTCGGTTAAGTTTAAATCATTTTGTTGAGCCAAAACACTACCTGTTTCACTATATAAATCTTCATAATTAGCATGAACATTGTCTAGTAACCATAATGTTTTACCTCCATTTATAATATACTGATCTAGTACCTGTTTTTCTTCATCTGTGAAACCTTCAGTTGGTTTTGCTACAATAGCCAAATCATATTTTTCTAAAGCAGTTAATGTTTCTTTTGGTTTTGATGCTACAGAATCTAAAGTAAAAGGAGCTAAAAAATAACTTTCTCTTACAGTTTTCAAAAAATCAGCAATATAAATATCTTGTAACTCACCATTTCCTTTTATAATGGCTATTTTTTTTTGCTTTTCTTTAGTAATTTTATTAAAAGCTTCAGCAAAAGCGAATTCCAAATGTTGCACTGAACTGATTACTTTTTGTTCGGTTGAAGCACCCATTAAGTTTTTAAGTAAGGCTACTTTAGCACCTTTATCTCCGTAACTAGCTACAGCCCATGGGAAAACTACTTCTTGTGTTTGTTTTCCTTTATCATCTACAGTAATGTTTAAAGGTTGTAATCCTCTCTCATGAAATTTCTTCATCACTTCAACTACTTCACTCTCTTTTTCAACTGGATTAACAAATTGGAAAATGATATTAGGATTGTAAGCTGAAAATTCTTCTAGAAGTTGTCGAGTTTCATTTTGCAAACGCTTAAAATCTGGTGGAAAATTTCCTTCTAAGAAAACATCAACCATTAATGGACTATCAATATTTTTGATAATTTCTAAAGAAGTTTCTGATAGAGTATAGCGTTTGTCTTCGGTTAAGTCAAAACGTTTAAAATAATAATTACTGATTACGTTTACAGCAATTAAAATGAGAATTATAATTGCTACTGATTTTATATTTTGTTTTCTTGAAGTTTTCATTATCCTTTCAATCTTTTAAGTTGGTAAACAGTGATGGATAAAAACAAAAGAGTGATGCTTAGAAAGTAAATAACATCTCTTGTGTCAATAACACCACGACTCATACTCTTAAAATGAGAATCCATTCCAAATGAAGTAATTATTCTACTATTTTCCTCAAATAAACTTGCAATTCCTTCAAACCCAAAGTAAAAAATAAAGCAAATAAAAACAGCAACTATAAATGCAATGATTTGATTATCAGTTATGGAAGAGGTGAATATTCCAATTGAAGTATAAGAAGCAACAAGAAAAAGGAGACCGAAATAAGATCCTAATGTGCTTCCCATATCGATATTTCCAGGTGGATTACCAAAGTATGAAATCATCCAGACATAAATGTAAGTAGGTAATAAAGCGATAACTATTAAAAGGAAAGCTCCAAAAAATTTTCCATTTACAATTTCCCAAATCGATAATGGTTTAGTAAAAAGGAGTTCGATAGTTCCTTGTTTTTTTTCATCAGAAAAACTTCTCATAGTAACCGCAGGAATAAGAAATATTAAAATCCAAGGTGCTAATTTAAAAAACGGTCCTAAATCGGCAAAACCTGAATTTAAAATATTGAATTCACCATTAAAAACCCATAAAAATAATCCGTTGAGTATTAAAAATATGGCTATCACTAAATAACCAATAGGTGAACCAAAAAATGATTTTATTTCTCTTAAAAGTAATGCTTTCATATATTTTATAAAATTCAAAAAAGTTTAAAATGGTTTCATCTAATTTAAGATACTCACTATGCAAATGTAGTATATTACTTTAAAAATGAAATAATTTAATAAATTAAAGCCTTGAACAATTTTAAATATCTAAATAAGCGATGCTATTTTATCTACACTCCAAGCTTCTGGCTTATCGCTAAATAGTTTTTTAGTATAATTCCAAACTTCTTTAAAAAGTACAGAATTTCTATAATTTTCTAAATTTTCTTCTGTTTGCCAATAACTATAAGTAAAAAATATTCTAGGATCATTTTTATCTTGATACAATTCTAAAAAAGCATTGCCTTCAAAACCTCTAATTTTTTCCTTTACCTGATTAAAATTAGTCAAAAAAAGATCAATTTTATCCTCTTGAAATCTCATTTTTACAATTCGTACAAACATTTTTTTATTCGTTAAAAGTTATTGTTACTACATCTCTAAACTTTAAACCCAAAAGAGTAGAAGCAGAGCCTACTGTTTTAGGGTTACTTTTATAAATAGCTATTTCTAAATAACCATTTTCATTAAAAAGCGCTAAAGCATTTCCTTCAAAAGTCTTTAAAGAGTATTTATCGATATTTTTAAAATCTGAATAATACCTATGAATACGTTCTAATTTTTTATTATGAAAAGAAATGGTGTATGGGCGTTTAATTGCTACTTCTTCAAATATTTTTTTGGAGATATTGGTCACACAATTTCCAAATTGGTCAATATATATAATACTACCTTTTATGAAACTAGCATCATTAGAAACTATCGGAGTTAATTCATTAACTACTTTTAATTCGTTAATTTCTTTACCAATGACATTTAGCAAACCACCTCTAGTAATGTGAGAGGCCACTGCAACAAATACATTCATAGGTGTTGCTTCTTCTTGTAAGCGATCATGAATAGTTATAGCTACTACTTTTTGAGGTATTTTCTTTTGAATCAGAGAGCTTAAAATACCATTGTCAGCACAAATAAAATATTGATCTTCCCATTGCATAGCAATATGCTGCGTGTTTTGTGTTTTTTCACTATCTACACCAATAATATGAATAGTCCCTTTTGGAAAATTATTATAGGAAGCTGCAATACAGTAACTAGCTTCTAATGTGTTGAATAAATCAATGTCATGGGATATGTCAACTATTGTAGGATTTTCAATAGTAGAAATTAACTTACCTTTTAAAGCACCCACAAAATGATCCTTTAATCCAAAATCGGTAGTAAGAGTAATTATTGACATATTTTTGTTTATAACTTATTCAAGATGCAAGCGGTGTTTTTCTTAAATTTGAGGTTATAGTTTACTTCCTATTTTAAAAAATAAAATAAAAATGAGATTCTATAAATTTTATAAAAAAAACAATAACTATCTTAAATAGTTTACAAAGCTAGCATAATTTTAGTACAACAAAAATAATTTAAAAAGAAAGCCTTTGAACGAGAGAAACATTGAATTAGTAGAGATTACTCCAAAAGATTTTTGGGGTGCTCAAGATGTTCATTTAGAAGCCATTAAAAAATATTATCCGAAATTGAAATTTGTGGCCAGAGGAACAACTCTTAAAGTATATGGTGAAGAAGAAATTTTAGAAGAATTTGAAAACAAATTTAAAAGATTAATGCTTCATTTCACGCGCTATAACAATATTGATGAAAATGTTGTTTCAAGAGTTCTTGAAAGTGATGCACAAGAAACACAATATATGCATGATAGAGACAAAATACTTGTGCATGGTGTAAGCGGTAAGTTAATTAAAGCGATGACACCTAATCAGCAGAAGTTGGTTGAGACTATTATGAAAAACGATATGGTTTTTGCAATTGGTCCAGCTGGAACTGGAAAAACCTATACAGGAGTTGCTATGGCTGTTAAAGCATTAAAAGAAAAACAAGTAAAACGAATTATTTTAACGAGACCTGCTGTAGAAGCTGGTGAAAATTTAGGTTTTCTTCCAGGTGATATGAAAGAAAAGTTGGATCCTTATATGCAACCTTTATATGATGCTTTGAGAGATATGATTCCTTCTGAAAAATTAGAAGATTATATTTTAAAAGGTATTATCCAAATTGCACCATTAGCTTTTATGCGTGGAAGGACTTTAGATAATGCTTTTGTTATACTAGATGAAGCTCAAAACACTACACATAGTCAAATGAAAATGTTTTTAACTCGAATGGGGAAAAATGCTAAATTCATGATAACAGGAGATCCTGGTCAAGTAGATTTACCTAGAAGAACTATTTCTGGACTAAAAGAAGCTATCTTAATTTTGAAAGATGTTGAAGGTATAGGCGTAATTTATTTAGACGATAAAGACATTGTAAGGCATAAATTAGTAAAAAAAGTAATTGATGCTTATAAAAGTATAGAAAATCACGATTAAATTTTATTATTCCTGTCTTAAAAGTCAATTATTCAGTTAATTGGCTTTTTTTGTTATGACTAATTTTTTAAAATCATAGTTTTTTTAATGATTTTGAATTATTTATTAACACGAAAACGTTTTCGTTAATGAATTCTTATTTTTACAATGTAATTATTGTGATTTTTACATTAATTTAGGTGTAAAATTAAATAAATACTAAAACATGAAACAAATTAGTCAATTAAGAATTATGGCATCTTGTTTAATTTTTTCATTCATTTCTTGTGATAAGGATGAAACTATTAATGAAAATCAAGAGACGTCAAGAGATTTTAAAACAATTCAAGTAACAAATCATGACGGTCATCCATTTAATACAGGTGATGATAAAGCTAATTTAAGCAGTAAATATGTCGCAAATGCTGGTGGTGGAGTTATGATGCAAGGATTTTATTGGGACGTTCCAGCAGGTGGAACATGGTGGAATGTAGTTAAAGGTAAAGTAACTGCTTGGGGAAATGCTGGTATAGATGCTGTGTGGTTGCCACCTGCTTCTAAAGCACAAAATGGGCCATTCTCAATGGGTTATGATCCAACAGATTATTATGATTTTGGAGATTATAATCAAAATGGAACTACAGAAACAAGATTTGGTTCTAAAAGTGAATTAACTAGTTTAATTACCACTGCTCACGAACAAAATATGAAAGTATATGCAGATATAGTTATCAATCATAATAGTGGTGGACAATCGGAGTACAATCCTTTCACAGGTTCTAATACATACACTAAGTTTAATGTAGCTTCTGGTAAATTCAATCGTACTTACAATGATTTCTATAAAAATTCTTATGGAAATAATGATGAAGGAAGTTTTGGTGGCTTTCCAGATTTGTGTCATGCAAATCCTTATGTGCAAGATTGGTTGTGGGGAAGATCTGATGCTGTTGGGAAATATTATAAAAATACTATGAAATTTGACGGATGGAGATTTGATTATGTAAAAGGTTTTGGTCCTTGGGTTGTAAACCAATGGAATGCTAATGTAGGTGGTTTTTCTGTTGGTGAATATTGGGATGGAAATGCAGCTACTTTAGAATGGTGGTGTGATAATGCAAATAGTTCAGCTTTTGATTTTGCTTGTTATTACAAAATGGATGAAGCCTTTGATGGTAATGATTTGACAAAATTAAGTTCTGGTGATATGCTTTGGAAAAGAAGACCTTTTAGAGCAGTAACATTTGTTTCAAATCATGATACTGATCAAATTTGGAAAAAAACATTAGCTTATGCATATATCTTAACTCATGAAGGGTATCCAACAATTTTTTACAGAGATTACGAAGAATGGTTAGATAAAAACAAACTAAATAATTTAATTTGGATTCATAATAATAAAGCAACAGGTAATACGTCTATTTTATATGCAGATAATGACGAATATTTGGCTAGAAGAAACGGTTATAATGGGAATCCTGGTTTAGTAGTGTATTTGAATAACTCCGATTCATGGCAAGAAAGATGGATTCAAACGAATTGGTCAAATACAACTATAAAAGATTATACTGGGAATTCTTCTTGGCAACCTACAACTCAAGGTGATAAATGGGTTAAAATACAATGCCCACCTAATAGTTATTCTATTTGGTCTACTTTATAATTTTTATTTATTGAGTTATAATTTGATTAGATGCTGTGCGAAATGTACAGCATCTTTTTTTGTTATTGTCTTTTAAATAAACTTTATTTGCAATGCTAAAAAAATAAAAATTGAAAAACATACTCATTACTGGAGCATCTGGTGGATTAGGAAAATTAACTTCAAAATACTTTGCTGAAAACGGATGGAATGTTATAGCTACTATGATTGATATTAATTTAGCGGATGGTTTTATAGACTATCCAAATATAAAATGCTATGAATTAGATGTCACTTCTTCAGCAAGTATTGAAATAGCAAAACAAAATATTTTAAAAGAGTTTAAGACAATTGATGTAATCATTAATAATGCAGGACTAGGATACAGAAGTTTTGTGGAACTTTCAGAAGATTCAAAGATTGATACTATAGTTGATGTTAATTTAATTGGTGTTATTAAAGTTTGTAGGGCTTTTATTCCTGTTTTTAGAGAACAAAATAAAGGAATGTTTATAAATATCTCGTCAGTAGCAGGTTTAGTAAACTTACCTTTAGGAAACTTTTATCATGCTACAAAAAGAGCGGTTGAAAGTTTTTCTGAATGTATGTCTTATGAATTACTTGATTTTAATGTTGGTGTTTGTACGGTTCAATTTGGTAATGCTCCAACAGACTTTCAAAAAAATGTAACCAAATGTGAGGATACAAAAATCACGTCATATGAGGATATGATGTGTACTATAAATTGTATTCTAAAAAAGAAAACATCTAAAAATAAAGACTTAACAATAAAAATAGTTACTAAATTATTTAATATTGCAAGTAATCCTAAGAAAAGTTTCAGAAGATATACAATTGGTTTTGATGCTAATTTTATGCGCTATTTGAGAAAAATTTTAGGATATCGATTGTTTAATAAAGTAATCAAAAGAATGGTTTTGAAAAAATAAAGAATATACTCATGAAACATTTTTTTAAATATGAGAAAGGATTTGTTAATATTGATGCTGAAAATCTTTACCTAACTCAATCAGGCAATTGGTCAGAAACGGATTCGCTTTCAGAGAAATCTAAAAAATCGAAAAGTCAGAATACTAAAAAGAAAATTAAAACATACAGTTTTTATGCTATGTTACTTTCTTTTTCTTTGTTGTTGTTTTTTAACCTTAATAATGGTAAGAATGGTAAAATGATGTTACCAATAGGTATTATATTATTGTTTTTATCAGCATATTATTATATAAGAGCTGCTTCAGGTAGCCAATATAAAATTCCCTTTTCTAAAATTACTAAAATGGAACATTCATTCAATAGTTTAAAAATACATTTTAAAAATTTTGATGATAAAGAGGATTTTGAAAGATTAGATGCTATTGATAAAAAAGGAATTCAAATTTTGAAAGATTTAAAATTAATTAAATAATTGTTGTACAGTGTTTTATATTTAGTTTACTTTTTATATGTTGAATTTTTTTTTATTACTAAACCCATTGAATGCTACTTAATAGCTTTCTTTTTTCTTTTAATTATGTAAATTATTACGAAAATGATGTAATTCATTTGGTAAATGGTTTACCGAGATTTGTATCATAATATTTAAAGAAAAAGAAACATGAAAAAATTAGTTTTATTTATCGGTTTATTAGGATTAAGTCCAATATTTGCACAAGAAACAGAAATAGATATCACACCAGACAATTCTTGGTTGAAAGCAGGATTAACTGCGGGTATTCCAGTTGGAGATGCAAGTGATGTCTCTTCATTTAATTTAGGTGTTGATTTAAGAGGACAATATTTGTTTAATCCAAATCTTGCTATTGGTGTAGCTTCTGGTTATAGTCATTATTTTGCAAAAGAGAATTTTGAAGATTTTGGAATGATTCCAGTAGCAGGATTCCTTCGTTACTACTTTACACCTAATGGTTTGTTTTTTGGCTCTGACTTAGGTTATAGCTTTTTAACTAATGTAGAAAATAATGATGGTGGTTTATATTTAAATCCACAAATAGGATATCATAATAGAGATTGGAATATTTATGCTTTCTATCAAAATATATTTGCAGAAAATGATGTTGATTTGCAATCTGTTGGAGTAGGAGTTACCTATAATATCCGTTTTAAATAATAGAGTTAATAGATTTAAATAAAAGAAGGGGAAAAGTAATTTTTTCCTTTTTTTATTTTTGATATTGTTTGGCATTGGTAAACAAATTACATTTGCATTTCAACAACACAACATTAAATGAATACAATTACAACTACTAATTTCAATTTTCCTAACCAAAAATCAGTTTACCACGGAAAAGTAAGAGAAGTTTATAATATTAATGATGAGCTTCTTGTAATGATTGCAACTGATAGACTCTCTGCTTTTGATGTAGTTATGCCAAAAGGAATTCCTTACAAAGGGCAAATTTTAAATCAAATTGCAACAAGATTTATGCAATTGACAGAAGATATTGTTCCTAATTGGTTAATTGCAACACCAGATCCAAATGTAGCGATAGGTCATTTATGCCAACCTTTTAAAGTAGAAATGGTTATTAGAGGCTATCTATCTGGTCATGCAGCTAGAGAATATGCACTTGGTAAGAGAATACTTTGTGGGGTAACTTTACCTGAAGGCTTAAAAGAAAATGATAAATTTATAGAACCAATAATAACTCCAACGACAAAAGCTGATATTGGAGTGCATGATGAAGATATTTCTAGAGAAGCCATTTTAGCCAATGGTATTGTTACTGAAGAAGATTATTTAGTATTGGAAAAATATACTAGAGCATTATTTCAAAGAGGTACAGAAATTGCAGCTTCTAGAGGTTTAATTTTGGTAGATACTAAATATGAATTTGGAAAAACAAAAGATGGGAAAATCGTTTTGATTGATGAAATTCATACCCCAGATTCTTCTCGTTATTTTTACTCAGAAGGTTATCAAGATAGACAAAATAATAATGAAGCTCAAAAACAATTATCTAAAGAATTTGTTCGTCAATGGTTAATTGCTAATGGTTTTCAAGGCAAAGAAGGACAGCAAATACCTAAAATGACAGAAGAATATATAAAGTCAGTTTCTGAGAGATATATTGAATTGTATGAAAATATTTTAGGAGAAAAGTTTATAAAAGCTGATATAACGGATATTCAAAAGCGTATTGAGGAAAATGTGTTAAACTATTTGAATAAATAACAATACATATTTTGTATACTTTATTAACCACGATTTACGTGGTTTTTTTGTTTTTGTTTTTTAAATTATTAAAACTGAAAATGTTAAAGAAATGTTATTTATTAAAAATTCAGTAACTAAAAGTATTTTCAAGCGTCTACTAAATATAAATCATCAATCATTAAAAATTATTTATCATGAAAAAATCAATCAGTTTTTTTAGTTTAGCTTTAGTAATGTTAGGAAATGTTGCAGTAGCTTCAAATTTAGTAAACGATCCATCTGTAATTTCATACACTTATGAATCATCAGATGTAAATCCTTTGTGTTTAGCAATTAGTAAAGGAGATATCGACAAGGTTAAAGAAATAATAGCTTACGGAGTAGATGTTAATGATACAACTATTAGAGGCACGACCCCTTTAATGTATGCAGCTATTTATAATCAAGTTGAAATAGTAGAATTATTACTTGATAAAGGAGCAGATTTAGAAAAAGAAGACAAAACAGGACATACAGCTTTAGATCATGCAAAACTTAATAAATCAGATTTAGTGATTCAAGTACTAAAAGAAGCTAAAAAAAGAAAATAAGAAGTACTTATTTTAACAAAAAGAGACTATTGCAAGAAAGTAATAGTCTCTTTTTTGTTTTATAATACTTTTTCAATAGAAAAATTAGTTGATAAAGAAGTTCCAGTTGAACCTGTATTATGAGATTTTAATTTAGCATCTCTATTTGTGTTGGCTTCATAATCAGTAAAAATTCTAAAACCATATGAATGACTTTGAAGTAGTTGTAAATAATTTGTAATACCATAACTTTCATTTCTACCAGAACCTAAACCTGAATTATTGTTGTCTCTATGTTTAAAAGTTCTTCTAAGTACCCATTTGTTTGCAGTAAAATCCCATAAACCAATGAGGATATCTAAATCATTTGAACTATTGGTATAATTACCAATATCAAAATCCATAGATATTTTATAATAACCATCAATGCTTGGGGAATATCTGCCTGTGGTAGTATTGTATTCATTTAAAACATCAAGAAGTTCATTTGATAGAACAATATCCTTAAAAGTAAAATCTAGGTTTAATGATAAATCGGAGGATAAAAAGCCTACAAATTTAATTCCTGGAGCAGTAACATTATTTAAACTTGTTACTAAAGTTCCATCAGCTGTTACCGATACAGGATTTGTAGTTCCTGAATTATTTGAAAGCCCTCTTATTCTTACATCACCATTAACATCAAGTTCTTTCGTTGGATTAGTTGTGCCTATACCTACTTGTGAAAAAATTAAAAATGGGAAAACTAAAAGTAATAATACTATTTTTTTTGGATTCATAATTAAGTATTTGGTTAATAAAACTGAAAAGCAAATTGTTGATTTTCAATTCAGCAATGCAAATCTTAAAATTAAATCTTAATGAAACACAAACAAATCGATAACTAACAAATAAAAACGGCAAAACATCATTTTTAGTTAATTAAATGTAAAAAAAATAGCCGTTAAACGGCTATTTTTTATTTAAAGTAAGAAAAATCATGATTATTTTCTATTTTTAATAATGATTCGTAAATCAGTTTAATAACATTTTCTACATCATCTCTATGAACCATTTCAACTGTTGTATGCATATAACGAAGCGGTAAAGAAATTAATGCAGAAGCTACACCACCATTGCTGTATGCAAAAGCATCAGTATCTGTACCAGTAACTCTAGATGAAGCATGTCTTTGAAAAGGAATCTTATTTTCAGTTGCAGTATCAACTATCATTTCACGCAAATTGTTCTGTGTAGCAGGTGCATAAGCAATAACAGGTCCTTTGCCCATTTTTAAATCACCTTCAATTTTTTTGTCTATCATAGGAGTAGTAGTATCATGACAAACATCTGTAACAATTGCAACGTTTGGTTTTAGTGTTTGTGTTATCATTTCTGCACCTCTCAAACCTATCTCTTCTTGAACAGAGTTTACTATGTATAATCCAAAAGGTAGTTCCTTTTTATTTTCTTTTAATAATCGCGCTACTTCAGCAATCATAAATCCTCCCATTCGATTGTCAATTGCTCTACATATAAATTTATTTTCATTTAAGATTTCAAAAGTATCAGGATAAGTAATTACACATCCTACGTGAACACCAAGTTTTTCAACCTCTTCTTTGGTTTCACAACCACAATCTATAAAAATATTGTCAATTCTTGCAGGCTCTTCTTTTGATTTATTTCTAGTGTGTATAGCCGGCCAACCAAAAACACCTTTAACAATTCCTTTTTTGGTATGTATGTGTACACGCTTAGAAGGAGCAATCATATGATCACTACCGCCATTCCTTATTACATATATAAGACCATCATCGGTAATGTAGTTGACATACCATGAAATTTCATCACTGTGACCTTCAATTACGACCTTAAATGGAGCGTCTGGATTTATAACACCCACAGCTGTACCATAAATATCTGTTATAAAAGTATCAACATATGGTTTTAAATAATCCATCCATATTTTCTGCCCTTCAGATTCATAACCAGTTGGAGAAGCATTATTCAAATAATTTTCTAAAAAAGTCATAGAAGACTTTCCTAATATCGATTTTGAACTCATAAAATTTATTTTTTTGCTAAATTATAAAAATGCATCAAGACTTATCTATTATTTATTTATTTTTGATTATAATTTTAAACTATGAAAAATTATATCATCCATATTTTCTGCCCTTCAGATTCGTAATTGGAAAACAGGCCTCTTGCCCGGATTAAAAACTTTAGCTTTGCCCCTACCGCAGAGACAGAAGCGATAACCGTAAATTATCCCGTTGAGTTTGTTCCTTCGTAATTCTTACAACAGCTAACAGAGATCTAAAACTAGATCTTTAGGTGGTGGAGCAATAACCTTCCCCTGAAGCCAATCCATGGGGTCCATATCGTCGGGAAAACCATCCAGAGAGCTACGCCTTCAACCAGGGTTGTATTGCTTCATAATATAGAAGTGCATTTTAAAAACATCACTTAGAATCAACAGTGGTGACGCATCACCACTCCGAATAGTCTTCGGTTTTAAGAAGCTCAACGCCAACCAGCATATCGGTTTGGTCAAAATAGTCCTTTAACTCTTGATTAATTATTACCAATGTGGGGTCACTATATAGCCTGAAAATTTTTGCTCCATTAGTTTTTGACTCGTCAATTGCCAAGGACTGAATCTCAAAATCGCTCTCATCAATATCAGAGGGGGATCGCTTAATTTTGCTTTTCTCCATATCAATGCAGTCAATACGGCCGATAATGTTAGCGAGAAAATAGCCATCTTCAGTAGAGTCGGTATTTTGATCCCTAATTCGCACTGGAAAATAGGCAATATTGTCTACCCCCAGATGCGTTAATGCCTCCTTTAACTGGCGATGATACAACGTTAAAAATCCATCAATGATATGCCCACGATAGTCGCCACTTTCCAATGATAAATCTAATACCAAATTCTCAGCGGGTGCTGGCATTATTTTACCTTGAATCCATTCTAACGGATCCATACTATCAGGCACTCCATCCAGCGATCGAGCTCCATCAATTAAGGTATCTTGTATCATAATATAAAAGCTCATATTCTTCTCCAGCACCTCTATTCTTTACTTAAAGAATTTTTTACAATTTTCTTCGGAAGCCCCTCACCAGTTGGAGAAGCATTATTCAAATAATTTTCTAAAAAAGTCATAGAAGACTTTCCTAATATCGATTTCGAACTCATAAAATTTATTTTTTTGCTAAATTATAAAAATGCATCAAGACTTATCTATTATTTATTTATTTTTGATTATAATTTTAAACTATGAAAAATTCTATTATCTATATTTTCTTATTTTTTGGTATTTCTGTGAAAGCTCAAGTTCAAGATACGCTAAGAGTCACTGCTCAAGATTCAGCAGTTCTATATTCTATAGAATTAAATGAGATAGTAGTTTCAAAAAATAATGTTGTAGGATTAGATGATGAAAAGAAAAAATTATTGATATTAAAAAGAAGAGTATATAAAACTTATCCATATGCAAAATTAACATCAGAAAAATTATTGCAATTAAATGCAACAATGAATAAACTCAAAACTAAAAAGGAAAAGAAAAAATATTTTAAAATAGTAGAAAAATATTTGCAAGAAGAATTTGAGCCAAGATTAAAGAAGCTTTCTAGAAAAGATGGTCAAATTTTGGTTAAACTTATTAATAGACAAACAGGAGAAACAACTTTTGATTTAATCAAACAATATAAGAGTGGGTGGAAAGCTTTTTGGTCAAATAATACTGCAAAGTTATTTGATATTAATATTAAAGAGGAATACAAACCTTATGATAGATTGGAAGATTTTCATATTGAAAGTATATTAGTTACTGCTTTTCGTCAAGGACATCTTGTAAATCAAGAACCAGCTAAGTCTATAGATCTAAATCAACTTGCTGCTACTTGGAGAGAGAATATAAAAAAAATGAAAGAAGAACGACTTTCTAAAGAGGTTAATTAAGAGTACTTATATAGGTATAGATATTTTAAATAATTATTAGCAGATATATATAGTTATAAAAGACAATTATTCCTGCTTTTCGTTCTATCTTTTTATTTTATTCTAAAATAAAAAGGATGCCACTACAATCAGGGCTAATCTAGGCGTTAGTTATTTTAGTAGATAAATAAAGTACTCCTTATATATAGTATGTATCAATTTTCACACAGTATATTCTTTCATCTTTGCTCTTTCATCTTTTTTCTTTCTCTGTAAGTTATTCAAAATCAAACAGAAGAAAAAAAGATTAAAAAATAGTTATAAAAAGGTTAGGATTGTAACAAAAAGGTATTAGTTTTGCACCCGCAATGAAGCAGAGTTCTTATTACATTTTGAAAATATAACACGAGTTATAAGGCTGACAAAAAAAGAAAAATTTTTTTTCAAAAAAAGCTTGTCAGTTTCAAAAAAAGAATTACTTTTGCA